>CAVTWC010000007.1:0-180742 GCA_963738105.1 uncultured Alphaproteobacteria bacterium | reverse complement strand
CGTCGAGGCCGCCGGAGATGACGACATCGTTGCTCTCGTAGGATTTCACCTTGACCGGCTTCAACGCGACGTCGCCAGCGTCATCCACCACATAGAGCGAGGGATCACCGCCCTCGCTGAACAGCGCCGACAACGGCAGTCGCGCCACACGCTCCGTCACGGGATCGGCCAGGGTCAATGTCGCGGTCATGCCCAGCGAGACGTGATCGTCGGCATCAGGCAACGAAAACTTGGCGAGGTAGGTGCGGGTTGCGGCATCGGCCGACGGCGCGACCTCGCGTAGCTTCGCGGTATATTTCTTGTCGGGCTCCGACCACAGGCTGACGGTGGCGGCGCCATCCTTGGCGCGCCCGAGCAGGGTTTCCGGGATCGCGACCACTGCTTCCTTTTCCCCAAACCGCGCGACGCGGATCGCGGTCTGCCCGGAGGCCACCACCTGCCCCGGCTCGACCAGCGTTGCGGTGACGACGCCCCGGGTATCGGCCTCGAGCGTGGCGTAAGACAACGAGTTCCTGGTGAGATCGACCGAGCGTTCGGCGCGGTTGAGGCGCGCCCGAGCTTCGTCGCCGGCGGCCTTCGCGCTATCGAGCGTCGCGTCGGTGGCCCAGCCTTTGGAGCGCAAGTCCCTGGCGCGCTGCTCGGCCGCGGCGGCCTGCGCCAGCACGCCGGTGGCGGCACGAAATTCGGCTTCGGCCTGCTCGGCCTGCAGTTTCAGATCGACTTCATCAAGCGTGGCGAGCGGCTGTCCGACATCGACGGTCTGGCCGACCTCGACCAGGCGCTTGGCGACCTTGCCGGGGACCCGAAAGCCCATGTCGGTCTCGATCCGCGGCTTGATGGTGCCGACAAAACTGCGCTCCGGCGATTCCGACTCATAATGCACGGTGGCGACCAGAACGGGCCGGCCCGGGGTGGCTTTCTGAGCCACCGTATCGTTGCAGCCGGTCAGGGCGACGGCCATGAGCGCTAACGACGCTCCAGCTAATAGTCTGGAAAAGCTTGATAAAATCAAACGGGGCAACATCGGACACTCCTTCAGCCTCATTTACTGAGGAGTGTTTACTGTTCACTGATAAATGTCAATATTCGTCAGTGATCATTAAATCGTGAGGTGGACGACGCAGCCCGGCAAACGCCGGGATCAGCGCCGAGAGGTCCTAGACTTGAATTTCAGGGTTCGCCTCGTCCGGGGCGGAGGGGCGAGGACAAGCGGATAGCGCGTAGCCTGGATGAGCGAAGCGACATCCGGGGCTTTGGAGACCCGCATATCGCTACGCTCATGCGGGCTACGGCTAATCCAAAGCGGTCATTCCGGGATGGTCCGAAGGACCAGACCCCAGATGCGCAATTGCGCATCGGGGAATCTCGAGATTCTCCGATGTGCAATTGCACATCGGAGTTCGCGCTTCGCGCGCCCCGGAATGACGCGCTAGCTACTCCGCCGGCGCGCTGCCGGCGAATTCCACCTTGCTCTCGTGCCCACCGAGAAACACCAGCAGGCCGCCGATCAGCGGCAGCGCGGCCAGCACGAACAGGCCGGTCGAGGTGCTGCCGGTGCTCTCCTTGACCCAGCCGATCAGATAGGGCCCGGCGAAGCCCGCTAGATTGCCGATCGAATTGATCAGCGCGATCGCGCCGGCGGCCGCGGCGCCGGAGAGCCACGCGGTCGGCAAGGTCCAGAACACCCCGAAGGTGCAGAACACGCCGATCGCCGCCACGGTCAGCACCACCATCGTCGTCATGGGGTCGGTGACATAACCGCAGACGCCGAGCGCGACCGCGGTCAACAACAGCGGCGCGCCGACATGGAAGACGCGTTCACGGGTGGCATCGGAGTGACGCGCCCACAGGATCATCGCGACCGTGCCGAACAGATAGGGCACTGCGATGACGAAGCCGGTTTGCGCGTTGGAAAAGCCGAACGCCTTCACGATCGTCGGCAGCCAGAACTGCATGCCATAGAGCGCTGCGACGAAGCCGAAATAGATCAGGCTGAGTGCGATCACCTTGGGCGACGCCAGCGCCTGGCCCAGCGTGAGATGGTTCGCTGCCTGCTTGGCGGCAGTTTCGCTGTCGAGTTGCGCGGCCAGCCACGCCTTCTGCTCGGCGGTCAGCCAATCGGCCTTCACCGGACGATCGGTGAGATAGAACCAGGTGACGATGCCGAGCAGCACCGAGGGAACGCCCTCGATGATGAACAGCCATTGCCAGCCCTGCAGACCCATCGCGCCATCAAGACCGAGCAACAGGCCGGAGATCGGCGCGCCGATCACGGTGGAAACCGGCACCGCGACGGCAAACGCCGCCAGAAAACGCGCGCGATATTTCGCCGGATACCAATAGGTCAGATACAGAATGATACCTGGAAAAAATCCTGCTTCGGCGACGCCGAGCAGGAAGCGGACGCCGTAAAAACTCCAGACGCCGCTGACCAGCGCCATCAGTGCCGAGATGATGCCCCACGTGATCATGATGCGCGCGATCCAGCGGCTGGCGCCGAATTTTTCCAGCGCCAGATTGCTCGGTACCTCGAACAGGAAATAGCCGATGAAGAAAATGCCCGCGCCCCAGGAGAACACCGTCGGCGAAAAGTTCAGTTCCTTGTTCATGGTCAGCGCGGCGAAGCCAAGATTGACGCGATCGAGATAGGACAGGAAATAGGCCAGCACCAGGAACGGAATCAGCCGCCACGAGATCGCGCGGATCGTCGAGGTCTCGAGTTCACTTTTGGTAATCGCCGACGAAGCGACGGTGGCAGACAGGCTCATCAGGGTTCTCCGCAATTTCTTGTTTTTTAGGCGTGTAACCGCCGCACAGGCGGGTCTCTTAGCACCGCCTGATGGGCTCGAGAAAGGGCGATTGAGGGCGCTTGGCCCCGCTTCCCCGGAGGGCCTGCAGGAAATCTGCACAAAAATACGCTGAGTTCTGAACGGTCCGCACATATGCGCTGCGAACGCGCCCGGCACACTCAGCACATGGCGAACATCATCCCCCTTCCCTTCCGGCGATCGCGGCTGCCACGGCGGCTTCTCAACGACGGCTGGTGGCTGGAATCGAAGCCAGCCCGGCCCACCGTGATCGTCCTCCCCCCGCGCAACCCGTCCACACCGAAGCCCGTCCCCAATCCCAAACGCAGACATCTCACCCTCGTGATCCCAGAGAAATAAGCATGTCGATCGCAGCCACTTCCGAACTCGATTCCACGCCCTCCAATCCGCTGATGCTGCCGCTCGCCGCGGCCGCCGCTTGCGCCGCGCTGGCCGACTGGTTGTTTTTTGGTTGGCCAATCGGCGTCTCGCTGGCGCTGTTTTACGGCGCGACCGGCGTTGTCGCCGTGGCCATCAACGGCATCCGCGCGACACGCGGCGTTCAACTCATCATGGCGATGGTGTTTATCGCGAGCCTGTTGGCGCTGATCGAGGACGTCAACTTGTTGTCGGTGCTGATAGCTACGCTCGCGACCGCCACGTTCGTCATCGTCCTGACCACCCGCGAGCTTGCGTCGTGGCCACGCGTTACGTTCGAAGCCGCGACGGTCCCGTTGCGCGGGCCGTTTCGATTCATCGCCGACCTAATCCGCGCGTCGATCTTCCAGCGGATTAAAGACGCCGCACCTGAATGGCTCGGCGCCGGCTCGCTGGTGGCGTGGATCATTCCGATTTGCGTCTTCGCGGTGTTTCTTGGGCTGTTCACCCTGGCCAATCCCGTGATCGAGTACCGGCTGGACACTCTCAATCCCGCCGCGTTGCTGAACCTGATTGCTCCGCTTCGGATCGCATTCTGGACCCTGATTGTCTGCGCGATTTGGCCACTGCTGTCCCTTCGCATCCGCCCTCCACGCACGCGCTCTCCGGAAATTACCGAGACCTTTGTAATCGAACCGATCGACTGGGACTTCCTGTTCGACGTGCGGGCTGTGACGCGCGCACTCATTCTCTGCAATGCACTGTTCGCGCTGCAGAGCGTGCTGGACCTGACCTATCTCTGGGGCGGCGCGGCCCTTCCCAACGGCATGAGCCACGCCCAATACGCCCATCGCGGCGCCTATCCGCTGATCGTCACCGCGCTGCTCGCCGCCGGCTTCGCGCTGATCGCGATGCGGCCCGGCGGCCCCGCGGAAACCTCCCGGCTGATCCGTCCGCTGGTGCTGGTGTGGATCGCGCAAAACATCCTGCTGGTGATCTCGTCGATCTTCCGGCTCGATCTCTATATCGCCGCCTTCTCGCTCACCTATCTGCGGCTCGCGGCGTTCATCTGGATGGGGCTGGTCGCGGTGGGCCTCGCGCTGATGCTGTTCCAGATCATCAGCCGAAGACCTGTCTCGTGGCTGCTATCAGCCAATGCTATTTCGCTAGCGCTCGTGCTTTATGCTTGTTGCTTCCTGAACGCGCCATGGCTAGTGGCGCATTACAACGTCGAGCACTGCCGGGAAGTCAGTGGCAGCGGCCCCAATCTCGATATGGAATATCTTACGTCGCTGGCCAGCCCGCAAACACTGCCTCCCGTCGAGGCCCATATCACGCAGTTCCCGGCCGTTCGGCTGCTTTCCACTGCCTATCGGGAAAGCCCGGATCGCAACTTTTTATCCCGCCCGGGAAATTGGCGAGCATGGGGCTTTCGAACATGGCGCCTGGAGCGATATTTCGCTAACACTCGACCGGAACGTTAACCTCTCTGTACGGCGCCAAAGGCTGACGCGATCATGGCTCACTCCATTCTTGTCGTTGATGATGATCCGCATATCCGCGACGTCGTCCGCTTCGCGTTTGAAAAGACCGGCATGACGATCTCCACCGCGCAGAACGGCCAGGAAGCGCTGCGACTGTTCGACCGCGGCGTCCACCAACTGGTCGTGCTCGACATCGGCATGCCCGAAATGGATGGCCTCGAAGTCTGCCGGCAAATCCGCAAAAACTCGGATACGCCGATCCTTTTTCTGTCGGCACATGACGAGGAGATCGACCGCATCCTCGGGCTTGAGATCGGCGGCGACGATTATGTCACCAAGCCGTTCAGCCCGCGCGAACTGGTAGCGCGAGTTAATGCGATCCTGCGGCGGGCGCGGGCCGCCCCGGCACCAGCCGCCCCGACCAAGACCATCAGCCATGGCGGCCTGACCATCGATCCGGACGCGCACAGCGCACGCTTCGTCGATCAGGCGGTGTCGCTGACCGCGCTCGAATTCGCGATCCTGCGTACCTTGATGGCACGGCCGGGATCAGTCTTCACCCGCGAGCTTATCCTCGACGCAGCCTATGAAGGAAACATCCATGTCGCCGACCGCACCATCGACAGCCACATCCGCAACATCAGAGCCAAGATGTCGGCCGCCGGCTGCGACACAGTGATCGAGACAGTCCATGGCGTCGGCTTCAAACTGGGGCGCTGCGAGGCAGCGCGTTGAGCAACGATTCCGGAGCCTTAGCAGGCCCACGCCGGAAATGGCGGCCGTCGCTCAGCCTGGTGGTGTTTCTGGTCCTGACCAGCGTGCTGCTGCTGCCGATCTTCAGCCTTTATTTTCTCAAGATCTACCAGAACCAGTTGATCCAGCAGACCGAGACCGAACTGATCGCGCAATGCGCCGCGCTGTCGGCGACGATGCAGCGCGAGATCCAGAGCGCGATTCCGCCTGAGGTCCCGCTCGGCGCCAAGGTTACGCCGGACGCACAAAGGTCGCCCGAGGACGTGTATCGGCCGGTGTCGCCGAAACTCGAGCTGGTCAACAGCGATTTGCTGCCGCCCAGACCGGACGCGCGCCCCCCGGCAGCGCCGGCCGACCCCGCCTTTGTCGCCCTCGGCGCCCGCCTCGCGCCGGATCTGGTCGCGACCCAGAACGTGACGCTGGCGGGATTTCGGCTGCTCGATCCGAACGGCGTCGTGATCGCCGGCCGCGAGGAAATCGGGCTATCGCTGGTGCATCTCAATGAGGTCGCGCGGGCGCTACATGGCCGTTTCAGCGCAGCGCTCCGCGCGCGCGTCTCCAAACATGACCAGCCGCCACTTTATTCGCTGAGCCGCGGCACCGGCGTGCGGGTGTTCATCGCGATGCCGGTGATCGTGCGCGACCAGGTCGCCGGCGTGATCTACGCCTCGCGCACGCCGAGCAATGTCTTCATCTATCTGTACGAGCAGCGCGCCAAGGTCGCGGTCGCGGTGCTGTGCATGATCGTGCCGACGCTGCTGATCGGCCTGTTGTTCTATCGCACCATCACCGAACCCATGCGCGAGTTGATCGAGCGCACCGATCTCGTCGGCAAGGGCGACCGCGATGCGTTGCGTCCGCTGAAACGCCATGGCACGCGCGAATTCGTGCGCCTGGCGCAAAGCTTTCTCGACATGGCACGCCGGCTGGACACCCGCTCCAGCTTCATCTCAACCTTCGCCACCCATGTTTCGCACGAACTGAAATCGCCGCTGACCTCGATCCAGGGCGCGGCCGAATTGCTGCGCGACGATCTCGATGCACCGAAGCCTGTCATGACCGATGCGGACCGGCGCAAGTTCCTCGACAACATCATCGCCGATTCCGACCGGCTGGCAAAAATCTCCAGCCGGCTACGCGACTTTGCCCGGGCGGAAAATCCGCTGGCGCTGGGCGCGACCAAGTTGTCGCTGCCGATCGCGACGCTGCGCTCCGCCTTTGCATCGCTCGACATTCGCGCGCGCGGCGATCTCGAAATTCCATTGCGTATCTCGGAGGAAAACGCCGCGATCATTCTGTCCAACCTCGCCGACAACGCCATGCGCCATGGCGGCACGACGCTCGACATCTCGGCGTCGCGGCAGGATAGCCGGATGCTGATTACGGTCGCCGACGATGGCGAGGGCGTTTCGCCCAACAATCGTTCGCAGATCTTCGATAGCTTCTTCACCACGCGCCGCGACAGCGGCGGCACCGGCATGGGCCTTGCGATCGTGCGCGCGATGCTTGACGCCCATGGCGGCGCCATCCGCCTCACAGAGGGCGAGCGCGGGACGGCATTCGAATTGACCATTCCGGTTGCGGATGCACCGCCGGCGGCATGAGCGCGGCGTCGACACTGTCCGACGCGCGCTCGATCATGCAGGAAGCCGTCTCGTTTCAGGAAGCGGTTTTGCCGCCGTTGACGGCGATGACCTGTCCGGTGAGAAACGAGGCCTTGCTGGACGCCGTGAACACGATGACATCGGCGATCTCCTCGGGCCGTCCCGCCCGCTTTAGCGGTACACCGGCAACGAGACCGGATTTCCTCTCGGCGCTCCCGGTGAAGCGATCCAGCATCGCGGTCTCGACCGGGCCCGGCGCCACCGCGTTGACGCGGATGTCGAACGCGGCACCTTCCAGCGCCGCCGATTTGGTCAAGCCTTCGACGGCGTGCTTGCTCGCGGTATAGAGCGATGCGCCAGGCGCGCCGCGATGGCCCATGGTCGATGACAAATTGACGATGCTGCCGCTGCGCTGCGCCTGCATCACCCGCAGTTCATGCTTCATACTCAGAAGTACGCCGAGCACGTTGGTGTCGAAGGTGCCGGCGTAGCTTTCGGCGGTCTGTTCGGTGATCGGGCCCGGCGTGCCTTCGGTGCCGGCGTTGTTGACGGCGATGTCGAGGCGGCCGAACCGGGCCACGGTCTTGTCGACCAGATTCTGGACATCCCGCTCGGCGCGAACATCGGCGCGGACGAATTCCGCTTCCGCACCCAGCGCGCGAAGCTCGCCGACCAGCGCATCGCCAGCCTTGTCGTTGCGGCCGGAGACGACGACGCGGGCGCCTTCCCTGGCAAAGGCCAGCGCGGTCGCGCGGCCGATGCCCGCCAGCGCGCCGGTAACCAGAACTACGGGATTATTCATGTGCCTTCTCCTGTGACGGCGACAGGTGATCCACCATGCCTGCCGGATATCTTCGCGGCAGACGTAGGCGTGGAAGGCCCTTGAGAAAAAGACTTTGTAGGCCCGGGGCCATGCTTTTGAACGATGGCTCATCGAAACACCCCGAAACGAGGGGGCGGTCGCCCGGAAATTCACTCGGCGAGCTGAAAACGCTCGAAGCGGTGCAGTTCTTCCTCGATCCGGCGTTTGAGATCTTTGCGCCCGCCCTTTGGCGCGCCGCCGACCCAGCTCCATTTCTGCATCAGAAGCTTACGCGCCTTGCGGTCGGTCTTGAGATCGATCGCAGCGACGATGTCGTCGCCCACCAATACCGGCAGCGCGAAATAGCCGAACAGCCGCTTCTCTTTCGGCACATAAGCCTCAAAGCGGTGACCATAGCCGAAGAACAATTCGGTGCGCTTGCGCTGGATCACCAGCGGATCGAATGGCGAGAGAATATGCACAAGCTCGGACGCGGCACCACCGGCGCTCTCCAGCGTCTCCGGGCGCGCCCAATGCTCCTGCTTGCCCGCACCTTCAAGTGCAACCGGCCTGAGCTCCTTGGCCCGCACTTGCGCCTCGATCAGGCGACGGATCGCGGCCTTGCTCGGCGCATCGAGATGGCAGATCGAATCCAGACTGACGAGGCCCTGCGCGCGCAGCGCACGGTCGAGCAGATAACCGGCGACTTCGCGCGCGGACGCCGCCTTGGGCGGCTTGTTGGCGGCATCGTCCCAACCGAAATGCCGCGCCGTCAGCTCGTAGGTCTTGAGCATGCCGGTGCGCTCGCTGATCGTCACCACGCCGGTATAGAACGCCAGTTGCAGCGCCCGCTTTGACGGCTTGCGGCTGGCCCACAGATGTTCCTTTTCCGTCAGCACATCGTCGTCGATGTCGCGGATGGTCAACGGGCCGTCGCGCCGCAGCAGCCGCAGCACCTTGCGCGTGTCGGCCGGCGTAACTGAGCCGAACCAACGGTGCCCCTCGCGCTTGTGCAGCTTCATCGCCGGAATGAAGAAGCGCAGATCCTTTGAGGGCACATAGGACAGCGCGTGGGTCCAGTATTCGAATACGCTCTTGTCCACGCTCTGGGCCTGACGCAGATCCGCGCGCCGATAGCCGGGGATCCGGGTCCACAGAATATGGTGATGCGAGCGCTCGATCACGTTGATGGTGTCGATCTGGACGTAACCGAGTTGCTCCACCGCGGCCGCGGTCGCCTGCGGCCCTTCGCCGAATGGCGTTGAGGTATCGAGCCGCTGGGCACGCAGCCAGATACGCCTGGCCTCGGCGTTGGTCAGGGGATGAGATTGATCGGCGCGGGACATGATGGCGGCAATGTAACTGGATTCGCTGATATCAGGACATATCGATTTTGCAGGCATGAAAAAACCGCGCAGCCCGAGGGCCGCGCGACAAAGCAATATATCTGGCGGAACTATTCCAGCGAAGGGCTTGGTACCTTTGGCGCCCTAGTGTTTCGGCGGCTGGCCGATGCTCCCGGTCGCGGTGTCCGGATCGCACGAGGCCTTGCCGTGTTCGGCGGCCTGACAGCGGTAGACGCTGCCCGTGAGCCGGTCGATCAGCCAGACGCTGTCCTCATTGGGACTGTCCATGCCGATAAAGCGGGTACCGACAATGCTGATCAGCGCCGCCAACAAAATAGCTGTTGCGATCAGGGCGGCACCGATCAGAACCGGCATCGACAGGCCGGCGCGATCCGGCGTACCCGAACGATATCCCTGATAATCAACCGGCTTCTTCGGGTACTGAAACGCCGCCAACGCACCACTTTCTTGCTTGCTGTTGAACGATTGTCCTATCGGCCTATCTGGCCAATTTATTGTCAGCACATCGGCGCTCTCGCGACCGCTTTGCGACGATGGTTCCGCCGCGTGGTGGGGCCAGCAAAAAGGCGGCCCGGAGGCCGCCCGATGCAGCGAGATTGATTTCGGTTCGCAGGACTTACCGGAACAGGCCGCCCATCATGTGGCCGAAAAAGGCGCCGGGTCCGCGACCACCACCGCCGCTGCCGTGATAATAGTGACGGCTGCCACCACTGGAGTGGCGGGAATGACGCGCCGGCTCGTCGTCCGAGGAGTCCTCCACCGAGGCCACCCTGGTCGAGACGATCTCGGACTGCAGCGCCTTGTGTTCCAGCGTGTTGAGGAACCCGGTCTTCGGATAACCGCGCGCCGCCTGCCAGCGCATGATCACGGCGCGGGTGGCTTCATCGAACTTGCCGGTGACCTTGGTGTCGAAGCCGAGGCCGTTGAGGCGGCGCTGCACATCGCGGCGCTGGCTCTTGTCGAGGCCGATCTGGTCTTCGCTGGTCTGGTCGGCTTCCTCGGTGAAGGTCGCCGGATCGATGCCGGTGGTCAGGTTGCGGGTGGTGGTCGACGGGCCGTTCTGCAGTTCGGCGATGCGGGCCAGCGCCAGCGGCTTGAAGGTGCCGTTCGGATAGTTGGTGAGGTAGGCGTTGAGTTCTTCCGGCTTGTTGGAGTCCTTGATCGAGCGCCAGAACTCCAGTTCGACTTCGGAAGCCGCGGTCGCGGTGACGGCCGGCGTGTTCGGCGCATCGGCGCGCGCACCCGCCGCAGCCGGCGCCGGATTGAGGTACACCGAGCCGATCAGATTGGTGTGGCCCCAGGGCAATTGGTTCTTGTTGGTCTCTTCGTTGACCTGGGCGCGGACCTTGGTCATCGCCTGCTGGATCTCGACGCCGGGGCGGCGATGTTGGCCATCAGCGCACGGGTGAACGGGCTGTTGGTGCCTTCCTGGCCATCGAGCGCGGTCTGTCCGGGGCCGGTCGCGAACGCGATCAGGGTGCCTTCGCCCGATTTCATTTCGGCGAGACCCGACTGCACCGCAGAGGCTGCGGGTCGCGTTAATTCGACTTGATCTTCGAGGCAAACGGATTGTCGCGGCAGGCGTCGAGGAACACCAGCTTGACCTTGGCGTCGCCCATGGTCTGGTCGAGCGTGAGGTCGATATTGATGGCGGTTGCCGAGCTTGACGTCCATTTCGGATTTGATGTCGGCATCGACCGGCAGCAGATAATTGGTGCCGTTGATGGCGATGCCGTGGCCGGCATAGAAGAACAGCGCGACATCGGCGCCCTCGGCCTTCTTGCCGAATTCGAGCAACCGCTCCGTCATCTTGTCGCGGGTGAGGTTGGTGCCTTCGACGACATCGAAGCCGACATTGCGCAAAACCTTGGCCATCGACTTGGCATCGATCGCCGGATTGGGAAGGGCGCCACGTTCTTGTAGGCGCCGTTGCCGACCACGAAGGCGACACGCTTGTCGGCCTTGGCGACAGTTGGCGCTGATCAGAAGTCCTGCGATTGACAGTGCTGCAATCAAGAAGCGCATGTTCGTTCTCCCCTGTGTGACTTCAAAAGCCCTTGGCCTTGCGGCCGCATCCGATGGCGCCAATCTGATCCAGTCAGCGCAGGGAGAAATGTGATCTACGTCACGCAGGGTCTGGCAGGTGCATTTTTGGTTCGAACTGGCTTCTGATAAGCGACGCGACCTGCCGCGGGACCTCGAAATAGTCTCAGCCTCCTTGGCGGCATGCACCCACCAATGATGGTTCGAACCTGCTTGCCGGACAACACGACCAAGTCGGTTGGGCCGATTTGCGAACGACGCTAATCCAGCCGGAAGCGGAGCCGCGCGGCTCCGTCGTTTGGCCCGGATCCACAACATCCCCAACGTGACCTAAATCACATTCAGCACTTTGAACCGGTCCTATGTTCGCAGCATCCAAACGCCATCAGACGTAGCAACGAGGATACGACAATGACCAGCTTTCGCAGACTTACCGCACCCAAGGCGATCACGCTTGGTGCCGCGCTGTCGATGACAGCCGGTCTCGCGCTTCGCCGGCGACAACAACGTCTCGACCGACCAGATCCTGAGCGCGCTGCAGCCCAAGCCGCTGACGCGCGGCCTGTCGGCCGGGCCGCAAATCGACCCAGCCGTCAAGGCAAAGGAAATCGGCTTCGTGCAGACCATCCGCAACCGGAAGACCCGGTCGTTGTCGATGGGCGAGCGCGAGGAGATCGCCGAGATCGCCTCGACCAAGCTGAAAATCGATCTCGATATTCAGTTCGACTACAACTCGGCCGACATCAGCGCGAGCTCGCTGCCGGCGGTGCAGTCCCTCGGCCAGGCGCTTTCGAACGCCAATCTGAAGGGCTCGACCTTTATCGTCGCCGGTCACACCGATGCGATCGGTGGAGAAGCTTTCAACCAGGGCCTGTCCGAGCGCCGCGCCGACTCGATCAAGAAATATCTGGTCGACAAATTCGGCATCGCCGGCAGTGACCTCGTCACCGTCGGCTACGGCAAGGACAAAGCCGAAGGATCCGAACGCGCCGATGGACCCGATCAACCGTCGCGTTCAGGTCGTCAACATGGATACCAAGACCGCATCGCGATGACGGTCACACGCTACCGCTTGCCGTCGCCCGGCAGGCGGACCTTACGGATGAAACCCGGACCAGCCGATCGTCAGGCGGATGGGACGTCAGACCGGGCGCCTGACTTCCAGATATCCAACTTAACAGGGGATTCCCATGAAGAAGCTTGTCATCGCGGCTGCCGCTTGTTCGCCATCACCGCCTCGGCTACACGCCGAGACCTATAACATCGAAGGCGTCACCATTCATGTCGGCAACGGCTGCCGGCTCGTCGTCCTGCGTGTCGGTCTATGCGCCGGGCTACGGCTCGTATCACGGCGAACGTTCGGCGCGGCTGCACAAGGCGCACAAGGATACCGCGCAGGTCGCCTCCGTCGCCAGTAAAGGACGACAGCGCTACGACGCCGGCCGCCGCGGCTGCCGCGCTCGCCGCGGCAGCTTGCCGCGGCCGCCACGCCGCGTCAGAACTCCGAGGCCGCGCCGCAAGCGGCTGCTTCGGATGCCACACCCGCGAAATAACAGCGACGCGCGTATTTCTGCTCGTCAATCGATTGTGTCTCGACAATCCAGGTCGAATTGCTTAGGCTTCATCGCAGTGGAATACGCGCCAATCTTTTTATCGCAGACATTTTCTCACGCGCAGGATGATTAGGATGAAAACATCTCTCACCGCGCTTGCCATCGCAGCGCTGCTTGTCGCCGGCTCACCCCTTCCCGGTTTCGCCGAAGATATCGCCACCCCGCAAACCCCGGCGGCACAAGCCCCCACCGCGACGCCGCCGTACAGCAGACCGAAGCACCGCCCTCACCGTGCCGCGTCCGTCAATCGCGCCGAAAACCGCTGAAGCCGCGCCGCAGCACCGGCCGCCGATGCCGAGCCGGCGCCACGCGCATCGGCGTTATGCGCATTATCGTCATCACCGCTACGGCTACTATCGAACCGCCTATTGGGAGCCGTTCCCGATCTACTGGCCGCATTTCTATCACAACCGGGTCCACTGGAATCGGATCCCCTGGTCGTTCCGCTTCTGACTGACGCCGGGCCGATCGTTGCGCCAAGATAGACACCGCGCGACGACCTAGATCCAGTTCTGGAAAATCATCAGCCGGTTGAACGTCTGCATCGACGTTTCGACGAACGCCGCCGTAATCGGCAGCATCACGACAAAGCCCGCGAACGCCAGCGCGACGAAGGCCCACAACAGCCAGCGCGGGGCCTTGCCGCGCCGGAGCACATAGACCAAGGCGAGGCTCGCGAGCATCGCCGACGGCAAGTAATAATACAGGAAGCTGAGCGCGCGCGGCAGCAGTGCCCAGGCAAGATACGGCCCGGCATAAAACGACAGGATCAGGAACGCGTCCGCGCGGCGCGTCACGATCCAGTCGCGCAAGGTCACCGCAAGCGCCGGCAGCGCCGGCCACAACACCAGCGGATTTCCGAGGAACACCACCGCCGCGATCCGGTCCTCGCCGATCTTGTCAAACAGATACCAGACCGGCCGCACCAAGAACGGCCAGGACGGCCAGGAACTCATATAGGTGTGGCCGGCAATGGCCGACGTGGTGTTGTCGTTGAAGATCCGCCGTTGCGCTTCGAGAATATCAGGAACCGACCATCCAAAAATCGGGACAAAGGTCGCAAGATAGACCACTGCCGGAATGATGACGAAGCAACCGACGAAATGAGGCCATCTGAAATCCGGCCACAGCTTCGGCCGGTACCAGTCATCGGCATTGCCGTCGGCGAATTGCGTGCGCCAGCTTTGCATCAGGCGGATCGTGGCGACGATGACGATGCAGGTCGCCAAGCCAAACAACCCGCTCCATTTGCAGGCAACCGCGAGCCCGAATGCGAGACCCGCCGCTGCAAACCAAAGATGCGGCCGCGACTGCCGGAAGCCATGCATAAACGCCGCGACGCCGAACAGGCCGAACGTCAGCGCGAAAATATCCAGCATCGCGATCCGCGACTGCACGAACAGCATCTGGTTGAAAAACGCGATCAGCGCCGCTGCGATCGCAGGCCCCTGCGCACCGAACAGGGCAAGACCGCAGAAATACATCGCGACGATCGCAAGCGATCCGAACAGCACGGCCGAATAGCGCCAGCCGAGCGGATCATCGCCGAAGCTCCGGATCGAGAGTGCGATCAGTTGCTTTGCCAACGGCGGATGCATCGGATTGAGCAGCGGCGTCGACATCGCGGGTTCGAGCATCTGCCGTGCGGCCGGCACGTAATGCACCTCGTCGAAAACAAATTTGTCCGGCGTGTTGACGCCGATCAGAAGCACAAAATGCGCGGAGAGAAACAGGACAATGGCGACGAGCGGCGTCGTAAAAGGCCTGGAATCAGGAGGTGATGCTCGCACGATGACCACAATGAAGGATTGTTGCAACAACTAGGGTCTGTACCTAAATAACGCCACGTGATTTTCTTGCCTATGTGTTCTTAATTCGGGGGCGAGAGAGTGCGCGCTGGTTTGTTTTGGCTGAATGACAGGCAATGGGCGCGTATCGAACCGCATCTGCCGACGGGACTGACGGGGCCGGATCGGGACGACGACCGGCGCATCATCAGCGGCATTATTCACATGCTGCAATCGGGTGCACGATGGCGCGATTGTCCGCGTGAATACGGCCCTTACACAACCGTCTACAATCGCTTCAACCGTTGGGCCAAGCGCGGACGATGGTGCGCAGTCTTTGAGGCGCTGGCCAAGCCAGGCAAAGATACCGTCGTGCTGTCGCTCGACTCGACGTCGATCAAAGCTCACCGATGCGCCTCCGGCGGAAAAGGGGGGAGCACAATCAAGCAATCGGCCGCTCGCGCGGAGGCCGCACCACAAAAATCCATGCACTGAGCGATCCGCTCTGCCGGCCGGTCGTCCTGCATCTGACCCCAGGCCAGGATGCCGATATCGCGGCGGCGCCCGACGTTCTGGCGCTCGCTCCGCCCATGAGCGCGCTCCTCGCTGACAAAGGGTATGACGGCGACAATCTTCGCGGCGAAATCGTTCGTCGCGGCGCCAAGCCGGTCATCCCCAATAAATCCAACCGTGTCCTCATCCATCGCTTCAACAAACGCGCCTACAAAGGCCGAAATGTCATCGAGCGCTGCTTTTGCAGGCTCAAGGACTTCCGGCGCATCGCTACCCGATACGATAAGCTCGCCCGGAATTTCTTGGCTGCTGTTCATCTCGCCGCTCTCGTCGCATATTGGCTCAATTGAGTCTGAACCCGAGTTTGGGCGGAAGAGATTTTTTATTCCAACACTTTTAGGTCAATTTGGTTTTTACGTCCTGTGCATTGAACGCATCTCGATTCTGTCGCGACTAAACATCGGGTTGGTACGTCGCCGCTAGTGATAATTTTACAACATCGCTTAAGCGCGCGATCCGGTACGATAACGGGGCAGATCGATCGGTTTTGAAATGAATTGGCGTTACGGCGTTCTCTGTTTTTCTTCTGTTGTTTTCGGAATCGCAATTGCGACCGGCTCGGCCAGCGCACAGACGCGTGTCGGCGAGGCCGCCGTCGTCAGGAATGAAGTCGTGCACGTCACGGGATCCGGCGGCAGCCAGATCAATGCCGGTGACGCCGTGCTGCGCGACGAAATCGTCCGCACCGGCCTCGACAGCGCAGCGCGGCTGGTGCTTGCCGACAGCACCAATTTGTCGCTCGGCGCCAATGCGACGATCACCCTCGACCGCACCGTCTTCAACGACGAGCACACCTATCGCGATATCGCGATACGCCTGACCACGGGCGCATTCCGCTTCGTCACCGGACATTCGGAAAAGACCGCCTATAAGATCACGACATCGGTCGCGACGATCGGCGTGCGCGGCACTGTGCTCGATATCCTGGCGCAGCGAGGCAGCACCACGGTGGTGTTGCAGGAAGGCGCTTCGTCGGTCTGCACCCTGAGCTTCCAATGCGTGCAGTTGACGCAGCCGGGTGATACCGCCGTGATCACGTCGACCGGCGGCAGGACCACGATCAAGAAAACCAACAATCCACCCTGGACCTTCGCCGCGGCATGCACGGCGACACCCGGGCTGTGCAACGTCACGGATCTCGCGGACGCGACACCGCCGGGAACGCCCGCCGACGGCGGCGACCCGACCGGCATGTTGTGCGGGCGCTGACCATGGCAAAATCCGCTCCAAACCGGATCGCGTCCGCCGCGCTCACTGCTGCTATCGCGCTGGTGATGATCGGGGCGCAGGGCGTTGCTGCGTTCGCGCAAAGCCCGTCGCCTTCGCCCTCTCCAAGTTCGTCGCCCGGCACGTCGTCATCGCCCATACCGACGCCGTCACCTTCACCAACTCCAGCGCCGACGCCGACGCCGACGGGTGCGGGTTCCAGCGCGGGATCGATCAACGGCCTGGCGCAGCAGCGCTTCAACCAGATGATCACCAACCGGGTGCTCGGCTCGGTACTTCTGGGTGTCAATGAACAGGTCAATTGCAGCGACTGCGTCAGTGCGTTCGGCTCGGCGGGTTCGTTTTCCGCCGGCATTCATGGCCGCAAGGAGTTGACGCCCAATCTGTCGCTACTCGCGGGCATTGCCTATACGCAATACAGCGAGGGCGGCTACAACGTCACCAGCGCCCCGATCGGTGCGTTCGCGCTGCGTTACGACTTCACCGATTGGGGGTCGTCGCGGCCATTCTTCGATGTCGGCGCGTTGTTGTCGCCGTTCGAAAAGGTGCACTATACCAGGAGCTACCTAACAAGCCTCGGCGCGGTGTCGCTCGATAGCTCAACCAACAGCTCGGATTACGGCGTCTACGGCCGCGCAGGCTGGATCAGCCGTCTTTCGCCGCGCGACGAAGTCGCAGCCTCGGTCGAAGTCTGGCAACTCTGGCAGCGCGTGGCCGGCTATACCGACCCTGCCACCACATTCAATCCGTTCGACGCCTCGATCGCCAGCGGTACCGACCGAACCAACCTCGTCAAGGTCGGCGGGCAATGGACGCATCTCTTCAATGACAGCATCGAGGCCAACATCAATGGTGGCTTCGTGCAGTCCTTTGCCTCGCATTCCGGCATCGTCGCTACCGTGACCGGCGACGGCACCATAGTGCCAACGATCGGAAACCAGAGTTGGTTCGAATATGGCGGTCGCCTCGGCTTCCGGATCACCAAGGGCTGGGTCGCCGATCTCTTCCTCAACGGCACCGCGGGGCCGCAACCGGTCGGCAACACCATCCACGGCGGCATCGGCCTGCGCATCAATTATTAGGGCAGGATCAGGCTTGAAGCTTCAGCTTTGGCCCTCGGCCAAAGCAAGCGCGGCGGTAACGCCGCTTTCCAGAATTTCGTCGGACAGCTCTTTGTCGTTGACGGCGCGGGCGAGCTGAAGTGTACCCACCATCATGCCGTAGATCGCAACCGCGTTGCGCCGCCGCTCGCTGGCCGAGCTGGCCCGTATTTGCGAGGCGATCAACGGGATGAAGGTCGACACCTTGTCGGTAAAGGCGTCGCGGGTGGCTTTCGGATGGCGCGCGACCTCCGCGACCAAAGCCGCGGTCGGGCAGCCACCGCCGGGGCGATCGCGATGGCGCGACGATAGATAATCGCGGATCGTCGCTTCCAGTCCGACATTGGCCTCCGAAGCGGCCAGAAGCGTCGCCTCGCGCCGGCTCAGCGCATGGGCGAGTACCGTCTGGACCAGATCTTCCTTGGATTCGAAATGGCTATAGAACGCGCCGTTGGTCAGGCCTGCATCACTCATGATGCCGGCAAGTCCCACCGCCGCAACGCCATTCTCGCGGAACTGCCTCGCGGCCACATCGATGATGCGCTGGCGCGTGGTGTCCTTGTGTCCCTTTTCGTAGCGCATCCCTGATCCTGTCGCCGGCCGACGTGGCCCACCTTAGCGCGGCGGCCCAAGCCCCGGCAATTATGCAACGCGATCGTGACCCAGCCGGCGTTTGCGGCTATTGCATTACGCTTATAATAATACATTATGGATGTAATGCAATAGTCCGATTGACCACAGGGATCCCAGATGGAACTGCAAGCAGCGACCGCAACGCCCAGCGGCGTCACCCTCGACGCGGCGTCCGGCCCCGGCGACACAACCGCCCAGGCCCGCCCCGAGGTGAAACCCGCGCAAGCGCCCAACGAGGGGACGCGCGCATCGATCCTGAGCGGTCCGATTCTGGCGACGCTGTTGAAGCTGGCATTGCCGACCATGGTCGTGCTGCTCGCCCAGACCGCGGTCAATATCGCGGAGGCCTATTACGTCGGCTTCCTCGGCACCGATGCGCTGGCCGGCGTCGCAATGGTGTTCCCGGTGTTCATGCTGATGACGATGATGTCGAATGGCGGCATCGGCAGCGGGGTCGCCTCCTCAGTGGCGCGCGCGGTCGGTGCCGGCCGCAAGCAGGATGCCGACGCACTGCTGTTCCACGCCATGGTGCTCGCCGTGATCTTCGGCGCGGCCTTTACGCTGGGTACGATCCGCGGCGGCCCGATGCTGTACCGGGCGCTCGGCGGTCACAGCGAGGCGCTCAACGCAGCCCTGCAATATTCCAACTATCTCTTTGCCGGCGCGATTCCTGTGTGGATCGTCAATCTGCAGGCTGCCGCCTTGCGCGGCTCCGGCAACGTCAAGGTCCCCGCGATGGTGACGCTGGTCGGCGCGATGGTCCTGATTCCCACCTCACCTCTGCTGATCTTCGGGCTCGGTCCGGTTCCCCGGCTCGGCATCCAGGGCGCCGGAATTGCGTTCGCCGCGTATTACTGCGGCGCCATGCTGTTTCTGTTGCGCTACATGGCGTCGGGACGCGCCGGTCTCACCTTCAAGTTTGTGCCGCTGCAGGGCCGGCTGTTCCTGGATATTCTCAAGGTCGGTATTCCGACCGCCGTGAATACGGTGCTCACCAATCTGACGGTCATTCTCGTCACTGCCGCGGTCGGGCTGTTCGGCACCACCGCGCTTGCGGCCTATGGTGTAGCCTCGCGGCTCGATTACGTGATGATCCCGATCCTGTTCGGGCTCTGCACCGCGGTGTTGACCATGGTGGGGGTCAATATCGGTGCCGGCCAGATCGCCCGCGCCCGCAAGGTCGCCTGGACCAGCAGCGTGGTCGGCCTGGTGTTGACGGGGTCGATCGGCCTGATCGTCGCGATCTTCCCGCTGCTGTGGCTGCATCTGTTCAGCCACGATCCCGACGTGCTGCGCCAGGGCACGACCTATTTGCGCATCGTGGCGCCCGCCTATGCCGCGCTGGGCTTCGGCTTTGTGGTGGCCTTTGCCAGCCAGGGCGCCGGTCACGTGTTGTGGCCGTTCGTCGCCTCCGTTACCCGGATCCTGGTCGCGGCCGGGTTGGGCTGGATCGCGGTCGGCTATTTCGGCGCGGGGATTGCGGCGCTGGCCGCGATGGTCGCAGCGTCGCTGGTGGCTTACGCCGCGATCTGCGCCATCGCGATGCTTTCGCACCGGGTCTGGTCGCCAGCCCGGACCTGAGCCATCGCGCGTTCCGGAGCTTCCGGAACGCGCCTGTCAGGCGCCATCATAGGCCTTTTGCAGCTCCGCGATGTCGAGCTTGACCATCTTCATCATCGCCTGCATCGCCCGCTGCGCGCCGGCACGATCGGAGCCACCCAGGAATTTCATCATCGCCGACGGCACGATCTGCCAGGACACGCCGTAACGGTCGGTGAGCCAACCGCATTGCACGGGCGACCCACCGTTCGACAACAGCCCCTCCCAGAGACGATCGACCTCGGCCTGGTCGACGCAGTCGATCTTGAACGAGATCGCATGGGTGAATTGGGACTGGGTGTTGCCGTTCAGGGCCATATATTCCTGACCGGCCAACGTGAACTGGACCACCAGCACGGAACCTGCCTTGCCGGCTGGACTATCGAACGTGTTGCGTTGGACCTTGTCGATCCGGGAATCCGGCAGCAGCGACACATAGAAGTTCGCGGCCTCCTCGGCCTCGCCGTTGAACCACAGGCAGGGAGCGATCTTGGACATGGTCAGTTCCTCGTGAGGGTTTCGTTGCGATCGATCCGAGGACGAGCGGGGCGGCGACGATCCGACAGGAACTCCAGAGTTTTTTATTCGTCATGGCCGGACCTGTTCCGGCCATCCACGTCTTGTTTGGGCGATCGTAAAGACGTGGATGCCCGGGACAGCTAGCGCGAAGACGCGCTTCGCGCTTTTGCCCGGGCATGACGACCAGTATCCAGCCTAGTCGCGAGGAGCCCTCAATCAGTCCTACGTCGCGATCGGGGTCGGCATGGTCAAAAACGACCGCGCCACGTGCCAGAACAATTGCCGGTTGGTGGCCAGCGTCACCGAATGGGCGGTGCCCGGCAGGATGATGAACTGACGATCGCCATTTGGCAGCTTGTTAAAGAACTCCTCGATATCGGGGACGGTGGCGATCCCGTCATATTCGCCGCGCACCAGCAACACCGGCGACAACACCTTTTCCGGATGCACCACCGGCAGGTTAGACGTCATGTCGAGATAGGTGCCGGTCGGGATCTGATCGCCGAACGGCATCTCCGCATCCGCCAGTGCCTCGACCGCGGCCGCCTCGCTGGTGCCGGGCTTATCGCGGGTGGCGATCGAGCGGATCATGTCGCGGTCGCGTTTGCGCATGTTGTGGGTGCGGTAATAGTCGAGCTGCTCGGCACGTTTGGCCAGGGTCGGCGACCCCTCGCCCTTATAGGTGAAGGCCGCGAGCACCAGCCGGTCGGCACGGTCCGGCTGCGCCATCGCGTAGGCGCCGGCGCGCAACGCTCCGGAGGATTCGCCGAGGAAATGATATTTCTGCCGGCCGGTTTCTCGGACCAGCACTTCCGCGGCGGCTTTCAGATCCTCCACTCCGCTGGCGATATCGGCATTGCCTGACGTCCGCCCGGACTTGCCGTAATTCTCGTGATCCATGGTCCAGCAATCGAATCCATGGCGGGCGAATTCATTCATGATCGAATATTCGCCATGGCCGGGTACGTTGAGGTCGAACCCCCGCGACGTCACCGACGAGCCGTGGACGAAGAACAATACTGGTCGGGAAGCCTCACCGGGTTTTGGCTCTCCGACCCGTTTGCGGAACATCCACAAGGGGACGTCACCCTTCTTCGCCCAGTATGCCTTGCTCCAGATCTCGCCGCCTTCCGATTGAGCCGCCTCATGAGCTCCCTCGGCGCTGTGCGCGGGCGGCACGTCTGCCATTCCAGCGGCGACGAGGCCGAGCCCGGTGCCTTTAATCAGGGCCCGTCGCGCCAGCGGGCGATCGAGATGGTTCATGACTTCCTCCGGTTTGTTTCTATTTGTTTTTTGTGACGTGTGATGCCGCGTGATGCTGAGCAGCAAATCACAAAGCGGCGCGGAAATCACGATGCGCTGCAGCGTGAAAAACAAACCGTCGCGATCAGAATCAAAAAGGCATGCAAGAAGGCTTGCCCAATACGATCGGAGGTCTAGTCTCCCGCTCCGACAACCCGAGGGCAAACAACCGCGGGAACGAAGCCAGGGAGGAAGACGTCGTGAGCAGCCAACTGACTGAAGCCGAACTTGCGGCATTGATGCCGTCTGAATTGTGCGCCTACCAGACCCCGATCCCGACCCAGATCGTGGCCAGCGACGAGTTCTATCCCGATCCACAGAACGAGCGGCAGCGTGAGGTCGAGGCGCGGCTATTGGCCATGGCTGACGATCTCGGCGGCAAACAGGGCATGGACCGGCGGAAATTCTTCCAGAGCGCCGCCGGCATGGCGGCATCCTTTGTCGCAATGAACGAAGTGTATGGCGCCCTGTTCGATGCGACGCCGGCGGAAGCCGCGACGCCGGCGATGGCCCAGGAGCGCGCCAACGCGCTCAAGGACCAGTTCATCATGGACATGCACACCCACTTCCTGCGCGACGACACCCGCATCATGACCTTTGTCGAAATGCGCAAGGCGGTTGGCAAGGCCGGCTGGAACAAGGACCTCAGCGACCACGAGCAGACCATCGAGGATCTGAAATTCAACAACTACAAGAAAGAGATGTTTCTCGACTCCGACACCAAGATCGCGCTGATCTCGTCGGCACCGTCGGATATCGAACAGGACTGGTTCCTGACCAACCAGCAGATGGCCGACGCCCGCAAGAAGGTCAACGAGGAGGCCGGATCGCGGCGGCTGTTCTCGCATATGATCTTCACGCCGGGACAACCCGGCTGGCTCGACAACCTCGATGCCGGCCTCGCGCTGAAGCCGGAATCCTGCAAGGGCTACACGGTCGGCGACAACACCCACAAGGACGTCAGCCGCTATCCCTGGCGGATGGATGACGAGAAGGTCGCCTACAAGGGATACGAGAAGATGGTGAAGGCCGGCATCAAGAATGTCTGCATTCACAAGGGACTGTTTCCGCCCGGTATCGAAAAGCAGTATCCCAATCTGCGCGGCTTCGCCGACGTTGCCGATGTCGGACAGGCGGCCAAGGACTGGCCGCAACTCAATTTCGTCATCTATCACTCGGCCTACCGCCATGTCGGCGGCGATCCGAAGCAGGCGCTGGCCGAATTCGAGCGCACCGGGCGTATCTCCTGGACTTCCGATCTCGCCGACATTCCGGCGCAGTACGGCGTCAACAATGTCTATGGCGACGTCGGGCAGTTGTTTGCGACCACGCTGGTGGCGGAGCCGAATGTCTGCGCGGCGCTGATGGGCACGTTGATCAAAGGCCTCGGCGTCGATCACGTCTGCTGGGGCACCGACGCGTTGTGGACCGGCGCACCGCAATGGCAGATCGAAGGCCTGCGCCGGCTCGAAATCCCCGAAGCGATGCAGAAGAAATTCGGCTTCGCCCCGCTCGGCGCCGCGGACGGCCCGGTCAAGACCGCAATCTTCGGCGACAACAATGCGCGGCTCTACAACATCCAGCCGAAGCGCGCGATGCTCGATATCAAGGGCGACCGCTTCGCGATGATGAAGGCGGAGTACGAGAAGAACGGACCGGAGCCGTCCAACACGCGCTACGGCTATGTGGTGCCGAACGGACGGATCGATCACAGCGTGTTTGTGTAGGCATCGCTTTCGTCATTCCGGGATGCGCGTCTTCGCGTCGCCCCGGAATGACGGTGATGTGTAGCTCACACCGTCATTGCAAGGAGCGCAGCGACGAAGCGGAGTCTGTCATCGGGCGGGCATTCGCCCGACCCGTTGGCTCGCAATGACGGAGAATTCCAGCCCTCCAGCAAAACCCTCTTGCCTTTGAACTGAGGCTTGCACTTTCGCTGAGGGGGCCAGAGCCGTTATTTGTTTTCTGCGGGATCCCGATGCACCGGGTCGATCCACAGCACCGTCTCCGGCTTCTCGACCGGCTCGATGTCGAGATTGATCGCGACCGCCTGACCGTCGCTGCGCACCAGCACGCATTCCAGCACTTCATCGCGGCTGGCATTGATCTCCTGGTGCGGCACGTAAGGCGGGATGAAGATGAAATCGCCCGGGTTGGCCTCCGCGGTGAATTGCAGATGTTCGCCCCAGCGCATCCGGGCCTTGCCCTTCACCACATAGATGATGCTTTCGAGATGGCCGTGATGGTGCGCACCGGTCTTGGCGTCGGGTTTGATGTTCACGGTGCCGGCCCATAATTTCTGCGCACCGACGCGGGCAAAATTGATCGCTGCCGCGCGGTTCATGCCGGGAGTTGAGGGAACATTGGTGTCGAGCTGGTCGCCGGGAATGACGCGGACGCCGTCATGCTTCCAGCGGTCGGCATCGTCGTGAGAATGCGAATGATCGCCGTGGGTATGATCGTGGGAACCTGACATCGTGCTGCTTTCCGTGAATTTGTTCCATCGAAGGGTAGCGAAAAGTGCGATCGCAAACCAGACCGAATGAGGAACATTCGATGCATTGGAGACTTGCCTTTGCGAAGCTTAACCCTTCGAGAGGAGAGTTCCCATGGGTGCAACGGCAGACAAGATCAAAGGTACTGCCAACGAAGCCATCGGCAAGGCCAAGCAAGGTATCGGCGAAGCCACCGGCTCCGATCGCCTGCAGGGAGAAGGTGTGATTCAGGAAGTTAAAGGCAAGGGCCAGAAGGCCGTCGGCGATGCCAAGCAGGCCACCAAGGACGCCGTGAACAACGCGGCCGGGGCGGCCAACAAGAATCTCTAACCTGATGTGTTAGGGCTGAGGGCAGGGACCGGTCCGATGGGCCGGTCCCTTTGCATTTTACCCGAGGTCTTAGCTAACGCCGGTGCGACATTGCGTCCGGATTGACCACATTCTCCGGCCTGCCGTTGGCGTAGGCCAATATCTGGTCGAATATATCGATGAACTGCAATTCGTATTCGTCGCGCGTGACATAGCCGAGATGCGGCGTGCAGACGACATTGGGCATGTTCAAGAGGGGATCGCTGGTATCACGCAGCGGCTCTTTTTCGTACACGTCCACCGCGGCCATGCCGGGCCGTCCCGCGCGCAACGCGTTGACCAGTGCGTGCGGTTCGATCAGCGGCGCGCGGCTGGTATTGACCAACAGCGCCGTCGGCTTCATGCGCGCCAGGTCGGCCGCCTTGACGATACCCCGGGTCGCTTCGACCAAGCGCATATGCAGCGACAGCACGTCGCATTGTTCGAAAAACGCCTCCTTGCTGGCCGCGGTCGCGTAGCCATCGGCCCGCGCTTTCTCCAGCGCCTTCTCGCGCGCCCACACCAATACATTCATGCCAAACGCCTTGCCGTATCCGGCGACGACCGCGCCGATCCGGCCATAGCCGTAAATGCCAAGCGTCTTGCCGCGCACGGTATGGCCGACGCCGATCTGCCAATTGCCCGCTTTCAGCGAGGCCATTTGCTGCGGGATCTCGCGCATCGCCGCCAGCACCAGTCCCCAGGTGAACTCGGCAGTCGCATAGGATGGCGTATCGGCATGCTGGCTCGACGACACGATGATGCCGAGCCGGGTGCAGGTATCGATATCGATGTGGGGGTAGACGCTGCGCTGGCTGATCAGCTTCAGCTCCGGCAGGCGTTCCAGCAACGCGGTGCGGATCTGGGTCCGTTCCCGGATCAGCACCAGCGCCTCGGTGTCAGCGAGCCGTGCCGCCAGCGCATCGACGTCCTGGACATGATCGTTCCAGATTTTGACGTCGTGCCCGGCAAGCTTCTTGAAGCAATCGAGGGTGCGTATGGTGTTGAAATAATCGTCGAGAATGGAAATCTTCACCGCGCGCATCTCCCTCGTTGCGACTGATTGCTATTTCACGCCCAGCAGTTCGACGTCGAACATCAAGGTCGCATTCGGTGGGATCACGCCACCAGCGCCGCGGGCACCATAGCCGAGCGCGGGCGGAATGATCAGGGTGCGCTTGCCGCCCACCTTCATGCTGGCGACGCCCTCGTCCCAGCCGGCAATGACCCGGTGCTGACCGATCGGAAACTCGAACGGCTCGTTGCGATCGACCGAACTATCGAACTTCTTGCCTTTCTTGCCGTCCTCATAGAGCCAGCCGGTATAGTGCATCACGCAGATCTGGCCGGACTTCGGCGATGCGCCGGTGCCGACGGTGGTGTCGATGATCTGCAAGCCTGAAGCTGTGGTCATGGGTTTTCCTGCGGTCTGGGCCAACACGCCGGACGGCGCAACGGCGAGGGAAATAGTGATCGCGCCGACAGCAATCGCAGCGGCGAGCGTGAGATTACGAAACTTGGAATATGGCATCGTTCAGCGTCCTTTAAAACAACGGAGAAGATCGCCCACGATCAGTAGGCCAGCGCGCAACCATCCTTGCGAGGATCGGAGCCGCCGGTAAGCGTGCCCTTGTCCCAATCGATCCAGATCGCCTGGCCGCCGCCGAGCGGCGCGACCACGCTGGTGGTCTTGTGGCCGAGCTTCTTCAGACCCTCGACGATATCGGCGGGTATGCCATCCTCGAGCTGGTAGACACCCTCATAGTGAAGCCCGCGCGGCATATCGATGGCTTCCTGCACGTCGCAGCCATAATCGAGGATGTTGGTCAGCACGTGGGTCTGGCCGACCGGCTGATATTGGCCGCCCATCACGCCAAACGGCATCACCGCCCGGCCGCCCTTGGTGGCGAGGCTCGGGATGATGGTGTGCAGCGGACGCTTGCCCGGCGCGATGCAATTGGGATGGCCGGGCTGCACGCGGAAGCCGCCGGCGCGGTTCTGCAACAGGATGCCGGTCTTGTTGGAGACGATCGCCGAACCGAACGAATGGGCAATCGAATTGATGAACGAACAGACGTTGCGATCCTTATCCACCACGGTGATGTAAACCGTCGAGGGATTCATCGGCGGCGCGACGTTCGGCAGATCGATCATCCGGTCCATCCGGATCTTGCTGACATGCTCTTCGGCAAAATCCCTGGCCAGAATCCTGACCACGTCGACGTCGACATGGGCGGGATCGCCGATATAGGTCTCGCGCATCATATAAGCGATCCGCGCGGCCTCGGCTTCGAGATGGAAACGCTCGACGCTCATGGCCGGGAATTTCGTCAGATCGAAGCGCGACAGGATATTGAGCATCACCAGCATGGTGATGCCGGGGCCGTTCGGCGGGCACTGCCAGACGTCATGACCCTTGTACATGGTGCCGATCGGCGACGTGGTCTCGGTGGTATGGGCCGCGAAGTCGTCCAGCGTGTGCAGGCCGCCAATGCCGCGCAACGTCTCCACCATGTCCTCGGCGATGGCGCCCTTGTAGAACGCATCGCGGCCGTCCTTGGCGATCGCCCGCAAGGTTTTGCCGAGTTCGGGCTGATGGATTACGTCGCCGGCGACCGCGGGCTTGCCGTGTGGCAGCAGATAGCGCTCGGTATTGGTGCCATTCTTCAGCTTGTCGAAGCCGTTCTTCCAGTCGAACGCGATGCGGGGAGCGACGATATAGCCCCCTTCCGCTGCCTTGATCGCTGGCTGCAGCAGGGTATCGAGCCCGAGCTTGCCGTGGTCACGCAGGATGGTCGCCCAGGCATCGACCGCACCGGGAATGCTGACGGCATGCGCCGAGGTCAGCGGGATCGAATGCAAATTGCGCTCAAGATACCATTCCGCTTTGGCGGCCATCGGCGCCCGGCCGGAGCCGTTATAGGAAACAATCTTGCCTTCGCCCTTCGGCTGAATCAGCGCAAAGCAATCGCCGCCGATTCCGGTCGATTGCGGCTCGATCACGCCGAGCAGCGCGCAGGCCGCGACCGCCGCGTCCGCGGCCGTGCCGCCGGATTTCAGCACCTCGATTGCCGTTAGCGCCGCCAACGGGTGCGACGTCGCCACCATCGCGTTCTGCCCATGGACCGTCGAACGGCCAGCAAGATGGAAATTCCTCATGTCAAATGGCTCACTTTAACGTTGTTGCGCCGCCTGCCCCGCGGGCGGATCCAGGTCTATTGGAGAAGCGATTGCGGGGTGGTTTTGCAGGGTCGATACCAAGGTTTCTTGGCACATTCGGACCGCGCTGGGCAATGCTTGGGGCGGCATAGTTGCATATGCGCGGCGACATTCCAGCCGCTGCTCAACTCTCTGTGTTTACAGGGAACATGCGCGCTTTTGGGCCGGTTCTGACGGTCTTTCCCCCCAGTCGGCCGCCTGATAAACCACCGCCATGCCGTACAAGGTCGCCGCCTTCTATCAATTCGCCGCACTGCCGGATTTTCGGCAATTGCGCGAGCCGCTGCGGGCACTTTGCGCCGAACTCGGGCTGAAAGGCAGCGTGCTGCTGGCCCATGAAGGCATTAACGGCACGCTGGCGGGCGCGGCGGAAGGCATCGACGGCCTGATCCGGGAATTGTGCGACGGCGCCCTGTTTGACCGCCGTCTCCGCAATCTCGAGCTGAAATTCTCAAGCGCCGAGGCGATGCCGTTTCAGCGGCTGAAGGTCAGGCTGAAAAAGGAGATCGTCACGCTTGGTTGCGCCAGCGCCGATCCCGCCCGGCAGGTCGGCATCTATGTCGACCCCGTCGGCTGGAACGCGCTGATCGCGGCTCCCGATACGCTTGTGATCGACACCCGCAATGCCTTCGAGGTCGCGATGGGCACGTTCGAGGGCGCGATCGATCCCGGCATCGGGAGTTTTGGCCAGTTCAAGGATTTTGTCGCTACCCATCTCGATCCGGCAAAGCATCGGAAGATCGCGATGTTCTGCACCGGCGGCATCCGCTGCGAAAAGGCCAGCGCCTATCTGCTCGCGCGCGGTTTCCCGGAGGTCTACCACCTCAAGGGCGGCATTTTGAAATATATCGAAGGCGTGCCGGAAACCGAAAGTCGCTGGCGGGGCGAATGCTTCGTGTTCGACGAGCGGGTCGCGCTCGGCCACGGATTACGTGAACGCCCAACGAAGTCTGATTCCGATGAATGACATCGACAAACTTGGCGAACGCATCGACCTGCTGGAAACCCGGGTCGCGTTCCAGGACGAGACCATTGAGACCCTGAACAAGACGATCACCGAGCAGTGGCTCAAGATCGACGCGTTGACGCGCCAACTCGCAAATCTGAATGAGCGGCTGAAGGAAGCCGAGACGCGCGCGCCTGGCGCCGCCAACGAACCGCCGCCGCATTATTGAATTTAGCAGTCAACAAACGTTGTCCCTGCGTTGGCAGAGCGACGAGCGCAAGCCGCATCATTTCATCGCAAACCAGAGAACCATCGCGATTGCCACTACCAAGACAGTAGCCCACACGATCGGCGTGACGCGTTTTGAACTCCCGCTTCGCGGCGAGGCATTTTCGGCGCGATTGAATAAGCCAGCCATCGCCAAGCCTTTCTAAATCCGGCCTACCTGAAAATCGACACGACCCGGTCCCAAAGCGACGGCTCTTCCCGATCGCCATCATGTTTTGAAGGCGACGGCGGCGCCGCGCTGACGGGATCGGAGGCTGGAAAGCTATCGATTAGCCCAGCCTCGAGTTTCGCGTGGACGTCCCGGTCTGCCAGTGCGGCTTCACCGGGGGCGGCAGCATGCCGATCATGCGCCGCAGAATCGAATCTCAGCCATGGAATCCTCCGTTTGCAAGCCAACAGCGGGATAGATGAGAAGTTCCGGGTCCGGCGAGGTCGTTCCGGTACCGGGACCAAAACACAGGGGATCGCGCCAAGGATGCCGTGATCAGTTCCTTGATCACTCCCTCGATCACTCCCTTGGCCCAGCCTTCACCGGCGTGTATCAGAAGCGAAGATACGGTTCCCGAACATCCTGGACCTCCGATTGCCCCAGAATCCGCCGATTAAGCCATTCATGGAAGTCCTGTCGGGACGCCGTCAGGCGATCCCGCCGATCTGGATGATGCGGCAGGCTGGCCGCTATCTGCCGGAATATCGCGAATTGCGCGCCAAGGTCGGCGGCTTTCTCGATCTGTGTTTCACGCCAGAACATGCCGCCGAAGTCACGCTGCAGCCGATCCGCCGCTTCCACTTCGATGCCGCGATCATCTTCTCGGATATTCTGGTCATTCCCTATGCGCTCGGCCGCGACGTGCGGTTCGAAGCCGGCGAAGGCCCGCGGCTCGATCCGCTGGATAGCCCGGAAAAGGTGGCAACGCTGGCAAAGCATGCCGATTTCGGCAAGCTCGAGCCGGTCTATGAAGCATTACGCCGGGTGCGTCGCGAGCTCGATCCGACCATCGCACTGATCGGCTTCTGCGGCGCTCCCTGGACCGTCGCAACCTACATGGTAGCCGGCCAGGGCACGCCGGATCAGGCGCCGGCGCGCATGATGGCCTATCGCCACCCCGAGGCGTTCGCTGCGATCATCGACACGCTGGTGGAAAATTCGATCCAGTATCTGCTTGGCCAACTCAAGGCCGGTGCCGATGTGCTGCAGATATTCGACACCTGGGCCGGCGTGCTGCCGCCGCGCGAATTCCAGCGCTGGTCGATCGAACCGGCGCGGCGCATCGTCGAAGGCGTACGCAGCATCGTACCGGACGCGAAGATCATCGGTTTTCCCCGTGGCGCCGGGGCGCAACTGCCGGCCTATGTCGATGCGACCGGCGTCGACGCCGTCAGTATCGACTGGGCCGCCGAGCCGTCCTTGATCCGCGAGCGGGTACAAAACCGCGTCGCCGTGCAAGGCAATCTCGATCCGCTGGTGCTGATCGCCGGCGGCGCAGCGCTTGATCGCGCTGTTGACGACGTGCTCGCTAATTTCGGCAGCGGCCGGCTGATCTTCAACCTCGGCCACGGCATCCAGCCGGAAACCCCGATCGCCCATGTCGAGCAGATGCTGAAGCGGGTACGGGCTTACAAGGGCTGAGGCTTTGCCATAAGCGTCACACCGGCCGGCTGCGCTCGATGATTTCGGCGGCACCCTGATCCAGCAATGCAAGGCCGACCGCGCGGCCGAGTTCGCGCGGGCGGTCTGCAGGGCCGGAGCGCGAGGCCTCAATGAATACGCCGCCATCGAGGTCCAGCACCGACGCGGTTAACGACATTTGCCCGCCTTCGATGGTCGAAAACCCCGCGATCGGCGAATTGCAATGGCCATTGAGCACCCACAACACCTCGCGCTCGGCATCCGCGCTTTTGTGCGCGTCGGCGTCGTCGATCAGCGACAAGAGCTGGCGCGTCTGCCAATCCTGCGCGGCGCATTCCACCGCAACAATCCCCTGCCCCGCCGCCGGCAGCATATCCCGAACCGGAAACTCATAGGCGATACGATCGGCGAGACCTACGCGCTCGAGTCCCGAGCGCGCCATGATCAGCGCGTCAGCAGGACCGACCGCACCGCCATCGGGCAGCCGCTGCATTTCCAGGGCATCGAGCTTGCGCACTCTGGTATCGGCGGCGCCGCGATAGTGAATCACCTCGATGTCCGGAAACAACCGCCGCGCATAGGCCGCGCGGCGCACCGCATTGGTACCGATCTTGAAACCCTTGCCGCGCGAGCGCTTGATCTCGTCGAACGACAGGCCGGGACGCAACACCAGCACATCACCTGCCGGATCGCGCGCCAATGTCGCGCCGATCACGAGGCCTGGCGTATCTTCATTGCCCGGCATGTCCTTGAGCGAATGCATCGCCGCCTGCAATTGTCCCGACAGCACGGCATCCCGAATTTGAGCGACAAACGCGCCGCCTTTACCGCCGTGTGGCAGCAATTTTCCGATCTGATCGGAATCCCCCGTCGTTTCGAACTTGACGATCTCGACGTCGACGCTGGGCGCAGCCGCGGTGAGACGGCGGGCAATTTCCTCGGTTTGCGCCAGCGCCATGGCGCTCTTGCGCGTTCCGATCCGGATCCGAATTGCCACTACCCACGCTCCATTCGATGCCGCGGGAAAGTGCGGCCATCTTCGGCTTCAGGATAAAGGCAGCCGGTGCCGGAAGCAACGCAGGCAGACGTGCGGCCTGCGCTAGCGCGCGTCCTCCAGGATCATGTCGGAGGCTTTTTCCGCGATCATGATGACGGGCGCGTTGGTATTGCCGGACACCAAATCCGGCATGATCGAGCAGTCGACCACGCGCAGGCCTTCGATGCCGCGCACCCGCAGCCGCTGGTCGACCACCGCCAGCGGATCGTTGCCCATCCGGCAGGTCGAAGTCGGATGATAGATCGTGCTGCCGCGCTGACGGCAATACGCCAACAGTTCCTCATCGGTTGTGACCTTTGGCCCGGGATCGTATTCATCGACCACGAACGGCTTCAGCGCCGGCGCATGCAGGATCTTGCGCAGGATCTTCAGGCCTTCGACATTGGTGGTACGATCGGTCTCGGTGGCGAGATAGTTGATGCGGATTTCCGGCGGCATCGTCGGGTCCGCGCTTTTGATGCGCAGCGAGCCGCGGCTTTCGGGGCGGAGCTGGCACACCGAGGCGGTAAAGCCCGAGAACGCGTGCAACTTCTCACCCATCTTGTCGGTCGAGAACGGCAGAAAATGGATCTGGATATCCGGCGTCGCGAGCCGCGGATTGGTCTTGAAAAACGCCCCGGACGTGCCGGCCGCGATGGTCAACGGTCCCTTGCGGGTCAGCGCGTATTGCAGGCCGCTCATCATCTGGCGGACCGGGCTGTTGACGACATCGTTGAGCGTGATCTTTTGCGCGGAACGCATCACGATCCGGACCTGCATATGATCCTGCAGATCGTTGCCGACGCCGGGCGCATCGAGCACGACATTGATGCCGTGCTGGTTCAGGAGGTCGGCCGGGCCTACGCCGGAGAGCTGCAACAATTGCGGCGAGTTGTATGCGCCGCTGGAGACAAGGATTTCCTTACGCGCCCGCGCTGTCCTGACAGCGCTGCCCTGGCGATACTCGACCGCACGGGCGCGGCGTCCTTCGAACAGAATGCGCTGCGCCCGCGCCGAAGTCTCGATATGCAGGTTGCTGCGGCCTTTCGCGGGGCGAAGGTAGGAAAACGCGGTGCTGGCGCGCCGGCCGCGCTGCGTCGTGGTCTGAAACCAGCCGGCGCCTTCCTGGGTCGCGCCATTGAAATCGGGATTGGTCGGGATGCCGGTTTCGGCTGCCGCAACGATGAACGCGTCCGAGAGCGGGTCGACATTGCGTGAATCCGACACCGGCAGCGGCCCGCCAGTGCCGTGATATTCACTCGCGCCGCGCTGCTGGTTCTCCGCCTTTTTGAAATAAGGCAGCACGTCGTCATAGCCCCAGCCGGCATTGCCGCGTTGCCGCCAGCGATCATAGTCCTGGTGCTGGCCGCGCACATACAACAGGCCGTTGATTGAACTCGATCCGCCCAGCACCTTGCCGCGCGGCTGGAACACGCTGCGGCCATCCAGTCCGGGCTCCGGCTCGGTCTGGTACATCCAGTTGACGGTCTTGTCTTTGAACAGCTTGCCGTAGCCGAGCGGCACATGGATCCAGAGATTGGTATCCTTCGGACCCGCCTCCAGCAGCAGCACCGAGTGCTTGCCATTGGCGCTGAGGCGATTGGCCAAGACGCAGCCGGCAGACCCGGCACCGACGATGACGTAATCGAATTCGGCAACATCGCCCGACGCGCGGGAAGGAGTTTTGTCGCTCATGTGTTGTTTTCGTTTTCTTCCCAAATCGTTTTTCTATGTAGTTTTAAGGACACGTCGCCGTTACGACGTGCCCTCCAATTCCATCGGCTGCAAACCAAGCCGGCGAAACAGGTCCATGTCCTTGTCGTTTTCCGGATTACCCGCCGTCAACAGGGTTTCGCCGACGAAGATCGAGTTGGCGCCGGCGAAGAAGCACAGGGCCTGCATCTCATCGGTCATCGCGGTGCGGCCGGCGGACAGCCGCACAACCGATTCCGGCATCATGATGCGTGCGAGTGCGACCGTGCGCACGAAATCGATCGGCTGAATCGGTTCTGCATCTGCCAGCGGCGTACCGGGGATCGGGATCAGCATATTGATCGGAACGCTCTCTGGATGCTCCGGCAAATTGGCGAGCGTGGTCAGCATTGCGATGCGGTCATCGGCCTCTTCGCCCATGCCGACGATGCCGCCGCAGCACACTTTCATGCCAGCGGCGCGAACGTTCTCCAGTGTCTCGAGCCTGTCGGCGAAATTGCGCGTGGTGATGATCTCGCTGTAATAGCGCTCGGACGTATCGATGTTGTGATTGTAGTAGTCGAGGCCGGCGTGGCTCAGTTGTTCGGACTGCGCGCGATCGAGCATGCCGAGCGTCATGCAGGTCTCCATGCCGAGCGCCTTGACACCTTTCACCATCGCCACGACGGCTTCCATGTCGCGCGGCTTCGGGTTGCGCCAGGCCGCGCCCATGCAATAGCGCGTTGCGCCGGCGTCGCGTGCCTTGCGGGCTTCCGCGATCACGCGCTCGACTTCCATCAGCTTAGAGGCCGACAGACCGGATTCGTGATGCACGGACTGGCTGCAATAGGCGCAATCTTCCGGGCAGCCGCCGGTCTTGATGCTCAGGAGGCGGCTGAGTTGCACCCGGTTCGGGTCGAAATTGGCGCGATGCACGGTCTGCGCCCGAAACAGCAGGTCGTTGAACGGCAGATTGTACAGCGCGGACGCTTCCGCCACAGTCCAGATCTTTGAAGAACTTGGCTTGCGAAGGTCTGAACCGGATACCGACGACGTTCCATCGCGGGGGTTTTCTTCATAATTTGCAAGCGTCATGGTCTCTCCGGGGGACTGTTTCCGGTCGAAACTCTAGCCCCCGCCGCGCAAAGTCAAGCGCTGGGGACGCAACCGAGATGCCCCGGCGCGCACGCCTGACGTGCGCGCGCAATAGCCAAATCCTCACTTCGGGACACGGCCTTCGTGGCGCCCTCGAAGGAAGGCTTGGATTTTCGCCCCAATTCAGAACACGACGACCGAGCGGATCGACTTGCCCTCATGCATCAGATCGAATCCCTTGTTGATCTCCTCGAGCTTGAGCACGTGGGTGATCATCGGGTCGATCTCGATCTTGCCGTTCATGTACCAGTCGACGATTTTCGGCACATCGGTGCGGCCGCGCGCGCCGCCGAATGCCGAGCCCTTCCAGACCCGGCCGGTCACGAGCTGGAATGGCCTCGTCGCAATTTCCTTGCCGGCTTCGGCCACGCCGATCACCACCGAAACACCCCAGCCGCGATGGCAGGCTTCCAGCGCCTGTCGCATCACCGTGGTGTTGCCGGTGCAGTCGAAGGTGTAATCGGCGCCGCCGTCGGTCAACGCGACCAGATGCTGCACGATATCGCCCTCCACCTTCTTCGGATTGACGAAATGCGTCATGCCGAAGCGGCGGCCCCATTCCTCCTTGGAATCGTTGATATCGACGCCGACGATCTTGTCGGCGCCGACCATCCGCGCGCCCTGGATCACGTTGAGCCCGATGCCGCCGAGACCGAACACCACCACATTGGAGCCCGGCGTCACCTTGGCGGTATTGACCACCGCGCCGACACCGGTGGTGACGCCGCAGCCGATGTAGCAGCTCTTGTCGAACGGCGCGTCCTCGCGGATCTTGGCCACCGCAATTTCCGGCAGCACGGTGAAGTTCGAGAATGTCGAGCAGCCCATGTAGTGGAAGATCGGCTTGCCCTTGTAGCTGAAGCGCGAGGTGCCGTCGGGCATCACGCCCTTGCCCTGGGTGGCGCGGATCTGGGTGCAGAGATTGGTCTTCTGGCTGAGGCAGCTTTTGCACTGCCGGCATTCCGGCGTGTAGAGCGGAATCACATGATCGCCCGGCTTCACCGAGGTGACACCCGGTCCGACCTCACGAACGATGCCCGCGCCCTCATGGCCGAGGATCGAGGGAAAGATCCCTTCGCTGTCGAGCCCGTCCAGCGTGTAGGCATCGGTATGGCAGATCCCGGTGGCCTTGATCTCGACCAGGACTTCACCGGCCTTGGGACCGGCCAGGTCCAGTTCGACGATTTCGAGCGGCTTCTTGGCCTCGAAGGCGACTGCAGCGCGTGTCTTCATGTCCGGTTCCTCCACTTGCGGGGCATTTGCGGGTCACCGCGTATCTATCGTGCAAGCGTAGCGCGTCATAGGGGGCAGCACGCCACACTCATTGAAGCGCCGGTAACTTGGCCTTTGACGCTTCGATGTCTCGTGCCGATCTTTGATGACCCGATTTCGACGGGCAGGTATCCCGGAAAGCGTCTTGTGCGGTGCAGCATCGGCCGCTAGACGGTTGCTTTAACGAGGTGCTGCTGCGTGACCGACGTCAATGCCGATGCCGGGGTTTCATCGACCCATCGCCCGATGGGCTTTGCCGAATTCGTTGTGGTGATCGCGTCGATCATGGCGCTGAATCCGTTGGCGATGGACATGATGCTTCCGGCGCTGCCGAACATCGCCTCGACATTTCACATTGAGACCGCCAACCGACCGCAGATGATACTGTCGACGTTCCTGATCGGCTTTGGCATCGGCCAATTCGTGATGGGGCCGCTGTCGGATCGGTTCGGGCGCCGTCCGGTCCTGGTCGACGGCATGGTTTTATATTGTATCGCCAGCGTGCTCGCGATCACCGCGTCCTCGTTCGAGATGCTGCTGCTGGCACGGGTGCTGGAGGGATTGGGTACCTCCGCCACCCGGGTGATCGCCACCTCGATCGTTCGCGACTGCTACGCCGGCCGTCGCATGGCCAGCGTGATGTCGCTGGCCATGATGGTGTTCATCGCCGTGCCCGTGATCGCGCCGTCGTTCGGCCAGGCGGTGATGCTGCTGACGCAGTGGCGCGGCATCTTCATTGTGTTGACGGTGTACGGAGTGCTGGCACTGATCTGGAGCGCATTGCGCATGCCGGAGACCCTGGCCGAAGCCGACCGGAGACCGCTCACGGTGCGCGACATCCTCAGCGCCTTCCGCCAGACCGTCACCAACCGCCAGACCATCGGTTATGCCCTGGCGGCGGGTTGTGTCCAGGGCGCGCTATTTGCGTTCGTGTTCTCGTCGCAGCAGATATTCACCGACATTTACAAGCTCGGCCATTATTTTCCGCTGGCTTTCGCGGCGATGGCGGTTGGCGTGGCGATCGCGGGATTTCTCAATTCGCGCATCGTCGGCAGGATCGGCATGCGCGTGATCTCGCATAGCGCGCTTGTCGGGTTCGTCGCCGTGGGAGGCACCATGTTTGTCGCCGAGAAGGCCGGGATGCTGCCGCTGCCGCTGCCTCTGTTCATGGCGCTGGGCGCGCTGATGATGTTCGCATTCGGGCTGGTGTTCGCCAATTTCACCGCGCTGGCGATGGAGCCGCAAGGCCATATCGCGGGCACGGCCTCGTCGCTCTATGGCTCGATCACGACGTTGCTCGGGATCGGCATCGGTACCGTGATCGGCCAGGACTATGACGGGACACTGCTGCCATTCTCGACCGGATTTTTCCTGTGCGCGCTGGCGGCACTCGCCGTCGTAGCACTAGCGGAAAAGGGCCGGCTATTCCGGCCGCATCAAGCCGTGTCCGATCGACGCTAATTCAGGCCGCAAAACCGTAGAGGCGGGCCGGATTGTCGACCAGAATCTTGCGGCGCAGTTCGTCCGATGGCGCCCACTCGCCGAGCATGTCGAGCAATTGACCGTCATCCGGCATATGCGTTGCGCCGAACAGGCTCGGATGCGGCCAGTCGGTGCCCCAGACGCAACGATCCGGCGCCGCATCGATATATCCGCGTGCCATCGACGCCACATCGTCATAGGGATAACCCTTGACCGAGCTGCGGTAACCCGAAATCTTGACGTACGCTTGGCCCGATTGGAGCAGGCCAACGGCGGCGCGGAACTCGGGGCTGTCAGTGCCACGATTGCTCTGCACGCCGGCCATGTGATCGAGCACCACCGTTACCGGCAGCTTTCGGATCACCGGCGCTAGATCGGCGATCTGCTCGCCATGCGTATAGAACTGGATGTGCCAGCCGAGCGGCGCGACCTTGGCGGCAAGGCTCTCGAGCTGGGCGAGCGGCGTGCCGTTGCCGCTCACCGCGTTGAAGCGTACGCCACGCGCGCCTTGCGCATGCATTTTCTTGAGCATGTCAGCGTCAGCGCTGTCGTCGATGACCACGACGGCCCGGGAATTGTCACGTCCGAGCAATTCCACCGCGTCCAGCGTGCAGCGATTGTCGGTGCCGAAAGTCGAGGGCTGCACGATCACCATGCGGCCAATACCGATCGTGCGCGCCATCGCCTGATAGGCCGGCACCGTTGCTTCCGGCGGCGTGTAGGAACGGCCCGGGCTGAGCGGGTAACGATCGTACGGCCCGTTGATGTGGAAGTGACAATCGGTGCTGTTGGCCGGCGCCTTCCAATGCGGCGCCGACGTGACCGCGCGAGGCGGCAGACACGGTTTGGTCATGCAAGTCTATTCCTCAAGCAAGTCTATCCTGGATTACCGGCCGGTGCTGGCTGCAGTGGCGTTACCCCATCCGGTACGATCGAGTCCAGCGAGCGGCCTTTGGTCTCCGGCAACAGGGCCAGCGCCGCCAGCATCAGGCCGTAAGCCAGCAGCGAGAACAGCAGGATCGCTCCGCTCAAGCCGAGCTTGCCGCTGAGGAATCCAACCAGCGCCGGAAACAACGCGCCGATGGCGCGGCCCGAATTGTAGCAGAAGCCCTGGCCCGCGCCGCGGACCTCGGTCGGATACAATTCGGTCATGAACGGGCCCATCGCCGAGAACATCATGTAGATGATGAAACCGAGCGGCGCGCCAAGCACCAGCATCAAGCCGTCGCTGATCGGCGCGGCCAGATAGATCGCCACGCAGATCACCGAACCGACCGCCGAGACGATGAAGGTTCGTTTACGGCCAATCAAGTCAGATAGATACGCCCCGACGATAAAACCGAAGAACGCACCGAGAATGTGAATCAACAGATACGATCCGGTGTTGAGCGAACTCAAGCCGCGCTCGGTCTTCAAATAGGTGGGCAACCAGACCGACAGCGCATAGGAGCCGCCCTGGGCTCCCGTCACCATCAGCGCGACCTTCAGCGTGGTCGCAAGATAGGGCCGCCGCAACACCGTGAAAGCCTGCGCGATGCCATTGGCACCGGTGTCACGACGCGCATTGAACACCTCGGGCTCCGACATGCTGCGCCTGATCCAGAGCACCAGCAGCGCCGGCGTCAACCCGATCCAGAACATCACGCGCCAGGCGGTCGCGTCCGGCAGGATGGCAAACATCAGCGTATATAACAGCGCCGCGGCGCCCCAGCCGACCGCCCAGCCGCTCTGCACGAAACCGACGGCCCGGCCACGATATTTGTCACGGATGATCTCGCCCATCAGCACCGCGCCGGCCGACCATTCGGCGCCGAAGCCGAGGCCCTGCATCGCACGCAGCACGAACAACTGTTCGAAATTTTGCGCAAAGCCGCACAGGAAGGTAAAGATCGCATACCACAGCACGGTGATCTGCAGCACGCGGACCCGGCCGTATCGGTCGCTCAGCGCGCCGGCGAACCAGCCGCCGAAGGATGAGACCACCAGCGTGATGGTTCCGAGCAGACCGGCCTCGCCGCGCGAGATACTCCAGGTCGCCAGCAAGGTCGGAATAACGAAACTGTAGATTTGCACATCAAGCGCATCGAGCGACCAGCCGCCGAAACAGCCGAGCATCGTACGTCGCTCACCCGCCGTGAGTTCCCGCATCCATCGAAACATCGTCTTCCCCCCGTTTGATTATTTTTTTGAAATCTATGCCGGATGTTTCCGGTCTTCCTATCGTTATTTTTGCTCGGCAGGTATTTGCCCCGCCGCTTTCATTTTGCCACGCGAAGACGAAAGCAATCGCGCATTGAGCGAACGCTTCTCTTGTGCAGCGCGATAAGGCGGCGTCCTACGCGAAGTGGCAGGCTGCGAGATGGCCATCCGAGATTGGCCTCAACGCCGGCTCTTCCTCGCCACAGCGCGGGAATTGCGCGCGGGGGCAACGCGTGTTGAACGGGCAACCCGTTTTTGACGGCGACGCCGACGAGGTGTCGACGCTGGATCGCTGTCTTAGCCGCTCTGCCTCGCGCCTCGGGTCGGGGATCGGTATCGAACTCAGCAGCAACTGCGTATAGGGATGGGCCGGCCGCAAATAGAGTTCACGCGACCCCGCGATTTCAACCAGGCGGCCCATATACATGACGGCAACCCGATCGGCGATGTGCCGGACCACCGCCAGATCGTGCGCGATGAACAGATATGTCAGGCGATATTCGACCTGCAAATCCTGCAGCAGATTGACAATCTGCGCCTGGATCGAAACGTCCAGCGCCGATACCGGTTCGTCCGCGACGATGAAATCGGGGCGCAGGATCAACGCTCTGGCGATGCCGATGCGTTGCCGCTGGCCGCCGGAAAATTCCTGCGGGTAGCGCGCCATCGCTTGCGCACCCATCCCGCAATCGTCCAGCGCCTTCTTGATCATCGCATCGGCCGCAGCACCCTCCGCGATCTCAAAATTACGCAATGGCTCGGCCAGCGCGTCTCGAATGGTCATGCGCGGATTGAGCGAGGAGAACGGATCCTGAAACACCATCTGGGCATGCCGCCACAGCGAACGGCGGGCAGCGCCTTTTAACGCGGTGACCGATTGCCCGGCGACCGTGATCGAACCGGAATTCGCCTTGAGCAGATTGACGATCACACGGCCGAGCGTCGATTTGCCGGAACCGGATTCGCCAACCAGTCCCAGCGTCTCGCCGCGCGCGATATCGAAGCTGACATTCTCGACTGCCCTCAGCACAGCCTTGCGCAGCAAGCCGCCACGCACTTCGAACTGTTTCGATACCGCCTCGACCGAAACCAGCGGACGTTCGCTCTCGCTGATCATGCCGGCACCACCGCTGGAGTCCGCGCGGCATTTTTCATCAGCACCCAACAGCGGGCCTTGTGTCCCGGCGCGATCTCGGCCAGCGGCGGTTCGTCGACTGAACAGCGTTCGATCGCAAAAGGACAACGCGGATGGAATTTGCACCCCGGGGGCAGGTCCCGCGGGTTCGGCGGCTGGCCTTCGATCGCCATCAGCCGCTCGCCCTCGTCGCTATCCAGCCGCGGGATCGATCGCAGAAGCAGCCAGGTATAGGGATGCTGGGGCTGGTCGAAGATCGACGCCGTCGGCCCCTCCTCGACGATACGGCCGGCATACATCACCAGAACCCGGCTGCACAGGCTCGCGACCAATGCGAGATTATGCGTGATCAGCAGGATTGACGTGCCGAGATTGGCATTGAGGTCGCGCAGCAGTTCGACGATCTGATCCTGAATCGTGACGTCGAGCGCGGTGGTCGGCTCGTCCGCGATCAACAGCGCCGGATTGTTCGCGAGCCCCATCGCGATCATGGCGCGCTGGCGCATGCCGCCGGAAAACTCATGAGGATAGCTGCGCGCCCGCTCGGCCGGGCGGGCGATGCCGACCCGTCCGAGCAGATCGCGGACGCGGGCGCGAATGCCGGTCGGGCGGCCTTTGCTGTGCAGGCTGATCGCCTCGCCGATCTGGTCGCCGACCCGCAACACCGGATTGAGCGAGGCCATCGGATCCTGGAACACCATCCCGACCTGCTGGCCGCGCAATTGCCGTACCCGCTGCCGCGACATCCGCATCACGTCGCGCCCCTGAAAAGTGATCTTGCCCGAGACGATGCGGCCCGGATGCGGAATCAGCTTCAGGATCGAGCGCGCGGTAACGGATTTTCCCGAGCCGGATTCACCGACCAGCGCAACCACCTCGCCAGCGTTGATGCTGAATGCGACGCCGTCGGTGGCACGAAACGTCTCGCCCTGCCGCGAGGTGAATTCGACCACCAGATTGTCGATGGTCAAAAGCGGCGGCTCGCCAACGGGAGCAGCGGCGGGACCCGCTTGATCGATCGCCGTCATCGCGACACCGACCGTGCGCCAAGGCGCGACGCCAGGCCGTCGCCTGTCAGGTTAAGGCCGAGGATGGTGATCGATAGCGAAAGGCCGGGAAACGCCGACATCCACCACGCCTGCTGCAGATAAAGTTGCGCCTGTTGCAGCAGCAGGCCCCAGCTCGGATGCGATGGATCGCCAAGGCCAAGAAAGCTGAGATAGGATTCGACCAGTACACCCGCCGCGGTCTGCAGCGAGCCGCTGACAATCATGAACGGTATGACATTCGGCAGGATGTGGCGGGTGATGATCCGCGCCGGCGACGCGCCGCTCATGGTCGCCGCCAACACAAATTCCTCGCCGCGCAACACCAGAAGCTGCGAGCGGATGATGCGCGCGGTACCGGGCCAGCTCAACAACCCGATGATCAGGATGATCTTCAGTTGGCCGCCACCCAACAGCGCCACCACCACGATCGCCAGCAGAAAGCGCGGGACAATCTGGAATATTTCGGTCAAACGCATCAGCACTTCGTCGGTGCGCCCGCCGAAATAGCCGGAGATGGTGCCGATCAACGTGCCGACCGACACCGCGATCAGCGCACTGAACAGCCCGACCATCAGTGAAATCCGTCCGCCATACAGCACCCGCGCGAACACGTCCCGGCCGAGGTCGTCGGTCCCCATCGGATGAACCGCACCGGGCGCGCGAAGGATGTCAGCGCCGAGCGCCAGCGGATCTGCACTCGTCAGCAGCGGCGCCAGAATGGCGGCGAGGCAGGGAATCGCGACCAGCGCTATCCCGATTGACAGTGAGAGGTTCGCCGGCATCTTTCCAAAGCGGCGCACCAACGCCGGCCGCACCGTGATTGGGTCAGCATTACGATTGTCGCTGATGACGGCGTTCGCGGGCATCTAGCGGCCAACCCGCGGGTCGAGCCAGGCGACAAGAAGGTCGGTGGCGATGTTGACCAGGATCACGGCGGTCGACGCAAAAATGAAGCAACCGGTCAGCAGCGGAAAATCACGCCGCAGGATCGCATCGAAGAAAAGCCGGCCGAGCCCGGGCAGGCCAAAAATGATCTCGGTCACGACGGCGCCGGCCAGCAGCACGCCGAACTCCAGCCCGATCACGGTGACGGTCGTGACCATTGCGTTCGGCAGCCCATGCCGGAACAGGACCCGGGCGCGCGACGCGCCTTTGGCGAAGGCGACCGTGACGTAATCCTTGCCGAGCGCCTCGATCATTGCCGTACGGGTGAAGCGCGCGATCATCGCCAGTTCGAACAAGGTCAGCGTCGTCACCGGCAGCACCAGATGCCGCGCGACGTCGAGGACATGATCGAATCCGACATAATCGTTACGCGACGAACTGAGCCCACCGGCCGGTAGCCAATCGAGCGATACGGCGAACAACAGCACCAGCATCTGGCCCAGCCAGAATGTCGGGATCGAGAAGCCGATCAGCGACGCGACGCCGATCGTGGTGTCGGTCGCGCTGTCGCGACGGTCGCCGGCGACCACGCCGAGCAGAATCCCGATCAGCGAGGCGAACACCATCACGACGCTGGTCAACAACAGCGTCACGGGAAAGGATTGCAGGATCAATTCCGAAACCGGACGGCCGAAAAAGATCGAGCGGCCGAGATCGCCGTGGAACGCCTTGTTCAGATAGGTCAGCAGTTGAACCGGGATCGGCTGGTCGAGGCCGTATTCGGCGCGTATTTGCGCCAGAAATTCCGGCGTCGGCGAATCCCCGGCCAGCATCAACGCGGGGTCGCCGGGCGCCAGACGAATCAACGTGAACGTCAGGACGACCACGATCAGCACCAGCGGCACACCGAGCGCCAGCCGCCGCAGCACCAGCAATCCGAGATGGCCACGCATCAGGTCGGCTCGTCGTCGGGCTCTTGATCGCCGGAACGGGATCGGCGCCATAGCAAGAACGACCCTGCGGCAACCACAGCGACGCCGGCCGCCACCATCCAGGGCATATTGCCGGCGCTTTCCGTAACTGGCGTGGCGGCGGCCGCCGCCGGCAGCTTGACCCGCGCAAAACTTTCCTTGCTGCCGTCGGCGGCCTGGAACGCATTGATCATCGCGGTGTTGCGATAGACGCTGACGCCGCTATAGCCAACCAGCGGCAATATCACCATTGCATCCCAGATGATCTCCTGGATCTTGTCGTAAATTTCCTTGCGCTTGTTGAAATCGAGCTCGACCCGCTGCGCGTCAAATAATTTGTCGAGCTCGGGATTCGAATAGCTGCTGTTGTTGGAGAACACCCCCGGCGGTTTGAGGATGTTGTTGGTGTTGTAAAGCCGCTCGGTGCCGATATCGGGATCCGGGCCCAGCGCGTAGGAGTCGATGATCATGTCGAACTGCTCGCCGATAAAGCCCCGCTGGTTTAGCGCGCTACGCTCGAGCGGTTGCAGTTTGGCCGCGATTCCGACCGCACTCAAATTCTGCTGGATCACATCGGCCATTTTGGTCGAACGAAGATCGCCGGCCGCCCAGAGCAACCGAAACTCGAACCGGGTGCCGTCCGCCTTGCGGGGGTAGCCGGCGGCGTCGAGCATCTGATTGGCCTTGGCGGAATCGAATTCGTAGTCTTTCAGGCTCTTGTTGCAGAGCGGGAATCCCGGGGGCAGCGGTCCGACCATGATCTGGGAGATGCCCGGCATCACATTGGTGCTGATGAAGTTGCGGTCGATGGCATGCGCGAGCGCTTGCCGCACGCGCTTGTCATCATAGGGCGGCGCCTTGGTATTGATGACGCCGATAATTGCCGCACCGCTGACGTCGCTGGCAACGGTATCGACCTTGGGAAGTTTCGATATCCGCGGAATTTCGGTGTAGGGCAGCGCGTTATTGTAGAGCATGTCGAGCTCGCCCTTCTCGAAAGCGGCGAGGCGCGCGGCGGCATCGGGCATGATTTGCAGCACCAGCTCGTCGAATTCGGGCTGGCCCGGGATGTAAAACTTGTCGTTTTTGACGTACCGGATCCGGTCCCCCGGAATGTATTCCACCATCTTGAACGGTCCGGTGCCGACCGGCTGCTTGTTGTGCGGGTTCCTGGTCAGGTCGGTGCCTTCCCAGAGATGCTTCGGCAGGATCGCGCTGATCGAATTGGACATCGCACTCATCAGCGCCGCGCTCGGAATCTTCAGGCGCACCACCGCGACATAGGGATCGCTGGCGTCGACGGTATCGAGCGAGCGGAGTGCGCCCTTACCCCATGGATGCAGCTTGGCGGTCGCATTCTCGAACGACCATTTGACGTCGGCCGAGGTAAAGGGCGTGCCGTCATGCCAAACCACGTTCTTGCGCAGATAGAACGTGTAGGTCTTGCCGTCCGGCGTGGCTTCCCACCGCTCGGCGAGTTCGGGATGAATTTCGCGGTTCGGATTGATCCAGGTCAGCGCGCCATAGACCGGACAGCCGGCGCCGAAACTGGAGATGATTGTCGTGATCGCCGGGTTGATCATCGGCGGATCTTCTTCCAGCGCGCCGATGATGCGCTTCGGGAGCGGCTGGCCGAACGCAAACCTGTCCGGATTCAAAAGCAACACACCGGCACCGGCACCCGCCAGCACATTACGACGATTTGCCGATATCACTCCCATTCTCCTTCATTCGTGCGCGCCGCGAGGATTTGTCTATTTAAAACTGTGAGGGCGATAGAACGCAAATCATCGCCGCGCCGCTTCTCCAGTCAAGCTGATTAACGCAACGCACGTCCACGCACGTCAAAAATTGACAGCTTTCATCGCGCGTGCAAACTTCAAGTTGATCGGCAGCTCCGACGTGACTGACACGCAACGAGCGCGGTGTGGGGTAACACATCCCTGGCGTGTTCTCCTGCCCGCCGTTTTTGCAGTGCCATGTTGCATCGCGAGCAACTGCGAATGGAGATGACATTGACAGACAACAGTTCGACCACGATTGCGATCATCGGCGCGGGTATGGGCGGCGTCTATCTGCTCGCCTTCCTCGGGCTCGCCGGCTACACGGTGCGGCTTCACGACATCGATGACGCCAAGCTGGCGAATGTTCGCGAGGCCGGCGGGGTCAAGGTCGAAGGCCGCGGGTTTTCGCCGGCCGCGCTGGTCAGCACCGACCTCAAGGCGTCTGTCGACGGCGCCGCCGTCATCATCGTGGTGACCGGCGGCAATTACCAGGAATTGGTCGCGCGCGGATTGGCGCCGCTCTTGAAGGATGGCCAGATCATCCTGCTGATCCAGGGCAATACCGGCGGCGCCCTGCTGGTGCGGCGCACGCTCGATGCCTTGGGCTGCAAGGCCAAGGTCGATATCGCCGAGATGGATAATTTCCCCCATTCGTGCTGGCGCCGCGGCCCGGCGCATATCGAGCCGATCGTGACCAAGCGCAATCTGCAGATCGCGACCTTCCCGGGCAACCGCATCGAGGCGGTATTTTCCGTGCTCAGGCCGATGTTTCCGACCGCGGTGGCGATGCCCTCGATCGCGCATACGAGCTTCACCAATGCCAACGCCATGCTCCATGTCGCCAACTGCGTCGGCAATGCCGGCAAGATCGACGAGGGCGGCAATTACAGATTCTACGCTGACGGCGTGACGCCGCTGGTCGCGCGGCTCTATGAGGCGATCAATGCCGAGCGGGTTGCGGTCGCCGCCGCGCTCGGGGCCAAGGTGCGCGACCTCGCCGACTGGTTCGAGATCACCTATGGCGTGCGTGGCAAAACGCTGAGCGAAACCGCGCAAAAGCTTACCACCAACACCGATGGACCCTATCAGGCGACCGGCACGCCGAAGGATTTTGATCATAAATATATCGCAGAGGACGTACCGGCTGGCCTTATTCCGATGAGCGAAATCGGCAAGGCCGCCGGCGTGCCGACGCCCGCGATCGACGCGTTGATCCAGATCGTCAAATCCATGAGCGGCAAGACGTTCGCCGCGGAAGGCCGCACGCTCGATCGGATGGGCCTGAGCGGAAAGGATGCCGCGGGTATCCGGAATGTGCTGGAGCGCGGCTTCGCGTAAGCTCGAGAGGGCGCCGGTACAGTGCTCTCTGCCCGGTGCCCCTGCCCCCTCCTTCACGGCTCGTTCGCGTTCGGCATAAAACCAGCTTCGCGGGACGAACCATTTCGCCTCTCGCGACTTCTCAGTTAATGGCGGGGACCGAAGAACGTTCGGGGAATCCGGGAGAGGGGACTGCGCCGATGGCCACCATCCTGATCGGCTATGACGTTCATCCGCCCGAGGGCCGCACCCACGACGGACTTGTCGGGGCGATCCAATCCCTCGGCATTTGGTGGCACCACCTGGAAACCATCTGGATCGTGAAAACCAGTCAAACCCCGGCCGCCATCCGCGACCAGCTAAAACCGCATGTCGGTGCTGACGATCAACTGCTGGTCGTCGATATATCCGGCGACACGGCGGAATGGTTCGGCGTTAACGACGCCGGGAGCATCTGGCTGAAGAAGAACGTCTGAATTGACGAAGCCCGATCGTCGCTGCGGCGTCCTCGGGATCGTTACTCGGCGGCTTCTCGCACCGGCACACCCTGCTCGATATCGAGTTGCAGGATATCGTTGAAGCGATTGAACGCGCCGCATAACGCGATGCGCCAGGTCAGCTCGACGATCTGGGCTTCCGAGAAATGTTCTCCGAGCCGCGTGAAAATCTCGTCGCGCGTCATATTCCAGTTGTTGGTGACGGCGATGGAATATTCGACGACCAGCCTGTCGACCGCATCAAGCTCCGGATGATCCTTGTAATCGAGCAGGCGCTCGGCTCCCTCCTCCGAGACGCCCTGGATCCTGAGCTTCGGCGCATGATGCGAAACGCAATAGGTGCATTTGTTCAAAAGCGAGACCGTCACCAGCGCCAGCTCGAGATGCCGCTTCGACACCATGGCCTCGTCGGCGAGATCGACCAGCAGCGACCACATATGTTTGAAGATCGGCGGCCGGTGCGCCATCACGCCGGCCTGGTTTTCGAACGCGCCATAGGTCGTCATCTTGTCCCACAGCGGCGCCAGTTCGGCCGGCAAGTCATTTTTCGTCTTGATGGATATCCGGGACATGGTTTCTCCGTTGATCGGATTGAGGTCAGAAAGTGGAATTTGCCAGACCTGAAAGCGCCGGTGACTCGTCCAGGATTAGCCTCGTCGGAATGCCACGCAAAAGCCCACTGAAGCGTCCCTTATCCTCGAACCGCTCCCGGAACGCCGATGCCGCGAAGGCCTCCTTGAAACGCAGAAGAATGCCGCCCGCGATATAAATGCCGCCGGTAGCGCCGATCGTCAGCGCAAGGTCGCCGGCGACGGTCCCGAGAAACCGGCAGAAATGCGCGAACGCGTCGACGCAAATCGTGTCGGTTTTGCCAATGGCGCGATTGGTGACCTCAGCCGGCGTCATCGGCGCAGCCGTGATCCCCGCCATCGAACAGAGCGCCTCGTATAGATTGACAAGCCCGGCGCCCGACAGCACGCGCTCGGCCGAGACGTGCTCAAAGCGGGTGCGAAGCACGTCGATGATCGCGGCTTCCTCTTTGGTGGAGGCTGGCAGGGTGACATGACCGCCCTCGCCCGGCACCAGCACCCACTTTTCGCCATCGGGTACCAGCGAACTGACGCCAAGACCCGTTCCCGGCCCGATGACGCCAACGGGACCACTGGTCGCCGCGCATTCCGGTCCGACCAGACAAATATCCGACGCCGGCAGATACGGCACCGATAGCGCGGTGGCGGCGAAATCGTTCATCACCGCCAACGAGGACAATTGCAGGCGCTGTTTCAGTTCCGAGATTGAAAACGACCAGCCATGATTTGTCAGCGCGATGCTGTCGCCAAAAACCGGCCCGGCGATCGCAAGGGCTGCTTCGCTCGGCCGAAGCGAAGGCGCCAAGCTGTCGATATAAGCCGTCAACGCGTCATGCAGCGACGCGTATTGTCCAACTTCGACGTGCACGAGGTTTTGATAGGCGCCGTTCTCCGCCAACGCAAAACGGGCGTTGGTACCGCCGATATCACCGATGACCCTTAACCCACCCAACCGGTGTTCTCCTTACTGCAGTGAATGCGCTGCAAGACCTCGGCCGGAATGCCTCGTGGCTTCGTTGAGACTTGGCCAGAAAAGCAGCAGGAGCGCGATGCGCGAGCCGCTCCGCGCGTGTCAGCTCGGCGATTTGCGCTGGTCGACACTCCCGTCCGGCGATGCTAATGAAACGATATCTTTGCTTCAACGGCAATGAAAAAAGCCGCGCCTCGACGTGCGGCATTAAAAGCTACAAGGGAGAGACGCATGGCCAAGGCACCGCCTTCCGCCAAACGCGACCGCATCAAGGCGTTTACGCCTGCGCTGGTCGATTACACCAATGACGTTGTTTACGGCGATTTGTGGGAGCGCAAGGCTCTCTCGAAGCGCGATCGCAGTCTCATCACGGTGGCGGCGCTGGTCGCGACCTATCGGCCGGAACAGCTCGTTTCGCATCTGACGCGCGCGATCGCCAATGGCGTCACCCAGGAAGAGATCACCGAAGTCATCACCCACATGGCGTTCTATGCGGGCTGGCCCGCGGCGATGTCGGCCGCGCAGGTCGCCTACACTGTGCTGGTCGAAGGCGACAAGGGAGAATGACGATGACCAAAGACGTTGTCGTCGGCTTTATCGGGCTCGGCACCATGGGTGGCAAGATGGCCACCAATATTCTCAAGGCCGGATACAAGGTCGTGGTGCACGACCTGCACCGACAATCGGCCGGTCACCATTTGCAGGCCGGCGCCGAATGGGCGGATACGCCGCGCGCGCTGGCCGAGAGATCTGACGTGATCTTCACCTCCCTGCCGGAACCGGCGGACGTCGAGCGGGTCTCGTTGGGGACCGACGGCTTGATCGAAGGGGTGAAAAAGGGTGCGGCCTATTTCGACCTGTCGACAAATTCTCAAGGCGTTGTGAAGAAAATTCACGATGCCTTTGCCGCCAAGGGAGCCCACATGCTCGATGCGCCGGTGAGCGGCGGGCCGTCCGGCGCGGCATCGCGCAAGATGGCGATCTGGGTTGGCGGCGACAAGGCCGCCTATGACAGCCACAAAGCGGTCCTCGACGCGATGGGGGATCGCCCGGCCTATATCGGGCCGATCGGCACCGCAACGGTCGCCAAGCTCGTGCACAACATGTCGGGCTATGCGATCACCTGTGCGCTCGCCGAGACGTTCACCATGGGCGTGAAAGCCGGCATGGACCCGGTCGCATTGTGGGAAGCCGTGCGCCAGGGCGTCGGTGGCCGCCGCTTCACGTTCGACGGGCTGCTCGACCAGTTCTTGCCCGGCAAATACGATCCGCCGAACTTCGCGCTCAAGCTCGCCACCAAGGACGTCAAGCTCGCGACCGAGCTGGGCCGCGAACTCGGTGTTCCCATGCGGATGTGCAATCTCGCCTACGCCGAGATGAGGGAAGCCTGCAACCGCGGCTGGGAAGGACGCGATTCACGCTCGGTGATGCTGCTCGAGCAGGAGCGCGCAGGCGTCAAGATCGCGGCCGATCCGGATCGGGTGAAACAGGCGGCGGAACGCGCGAAGTCCGGCTAATGCTGGCAAGCGAGCGCAAGCCGTCGATGTTGCTGCAGCAGCCGGGCCAGATGGGCCCGCTGCGGTTGAAGAACCGCGTCGTGATGGGCCCGATGGGGACCAACTTCGGCACCACTGACGGCTTCTCGACCGAGCGCGACAAGATCTACTACGCCGAGCGGGCGCGTGGCGGTGCCGCGATGATCATTACCGAGGCCATGGTGGTCTCCGGTAATGCCCGCAATCACCGCGCCTCGCTCTGCATCTTCGACGATCGCTTCATCCCAGGCCTCGCCGATCTGACAAAAGCAATCCACCAGGCCGGCGCGCTGGTCTGCGGCCAGCTCAATCATCGCGGCATGCTGCTTCGCCGCTCGGTGCTCGGCATGGAGCCGGTCGGTCCCTCGCCGGGGAAGAATCCGGCGACCGGCGATGAAGTCCGCGCCTTGACCAGGCACGATATCACCGAGATTCAGGAACAGTTCCTGACCAGCGCCATCCGGCTCTATCGCGCGGGCTATGACGCGATCGAACTGCATGCCGCGAACGGCTATTTGTTCCAGCAATTCTTCACGCCGCGCCACAACAAGCGCGAGGATGACTACGGCGGTCCGGTCGAGAACCGGATGCGGCTGTTGATGGAAACAGTGCGGCTGATCCGTTCCGAGCTGCCCGACTTCCCGATGATGGTGCGGTTGTCGGCAACCGAATATGTCGACGGCGGCTATTCGCTGGACGACATCGTGACGCTGTCGAAGGCGCTGGAAGCCGCGGGCGTGATCGCGATCGATCTCTCCGGCGGCACCAACGAAACGCCGGAACTGTCGCGCTATTGCATCCAGCCGCCGTCATTTCCGCGCCGCTTCCTGGAGCCCTATGCGCGGCCGATCAAGGATGCCGTGACCGTCCCGGTGATCATGGCGGGCCGGATGTTGACCCCTGAGGATGCCGAAGGCGTGCTGCAGGCCGGCAGCGCCGACTACATCGCGCTGTGCCGTGCGCTGGTCGCCGATCCGCACTGGTGTCTCAAGGCCTTCGGCGAAGTGAAGCGGCCGATCCGCCATTGCATCTCGTGCAACGTCTGCTTCGAGCGGTTGACGCTGGAGCTGGATGTCGCCTGCGTCCAGAACCCGCTGATGGGCACCGAATTCGAAACCCTCGCCAGGCTCGAGCCGGGGCTTGAAGGAATCAAGCAGCAGGATAGCCGCGTGCTCGTCATTGGCGGCGGCGTCGCGGGACTGGAAGCCGCGCGCGTATTCGCCGCCAACGGCCGCCAGGTCGAGGTCTGGGAGAGCCAGCACATCGCTGGCGGACAGATGGACCTTGCGCTGGCGGCGCCGGACAAGGATGACGTTTCGGGCGTGTGGACCTACCGGGTCGCCGCGCTGCGACAGCTCGACGTGCCGATCCGAACCGGCGTCGAGCCAACCGTCGAGCGCATCCGCGCCTACGGGCCGGACCTGATCGTGATCGCGACCGGCTCGGTGCCGCGCGACGTCCCCTTCCCCGCCCTCACGACCGTCCCGATGATCCAGGCGTGGGACGTGCTGCGACGGCCGGAGCTTATCCCCGAAGGTTCAAATGTCACCGTGATCGGTGGCGGCATGGTCGGGATCGAAACCGCCGAGTGCATCGCCAAGCGCGCCAGGCACGTCGCGATCCTCGAAGGCCAAAACGTCGTGGCGAAGGAAATGGCGCGCAACAATCGCTGGGACGTGCTGCTGCGGCTACGCGACGCCAAGGCGCAGATCGTGACCGGCGCACCGGTGGTTTCGATCGAAGGCGATACGATTTTGTGCCGCAGCGGACACGATATCGTGCGCCATCCCGCGGGCGACATCATCGTGCTGGCGATCGGTTCGCGTCCGCTGCGCGATGTGTCGAAATTGGCGGACGAAGCCGGCGTGCCATGGGTGATGGCCGGTGACTGCAACAATGTTCCGGGCGATTTCCTCACCGCGATCCGCGATGCATCGATGATCGCATGGGCGGCGGAGGAGAAGTTCCCGATAGGGCGCGGCAAGATGCGAGCGATGAGATGAGCTGGAGACAGCCGCAATAGGGAGGACCATTATGAAAAGCCATCTCGCGGCACTCGGCGCCGCGCTGCTGCTGGCCACGCCATCTGCCGTTCTCGCCCAAGCCGGTAGCAAGGGTACCGTCAAGGTCGGCGTGTTGCTGCCGCTCACCGGCAACACGGCGTGGGCCGGCAAGACCAACCGCATCGCGGCCAGCATTGCGGCCGAAGAAGTGAACGCACAGGACCTCGCGGGCGGCTACAAGATCGAACTGGTGTTCGGCGACAGCCAATGCGAACCGCGGCCGGCCCACGATCAGGCGCAGCGCCTGATCAGCCAGGAAAAGGCCCAGTTGCTGATTGGCGAATGGTGTTCCAGCGCGTCCGTCGCCGCTGCCCAGGTGGCCAACGACGAGAAGGTTCCGCTGCTGATCAATATCTCGACCGCCGATCAGATTGCGGGCGATTCCGGGCCGTATGCGTTCCAGAGTTCCATGCAGAACCGCTACTCGCAGCAGCGCGAGGCGGTATTGCTCGCAAAGGACTTCAAATTCGAATCGGTTGCGATCATTGTCGAGAACAACGATTTCGGCCTCACCTTCCGCAAGAACATGTCCGCGCTGATGCAGAAGGCCGGCAAAAAGATCGTTCTCGATGTTACCCAGGATCGCAACGACGCCAACTGGTACGCGACCATCACGCGGATTCCGGCTGCCAAGCCCGATCTCGTCATCATGTCGATCTCGGCGGTCCAGGCGGCGAATTTCGTCAAGCAATACGCCGAGGCCGGCATCACCACGCCGCTGTTCTCGGACTATCCGCCACCGCCGCGCATCTTCGAGCGCCAGGTCGGCGCGCAAGCCGGCAAGATCGGCCTGGTGCGCGCGGCCTTCTTCGTCAAGAGCGACACCAACACGCCGGCCCAGAAGGAGTTCGTCGCCAAACTTGAAGACCGCGCGCAGAAGGAGCTGAATGAGACGCACGACGTAACGTATTGGGACGTTGCCAGTTACGACGCGGTACGGCTAGTGGCTGATGCGATCAAGCGCGGCGGCCCGCAGGCGACCGGTTATTTGAAAGCGATGGCCGCCACAAAAATCGACCTTGTCCTCGGCCATTATGAGTTCGACGAAACCCGCGGCGCAAAACCCGACGGGCTGAACTTCGTCTTTATCCGCACCAAACCGGACGGCAGCATCGAAGTCGTTCAATAAGATGTTCGAACAGATTATCGTCAACGGTTTGGTGCTGGCCGGCGGCTACGCGCTGGTGGCCGTCGGCCTCACCCTGACCTTCGGCGTGATGCGCATGGTCAACTTCGCCGAAGGCCAGTCGGTGATGATCGGTGCGTTCGTCGCCTATACGACCGTGCCGTATGTCGGATATGTCGGCGCGATCGCCGCCGCCATGGCGGTCAACGCCGTGCTCGGCATTATCCTGGAGCGCACCGCGTTCCGCCCATTTCGCGGCGTCGAGCTCAACGGCCTGATCGCCTCGATGGGCATGTCGATCATTTTGGTGAACATCGCCGAACTGGTGTGGGGCACGACGCCGCGGCCGTTCGAGACGATCTATAACGAAACATCTGTCAACTTCGGCACCGTCGGCATCAGCGTGCAGCGGTTGATCTGCGTTGCCGCCAGCGCTGCCATCCTGCTCGGCCTGTGGTGGCTGGTGCAATACACGAGCCTTGGCCGCAAGTTCCGTGCGGTGTCCGAGGATCACGAAACCGCCTCCGCCATGGGCATCGACGTCAATCAGGTGTCGCGCCTCGCACTGGTGATCGGTTCGATGATGGCGGCTTCGGCCGGCGCGCTGGCTGGGCCGGTGAACATGATCGCCCCCGACATGGGCCGCACCGAAATGCTCAATGCATTCGCGGCGATCATTCTCGGCGGCTTCGGCAATGTAAACGGCACGATCCTCGGCGCGCTGCTGATCGGGATGATCCAGAGCTTCAGCGCGGTTTACATTTCGAACGCCTATTCGACCTCGATCGCGTTCGGCCTGCTGGTGGTGACGCTGATCTTCTTCCCGCGCGGTCTCGTGCCGGAAAGGGTCGACGAGAATGTCTAGAGCGCTTTCAAGCGAGGTGGACACCGGTTCGCGTCAAGAAAACAGGGCAAATCAAAAATCCCCGACCCCATTTCCGTTCAATCAAAACGGAAAAGCCTCCAGGCGCGTGTTGTTGATCGCAGCCGTTGCGATTGTCGCGGCGTTACCGCTCACATTCGGTTCGTTCTGGATCAACATGGTGATTACCGCGTTGATCTTCAGCCTCGCGGTCTTCAGCATCAATCTGCTGACCGGCCTGACCGGACTGCTGTCGTTCGGACAGGCTGGTTTCGTCGGCATCGGTGCCTACACGCTGGGGGTATTGGCAAAGCAAGGTTATCCCCCCGCTCTCGCCGGGTTTTATGGCGTGCTACTCGCGATGCTCTGCGGTTTCCTGCTCGGTCTGCCGGCCGCGCGGTTAAAGGGGCATTATCTGGCAATCGGCACCCTCGGCTTTGGCATCCTGATCTATCAACTGCTGACCAATTCGGTCGACATCACCCGCGGGCCGATGGGCCTGGTCGGGATTCCAACCGGTGGCATCGACAAGCAGACCTGGTACCTCATCATGCTCTCGCTGTGCCTGGCGATGCTGGCCGCGCTCACCTACATCGACCGCTACAGCGCGCTCGGTGTCGTCCTGAAAATGGTGCGGCACGACGAAATCGCGGCGCAGGCCAGCGGCATCAACACCTTCGCCGTCAAGCTGATCGCCTTTACGGCTTCGGCGGGCCTTGCCGGCCTGTCCGGCGTCCTGTTCGCCGCCTATGTGCGATTTCTCACGCCCGATCTGTTCAATGAGCAGGAATCGTTTCGCTACATGATGATGGCGGTGGTCGGCGGCATCGGCAGCCCGCTCGGCGGCGTCATCGCGAGCCTGATGCTCACCATGATCCCCGAGGGCCTGCGGGTGCTCGGCGAGGATAATTATCGGTTGCTGGTCTACGGCACGATGGTTCTTTTCGTGCTCTGGTTTCTGCCCTCCGGCATCGGCGGCCTGATCGAAAGGCTGCGCAAATGAGCGTGCTCGAGCTATCCGCTGTATGCAAGCGTTTCGGCGGCTTGCAGGCGCTGAGCGAGGTCAGCCTGTCGGTTGCGCCTGGCGAAGTGCTCGGCCTCATTGGCCCGAACGGCGCGGGAAAGTCGACGCTTGTTTCCTGCATTACCGGTGTGCTGCGCATCGATGGCGGCACCATCCGCTTTCAGGACGGCGATATCCAGCGGCTGCCGCCACACCGGCGGGCGAGACGTGGCATCGCGCGCACGTTCCAGAAGGTGCGGCTGGCGGATCAATTGACGGTCTACGAAAACGTCGCAGCGGGGCTCGCGAGCCATTGGTTTGCGCATGCGAACGGATGGCCCTCGGCGTTCCGGCCGCTGACGGCGGCCAGCATTGCGCAGGCCGTGAACCGGACATTGGAGCGGGTTGGGCTCGGCGACGTCGCCGGCGCGGTTGTGAAGTCGCTGCCGTTCGGCCAGCGTCACTTTGTCGAAATCGCGCGTGCGACTGTGTCCGAACCGAGCCTGTTGTTGCTGGATGAGCCCGCGACGGGTCTCACCGAGCCTGAACGCGAGCGCCTCGCTGCGCTGGTGCAGGACATCGCGGCGCAAGGCTGCGCGCAACTGCTGATTGAGCACGATCTGGAACTGGTTGGGCGCCTGTGCCACCGGGTCACCGTCATCAATCAGGGGCATCACGTCTTCACCGGCACGCCGGCGGCGGCGCAACGGGAGCCGGAAGTGGTGCGGGCCTATCTCGGCATGAACCAGCTCATCAGCGGAGGCGGTGATGACGCTCGTGGTTGAGAACCTGCGCGCCGCCTATGGCGAGATCGAAGTGCTGCACGGCGTCAACCTCGCGGTCGAGAAAGGCCAGATCATCGCGCTGCTCGGTGCCAACGGCGCCGGCAAGAGCACCGCCATCAAGGCGATCATGGGACTGGTGAAGCCTTCCGCGGGGCGCATCTTGCTCGACGGGCGCGACCTGTCAGGCCAAGCTGCGCACCTGGCCGCCCGCGCGGGCATCGCGCTGGTCCCGGAGGGACGCAAGATTTTCAAGAAGATGACGGTCGAGGAGAACCTGCAGGTCGGCGGCGCGGTACGCAGCGGCGCCGAGGTGCGCGAGCAGTTGGCCGACATCTATGCGCTTTTTCCGCGACTCGGCGAGCGTCGCCGTCAGGCCGGCGGCACGCTGTCGGGTGGCGAGCAACAGATGCTCGCGATCGGCCGCGCACTGATGTCGCGTCCGAACTTTATCCTGATGGACGAGCCGTCGCTCGGTCTTGCGCCGCTGGTCGTCGATAGCGTGCACCAGGCGATCGACAAGATTCGCCGCGAGATGGGTATTGGCGGCATCCTGGTCGAGCAGAACGTTGCGGTCGCGCTCACCGTCGCATCCCGTGCTTACGTGCTGATGCGCGGGTCGATCGTGCTTGAGGGCAGCCCGAAGACCCTCGCCGCCTCGCCCCAGTTGAAGGACGCCTATCTCGGCCTGGTGTCCGGATCGGCCGATTCCCATCCGGGCATCGGCCATTGAAGCACCGGTTGGAACAAGAAGAAGCGAGAGTGGAAGACATCATGACCGAATTCGATTACGAGCTCTTTGCCATCCGCTATGCCACCCGTGACGCGCAACGCAGCGCGCACTTTATCGGCGGTGATCCGCATGATGGGCCGATGCCGATGGATTATTTCGTGTGGGTGGCGAAAGGCGGCGGCCGGACGTTTGTAATCGATACCGGCTTTAACGCGGCGGTCTCAGAAAAGCGCAAACGCACTTTCCTGCGCTGTCCCGTCGAGGGGCTTGCCGCGCTCGGCATCGATGCGAATATGGTCGAGGATGTCATCCTCACCCACCTGCATTACGACCATGTCGGCAATTTCGACCGTTTTCCGGAAGCGCGATTCCATCTTCAGGAGCGCGAGCTGACCTATGCCACCGGCCGCTACATGCACTATCCGCGGCTGTCCCATTCATTCGAGGTCGAGGATATCTGCGGGATCGTGCGGCTAAATTACGCCCAGCGCGTGATGTTCTATAATGGCGATGCCGAGCTAGCGCCCGGCCTGACGGTGCATGCGGTGGGCGGCCATTCAGCGGGGCTGCAGTTCGTCCGGGTCAAAACCCGCCGCGGATTTGTGGTGCTCGCCTCCGACGTCACTCATTTCTACGAGAACATGGCGAGCAGCCGGCCGTTCACGACGGCCTTTCACATCGGCGAAATGCTGGAAGGTTTTGACAGGCTGATCGCGCTTGCGCCCGACGAGAGCCACATCGTGCCGGGGCACGATCCGCTGGTGATGAAACTCTATCCGGCCCCGAGTCCCGCACTCGAGGGGATCGCGGTGCGTCTGGACGTACCACCGACCGGCATTGCGCCGAAACGAGCGGATTACAGCGCGCATTGAAAGTAGCCCGGTCCGGTACAGCAAACGCCGTCATTGACGCGAGGCGCCGCGTTTTTCGTCCACCCATTGCGCCTTTATCTTTTAAACCGTAGGCTGCGCTTTTGGGTCGGGGGTAATAATTTCATGCGCATCTGTTGGCAGGTCGCCGCTGCTGCGTTTATGTTGTGTTCAATTGCCTCATCGGCTCTCCTTGCTGACGAGATCGAGCGACACGAACCTGAGATCGACGTGTTCGCATCGATGACAGGCAAGTGCAGCACATTAAAAGTAGCAGAACGCGATTTCATATGCACCACCGTGGCCTTTTCTCATAGTCCTGGTGGGCGTTCTGGTTTCACTGTCCCTCTAAACGATCCAGACGATGACGTTCACATCATCACCTTTTCGGGCGAGAGCAGTAAGCGACCGCAAGACGACCTGTATGAGCTTTCGATTGACCAGATGCTCCTGAAATCCAGGGACAGGCCCAAGGTCGATGGATTGCCGGTACCGTCTGTCGAGTCCTCGACCGGAAAGTGTACGCAGATGGGGAATTTCGCGAAGCAACAGGTTTCGAGCGTCTCGTGCAATGCCACTGACGGAAATGGAAATAAATACGAGCTCCGATTCGAATCGGATGGCTCACCTATCAAAGTGAGAACGATCCGGACAGCCGATCCAGTCGGAGAAGCGCGCCTGACCAGGGTAGTCGCCGAGCACATCGAGCAACTCAAATGCCGACAGATGGCTCAAGTTCAGGGTATTCTGCCCAGAGATCGTACTGCGTTTATTCTTCAATGCATGGACGAATGACGGACACCTTTCAATACAATGTACTGCTCCGGGGATCGCGCGCCAGTTCTCGACGGCATCCTCTCGATCCATCCAAACTACTGCTTCTTTCCATGCTTATTTGGGGATAAGTCCATGCGCTTACCGTCAGCTCCGTGGGCTTTGTTGGGCTTAGCAGCGGTCCTGCTGTTGGGCTACGGTTTAAACCGTGGAATTTTGGTCGGATCCAGGATCGAGACTGCGCGATTGAGTGACGCCTATCCGGTGCCATTCTATAAGAAACATTGCCGCTATCTGTTCTTCACTGGTGTCCAGCAGGTATGGACCAGCTCCAGAGTCAACTCGGGAAGAAGCGGAACAAAGCTCATGTGCCCCGCTCAAAAGCGAGCCCATCATTCATCGGCACCGCAAACTTTCGGATTCCTAGCGCCAATGGCGATTAGCAGACATCGGCAAGTCCACCGCCATCGTAAATAGTTCGTCACTTTAGATTGGCCGGAACCAGGAACGTCACGAGATTCTTCGCCCAGCCGCGGGGCTAGTTTAATCTTCAGGCCTACCTCGGCGATCAGCTTCCGCCACTTCGCTTGCTCGCCCGCGATGAAATCCGCGAACTCCGGTGGCGTCATGCTTTGCGGCTCGGTGCCGGCTGCTACCAGGCGGCCTCGCACGTCAGGCCGTGCGAGAATGGTGGCGACCTCCACGCTTAGCTTGTCAACAATGGAATCAGGGACACCGGCTGGCGCGACGAGCCCGTACCATGTGGTCACATCGAAGCCAGGCAGACCCAACTCCGCAACCGTGGGCACTTCGGGCGCAAGTGTTGAGCGATGGTTGCCGGAAACAGCGATGGCAATCAGCTTGCCGGACTTCACGATCGGCAGCGCGCTCGGCAGGTTGTCGAAAACCACGTTCACGCGGCCGGCAAGGACCTCCGTCATTCCCTCCGGCGCACCACGAAACGGCACGTGCGTCATTTCTACGCCGCCCATCTTCTCGAACATTTCTGCGGACATATGCGGCGAGGAGCCAATGCCGTAACTCGCGAAAATCAGGCGGTGGGACTTGGCGTAAGCGAGAAGTTCGGGGACGGTCTTGACCGGGATGTCCGGATGAACCACCAGCATATTCTGAATTTTGGCGGCCAGGGAGATCGCCTTGAAGTCCTTGGTCGGATCGTACTGCGTCTCTTTCATGATGTAGGGATTGATCGCGAGCGCAGCGCTCGAACCCATGAGAAGGGTGTAGCCGTCCGGTGCACTGTGGGCGACCTCGGAGGTGCCAATCGCGCCACCGGCGCCGGGCCGGTTTTCGATCACGACAGGCTGTCCCCAATCCTCGCTGATGCTGTGCCCCAACTCCCGGGCCAGCAAGTCCGAGGTGCCGCCGGGCGTGAACGGCACGACGATTTTGATCAGCTGCGATGGATAGGTCTGCGCAAACGCGGCAGGCATTGCCATAGACAGCACCGCGGCAACAAGAAGGCCGAGCGGCCGGATAACCATGAAGCACATCCTTTTCTGGTGGTGTCTGTCGCCCGCTCCGGTTCAGCCACGAATGGCCCGCAAGCGCGGAATCACGTGTTTTGCAAACCGTCGCATCTCGTTCTCGAACGGCTGAAACTGCATCAGCAGCGTTTCAATGCCGGCTGTGTGGAACTGGATGATGCGCTCCGCTACCTGATCGTAGCTGCCGACCAGGCCCGCGGCGGTGCCGCCGTTGGTCCCGACGCGCTCGAACTTCGCCATCGTCTTGCGCATCTGAACCTTCTCGTCGGTGTTGGCTTTCACGAACGCCCGCACGTCTTCATCTTCGGCGGCCAGCGCCAGCAAACGTCTGTAGGCGGCCTCGGCTTCTTGCTGGGTTTCCCGCGCGATGACGAAGGCCGAAAGCCCGAACCGCAACGGATCGCCCTGGCGCGGACGGCCGCCGACATCGGCGATCAACGCGGCAACATCGTTGAGCGGCTGGCCGTTAATGAACCAGACGTCAGCCTGCGCGGCGCTCAGCACCCGCGCCGGTTCTGACTCGCCACCGACATAGATGCGCGGTCGACTGCGGAAGCTGTCCTTCGGCAGCAGCGCGTAATCCTCGACGTGTACATGCTTGCCGGAGAAGTTGACGCGCTCGCCGCGCATCAGGGCCTCGACGACCGTCAGCCACTCGCTTCCATAGGCATAGCGCTCGTCGTGCTCGAGAAACGGAATACCGGCATTGACAATTTCGCGCCGGTTCCAGGCATTCACCAGATTGATCGCGAAGCGGCCCTTGCTGATGTGCTCGATCTGCAACGCCATCTTGGCCAGCACGACCGGATTATAGAGCATCGGCTTGATCGCCGTGATGATCTCGATCCGGCTGGAAAGAGCCGCCAGTGCCGCCGCCGAGGTCCAGGCTTCAAGCTGGTCGAGATCGTCGCGGTGAGGATTGGCGGTATGCTGAGCGATCAGCGTGCAGTCGTAGCCGAGCGCTTCGGCTTCCAGCACGAGGCGCCGGTTGCGATCCCATGAGGCGTCGTAGGGTTCCTCGGGATCATTCAGCGCGGCCCGGTTACCGTGAACCAGGGCCCAAATACCGAGGCGAAGGGGATGCGTCATGGTGTTACTCTCTGAAGATGGACTGCAAGATGATTACGCATCGAACTTCGCTTCGGCATGAAGAGAAGCAAGCTCCATACCAAGGGATCCGCGCTCCGATGGCTTCGATGCAGGTCCGTTGCGGCAGTCGATCGCGTCAGGACCGGTTGGTGATTTGCTGGAAAGAACACATGCGACACGGATTCGGTCACACCATCGATCCGAATTTGCCGTGACAATACAGAAGCGGCTCGGCGAGGCCGTATCGCGCGGCGACGATACGCCCGACCAGGATCGTATGCGTGCCGAAATCAGTTTCCGCGGCAACGACGCATTCGAGCACCGTTTCGCAGTTCTCGATCATCGGTGCCGCCGTAGCTCCCGACCGCACCGGCACATCGACGAACGGATGCTCGGGTCGGCTGGCAAAATGCGTCGCCAGCCGCTCCTGGCCTTTCGCGAGAACATGGACGGCGAACACGCCGCTATCCCGAATAAGCGCATGCGACCGGTTGCTTCGGTTGACGACCACAAGAATCGAAGGCGGGTCTGCCGAAACACTGCATACGGCGGTCGCGGTCATACCGTTTGCCAGCGTTTCGTGACGCGAGGTGATCACGCAAACGGCCGATGCCAGCCCCCCGCATCGCAGCCCTGAAATCGTCCGCAGGAATGGCCGGAAGCTCTGCGAGAGCGCCTTCCATTAGCGGTGGGCCTGGTGATTGTCGGCGAGACGGGATGCCCAAATAATCACCGTCGTTGCATCCTCTTCGCGCAATACAATTTTTTATCCTTTTTCAGTCTAAACCGTGCCGAGGCCCACGTGAAATTTGAAAAAATTTGCGCATACCATAGTATCGCTTATGATGGCTGTGCCTCTACTGGACCTTTCCCTGCTACGAACTTTTGTTCTTCTGGTCGAGGAAGGCAGCGTGACGCGCGTTGCTCAGCGCCTCAACCGGACGCAGCCCGCTGTCAGCCTTCAGCTCGATCGGCTCGAACAGCTGGTTGGCCGCAAGATCTTCGAGACAAATCTCCGCCGGCCCAAGCTGACGTCGCATGGCGAGACGCTGCTCTCCTATGCGCGCAAGCTGCTCGAGCTGGACAATGAAGCGCGCGCCCGCCTGCGCTCGGACGAAGTCTCGGGGCGTGTCGTGCTCGGATGTCCGGATCTTTACGCGGCGTTTCTGCTGCCGCGCACCCTGGCCCGCTTCCAGGCGTCCTATCCGAATGTCGAGGTTACGGTCCATTGCGCGTTGAGCCGCAAGATTGCCGAAGCGGTGGTGAATGGGACTGTCGACGTCGCGGTCGTCACGCACATGCCGGACATCGACCCGCCCTTGACCAACGTCACGCTGCTTCGGCGGGAGAGACTGGTCTGGCTTGGCGCCGAAGACGGATCGGCACACCGGCGCGACCCCCTGCCTGTGGCGATGCTACCCGATGGCAATCTGTACCGAAGGCACGCCTTGAACGCCCTGGATGCGCGGGATCGCAAATGGCGGATCGCATGCGTGTCCGAGAGCATCGCGGGTCTACAGGCGATGGCGCTGTCGGATGCGGCGGTCATCGTGCTGGCCCAGAGCGTCGAGGTACGTGGCTTGCGACAATTCGATGAGAGCGATGGCTTGCCCGCGCTTCCCGAAGTCGATCTCGCGCTATGGCACCGCCAGCAGGGCTGGTCGGCCGCGGCCGACCATTTGGCGTCGTACATTCTGGGCGAGCTTCGGCAGCCCCTGGAGAATGTGTTCGAGTCATAGGCCTAGCCCGATAGGGAGCACTCGCTGGCCAGACTTTTCCGCTTTCCGCAAATGCCGTCTGGTGCAGCGCCGCTCAATTTAAACATTCAACTCATTTGTAAATGCTGCGCGCCAGATCCAGCATTTGGTTCTGTTTCGCCGGATCGGAGCCGCCCATCAATTTGACTTCGGCGATAGCCCGCGCCTCGGGCGTGACCTTATCGAGAACCCCACGACGCACGATGCCAAATCCGTCCTGCGCGAAGATTTTCTGCACCTCGTCGGACATCGAGAAATCGATATAGAGCCGCGCTGCGTTCGGATGCGGTGCGTTCTTCATGGCCGCCGTCGCATAGAGCACGTAAGGTGCGCCTTCCGCTGGAACGACGGTGCGAACCGGCAGACCCTTGAGGTTCTGAATGTCGCCCAGGATGAACGGCATGTAGATGGCCATTTCTCCGCGCGCCACGCGACGTCCCGCCTCACGTTGTTCCCGCGTGAACTGGATACCTTGTGTCGCCAAGGCCTCGTGATAGGCCTTTCCGAATTTTTCCTCGGTTACGAAGAACATGACGTAGCCTCCGCCAACCGCCCGCATGTCGTCGGACAGGATCTTGCCCTTCCATTTGGGATCGGTCAGATCGCGCCAGCTCTTCGGTTCCTCTCCGGGCGGCACAAGCCGGTTGTTGACCAACAGCCCATAGTTGATGGTCATGACGGGTGACTTGAGACCATCGTCATGGAATGACTCTATCAACCCAGCGGCATTGGGTACCGGCTCGTGAGGAACGATCGACTTGTCCTCGGCGCTGAGAATAATGGCCTGGTTCTCGGAGTTGAACATGACATCGCCGAGATAGCGGCCGGCGGATTGCTCAGTGCGTATGCGTTCGCGCAGTTCGCTGGCGCGGGCCTCCAGCACTTGCACCGGGATGCCGTATTTTGCCTCGAAGGCTTTAGCAATCGCTTTAGTGGAGGGGACCCCCAGAAGCGCAGTGTAGAGAACCAGCCCGCCTTCGGCCTTCGCGGCGGCGACGACCTTGTCCCAATCCGCCATCTCGGCAAATGACGGACCGCTCGCGCAGAACAGCGCAAGCGCGATGGATAAAGTGACGAGCGCCCGTCTCATAACGGCAGGCAGCGCAAATTGAAGTGCGATCATTATTCCCCCTTCCAAGTCTTCTTGTTCGTTTAGACGGTCACGACGACATAGTCGTCCTCGACCCGGACCTCGTAGCTTTCGGCGACGTAGGGCCCTTTTACCAGTTGATCGCCGCTTTGCACCGCGACATCAAAGCTGCGGATCTTGAGCCGGTCCGGCGCGCAATAGGATTGCCCCGTCTTGATTTCAAACTCCCAACCATGAAACGGACAGCGAATGAACTCGCCCCTTCGCGCGATGGCGTATTCGCCAACGCCCTGCGGCTGAACCAATCCGACCACCGCCCCCTTGCAAAGCTCGGCGCCGCCATGTGGACAACGGTTCAGCAAGGCGAAGAATTCACCATTGACGTTGAACACGCCGATCTGGCGTCCGGATATCTCGACAATCTTGTGAGAGCCCGGCGGGATCTCCGGGGTTCTCCCCACTACATGACGGTTCATGGCAAGCCGTAAAGCTCCTTGGCGTTGCCGCTGAACACCTTCCTTCGCTCCTCGTCGGACAGCTGGATCTTGAAGGCGTAGCGCGGATCGTCGAAATCCCAATGCGGGTAGTCGCTGGAGAACATCAATCGATCCCACCCCAGCCAATCGATCATGTCACGCAGTTGCGCCTGCCTGCGCGTCTCGTCCATCGGCTGAGTCGTGAACCATATATTGCGGCGTAGATATTCTGACGGCGGCTTTGGTACATGCGGCACCTCGGCACGCAGCCGCGACCAATGCTTGTCCATGCGCCAGCTCAGAGACGGCACCCAGGTAAAACCGCCTTCCACCGAAACCACTTTCAGATTCGGAAAGCGCTCGAACACGCCTTCGAATATCATGCTGGTCAAAACACCCTGCATGATCGTGCCGAAGGTGTTGTGCTCCTCCAGATAGTAGGTCGGCCATCCGGCGCCGGCGGACGGATGTCCTCCACCCATCGCCGCGGGGTGAAAGGCAACCGGAAGCCCGGCGCGCTCGGCGGCGGCATAGATCGGCCAGTACCGCTTGCGCCCCAGCGGCTCCTGCGCCTTGGGAGAAAGCAAAATCTGCCTGAACCTGGTATCAGGCGCGCGCCGCTCGATTTCGGCGGCCGCGAATTCCGCATCCTCCTGCGGCACGATAATCGCGGCGACCAACCTGCGGTCCTGATCCACCCATCGCTCGACTTGCCAGTCATTAATTGCGGTCGATAACGCCTCGGCGAAATGCTGGTTGCGCTCCTCGAAGATGCCGCGCCCGAGCGCGATCAGCATGCCGAACTCGATCCCGTTCGGATCGAGATGCTGCTTCTGCAGCAGGGGGAGCGAACAACCGGGCGGGCCACCCTCCTCCGGATAGGCGTCGGCCCGCATGCCGCGCGCCATCATGCGCGGATGCGGTTCCTGGTTGTAGAGGCCGCCGCGGACATGCGGCCCGATCGCCTCGACATGCTGGCGCCAGCGCGCCGGCAGCCACGGATAAAGGTCGCCCGCGGAGCGCGCGGTGATATGGACGTCGCAATCGACGATATGGGCGCGGGTCGCGGCCGGGCGTGCGGTCGTGCGTTCAAGGAGGTCCTGATTCATGCGGAAAGCTCCGATGCAGCGGGGGTTGCGATGTGTGGCTTCTGAAGTCGGCGATAGGTTGCGTAGGGATTATCGATCGCGATCTTGCGAATGAGTTCCGGCGAAAAGCCGTCCGGAATGACGTCCTCGCCGTCGAAATGCCAATGCGGATAGTCGGTCGCGAACAGCAAGATCTCGTCGGTGCCGAAATGATCGAGCACCCGCTCTACCAGCGTCGGATCCGATGGCGCATCAAACGGCTGCAAGGTGAGCCGCACCCGTTCGCAGATGATTTCGCGCGGGATGCGATCGATCCACGGCAATTCGGTTCGCACCCCGAGCCACATCTTGTCCTGCCGCCACAGGAACGGCGGTAGCCATGTCGCACCGGTTTCAGCCAGCACGAAGGTGAGATCAGGAAATTTCTGGAACACGCCCTCGGCCAGCAAGCTGACCAGCGCGCCTTCGAAGCCGGTGGATTGCGTGACATAGTCCTCGACGAAATAGGAGGGCCAGCCATTTCCCATCGGCGGCTGCCGGTAGAGGCCACCCGCATGCAGGCATATCGGGAGACCGGCGCGGGCCGCGGCCTCAAACACCGGCCAATAGATCCGGCGTCCGATCGGCATCTCGCCGAGCGACGGCAACAGTATCTGAACGAAATCGGGATTACCTGCCAGCCGCTCGATCTCGGCGACTGCGAGTTTCGGATCCTGCAACGATACGACGATGGAGCCGCGAAGCCGGCGGTCGGTCGGAAGCAGCTCTTTCGCGACCCAGTCATTGAACGCGCCAAGAATCGCCGACGCCATGTCGCCGTTGAACAGCACCACTGCACCATGGATGATATTGCAGATGGCGTAGTCGGTTCCGAAAGCGTCGAGCGCCTGACTCCGGAGCATCGCCGTGTCCGAACCGGGCACGCCACCTTTCGGCTTCCAATCGGGACGGCCATGGATCGGCAGCAACGGATTGTTGCTCGTCATCGTAAAACCCATACGATCGACGTGGCGGTTGTGAAGCTGATCGCTCCAATAGTCCGTCATGTAGGGAAGCAGCGCAGACATCGGGGGTGCTGCGGGATGAATGTCGCAATCGACAGCTCCGCGAAACGGCAATTTCATCAGTTGGCCTCCCCTTGATCCACCACGGCCCATGCCGCGCTCTGCGGAACGGCCACGGTTACATTGTCGCCCACAGCATAGCCGCCGAACGCAGGCGCATCGACATTAAGCCGGCCCTCCTCCGTCTCCACAAAGATCGACCGTGTCGGACCGCGGAAAATCGTGTGTGCGATCCGCCCCGACCAGCGAAGGCCGACATCATCAGCGCCGATGACGGCGGACGCGATGCTGATATCTTCCGGCCGCACCATCACAGTAACCGCCCGTCCAGCCGCCACCTCAGTCGCAGCTTCGCAGCGCCCGCGCCAACCGCGTCCGACCACATCGAGCTGCACCTTGCCGCCATCGATGCGCGCGCAAGCCTCTACATTGGCCGTGAGCAGATTGGGGGTGCCGAAGAAGCCTGCCACCGTCCGGTTGGCGGGATAACGATAAATATGCTCTGGCGCCCCAATCTGCTGAATCCGGCCCTGATCCATCACGACGACGCGGTCGGAGAGCGCCATCGCCTCCGACTGGTCGTGCGTGACATAGAGCGTGGTCATGCCGAGCCGCCGCTGAATCGCGCGAAACTCGTCGCCCATTTGCAGGCGCAGTTTGGCATCGAGATTACTCAAGGGCTCGTCGAGCAGCAGCACCTTCGGCTCGAATACCAGCGCCCGCGCGATGGCGACGCGTTGCTGCTGGCCGCCCGACAGCGCTGGAGCTGGGCGCTCGGCGAACTTCTCCATTTCGACCAGACGCAGTGCTTTCAGTACGAGATCGCGGATCTCGGCGGTTGACCGCCGGCGCACCCGCAAGGGATAGGCGACGTTCTCGAACACCGTCATATGTGGCCAGATCGCGTAGGACTGGAACACCATGCCAAGACGGCGTCGCTCCGACGGCACGAAAATGCGCGAGGCGGCATCGCTGACCAGTTCGTTGCCGATGCTGATCCGGCCGCCGGTATTCTGCTCGAGGCCTGCCACCATGCGTAACGTCGTGGTCTTGCCGCATCCCGATGGCCCCAGCAGCGTGACGAACTCGCCTTCGCTGACACGCAGGTCGACGTCGCTGACGGCGGCGAAATCGCCGAACCGCCGGCTGACCTTCTCAAGGAGAACGTTAGACATCCGACACCCAATCCATCACAGCGCGCCGACCCATTTCTTGATCACGCGCAGTTGCACCCATCTGAAAACAATCACCATGACCATCATGATCAGTCCGATCACGCTGACCTGCTCGGCGCTGCCATTGGCCCAGAGTTTCAGCAGCACCACCGACAGAACCTCGGAACCGACGGAGTAAAGCAGCACGGAAGCGCTGAGTTCGCGCATGATACCGAAGAACACCAGCACCCAGCCGACCGCGAAAGACGGCCACACCAGCGCGATCATGATTCGCCGCATCGTCTGCAGCCAGCTCGCACCATGCACGCGCGAGCACTCTTCGAGATCATAGGACAATTGAGCGTAGGCGCTCGACATCACCCGGACCGAGAGCGGAGTGCCCAGTGAAATATAGGCGAGCAGAAGCGCCCAGATCGTCCCGTAGATCGGGATGGCATGCGGCAACAGCGCAAAACCCCACAGGAAGCCTACACCGAGAACGATGCCCGGCATCATCCAGGGCAGCCACGCCATCGCGTCAATCAAGCGACGTCCACGCCATTTGGTCCGAACCGAGATGTAGGCGACGGTACCGCCGAGCCCCATCGTCAGCGTGGCGCCCACAAAACCCAGAAGCATCGTGTTAGCGAAGCCGCGCCAGAACTCGCTGCTGCCGGCTACCGCCTGGTAATGTTCGAGCGTCAACATGTCCCACTCGTAGAAGCCGAAGAACTTGAAGAACGATCCGATCAGAAGTTGACCTACCGGCAGAAGGACTGTGACGAAGAAGAACAGCGCGCAAAACGCGAAGGTTACCCAGCGCCATCTGCCGAGTTTCATCACCGCCGGCGAATACCCCTTGCCGGTTACCGTCTGGAAGCTGCGCCCGCGCAATACGCCCCATTGCAGCAGGATGATGAGGAACATCAACGCCATGATCACGAAGCTGATCGCGGTCGCATATTGATATTGCGGCGGCGAGCGCTGGTTGATGGAATCGTAAATGTCGGTGGTGATGACATGGATTCCGGCCGGAGAGCCGAAGAACAGCGGCGATTCGAAATTCTCGATACCGCGGATGAAACTGAGGATCGCGGCACCGGTAAGCGCCGGCAGCATCAGCTTCAGCGTCACGGTCAAAAACGTGCGGAGGCGCGTCGCCCCGCACATCCGGGCCGCTTCCTCGAGGCTTGGATCCATCGCGCGAAAGGCGTCGACAATCAGCAGGAACAGGAACGGCACCGAATATTGCATCATGTGCCAGATCACGCCGCCGTAGGAATAGACGTTGATCGGCGAACTCGTGGATCCCGTGATCCACTGGTAAAGCTGGTTGAGCAGCCCGACCTGCGGATTGCCCAGCATCCCCCAGGCCATCGCGGTGAGGATCGGCGGGATAAAGAACGGCAGCGTCACCAGCACTTCGAGCGTTCCGCGAAACGGAGTGTCCGTCCTCGCCAGAATCCAGGCCAACAGCACTGCAATGGCCACGGACGGGACCGTCTTCGCCAGCGATATGCCGATGGTGTTGAGAAGGATAAGCAGACTTTGCTGCGAAACGACGTCCCGATAGCCGTCGAGATTGAACACGCCGGCGACGCCGGGAGGCGTCGAATGCAGACTGCCGTAAAGCAGCATCGATAGCGGATAGACCGTCAGGAACGCCAGCAAGAGCGCCAGCAGCGTCAGGCCAATGATGCGGCCAGCCGGCGTCGCGCGCAGCCACTGCCATGCGACGAAGCCACTCGATCGTGACGATGTCGTCACGATATCCGACACGCGGTCGTCGGCTGAAAGGGTCATCGAACTGATAGCCTCACGGGTAGAGTTTCCGGGCCAGCGCCATCATGTCGGCGCGCTCGGACAGTTTGGCCGGGCCCATCAGTTTGGCGTTGGCATAGGGTTGGGCTTCCGGGTCGGCACGTTCGGCCGCGCCCTGCACCACCGGAAGCATCCAGGCATTGGCGTAGAGTGCCTGTGAATCGACACTCAGGAAATGTTGCATGAACAGCCGCGCGGCATTCGGATGCGGCGCGCTCTTGAGCATCGCCATCTCCATCTGCGCGTAGGGCGCGCCCTCTCTCGGCACCACGACCTTGACCGGCAGGCCCTTGAGATCAGAGGCAAACGCGAAGACCTGCGTAATATAGATCGGGTACTCGCCGCGCGCGACGCGACGCGCATCATTGCGCATGTCGCGGCTAAACACCGGCTTTTGCTCGGCCAGCTTTTCGTTGAAATCGGCGCCAATGCTCTTTTGCAGGATCGCGAACAGGGTGTTGCCGCTGCCAAGCGGACGCATGTCATCCGACAGCAGCTTGCCCTTCCATTTCGGCGCGTTCAGGTCGTTCCAGCTGGTCGGAACGTCCTCGTCCTTGACGAGCCTTGTGTTGATCAGGATGCCCATCGGCTGAACATAGGCGGGCACGCTGAAGTCGGTGGTCTTGAACGGCGGACGCAGGTTGGCGGCGTTGGGGATCGGCGGCAGCTTCTGAATGAAGTCGCCATTATTGAGCTGTTCCTCGATCATGGTCGAGCTGACCATTTCGGCGTCGCCGAGATAGCGTCCGGCTGATTGTTCGGTCCGGATGCGCTCGACCAGTTCGCTGGCACGCAGATCGAGGCTCTCGACGGGGATCCCGTACGTTTTCTCGAATGATTTGATCACCGCCTGGAAGTATGGCGCACCCAGCGCCATATTATAGACGACGACCTTGCCCTCTTGCTTGGCCGCCGTGACGACGGCATCCCACGACGCATCTTGCGCCGACGCCGGAACAGCGGCACCGGCGAACAAGGCAATCGCGGCAAGTCTCTTCAAATTCAGCAACAAGATTGCATCCTCCGCGTCGCTTTATTGTTATGCCGATCGAGCGCTCGATCGGATCTCAGACTTCGATCACCACATACCGCTTCTCGATCGAAACCGGGAAAGTTTCGGCCTGCAGCTCGCCTTCGACTAGCGCTCCGCCGGATTCCACTTTCAGCTCGAAGCTGCGAACCTTGGTGCGATCGGGTTCGCACCATGATTTTCCCGTTCTCAGATCGAATTCCCAGCCATGCCACGGACAGCGCAACAATTCGCCGCGGCGGCTGAACTGGTAGGACCCCGGCTCGCTGGATTCCACGAGACCGACGACACGCCCCTTGCATAAGGATGCGCCTTCGTGCGGACAGCGGTTACCGACCGCAAAATACTCACCGTCGACGTTGAAGATGCCGATCTCCCGGCCCCTCACGTTGACCAATTTCCGCTTGCCGGGCGGAATGTCATCAATGGTTGCTACGATGTGCCGCGCCATCAGCGGAATCCGTAAAACGCCTGTGCGTTCCGATAGAGCAGCTGGTCGCGCTGCGCCTCGCTGAGAGGCGCCTTGAAGGCGTATCGCGGATCGTCGAAATCCCAATGCGGATAGTCTGTGGAAAACAGCAGGCGTTCCCAGCCGATGCGATCGAACAGGTCGATCAAATGGGCGGCACGGCCAGGCTCTTCCATCGGCTGTGTGGTAAACCAGACCTGCTCGCGGATATATTCGGAAGGCGGCCGCTTCAAATGGGGCACCTCGCTGCGCAGCCGCGACCAATGCTTGTCCATCCTCGCCGTCAACGATGGAATCCAGCCAAGGCCGCCTTCCATGATCACAATGCGTAGTTTCGGGAATCGCTCGAATACGCCCTCGAACACCAGACTGGTCAACACCGCCTGCATGGTCTGCGCCACTGCGTGGTGCTCTTCCATATAATAAGACGGCCACCCTCCCCCCGTGGACGGATGCCCGTTGGTGCCGCCGACATGGATTGCGATCGGCAAGTCGTTACGGACCGCCGCCTCGAAAATCGGCCAATAGCGGCGCCGGCCAAACGGCTCATCGGTCCGCGGCAAAACCAGGATCTGCGTGAAACTCGGATCGCTTGCCCGCGCATCGATCTCCGCCACTGAAGCTGCCGTATCCTCCTGCGCAACGAGAATCGAGGCCCGCAACCGCGGTTCGTTCTTGACCCACCGCTCCATCTGCCAGCTATTCATGGCCTGAGTCAGCGCTACGCCGAAATCCAGATTACGTTGGCTGCCGGGATTCCAGCGCAGGGGAATCAGCATTCCAATCTCGACCCCGTTGGCATCGAGATGCTGGGTCCGCATCAGGTCCAGGCTGGATCCGGGAGGACCGCCTTCCTCGGGATAGGCATCGACCCGCGCCGCGTCCGGTGACATCCGCGGATGGGTCAGCGCTTCAGAAAAGGCATGGCGCAAATGGCTGCCATAGACCGAAAGATGCTCGATCCACTGCTTGGCCAGATAGGGATGAACTTCGGTCCACGACGTCATCGCCGGATGGATATCGCAATCGATCACCCGCAACTTTGATTCGGCGGTGCTGCCTCGCTCGAGTTCGACGATGCTCATACGCTGATCTCCATCGTACGATCGGCCTTCGCCAGCCGCGGGTAAGTCGCGAGCGCATTTTCGCGGGTGATCTTGTTCAACAACGCGCCGGATAGTCCGTCCGGCAACACGCGATCGCCGTCGAACTGCCAATGCGGATAATCCGTCGAGAACAGAAACAGCTCGTCGGAATCAAGATGCTCGATCAGCCGCAGGATCGCTTCCGCCTCGTCCGGCGCATCGACCGGCTGAACCGTGAAGCGAACATGGTTGCGCACGATTTCCGACGGCGTGCGCGTCACCCAGGGAACCTCGGCCCGGACACCCTTCCAGGTCTTGTCCGCGCGCCAGACAAAGCCGCTCAACCAGGTCAGTCCCGACTCGATAGCAACCACCTTGAGATCAGGAAACTTGGCGAACACGCCTTCGGAGATCATGCTCTGCAATTGATTTTCGAACGCGGCGGAGTGCGACACGTAGTCCTCGACATAATAAGACGGCCATCCCACGGCGGTCGGCGCGGTGCGATACGCGCTGCCGGCGTGAACGCCGATCGGCAGGCCCAGTCTTTCGGCCAGGCGATAGATCGGCCAGAGCTGCCGCCGGCCCAGCGTGACTTCCCCGGACACCAGCATCAACACCTGCACGAACCGCATGTCGTCGGCGCGCCGTTCGATCTCGGCAACCGCAAGCTCGGTATTATGCGCGGCGGTTACGATCGAGGCGCGCAATCGAGGATCCCGGCTGAGCCAATGATCACGGATCCAATCGTTGGTAGCGCGACAAAGCACGGCGGCCATGTCTTCGCTGTGCATGACCTGGGCGCCGTAAAGGCAGTTGAGAATGCCAAATCGCGGCTGGTAGCGATCCAGCACATGCGCTTGCATCGCTTCCAGTGACGACCCCGGCTTTTGGTCGCGATCGAGCTTCCAGTCTGGGCGGCACGATAACGGCGCGTTCTGCGGGTAGCTGGTGAGACTGAGATTGAGGCGGTCGAGCGCGCGAACCGAGATCATTTCGCGCCAGTAATCGTCGAGATACGGCAACAGCACGCTCATCCCGGGCAATGCGGGATGGAGATCACAGTCAATCGCGCCGGCATAGTTGGCCGGACGATCGGCATCGGTCGCTGGACGGTCTCCTGCCATGTCGTTTTCTGCGTTGTCGGTTTGGCGCTTTTGGCCAGGTTGGTCTTAGGTTGACGGATCAATAAATGACATGTCAAGTTATTTGACCAACGGGGCCGGGAATTGATCAGCTATCGACCCGCTTGGGGTTCCGAAGCTTGCGAGGAGACCTTTTGAATGCCCGCCACCACCAAGCCATCGGGGATCAACGACGTGTCCCCGAGATCATCGCGGATCGGCGGAATACTCGGGGAAGAACACATCGGGGTCCTGCTATCCAGTGTCGGCACGCGGCTCAATCGAGGCGCCACCGCCTATTACCGCAGGGCGTGGAATCTCAGCATGGTGGAGTGGCGCCTGCTGATCGTGCTCAAGGATACCGAGTTCCTCAATGTCGGCGAGTTGTCCGAGGCGGCGGATCTGGACAAAGCCGCGGTTAGCCGAAGTCTTGCTTTGCTTGAAGAACGAAAGCTCGTTTCCGTCGAGCAGACGCGGACCCGGGGTCGCGCTGCAATCGCCAGCTTGACCGTTGAGGGACGCAAACTTTCCGAAAAGCTGTTGCAGGTTTCGCTCGAACGCGAAGCGCTCTTGTTCAAATACTTTACTGCCGCGGACAAAAAACACCTGAACGTGCTTCTTCATCAGTTGACGCAGGCCTTGGCCGGCCCGGACTGGGACTACTAGTTGGAAGCACGATTGCTGAGCTTTCCTCATCTGCGCGGAGTGACTTGAACGCAAAGGGCCGCTTCTGAGCGGTGGGTTCAACCGGTCAGCGCAACTCGATTGAGGCGTAGTGATCTGGCGTCAGTCATGCAATCACTATATCGCGGATCTTTCGTCCATCTCGATCCTTTATGGCGATTTTCGTATCTTGCCCTAGTTCTTGAACCCCACCGGTATGGCGGTCGTCCGGGTTGATCCTCGCCGTTTTGACGCGGCGACACGAAATGAAACCCGATCCGCAAAGCCGCATAACCGCCGTCATCCTCCGGTGGCTAGACGGGCGGCTCGGCCGCCTGTGCCATCGCCAAAACGTGTTAGGCATGAGCCGGACTTAGGAAGAGGCGATCCCGTCGTACTCGACATTGTGGGTTGCATGAGGCTGCTATCGCGGCGGCGGTCATGCACAGGAGAATACCAAGTGGCAATCATGGAAACTAAACGGCCCGTTCCGCGTGCGATTCTCGTCGGCGTTCAGCTTCCGGGCGTGGACGACGTCGCGCATGCCGCTGATCTCGACGAGTTGGGCCGTCTGGTGAAGACGCTCGGCTACGAGGTCGTGAACACGATATCGCAGAAGCGTGACGAGATCGACGGCGCGACGGTGCTGGGCAAGGGGCGGGTTGCGGAACTCGCGGCGATAACCGGCGGGACCGGTGTCGTCGGATCGATGGCGACAGCGCGCAAGTCGAAGGCTCGCGACCGCTTTGAAGACCCCGAGGAAAAGAAGCCGAACGCCAGCCAGATAGAGCCTGATCCGGAGAGGCCGCCGGGGCCGGAGTTCGTGATCGTCGATCATGAAATCTCGCCAAGCCAGGCCCGCAACCTTGAGCGCGCCACCGGCGCGCAAGTACTCGATCGTACTGGCGTGATCGTGGAGATTTTCCATCGTCATGCGCATAGTCGCGAGGCGAAGCTGCAGGTTGAGATCGCGCGGTTGAAGTACGTGTCGCCGCGCTTGCGGGAAGCGCCGGGCGGCGGGCGGCAGCAGGGGGTTGGCGCGGGCGAGTCCGATCTCGAACTCGATCGTCGCAAGATCCGGGATCGCCTCGCAGAGTTGAAAGAGCAGATAGACGATATCCAGCGAGACGGCGACCAGCGTCGGTCTGCGCGCCGCGATCAGATTCGGGTCGCACTGGTCGGCTACACCAATGCAGGAAAGTCGTCGCTGATGCGGGCGCTCACGGGTAGCGAGGTACTGGTCGCGGACAAACTGTTCGCGACGCTCGATACAACGGTGCGCGCGCTGCAGCCTGAAACGAGGCCGCGCGTGCTCGTCTCGGACACGGTCGGGTTCATCAAGAAACTGCCGCACGATCTCGTCGCGTCATTCCGCTCGACGCTGGCCGAAGCGCTCGAGGCATCCCTGCTGCTGTTCGTCGTTGACGCGTCCGATCCGACCTACGAATCGCAGCTCGAGGTAAGTCGCGGCGTGCTGCGTGAGATCGGCGCGGACGTCGTCCCGTCGCGCCTGCTCCTCAACAAGATCGATCGCGTGAGCCAGGCAGACCGCGCCGCGCTACGCGAAAAGCACCCCGACGCGATCCTGCTGTCCGCACGATCCGCACAGGACGTCGCCGCACTGCGTGAGACGATTATCGCGTTTTTTGAAGCTGCGATGGTAGATGACCAACTGGTACTACCTTACGCGAAACAGGGATTGCTCAGCGATGTGTATGAGAACGCGCGCGTGCTATCCGAGGATTACGACACCACCGGCCGAATCATGAACGTGCGCGGCCTGCCCGGTGCGATCGCGCGGCTGCGAAGAACTCTTGCCGCCTCGTGAGTTCGATCGCCGCCAGTCGGCCCACTGCCAATATGGTGACGGACCGGCCGGTGTTAGGTCGACACCACGGCACCGGCTTTCGGTGCCGCGGTTCGACGGCGGCGCGCCACGAGCAGGAGATGGGTGGCGCGATCCATGAACTCCTGGCGTGAGGCATGCGCCTCCTCAAGCCGCTCCAGTTCATCGGCAAGCTGACCATCGCCCTGCGGAGAGACGGGATTCCACCGGGAATCTGGCATGAATTGACTGTGAAAGAGGTCGAGGCCGCGCAAATCCTCGATGTCGAAATAGCCGGCGAAATAGTTTCGCAATTCGGCCGCTGTAAACTGGTGAAAGCTGAATGCAATATGCCGGCCGTCGCTGAGGTCGATCTCGCACCGGTTCCTGACGTGATCTTGTTTCAATCGGCGGACCTTCTCGATCGAATCTACAAAAGCCGTTGGTGTGCTGCCAATCGGCCGGACCGTCGTTATGAGGTGTCCTGACGTGATGCGTGCCATCTCTTTTGAGATTTCCGGCAAGCGTGCAACAGGAAGATGGCTGAGCGCGCTGTACAGGCAAAGAGTCAGATCGACAGAGGCATCGGGTTCCGGCAACCGCTCCGCAAGGTCTGCGACGTCAAATGTCAGATTCACGCCAGGAAGGCTGGAAGAATTTCGAGCCGCGAACCGCGCCCGTTGTATTTGCGCTTGTGCGATGTCGAATCCACGCGCGGCAATGCTGCTGAATCCGAGCGCATGTGCGCGTATGACCAGTCGGCGCAGCCATGTACCGGGTCCGCAACCCGCATCGAGAATCCTGACCGAGTTTGCACCGGAAGCCCGCAGGTCGGTTAGTTTCTTCTCCAAGACGGCCCAGACGCAGCGGTCCGCGTAAGCGTGCATTCCGTCAAAGGCAAATGGCTGCGAAGGATCGCCGTCGGCATAAGAGACATAATCGTCACCGGCCCGATTGTAGGTATCGGCAACGCCATCCGTTGCCTCACTATCAACCGCCAGGACAGAATGCCCAACGGCACGTGAGACGGGCGGATTTGATGCCCATTTACGCGCAGGGATTGAATTGTGGTCAAACATGTGAGGCCTGTCAGACTCGAGGTATCTCGGCGCGTGGAAGATGTGCCGGGAACCATATGAAATCGAGACTGATTGCTATTGCCATTCATAAGAGCGCCATATGTGCGACGATGACCGCCTTGCGCCATGAGCCGCCGTTGCTTGCACACGGATGCACACCCACGCGGTCTTTAAGCAATGGCTAATCAGTCACAATTCCAGATCGACCTGATGAATCTGCTCCATGACGTCGCCCATCTCTCGGTCCAGCTCTGCCGGTGCAATTGGGGCACCTTTGGCTCTGGGAAAAGCTCCGCCCCGACGCCATAGCGATCCGGATGCAGCCTACTGCCGCCGAGCACTCGGTGCCGAGAACCAAAGCTTGAATTGGAGACCTGGCGAGTTGTCGAGCATTTCGATACGCGCACCGTGAAGACGGGCGACGGCTGAAACGAGGCTCAGTCCCAGGCCGTTTCCCGGCGTGTAGCGACTCTGTTCGAGCCGGTAGAAGCGCTTGAAAACCTGTTCATATTGGTCCGCGGGAATTCCGGGTCCGTTATCGGTGATCGAAACGACCGGGCTGCCGTTCACGGTTTCACTCGCAACAACGACTTTTCCTCCAGCGTGGCCGTGCTTGATTGCATTGTCGACAAGATTGGCAATTGCATCAAAGATCAGATCGCGGTCGCCAATCACCAGCACTTCGCCGTTGCCGGTCATGGTGAGGCAGCTACCGCTCTGCTCGGCCGCGGCGTCGTACAACTCGACGACTTCATGGGCAATTTCGACCAGGTTCACGGTTCGAAACGCTCCCGTCCGCACCTGGGTCTCGATTTGCGCGATCCGCGTGATCGACGTGAATATCCTCAGGACAGCATCAAGATCGGCGATAGTGTCGCCGATCAACACTTGAGCGTCCTCGTCAAAACGTTGGCCGTGATAGGCTTTCTCCAGGCGCCCGCGCATCCGTGTCAGCGGCGTCCGAAGGTCGTGAGCCAGATTGTCGCTTACCTGCTTGACCTCGCCCATCAAGGTTTCTATGCGCTCCAGCATCAGATTGAGGTTTTCGGCAACCCGATCCCATTCGTCATTGGTGCCGCGGAGCGGGATCCGCTTGTCTAGTCCGCTCGCCATGATGGCTCGGCTGGTGGCGTTGATCTGCTCAATTCGTGCGACGGTCCGCCGTGTCACCAGCACGCTCGCGACCCCGGCGAGCACAAATATCAACGACACGCCCGAGATCACCGCTGTCTTGATCTGCCCGGTGAAACTATCGAGATCGCTGATGTCCCGTCCAACCAGCAGCCGATCACCGCTTGCGAATGTGTTGATCATTCCCCGCACCAGCGGCCCGGCCGTGCCTTCCGCGGACACGCCGGGAGCGCGAAATTCCGTCCACCCCGAGGGCGGCATTGCCGTCGGCGGCCATTCTCCGAGGTTGGCAGCGAGAACGGCGGAGGAAGGATCAGAAAGGATATAAATGTGACCTGTGAAAGCCTTGTCGGACATCCGTTGGCGGATCAGGCCGATCAGCGCTTCGCGTCCTGACTGCTCGTAAACATTCCGCAGGTCGATATACTCGGCCATGATCGCGCGATCCGATCGGCTGCGTACATAATTGAAGGTCGACACATAGACGTAGCTGAAGATTGCCGACACGATCACGCCAAAAGTCCCGATCGCGATCAGCGCCAGCTTGAACGTCGATGACGTCAGTGTCTTAGCCAGGAGCACGGAGGCAATATCCGATGCCGCGAACCGTATGGACCAGCGGATAGGCCTGCTGGTCATCGACCTTTCGACGCACCCGTCCGACATAGACATCGATGATATTTGTCGACGGATCGAAATGAAGGTCCCAGACGTGTTGCAACAACATCGCCCGGGATACAACGCGGCCTTCGTTGCGCACCAGATATTCCAGAAGCTGGAATTCCCGGGGAAGAAGCTCGATGCCTTTGCCGCGCCGGCTGGCCGTCCGTGAGATCATATCGATCGCGAGATCGCCGACGCGCAAGATAGTTTCCTTGGCGATGGTCTCGCTGCGCCGCCCCAGCGCCTCGAGGCGGGCCAGCAGTTCGACGAAAGAAAACGGCTTGACCAGGTAATCGTCTCCGCCGGCACGCAGACCCCGTACCCTGTCGTCAACTTCTCCGAGTGCGCTAATGATCAGGAATGGCGAGGCGATGCCATCATCGCGCAGTCGGCGCATCACCGCAATTCCATCAATGTCGGGGAGCATGCGGTCAATCGTGATCACCGCGTAGTGGCCGGCCGCGCCCCGGCTCAGCGCCTCATTGCCACAAGTGGCCAGATCCACCTGGTAACCGCTGGTCGTGAGCTGTTCCACAAGCTGACCAGCCGTTTCCGGGTCATCCTCAACTACCAGAATACGACGATGGCTTCCTGTCATGGTCCATTGTCTCCGACCGACCAACCGCGAGCGTTGGTTAGGTCAGCCTTGGCTGATGTTACTCTGAGGTTCGGCAACGGGATCCGCAAATCGGCGTGATGACCGCCACCGGCCTGTGCAGCCGGGAACGCCGGCGACGATCATCATGGCGACACTAGTAGTAGCCGTAGCCCCCGCAGACGTTGGCCCACTGCGGTCCATACGGCGTCCATATGCGGCTCCAGCAATCGCCATAGTAGCCGTAGTCGCCATAACCGAAGCCAACGCCAACGAATGCAAAGCGACGGAAGCGGTTGTGGAAGAAGCGGTGATTGAATGCACCGTGCGAAAAGCGCGGTGAGAATCCCGCATGCGCAAACGGCGCACCGGCAAAGCGCGCCCCGGCAAACCGTGGAGCCCCGCCGATGCCGCCAAACCGCATTCCTCCTCCCATGGCATGCATCCCTCCGCCCCAACCGCCACCGTGCATGCCGCCGAAACCGCCGCCGCCGTGCATACCCATCCCCCCACCGCCGAAGCCGCCCCCGCCGTGCCCCCCGCCCCCGCCGCCATGACCGCCACCACCGCCCCCGCCGCCACGCGCGAGAGCCGGTGATGCGAGAGCAAGCGTCGCGGCGACCACAACAGCAACTAGGCAATTAAGAGGCCTGTGGTTCATCCGTTCCTCCATAGTTGAGATGCAGCGGGCAATCCCGCCGCCCGAAGGAGATCAGGAGACCCAATTCATCCGACAAATTCAAATGACTAAGGTGACAAATTCTGACTATGAAGTTAGCCTCGCACGGAGCGGATGTCGCAGATGGCTCGAACCGAGAAATGATCCTTCAGAGACTGGTCATCGGCGGCATTTTCGTATCGGTGCCGGATGCGTCGCTCGGCTGGCGCCCGACTGTGAATCGGACATCATGAGCATTCCGATGAAGCCGTTCAGGAAAAACCAGCCGTTAGCTTTATGGTGGTTCCCTGTCTTGCTTTTATTGAACGGTTGTGGAGACCCAGAACCTGAGTGTGATTCCTTGGATACGCATAATTCAGTAATCAAGATCATTTCGGGTGACAGCAATAATGCACTTGTCGATTACGCTGTCAAAAATTCGAGTTCAGTTGCGGCAATGGTGGGTAATGCAAACACAGAAGCTGAAAAATTGGCAATCTGGGAAAAAGCGAGACAAGGCGCGGTATATAGGTTGGATGATACGATACTTACAAATTCAAGAAACAAGGCAACGCGAACGGTTACTTGCAGTGGATTATTGGATGTGACCGTTGGGGATACGATTGCCCAAAAACAAGTAGATTTTAAAGTCGAGCTGACGACGGATGGAAAGATGTCCATTTCAGTCGATCCGTTCTTGTTTTAGGGTTTTACAGGTTCAAGGGCGTGTTGTTCGCAGGATAACATGAGACCGTTTTCGGCGCGGCAATCCCCGTGGAAAAAGCCCTGCGGATACCGGGTCGGAGAGTGCTAAAATGAGGTGACGATGCATCAATTTCTCACCGCTCAGTCAGGCTTGGCCACATCCTGCGCAAAACCTCGTCCTTGATTATATGGCGATGGAAAAGCGCGGCCGCGGAGTGAAGCAGCGCCACAGCAATAATGACATTTGCGATCAAGCCGTGCCACGCATTGACGCCGCGCATGAACTCGTTACCGCCGATTTTCGGAAAGTGCCAAAGGTTGAATAGCGGAAAACCATGCGCAAACACGTTGGCAATACCTAGTGCGACTATCACCACCAGCAGTAGATCGAGCAGCCGGTGCGTCGCCAGCGCGGCGAAGTGAAGGACGCCACGGTTAAGTGGCTGCAATCTACGGCCGCGCGTGGCGCGCCAAAGCATCCCCAAGACCACTACGCCGGCAAGCAAAAACCCGAGCAGGACATGTACGGACCAGATGTGGACCCGAAGCGGCCCACGCGGTAGAAGGTTGGTTGTCCTGCCGATCAGAAACTGGATCGCAACGAGGATCGCGGTCGCCCAGTGCAGCGTGATCGTCGTGCGGTCATAGACTTGCGGCGGACTTTCAGACTGATCAGTCAAGTCGAGGCTCAATCCGCTTCCAGGGAGGCGTATTTCTTCTCGAAATCCCACACCTCTTCAAAACCAATCAACGAGATGAACTCGTTGAAGTCATAGAGCGGCGCTTGCACTGGTTTGTTTTCAGCCAGGGAATCATAGACATTGTCCAGCGCATAAGCGGCGGCCAGCAGGCCCGCTGTCGGATAAATCGCCATCCGGTAACCGATTTCCCTGAGCGTGTCCTGGCTCAGAATGGGAGTACGCCCCCCGTGAAGCTGGTTTGAGACCAGCGGCACATCCAGGGCAGATCCAATCTTTCGCATTTCTGATTCGGACTCGGGACTCTCGATGAAGATAATGTCTGCGCCCGCTCGGGCATATGCCTCGCCGCGGCGAATTGCCTCGTCAATACCGAGCGACGTGCGTGCATCGGTGCGCGCGACGATCAGGAAGTCCCTTGACGAGCGCGCATCGTTCGCGACCGTCAGCTTGCTGACCATTTCCTTAACGGAGATCACGTGCCGATTCGGCGTGTGGCCGCATTTCTTGGGGTTCTGCTGATCTTCAAGCTGGATCGCCGCGGCCCCAACCTTCTCATAGCCGCGGACGGTATGATGAACGTTGAGCAGGCCGCCGTAACCGGTATCACCATCAGCGATCAGCGGTTTGCGTACGGATTGGGCGATAGTCTGCACGCGATCGAGCATCTGTGAGTACGTCGCCAGACCGGCATCGGGCAGTCCGAGGTAAGATGCCACGGCTCCATAGCCGGTCATGTAAAGCGCGTCGGCCTTGGTGCGGTCGGCGAGTTTGGCGGAGACCAGGTCGAAGATCCCAGGACAAGTCACAAACCCCTTTTCCTCGATTAATCTTCTTAAGGTGTCGGATGTCATCGTGATCTCCTCGACCGATTTTGGATGATGGGGCGGGTGCGATCGTCACGAGCTATACGGAACCGGGGCAGCGCCGCGGCGTCTTCCGCTCGGAAGCATTCGATGGAATATCCACCCGTCTCTATTGCTATCCCTCAATAGCTATTTCAGGATAGCAATATGAGAATTCAAGGTCCGACGAACGACATCACGCAATTGCGAAGGCAGCTGATGGCCGTTTCCCGCCGGCTGCGCCGCGAAGCCGCCTCGGACGATCGATCCTGGGCACGGCTGCTCGTGCTGGGTGCGATCGACCGGCACGGAGAATCGGCCACACCTTCGGTACTCGCGGCCGACGAACGCATGCGCTCTTCAAATCTCGCGGCGGCGTTGCGGTCCCTCGAAGCACGCAAGCTGATCGTGCGCAGGCGCGACACCGAAGACCGGCGTAAGGTCAGGCTCCGGCTCAGTGCGGCCGGGCAGCGATTTCTCGACGATAGCCGCGTCCACGGCGAGCACTGGCTCACCGAAGCCATCGATGCGTGCCTTACCGCCAGCGAGCGCGCGCACTTGATCAAAGCCGGGGCCCTGCTCGACCGAATCATGGCTTACTCAAGAGCAGTAATGCCGCGCGGCGGAAAATAAGTGCCGGAATTTTGTAGGGACCGATCTAGCACCTCAATGATCGCTTTGCGGCCAGAAGCGCTCGTTCACCCTAGGTCCCCATTTCTAGGGTCAGAAAAAAGACAAAAGGCCAGGCGGACATTACACCGCGTGGCCTTCGAGACTGTCCCCCAGGCCCCCCAGAGATTCCGTCTCGGGGCGCATAGTGGCGGCGGGAGTGCCTGTCTAGGGTGTAATGGAATTACCCACAGTTCAGGCGAACGAACACGCTTCAACCAACCCGCCCGCTTCAAACAGCGTCTTTAGCAACCTTCAGGGGTGACGCCTTGACCGATCTGCTGGCTGGCTTGGCCGCGAACTCCATAGGCTCTTTCGTGAAAGGATTTACACCGCTGCGAGCTTCAACTGCAGGCTTGTTCACGACCGACATTTTGACGAAGCCAGGAATGACGAACTCGCCGGATTTATTCAGTTCCCTGTAGCCTACAGTCGCCATCTGCTCGATGACGGCTTTTACGTCTGCCTTGGAAACCTGCGTTCCATCTGCAATTGCATCAATCAACTGATTCTTGGTCATCTTGGCCATAATGGATTCCTTTGTGGAGGCTCAGAACAGTTCGAAGCGCATGAGCGACCTTGGGGTGCGTCACTCCATCTAAAACGCCGCAAAGCCACGCAGTTCGCTTCTCGTTCATCTACCTGTGGTCATGAAGTCACCGGGCTTAAAACCTATCGAGGCGCAAAACGCAAGGAGCAGTCGGCCGTGTGTTCCTTACCTGGCTATTTATCGGCAGGAAACGGCCGTTAGGCAGGGACCTCGGAGGTCGCAATCTTCCTCGCTGAATGGATTGCAGACCGGCACACCAAGGAACCTACTCCTCCAGGACGGGTTGATTCCTGGGTATCAAAACAAGTCATCAGACCGGAGGCAAGCCATGGAGCATCTCCGCTATCCGAACGAAAGCACAGAGTATCGCGCCGCCAGAAACGCACTTCTGAACGATGAAATCGCACTTCGTGCCCAGATAGAAACTGTTGCAGCCAAACGCCGCGCCCTCCCGCCAGGCGGCAAGGTTTCCGAAGACTATATATTCGAGCGGATAGGCAAGAATGCAACGCCAGAGAAGGTAAAGATGTCCGAGTTGTTCGGTTCGCACGATACGCTCATTCTGTACAGCTTCATGTATGGACCCGAGCGCGAACTACCGTGTCCGGGCTGCACGCACCTGCTCGATGGGATCGACGGCGCGGCAAGGCACACGGGCCGGAGGGCAGCACTTCACATTGTAGCCAAGTCCTCGATCGCACGTCTCGCCGCGTGGGCACACGAACGCGGCTGGGAGCATCTCTCACTTGTGTCTACGGCGGGTAACACTTACGACGCAGATTATTTTGGTGACACTTCGAAGTTTTCCAAGGGAATGCGTGCACAGCATCGCGTCCCGGAAGGCAAGAACTGGGACGAAACAATATTTAACGTGTTCAAGAAATCCGACGGAGAGATCCGTCACTTTTGGGGCTCGGAGATGAGTTTCGCACCAACCGCCCCCAATCAACACCATCGCGCTGGAGATCTGGTCGACCCCTTATGGGGCCTCCTTGATATGACACCCGAAGGGCGTGGCGAATTTTTTCCGAAGGTAAACTACGACTAAGCACAGGGGCAAGGACAGTAGGCGCGGCGATCGTTCTCATGCTGTTCAGGTTGTCGAGCGCCGCCAGCCGAGCCAGCGATGTGGGACGGGGACTGCCTTCCCGACCCAGACGACGAGCGCAGCGACCTGCATCAGCACCGACGGATTGAGAAGGTAGCCGCCGAGAAAAAAGTAGGTATACCCGACTGCAAACCTCAGGCCCTTGGGGCCCTTGCAGAAAGCAACATAAAAGAATCTGAAATAGACCAGTGAACCCAGCAGGCCGTATTCATAAATGACCTTGCCCCAGGTCGGATCGAAAGCACTGAATGAAAATTGGTGAAACTGCTCCTGGACTGTGCCCGGTCCCCGTCCGAGGAAAAATGTCAGATCGTTGGCAAAAACGATGGTCTGAAGCACGCTGAACATGGACAGGAAACGCGCCCATCCGCTCGACTGGACATCCGAAAACTCGTTCACGCGTCGCGTGAACACATCGATGGAAAGTGCGCCGCTGAAAAATATCAGAACCGGCAAAAGCAATGCTGCGAAAAACACTAAGCGAGAATGCCCATGATGCAGAAGATAGAAAGGAATGAACAGCGCGAGCATTGTCAATCCAGTGCCTGAGTAGCTGCACACCAGACCGGCCGTAAGGACAAGCAGGCGAAGCGCCCTGGGGCCGGCCATCAATTCTGCAACAACCGCTATCGCGAGAAATTGACAAAAGAAGGAGGGTTCCAGGAAGAAAACGCCGTTGCTTTTGTAAACCGATGAGGACCAGTAAAGGGGGATCATTGAATTATAGCCGGTCACGGTCATGTTTTCGGGGAGATGCATGTCCAGGAAAAACACAACGTCGATGCCAAGGACAAACTGACCTGCGAATTGCAAAACGCCGATCAGCGCGCTGATACAACCGAGTGTCGATGCAAAGTTCAGTATGCGCTGATATGGAATCTCTGATGATGCGCAGCGGAAAACCAGAGGAAACTGCGCTACCAGAAGAAAGCCAAACGAAAGCCCCGAAACATGCGGGCTCAGCGACATCGCAGTGCTCAGCGTTCCCATCAGCACAAAAAGTGCGTACCAGATGAAAGCCGCCGTATTGATCTCGAGCACGCCGCCGACGAAGAACACAGCCGTCGCAGCGGGAAACATTAAGAGGCTCAGCGGATAGATGCCGCCGGTGCCCGGCAACGCGATCTTTTGAAGCAATAGTCCCGACAGCAGTGTAAGGGCACAGAGCGCAAAACCGGACTGCGCGGCCGGACGTGCGGTAACTCCTGTTAGCGAAACCTCTGCCATCGAGGTGCTTTCCTTAGGGCGTCAAACGCGCCAGATACGACACGGCTCCTAACGGCGAATACGGTAGTCGGCGATCTCGCGGGCGGGAGCCCAGCTATTTGGCTCTGGTGCCCACTGGTCTCTGAAGCGCCCTTCAGCAGGGTCCTGCCACTCGCCAGCCTGAGCCGCGTCAGGATCCTGGAACCCCTGGTCGGGAACGTCCTGTTGGGCCTCATACGCTGGTCGACGCCGCGCGCTTATCATTTCGAGGATCACGCACGCGGCTGCGCCGCCAACCAGCGCAATGACGACTCCCAAAGCGATGAACAGCGGTTTGGGAGGAAATACCGGCTCCGTGGGAGCGGTGGCGGACTGCGCCACCTTGACATTCGAGAGCTTCTCACTGGCGTCCCAGTTGGCATTCATCTGGGCTTCGGCGGCACGGCCGACGTGCGCTTCAAGAACCTTGGACACTTGATCGAGCTGGTTTTTCAATCGGCCGAACTCGGCTGCGATGGAGGAGAGATCACGGAGCTTTTGTTCAACCTCCGACAATGAGTCAGCCTGTGACTTCTCAAGAGACCGTAACCCCGCGGTCTCGGAGTTGAGGTTCACAAGTGTTTGCGCGGTATCCTGGAACACGCGTACCAGCAGCAATGGAGATTCGTTTGCCGGCACCTTGTTGGCATCGGTCAGCGCATCAGTATTGTTTCCTGGAGAATTGTTCCCTGCACTATTGTTGTGCGGGCCAGTCGCCGCTGGGACATTCTGCTTGGGCCCCGTTATTTCGCCGGGAAGGGAAATGCGGCGTCGAAGCTGTGTCAGGGTGTTCTGGAGTGTCGCGGTCTGCGCCTCCTTCTCAGCGATCGAACCACGCGTCTTTGCGAGCGCGGCCAGCATATTGTCGCGCCGCGCGAGAGTGAGCTCGATCTCCTGGCTGACCGAATAGGTGGAGTGCTCCTTTGCGAATTCGCTCAGCTCGGCCGACGCTTTCGTGTATTCATCGCGGTAGCGCGCGGCTTCCTGGCGAAAGAAGGCCGGCGCTACAGCGTTGCCGCTCAGGTCTGCCTGTCGCTGGAGGAAGTCCCGTACGACGAGCCCCAGGAACTGCTCTGCGATTTTGGGGTCTTCGTGCCGAAAGGTCAGTGAAAGTATCTGCGAGTCCTTTTCGAGGGTTACCGCCAAGCGTTTCTTGACCTTCCGTAGCGCTCGATCAACATCCGAACGCCCTTCATCCCGACTTTCGAATCGAAGCGAACCGGCAATTTTCGTAATGGCCGCCGAAAGGGCCGGCTGCAAAACACTCAGCGCATTCCAGGAGACAGAATGCGTCTGCTCAGGGAACAGCTTTTGCGGCCCGAATTCACTAACGGCCTGCCGGAGCACATCTTCGCTATTGATAATGTAGATCTGCGAATTCAGCTGATAGCGAAGCGCGTCAGCATACTGGGTTTGTTGTCGCTGCGACCGGTCAAGGGTCGTCATCAGCAGCGCCTCCGATTGGAACATCGGTGTAACCAGCAGCGTGAATATGATTGCGCCTGCGACGATCGAGGCGAAGACCGTCAGGAACGTGGGTCCTCTCTCCAAAATAATCTTACCCAGTACACTGAACGACATGGGAAGCTCGCTGTTAGTAGGTTTCGGCAGTGCGAAGTAAACATTTGGCAATTGCGAAATAGCGCTTTGGTTCCAACACTGCTGGCCCCCCGGGTCCCAGCAGATTGCATCGCTTTGGTGAAAACGAAAGCGTAACCAAAGGGTTGCGACTCATGCTGAAAAAGAAGGCACGATCCTTGGAACCGAGCATCCCATGCTCAATCACAGCGTCTGGAATTCAATCCCGATTTTCCCGGCAAGCTCACCGATAACCAATATCCCAGAGCGGCTGCCGCCTATATCGAACTCTTTGGAGCAAACGCTTCGGGCCACCATCCGCGCTAACGGAGCGCATCTTTGGAGAGAGAGACCCGAGAAGCTTTGGTAACAGAGACGCGAAAGGCCCGGTAGACGAAGCCTGCTGCCCAGCTTTGATGCATGATCATGGCGGCAGGGCCGGCGGCGCATCCGGCCGGATCGCGCTCTGACAACGCCAGGAGCAGTCCGCCGGTCAGGCATGCTCCCGTATAAGCGAGACTCGGCAGGAAAAACGGCCATCCAAGACCAAGCCCCGAAGCCAGGCTCAGCAAATTCATTCCAAGGGCACCCAATGGAAGCAATTGCCTGACTTTCGGTGGGCGCCGATGTTTAAGCATTGTCCTTGCACGCCCGGAACCATGATTGAAATATTGGCGGGCCAGTGCGCCAAGGGAATCGCGCGGAAAATAGCCAATGGCGAGTTCCGCGCAGAGCCAGATTTGCCTGCCCGAATTTCTCAACCGGATGTCAAGTTCGGCATCCTCGTTGTGCGTGAAGCTCTCATCATATCCGCCGACGGCCAGGAACGCCTTGCGGTCGAATGCGGCGTGGTGACCATGGTCCACATAGCGCGAACTATTGGCGGTTCGATGTGCCGCGCCGCCGTTTCCCAGACGACTGTTCTGGGCGGCTGCGATCCCACGCTGCAGAAAGCTTATTCCGCGTGTGCGCATCGGGACGACGACGGACGCGACGTCCCGCTTTTTCAGCTCATGAACCAGGCCAACGACGAAGCCGGGCGGGTACTCGGCGTGGGAGTCGGCACGAACGATGATGTTGGACTCGGGCTTTGCGATTTTCGCACCACGATTCACGGCTGCAGATTGATAACGGGCCGGGTTCGGCTCCAGACGAATCCTCGAATTGAGCGCAGCCATCTCCTTGACGATCGACGAGGTGCGATCGGTACTGCCGCCATCGAGCACGATCAGCTCGTATTCCAGACTCTCACCGGGTGGGATCAGTGAACCGACCGCCTGCCGGATGTATTTCTCCTCGTTCAGAGTTGGAACAATTATCGTAACGGACGGTCCAGATGGCATGACGTGACCCCAAACGGAACTCAGGCAAGCAGCACGCGGCCTCCGGGTACTGCCGGCGCTACAGGGCACAATGCAGACCCGTATCCCAGGTTCCACGGGAGGAACGGACCGGCACAGGTCGATGTCGTTCAACGACTTAAAGCTGGTCGCGCGATCGTCGCGTTGGCGATACGTATTGCCGGCCGCTTGGAAGACGTCTTGAGGAGCGCCATGTGACGGTGTCGTGTCGATCCTCTAGCTTGGGCGAATACTGCCAATCCTATTGAATGCGGGCGATCGCGTCTATTCGGCTCAATTGGCAACCCACGTCGTTTTTCTTGGCCTGGAAAATATCGATGAGCAAGGAGGTGACCTCGCTCAAGTCGATGCGCAGCGGTCTCGCCTAAATCACGCGCTCATTTGCACAATGAACATGCACAACGAACACGAGTGAGATCAATCGGGGCGGGCAAGTGGCGCTTTTTTGTGAGTTCCATGACGTGCGGAACTGTCGCGCAAATTTGATAAAAAATTGGAACAAAGCCGATGAGAACGATCTTATTCGCAGTCACAGCAATTCAGTGTGGAGTTCCCTCATGGATGGCACGGCAAAGATAAATAGTGCGGATAGAGAAGCGCTGTTTGCTTTGGTCACGACACCCCGCCCGATCGGCCTCACTTCCAAACGGATAGCCGACATCATTCTAGCGCTGTGCGGGATTGTGTTGCTCTTCCCTTTTTTCGTTATTTGCTTCGTGGCCACGGCTTTCTTTTCTCCGGGCCCTGTACTGTTCCGCCATAGGCGTGTCGGATTCAACGGAAAGCGGTTCGACTGCCTGAAATTTCGTACCATGACGATCGATGCGCCGGAGCGCTTGCAACGGCATCTCGAAGCGGATCCTGCTGCCGCAGCGGAATGGATCGCCACGCGCAAGTTGCGCAACGATTCTCGCGTTACCACGGTGGGCGCCCTTTTGCGGAGATCAAGCCTGGATGAGCTTCCGCAGCTTTTTAACGTCTTAAAGGGCGACATGAGCATCGTGGGACCTCGCCCAATAACCGAAGAAGAACTTAGTAGATATTCCGACGCCATAGGTGCCTACTACTCATGTCGTCCTGGCATTACCGGCCTTTGGCAGGTCAGCGGCCGGAGTACCACGACGTTTAACAGGCGCGTTGTCCTCGATAATTTTTATGCGAGCCATTGGTCGCTGAGCCTTGATGCCAAAATAATCATGGCAACAATACCGGCGGTCTGTTTTTCAGATACGGCCTATTGAAACGATAGTCGATCTCATGACGTGCGGGCGATCATTCACCAGATGTTGAGGATGTTTATACCCAAGCCATCGAGCATCTCTTGAGCGAGGGAAGTGGTTGGCCGTGGTATTTGACGTCAGTGCGAGCCACCTTCGACGCTGGCAACTCGCACTCTCGGCTGGCGGCGCAATCTAAGGAAACTCCTGCAGGAGCGTTGAAGGGGGGTCAACGGTTCTCCTGCTGTTGCGGACTCCTGATCTTGATCGCGTTTCAGTAGCGATTCATCCCATGGATAGCGCCGTGGACCCTTATTGAGTTTTCGCCAGTCCTCACATGGCATCCCCGTTCAGATGGGTGCATTTTCGAAATTTTCGCGTGAAGTTTTTCGTGTGAAGTTTTTCGTGATAATGTGTGATTCGAGTTCGTGGCGCTCGGGCGCGTGATACTTGAGCACCGAACTTTCTGGACTGCCTGCAGGCTATTACAGGCGTGACCTTAAGGGACGCCTAATGGAATATTACGCCGTCGGACTCGCCGTATTAGGAGGTGCGGTTGGAGCGGCGTTCCGATGGAAAGTGCTTTTGCCAATCATCGGCCTGCTACCCTTCGCCTCGATAATTTTCTCCATCTCGCGCGGCTTCGGCCTCGTAGATACTACGATCGTGATCTTGGTCGCGGAAGCCATCCTCCAAGGCGGTTATTTAGTTGGCCTGTTAATCCGCGCTACCGCAACGAGGTCCGTGCAATCGAAGCGCCGTCGTCTATAGGCGAAAAAACTGCCTTTTTCGATTCAACGCGGGCTGGCCGCTGGTTCCGGGTACGGCATTTCGGGGAGTCGGATTAAATCAACGGGTCTCGGCGGACGCCGCCTGGCTCGCCCCCCGCGCCGGGGTCGTTTTCATCTGCATCTCATGCCCTGCTTCCACAGCGAGGCGGACTTCATCGCCAAGCCGTGGCATATTTCCTCAACCGCCTGCCAGCAGAGCTCGGTGAGATGGTAGCCAGGTACGGACCGGACAAATCGTCTTCTATCGCCAACTCTGATCGATTTGTGGACGTCGGGCGATGGGATACTTCATTTGCGTTTGCGGCAGCCGCCGTTCCGCCGGTGCTGTTTGGGCTCCGGCTATGGGCAGCGGTGTGCCTCGCCTTGTACGTGGCATTCTCGCTCGAGCTTGACACCGCCTATTGGGCAGGCACGACCGCCGCGCTGGTTTGCCAACCGAGCCTTGGCGCATCACTGCGCAAAGGATGGTTCCGGATGATAGGAACCTTGATCGGAGCGGTCGCGATCGTGGCTCTGACGGGCTTCTTCCCGCAAAACCGTGCCGGTTTCCTTATAAGCCTGGCGCTGTGGGGCGGCCTTTGTTCGCTGGTCGCGACCTTGCTGCGCAATTTCGCCGCCTACGCAGCCGCGCTTGCCGGCTTTACGGCCGCCATCATCGCAGGAGATGAGCTTGGCGCTGTTGGCGGCGCAAACGGTCAGGCCTTTACGCTCGCCGTCGCCCGCGTGAGTGAAATCTGGATCGGCATCGTATGCGCCGGCATCGTCCTGGCCGGAACGGACTTTGGCGGCGCGCGGGGTCGGCTTGCCAAGCTACTCGCCGGGCTTGCAGGAGACATCGCAACGCGATTTACGTCGACCCTGCGACGGGGCAGCCCGGAGGGACAGACGGTCCGGCGCGAATTTATCCGCAAGGTCATCGCGACGGACCCTGTCATCGACGAGGTGAAGGGCGAGTCATCGACGCTTCGCTACCATTCGCCGGTGCTGCACCAGACCGTTGATGCGATGTTGGAGATGCTTGCGGCGTGGCGAACGATCGATGCAGGACTGCGGCACTCGCCGGGGTCGTCCGGCGCGCGCGAAGCGCTCCACGTCCTGCGCATCATTCCAACCGAGCTGCGCCAAGCTCTTGAAGCAAACCAGCCCTCGTCCTGGTTGAGCAACCCGGCCGCACTGCGTGAGCACTGCCGCGCGGCGATCAAGGCGCTTGGCGAAATGCCTTCACCGACCACAACGCTACGGCTGCTTGCAGACCAGACCGCCGGGCTGATCGCCGGACTCGCTCAGGTTCTCGACGGACTTATCCTGCTGGCGGGTAATGAGGTGCGGGAGAACAGGGCAGATCGCGGCTTCGGACTGCATGTCGCCGATTGGCTGCCGCCCCTTCTCAACGCCGGACGAACGTTTGCAATGATTGTCGCCGTTCAGATGGTCTGGATTTGGACCGAGTGGCCCAATGGCGCCGTCGCGATCACGTTTACGGCTATCACCGTGATCCTGCTTTCGCCGCGCGCCGATGAGTCCTACGCCGCGGCGATCAAATTTACGGTTGGCACGGCCATCGCCTCGCTCGCCGCCGCAATCGCATTGTTTGCCGGTTTGCCGAATGTGGGTAGTTTTGTCGGCTTCGCGATCGTGTTGGGCCTTTTCCTCATTCCGGCCGGCGCGATGATCGCTCAGCCCTGGAACACCGCCTTGTTCGTGCCGATCGCCGCCAATTTCATACCGATCCTCGGCCCGGCCAATCAGATGAGCTACGATACGATCCGTTTCTACAACACGGCGCTCGCGATCCTCGCAGGATGCGCGGCCGGCGCAATGTCCTTCCGCCTGATCCCGCCCCTCTCGCCGCGGTTGCGGTCGCAGCGCTTGCTGGCCTTGAGCCTGCGCGACTTGCGTCGTCTTGCGACCGATTTCAGTTGGCGCCAACGATCTTGGGACGACCAATTGTATAGCCGCATCGCCGCATTGCCCGGTGATGCGGAACCTCGGCAACGAGCCGTCCTTGTCACGGCGTTGACCGTCGGCAGCAGCATCATCTCGCTACAACAAACCGCGCCTCAACTGGGTTTTGCCGGCGAATTTGACGCAGCCCTGAGACACTTCAATTCGGGGGATTGTTCGGCAACAATGACGGAGCTTGAGGCGGCGGACCGCAAGCTTGCCAACGATGACGACCTGGCGGTCATGCGCGCAAGAGGACAGCTTCTCGCCATTCGTGATGCTCTGTCCGATCATCGCGTCTATTTTGAAACCGGAGCCTGAGATTGAAATTTGCGGAGATCGACCTGCTCGGCGTCTACGTTGCCCCGATCTCGCTGTTGATGATCGCGGCGTGGATCGTGACCGTCGGCCTGCGTCGCGTCGCGGCACGATTTGGTCTGCTGCGGCACACGTGGCATCCTGCCCTTCTCGTGTTCGACGTCTACATTATCGTACTTTCATCAATGGTTCTCCTCATCGCACGCTGAGATCGCCATGTCCGACGCCGACGCAAAATTCGAACGACGCGAGCCCGACCATATCGAACTCGTCAATGCGGCTCCGGCGGCCGCGAAGGTCGTCAAACCGAGAATGGCTGCAGTTCCGTTCGTGATCACGCTTGCAGTGACGGCGCTCGCGATTGGCATGGGCTACCTGATGTGGGACGCGTACATGGCTGCGCCATGGACGCGCGACGGAACAGTGCGGACGTACGTGGTGACCATAGCTCCGGAAGTCGCGGGTCGTATCGTGCAATTGCCGGTGAAGGACAACCAGTTTGTTCACAAGGGCGATTTATTGCTCGTCATTGATCCCACCGACTACAAGAACGCACTGCAGTTGGCGGAAGCCAATGTCGAGCAAGCCCGGGCAAACGCGCTCAATGCCCAGTTGGAGTTGCAGCGGCGGCAGAAGCTGAGCGAACTCGCCGAGACAGTCGAAGACCGGCAGATCCACGAGGCAAACGCCGCCGCGAGCCAGGCTCAATATCAGGCCGCGCAGGTCAGCCGAGATCAGACCAAGGTCAATCTTGAACGTACAGAGCTCCGCTCTCCCGTGAATGGCTGGATCACCAATCTTCTGACGCAAGTGGGAGACTACGCGAGTGTCGGACGGAACGTCATTTCGGTGGTCGACGCCGACTCGTTCTGGATCGACGCCTATTTCGAAGAGACGAGGCTTTCCTTGATCCGCGAAGGGGACACCGCGAAGATCAAGTTGATGGGACACAGTGAGATCATCCTGGGCGAAGTCGCCGGTCTCGCGCGCGGCATTAACGTGGCGAATGCGCAACCCGATCCGGCCGGGCTTGCAAACGTCAACCCGATCTTCACCTGGGTGCGGCTTGCGCAACGCATCCCGGTTCGGATCAACATCCATCAGGTGCCCGAAGGCGTTCGCCTCGTGACTGGATTGACGGCGACCGTTCAGATCGAACCGCGATCGCCTTCCCGATGAGCGGATTCCGACTTGTATCGCGCATACACCTCATCCACCAATCCGCGGATCTCCTATGCGGGCGACAGCTAGCCGGTCGACACATAGGAAGAGTTGGGAAGATCGCCGGCGCCAGCTTGCTTATTCACGGCTCGCTCCAGGTCCTGTAATTCTTCTGGTCTTCTTGTGACATGGACTTCGGCGTAGCGAATTGAGGCCTAATGAAAGCAAGCCCCTACGCGGCAAATAAGCTACTGACATAAGCCGTAGCCCCGCCAATCCCTCAATGGTGATTTCGAAGGAATGCCACCGTATCAATTCTCTCAGGCCCCGCTTGCAGCATCTTATAGCCAAGCGACCCCAGAAGATTGACACACGCTGCTCTGTCGGCATCCGGCAAGTGCAGGTGCTCATAGTTGATGATCTTAGGACGCAGCGGCGTCGCCATGATCATCTTTACGATTTCGAAGTCGAACCCTTCGGTGTCAACCTGCAGAAGGTCGACGCGACTGACATTGTGTTTCGCAAGTAGCGAATTTGCCGAAATCGCAGCAACCGTTCCTTTTGTGATCTGGCTGTCAGTAAAACCCGATCTATGGAGCACGGCCTTATCGAACGATCCCAGACCGGTCTGGTCCGCCACCATCCAAAAAGGCATCTGCCCGTCTTTTTTTGCCAAGGCCGCGTTCTCGAAGATGAGACGGTCACAGCCTCGATAGTTGCGAACAAGGTGAGGGAAAACGTCGGGCTGCGGTTCAAGTAAAATGCCGCGCCAGTTGTAGCGGCGGATCATCTTGTGGATAGGATCGTTGGCTTCACCATCGTTGGCACCGACCTGGATAAAGAAAAAGTTCGGATCTTCCGGATGGCTCTGCTCAACCAGGAGTTCAAGAACATCAAGGCGGAATTCGCCGAACTCGTACTTGCGCTCGATCTGGAGGTTGTATTTTGCCGCGAGGGCCTGAAGCGACTTTCTAGCGAAGCTGAATGCACCCATAAAGGCCACCTAGAAAAATTGATCGAAGAGTGGATGCTAGCGAGGCGCGCATCCCTTGACCAGCGAGAGGGCTTTGATGACCGAGCCCGCGACGATCTGCGAAGCACGGCTTTGAAAGAAACGGCCCCGGTCGCTCGGGACCGCGGCCGCAGGCACGCGGAGTGGTTCAAGGATCGCGACCGCGGTAGTCACCGTCAGCGCCACAGCCGTGGGCGTAGCAACACCACCGAACTAAACATCCGCCTGTAACCGCCCACCGAGTAGCAGAGGATGCTAAAGCCGTCCCCTTCACCACCCAGGCTAAACCGCTTTATTACGTGCCATGCCGACGCCGCAATTCAGTATACAGAATATGCTCATATTTGACATTGCGACGGCGCTCGACCGCTTGGTTCCGGCGTTTGGGCTTTGCCGGAACCCTCCAACAAATGAAACGTTAGATTTGGTTACGCCTGCGGCAATGTGGTCTGTTCATCAGCGGATAGCTTTTCCCGCCCATAGCCACGAGGAACACAATGGGGCTTCGGCATAAGGCGGTAAAGTCCATTCTTTGGAGCGGACTTGAAAGCGGAAGCACATCTCTCATTGCATTTCTGTCGCTTGTTGTTTTGGCAAAGCTCCTTGAACCTCGGGATTTTGGAGTATTTTCAGTCTCACTTGCGGTAGTCGAGACGGCGGGAATTTTTACCAACATGATTTTCCACGACGCGCTGGTTCAGCAAAGCGTCGTCACTGAGAAACATTTCGACAGTGCTTTCACGGTGTCTATTGTTCTCAGTCTAGTCGTGTACGCACTCCTCTGGATGGCGTTTCCGTATGTCGCATTAGCCGTCCAGGACGATCGCGTTCGAGACGTCGGGCGAACGCTCGGACTTGGATTACTGATAACGGGACCTGCCGGAGTCCTGGCTGCGAAGCAAAGTCGGGAATTTGGGTTCCGTTTGCTGGCAATGCGGACGCTCGCTGGTCGTCTCGGCGGAGCGACATTAGGGATAGTCAGCGCCTGTCTTGGATTGGGCTTGTGGGCGCTGGTGATACAGAACCTCGCCATCATGGTCCTCGGGGCCGCGACCCTATTTGGCTTCACTCCCCATCAGCGCATCCGCGTAACGACCAGCGTCCGACCCGTTTGTGATCTACTCCGCTACAGCGCGGCCGCCACAACATCTCTCGCAGCCGGGTTTGTTTCAAAGCGATTCTTTTTGTTTTTTTTCGGAGTTTATCTTGGAACAGAAATAGCAGGCTTCCTAAATCTGGCGTTCCGGTTGGTCGATACCGTTTGGGCCATATCGGCGACTGCCGTTTCGCAGGTATTGCTCCCGACACTCGCCCAATTGCAGCACGATCGATTGCGACTGACAAAGGCGTACCGATTATCTGTGGCGAGCGCCTCGGCCATCCTGTATCCCGCCTTTGCCGGTTTGGCTATTGTGGCCCCCGAACTAATTCAGGTGCTCTTTGGCAGTAAGTGGGCGCCGGCATCGTCCTACGTGTTCGCGTTGAGTGCGGTGACATTCCTACAGATCGCTCGCTTCCCCTCAGCGCCGTTGCTAAGCAGCATCGGCCATGTCCGGGATGTCTGCCTGATCAACATTGCGGCGCTTGCCTGCATGTCGATTGCAATTGCGTTGACCCGCCTGACACCAGACTACGTGGCGCTTGCGGTGTGGGGGGGGGTCGAATTCATCACTTTCACGGCAACGGTACTGATCCTGCGTTTACGCCTCGGCACAACGATGTCCCAGCAATTGAACGACGTTTTCGTACCTTTTTTCGCTTCCATCTCCATGATGGTCGTCACGCAGATTGGACGCAGCTTTCTCCCAGTCGAGGGTTCACCACACTTGAGATTGCTGGAACTGGGGGTCGGCGGAGCACTTACTTACATAGCCCTCATGTTTGTTTTTGGCCGGCAATTCCTCGATACGCTCGTGGGGATGGCACGCGTGGTTCTTGTGAAGGATGGAACCACATGAATGACGAAGCGACGAACAACGAGCTCGTGTCGATCATCATTACCAGTTACAATTATGAAAGGTATCTAGCCGCCTCGATCGCGAGCGCACTGGCCCTCGACTGGTCACGCACTGAGATCATCGTTGTGGACGATGGCTCAACGGATCGTTCGCGGGACATCGTCGACAGCTTTGTCCCCATGGGTATCAAGAGCCTTTACATTGAAAACCAGGGGCAGGCTCGGGCCGCCGCTCGCGGCTTTACCGAAAGTCGTGGCGAGTGGATTATATTTCTGGACGCTGATGACATTCTTGAGCCTTCCATCATACGCGAGGCCGTCAAAGTCATGCGACCTGGATGGTCGATGATTTAGTTTCGCATGAGGATCATTGACGAGCTGGGAAATCCCGCGGGTCGCTTTTTTCCAACGTACAGACGCGACACCACACCTGAGACGATCCGGTCTTGGGCTGCGGAGGCGGCTTCATATCCGGCCGCGCCCACGTCGGGCAACGTGCTGGCGCGCTCCTTTCTTGAACGGATCTTTCCGCTCGAGGACGGAATGGACAGTGCCATCGATACTTATTTTATCCCTACCGCTCCATTCCTCGGAGATGTCCTTACTGTCGACAAGCCGTTGGTCAATTACCGGGTGCATGCGAAAAATAGTAGCGCCCAGAATACGCTGGATGTGACCAAGATCGCGCGTGACCTGCGCCGCCATATTGCCAGCAGTCGATATAGTGCGAGAATCGCCTCGGCAAACGGGATTGAGATAGCACCGAACCGCTGGCGTTACGCGTTTTACAACACGGGTATGCGTTTGGCCTCTCTGCGACTTGCTCCTGCACAGCATCCAATACAGAATGATACCTTGACAGATTGTGTGAGAGACACCCTTCGCTCATTCACAAAGTGGCAAGGGCTGTCCCCCCTGCGTCACGCAAGTATGTTGATCTGGCTCCTAAGCGTCGCACTTTCGCCGGTTTCGGTTGCACGAATGCTGGTAACCTGGCGTTATACCCTGTCACGCCCACAAGCGGTCCAACGACTGATCGACGCCACATAAGCCAAGGCCAATGATCCGTGAGGAGCGGCTTTCGGTAACTATCCGATCACCCGTTCGACATCGGGAAAATTGATCTATGAAGGCCGCCTTGTAGGTTCATCCGTGTAAAACGCTCCAGATTGAGACGGTAACAGCGGAGCTTAGGTGCCGCATCCGCGCTAATCTCGCTCCAGCGGGAGCGCTGCGTGCATGTCATACCAGGAGGAATATCTCGGCGTGAAGCGATTTGCGACGGGAAACCGCTTTGCCGCGCCCGTAACAATTTTCCGACCAATCAATAGATATAACTGCGCGATAACCGCATCGCGAGTAGTCCAGTCGTCTTCCAATTCATTGCCAAACAAACCAGATGCATCGTCTTCAAATTGATAATCGACGTATATGCCTTCTCTAGCGGGGCGCGGCGGGACTTGCTCACGAACTAATCCCTGATTGACGATCTTGAATTTTTTGTAGCCCAACTTCGTCAAGATGTTCATCTCTTTTCGCAATAACGACCAGTGCTCGATCTCAAACGAAACGAACCGTGGGCGGCTTTCAAAGTGCGATAGTCCATCGAGACAAAGAGAATCGGCGCCTTCAATATCAATCTTGAGATAATAAGGAACGCCAAATTCTTCTATCAGCGAGGAAAAGCGAATGGAAGGCACCGTTATTTTTTCCGACCTGGCGCCTCGGCGTGCGTTTCGCCGTGCCCAATCCTCCCTGATTGTCCCCCAAATGGTAGAATCCACGTTAATGAAAAACGTGACCTCGCCGGCACTTTCGGCGATCGCTTTCTCGATCAAAAAGAAGCGCCGTTCTGAAATTTGGCTCGCAAATCGCTGCTTTAAACGGACACATAAAGCCGGGTTCGCTTCTACGGCCACGACCGTAAAGCCCTTTCTTAGATAGAAATCAGAATCTTCGCCCGTATGACAGCCAATGTCGAAGATAAGCGGACCTGGCAAATTGAGATCCTCCTTCTTGATGGTCATTTGTGAACGCTTTTTGAAGCCGGCCGTTCCACGCTGAGTTCCTTGGGTTGTTCGGCCGTCAGGCTCGGCAGGAACCATTCGCTAACTTCCTTCAGTCCGCGCTCACGGAGTGCGTCTTACCCGCTGCATTTCATTGAAGCGCTGGGTATCTCCTCAATCCGGCCATTCTTATGTGGCCCTGCGACGCAGGTCTTATGGCGCGGGCGGGCGCCTCGGGCAATGTATGAGCCACATTCGAAAACCGCAGCGGATGGTTTGCTCGCCTGCTAATTCTGGCGTCCGGCTTTGTGGGTCTTCGCGAAGTCATAATTTTTCGCCGCTGCGCGTGGAACAAGCGAAGGACTCGTGCTTTTATTCCGATGGCTGGCCGACGGCGGAACTCGCCCGAGATGAGCCGCCATCTGTAGCCTTGGTTGTCCCCTTGTCTGCCTCGAGGCAATCGTGCGGATCAGTGTCGTTATCACGAACTTCAACTACGGCGATTGTGTGGGGGCGGCGATCGATAGCGCACTGGCCATCGAGTGGCCGGACAAGGAAGTGATAGTCGTCGATGATGGCTCGACAGATCATTCTCCTATGGTGATCAGTGGGTATGGTAACCGGATCAAGGCTGTGCTGAAGACCAATGGCGGTCAGAATTCAGCGGCCAATGTCGGCTTCTCCGAAAGCTCGGGTGACATTGTTTTTTTTCTCGACTCGGATGATACGCTCGCGCCGGATGTCGCTCGCCGGGTCGTGCCCTTGTTTGCGACGACCACGGCCAAGGTTCAATTTCCGCTTGTAACGCTCCGACCGGACGGATCCGCAGCCGGTCTCTATCCCCGTTTCCCGGAAGTGTACTCGCCGAGTGAAGTCGATATGAGCGTCGCGGCCACGGGCTTCTATATTTCTTCTCCGACGTCCGGAAATGCCTGGGCCCGGTGGGCTCTGCAGAAAGCGTTTCCGCTTCCGACGCGCTGGACAGAAGCCGTATCCGCTAAGTTTTTCGATGGATATTTGAGCACAATGGCGGCTCGGCTCGGCCATGTAGTCACTGTGAATGAGCCGCTTGGAACATATTACATCAATCCCAACAACATGTGGACCAAGCGGTTCTCGCCGACACTCATCGCTGAAGCTTGCGAGGAGGACGTCGCGCGGTCCGAGTATGTCAATGCGAAGCTTAGCTCACTTGGTCTTCGTCCGATCGAAAAGAGAGCGTTTACTCAGTGGATGAAGCGCCTCGTATGTCGCAAGTACTTCCCCGATGGCCCGATCAAAGAGGGCTGGCTTATTCTGTTATCAAGTTCCCTCTACTCCGCCATTGCCGATCCGGGGCTCCGTATCGGCACACGCATCCTGGTGATGGGATGGATGATCGCGGTCGCCATTCTGCCGCGCCGGCTGGCCCTGCCGATTATCAAGCTGCGATTTGTGCCGGGCTATCGGCCGAGGGCGATGAACTGGCTGCTCAACAGAGGACAGCACCTGGGTAAGGGGTCGCGCTGTTGGCCGAGCCGGGTCCGCTTTTGATGGCGTGTTTTGACGATGCGGACGGCACCTACGATTAGGGCGAAGACCAACAGGGCTCACAGGAATGGGAAACTCTCATGCTTCTGCGCACTTCGATAGCAGCTGTCTTGTTCCTCCATGTCAGCGTCCCGTGTTCCGCAGGATCTCCCGCGCTTGGCGCTTTCGTGGGGAACAGCCCCTCCGACTTGCAGCAATTCGAGCATTGGCTTGGCAGGCCGGTAGACCAAATCACAGCTCACACCGGACGCGCGAACTGGAAGGACTGGGTCGACAGCATCAGATGGTCCGTGAAACTCTGGTCGCCGCTTAACAAGCCGATCTGCTGGACTATTCCTCTGTTTGCCGACGGAGGATCTTTATCGGATGCCGCGGCCGGTAAGTATCAAAACTACTATGAGCAGGCGGCCAGGATTCTGGCGCAATCGCGCCGGTCGGACGATGTCATCTACGTCCGGACCGGCGAGGAATTCAACGGCAACTGGATGCCGTGGTCAGCCGCGGGGCACGAGCAGGATTTTGTTAAAGCTTATCAACATTTCGTCGAAGCTTTTCGCTCGGTGTCAAATCGCTTTCGCTTCGAATGGAATGCCAATATCCGCGAAACGCGCATGAACCCAATCGACGCCTATCCGGGCGATGATTATGTCGATGTTGTCGGGATGGATTTCTACTACAACACCAAGTGGAACCCTACGGATCCCGTCAAGGCGTGGGATGAAATGGTGCACAGCCAATATGGCCTGCAGTGGCTCGAAGATTTTGCCTCGACTCATAAAAAGCCAACGGCTTATCCGGAATGGGGAGTCAATTCTAATGGAGCAGGCCCCTACATCGAGAGAGCTGCGCAATGGTTCTCGGGGCACAATGTGCTCTATCAAAGTGTCTGGAATTCGAACGACGCGTTCCCGGGGAAGCTCACCGATCACCAGTATCCCAAGGCAGCGGCCGCCTACGTCGACTCTTTCGGAACGGCAACTTCTGACCAACGTTCGCGCTAGCGAAGGCCTCTTTGGAAACCGGCATACGAGATTTGGAAACTGAGATCCGAAATGCACTCAGCCGCAATCCCAGGCGTGGGAGTCGGCACGAGTGACAATGTTGGATCCCGGTTTTGCTATTTTTGCGCCACGATTTATGGCCACGATCAACTCATAATTCACGCTTTTGCCTTGCGGAATCAGTAAACCAACTGCTTCCCGGATGTGTTGCTCTTCGTTTAGCGTTGGAACAATTATCGTGACGGACGGTTCAGATGGCATGAAATAATCCCGAAGCGGAACTCAAGTCGACTGCTCGCAACTCTTGACGGTTTCGCCACGGGCACAAAGTAGATCAGCTACCCAGGTCCCAATAGATGAATGACCCAGCCCAGCTTGACGTCGTGCAGCAACGGTTGGGACTCGGCTGTGCGCGACTTGGTTCTCTTCTTGGCCGTGATCAGACTGATGCCTTCGAGCTGATTCAAGCTGCATTTGATCGCGGTATTCGCTTCTTCGATACGGCGAATATTTATGGCCAGGGCGAAAGCGAACGCATTTTAGGCGCGGCGCTCGATGGTCGGCGCAAGCGGGCCATCATCGTCACGAAGGCGGGACAGTATTTCCCCGCGTGGATGAGTGTAGCGAAGCCGTTTAAACGCATCATCGCACCCTTGATACGTCAAAGCGGAGCCGGGCGTCACATGGTTTCGAAGGTGCGCGAAGCTCCATTGCCGCAGAATTTTTCGGATTGCTTTCTTCGCGCGTCCATCGAAGCCAGCCTCCGGCGACTGAACACCGACTATGCAGACATTGTTCTCCTGCACAGCCCGCCCGCTGACGTCATCACACAGGGCGATGCATTGGGCTCCCTGGCGAAACTTCGTGAAGCGGGCAAGGCCATCAAAATCGGCATTTCCTGTGAAGACATCGACTCAGGTTTCATTGCGCTCGACGACTCGCGAGTCGAGGCCATCGAGCTCCCGTTGTGGCCGACCACAGAGACAACGGACCGGTTCCTTGATCGTGCCCGACGGCAGGCCGTGTTTGTCATCGGCCGAGGTCTGATGAGCGCCGTACGGCCAACCCCCAGTAACGATCGATGGTCGCTCACTCGGGCAGCGCTCGTCTCTTCGTTACCGCGACATGAAATCAGTCGCGTGCTTATCGGCACGACGCGTCTTGGGCACCTGGATCAGGTGCTAGATGCAGTCCAGAGCAGAAAAGAAACGTGGTGTTCATAGACGGGCGCCAAATATCTTCCGGGTCGGTCCTTGAGACAGAGGTCTGCATCATTGGCGGCGGACCAGCGGGTATCGTGATCGCGCGTGAACTACTGGGCACACCTACTTCCATCATACTCGTCGAATCCGGAGGCTGGCGGCCGAACAAACTGACGCAACGTTTGAACGAAGGTGAGCTGGCGCCCGAGAGCCGACATCCGCCCCCCGAAATGTATCGCGAGCGACGTTTTGGTGGCTCCTCTACAATCTGGGGCGGTCGTTGCGTCCCCCTCATTCGAAGCGATTTTGAACCCCGATCTTACGTACCCAACAGCGGTTGGCCAATTCAGTACGACGATCTCATCACCTACTATTCCAGGGCATTGTCCTATTGTGAGGCAGGAGAGCTTTCATCCGACCTCAATTGCTCAAATGCAATTGAGCCGATCATGGACGGACTAGAGAACACAGCCATTACAGCGGGGCTCGAACGCTTCAGCCCACCTACCGATTTCGGCCGACGCTTTAGATCGGATTTGAACGCATCAAGCACCCTCAAGGTTCTGCTCGAGTCCACCTGCATATCCCTGCTGACCGGCGGCTCCGGTCGCTCCGTAAAAACGGTTGAATGCACAACCGATAACGGCAACCGTTTCACGATCCTCCCCAAATACATCGTGATTGCGGCTGGCGGCCTGGAGTCGGTCCGACTGTTGGCGGCGTCCCACGCTATGTTCCCCGCAGGCCTCGCCAACAGCAGTGGATTGCTCGGCAGATATTACATGTCTCACCTTGAAGGCACGTTGGGAGAATTACAGGTCGCCCCGGGGCGAAAGGTGATCTGGAATTTCGTCAGAACGGCGGATGGAGTTTACGCGAAGCATCACATCCGGTTGTCGGATGAATTCCAACGGCGCCACCGGCTCCGGAACATGATTTTTCGATTGCACCACGCGAATCCAATGGACCCGCGCCACGGCAATCCCGTCCTGTCGCTGACGTACGTCGCAAAGCGCTTTATTCTTCCCGAATATCGACGCAAGATCACCACGGTCGAACTGGATGCACTGGATCAACTACCGCATGGCAGCGAGCTGCTCGCCCGCCACGTTGCGAATATCATTAAAGGCCCCTGGCCTCTGGTCAAATTTTTGAGTTCGTGGTTGTACAAACGCCACGCCCGTTATCGCCGGGTGCCTTACGTTGCGCTCCACTCCAAATCCGGCAGCTACCCTCTCGACTACAACGCGGAGCAGACGCCGCTGCGTGACAGCCGGATCTTGTTGGCGGGCGATAAGGATCGTTTCGGCGTTCCGAAACTGAGGATCGATTGGCGGGTCTGCCCTGAAGACATCGCATCGATTGCCGCGAGCTACCGATCCATGCGAAGCATTTTTTTGGATACAGGAGTTGCGTCAGTAGCCTATGACGACGACACTTTGAACGAGAAGGTGCGATCCGCAATCGCAGTCGGCGGGCATCATATAGGCACCGCAAGAATGAGCGACGATCCGCGAGAAGGCGTCGTGGACTCGCAGTGCCGCACGCATGACGTTGAAAATCTGTACATTGCGGGTAGCGCAGTTTTCCCGACCAGCGGCTCTGCTAACCCGACACTAACGATCGTCGCGTTGGCGATACGCATCGCCGATCATTTGAAGACCACCCTTCGGAGTTTCACGTGACCTTTTCGATCCTATGGCTCGGGCGGACGATCCCGGTTCCACTTAATGCGGGTGACCGCATTTATTCGGCTCAATTGGCCGGAGCGGTGGCGCGTCAGGGTGCCCAAGTTGTTTTTCTCGGCTTGGAAAACTCCGACGAGCCAGGGGGCGACACCGCTCAGCTCGACCCATTGGTTCGGTGGCAAGTCGTGCCGGGAACTCCGCGCCCCAGACTGCTATCTCTTTTCAACCGATTCCCTATGGTTGGAGCACGGTTCGGGACCGAACAATACCGGAGGGCGATCGCGCACGAACTTGCGTCGAAGGTCTACGATGTAGTGGTGTTCGATCAATATGGAATGAGCTGGGCAATAGAGCACGTGCAACATCTCGCTCGCAATCGACCTGTCCTGGTTCATCTGTCCCACGATTTCGAGACGAGGGTCACCGATCAGATCGCCCGCAATTTTTCCGGTGACTGGATTCGCAAATATCTACTCCGCAACAACGCACGAAAGACCCGGCTTGCCGAGCAGGTTCTTGCACATTCCTCCGATTTACTCGTGGCGTTAACAGCGGAAGACCGCGCTGCGTTCAATGAAATCAACCATTCGCTTGAATGCATAGTTATTCCGCCCGGCTATGCAGGTGCGAAACTGCCAAACCGTTCTCTGGACCAGACAATTCCGAGACGCACAATTATCGTCGGTTCCTTCAGCTGGATCGCTAAACAGATTAATTTGGAGCGGCTGCTCGAAGCGGCTAACGTCCTCTTCACGCACCATCAGGTAGAGCTTCACGTTGTGGGATTAGTCCCACACCCTTTTTTGACTCATTTACGGTCACGGTTTCCCTGGGTCGTCTTTCGGGGCTTTGTCGAGGATTTGGCGGATGAGTTCCGAAGCGCGCGTATTGCGCTCGTTCCGGAGGAGATCGGTGGCGGCTTCAAACTGAAGATACTGGACTACATATTCTCTCATATTCCGATTGCTGCTGTCGAAACAGCCCTCAATGGAATACCCAGTCAGTTAAAGTCGCAATTCGTCATTGAGAGCGATATCCCAACACTTCTGGCGACTATTGTAGCAGTGATCGACGATATTGACCGCTTAAACGCGATGCATAATCGTGCGTTCGAGTTGGCGGAGAACCTGTTCAACTGGGACATCAACGGGCAGCGTTTTCTCGAGGGGCTAGAATCCGTTTTTTCCGGTCGCTCAGTAAACAGCTTGCATACGGATCAACGCGGCGCTGAAGCAAGCACGGCGTCGCCACTAATCGGGTTACCTCGCTGACGGAACTCGCTTGATTGCGGGCCCCTCTGGCTAAATTTCGATGCTCACGAATTCGTCGCGTACTTGACCAATTACCAGATCGACTTTGTAATGAATGAGGGTGTTCGTGAGCCGGACGCGACCATGAGGCCTACGCCTCAGGACATTCAACTGATGTCGAAGCACTGCGTTCTCAGCGGCAGCGTGACGGTCCGCCGAAGTTGAACGGCACCACGACCGACCAGAACCCGCACAGCCGGACGGCGGCGGACGCGCCACCGAGACCTAGCTTTTCCGGTTAACTGAATCCGATCGGCCCTAGCGGCCGTTGCTGAGGCAACCACCTAGATGCACCATTGATACATCCCTCACGCGTAACAGCGATCGGCCAAGGCGAGAGATTACAGGGATTTACCTGGAATGTGGTAGCGAGAGAGGGACTCGAACCCCCGACCCCAGGATTATGATTCCCGTGCTCTGACGGTATGAGTCCTTGACGCGGGCGCGTGGCGGCGATTTGGCCCGAAACGCCGCAAAAAACCGCCGTCCTACAGGCACCTAGCACGCCCGATTCCCGCCCCTCCCTCCGCCCGATGTGCTACGATGTCGCTACGGGGCACGCCCATGGAGGTGGCCATGTCACGTGCAAAGCCAATGACTTCTCGAGTCCACATCGACGCGGCGATCGTCGAGCAGGCGCTGTATCTTGCCTCGATCGCCAAGGATTCAAAGAAGGTCCACGATTACGCCGACATCGAGCATCGATACCTGGTGCTCCGTCTGCGCGGGTCCCGGGTCGGCTGGTTCGTTCGGGCCAAGCGCCGGATGAAGCGGATCGGCAACGCCAGAAAAGAGCCCGGCGACCCCGACTTTCTCGACCTGCGCAAAGCCCGGCAGAAGGCGGCAGAGCAGTACTACACCATGAAGCCGGGCCGCGCGCTGGAGCCGTCCGGAGAGCCGCCCTGGACCTGGGCCGACCTCGACCGCGAGTACCGGGCCTATCTCGGGCAGCGCCGCCACGTCGGGCAAAGGATCAAGCCGCCTTCGCCAGCGACCCAGGACGACGTGAGGCTGTGCTTCGACAAGCCGGAATTCGCGGCTTGGCAAAAGATCAAGATCCCAGCGCTTACGCCCGTGCACTTGATCAAGCTGCTCAAGGAGGTGCACGCCGCACGCGGTCATCGGACCGCCGCGAAGACCGCGGCGTACGTCAAGGCCGCCCTGAGCTGGGCCCTGTCCCAACGGACCATCGAGAGCGGCCTTGCCGGGACGATGCCGTGGTGGGCCCCCATCCAAGTTCCGCAACCGACGGAGGAAGAGATCGACCAGATGGTGATTCGTCAGCAAGAGCTTCTAGCCGCGCAGGACGCCTGCACCGTCGAATACCTGGGTGAGGTGCTTGCAAAGCACGAGCAGTATTGCGCCGGACGACAGGGAAACAAGAGGATCTCGCCGGGAATACGCTATGGGGTGTGGTGGGTCGCCATATTCGCCAACCGGCGGTGCACGACCACGAAGTTGCAGCGAGACCACCTGGAGCAGACGGATCCGCGCAACCCATACGGCTCGCCCGGTCAGCCATGGGGAACCGCCGAATGGCCGGCCGACGCAGTCAAGAACAAGCTGCCCTTCATGCTGCCCGTCCCGCCGATTGGCCTTCACATCGCGAACGCGTGCAAACGGGACTGGGACCTTCTCGTCGGCAAGAAGCGGAGTTTTCGCAGCGCCACCCAATGGGTCTTCGCATCGAGCCGGCGGCCACGCCGGAAGGATCAAAATTCCGCCATTGAAGACCCGAGCATCTACCCCAACAGTCTGAACGCCCACATCCGCGCGCTCCGCGGCAGAAAAAGAGCGCCAGCAACCAGATCGACTACCTCGCCGAGAAGCCGGAGTTTTGGCCGCATTTGGTGCGCTCGGCGATGACGAATTATTTCGCTCAGCACCGGGGAACGGTTCACCGGGCAGCTGCATCGGCGATGCTTGGCCACGTCCTGCCGAACGACAACGGGCTTGATTGGCTCCGGATCTCGAGGACCACGGAAAAGTACTACCTCACCTACCAGCACATGGACCTGAAGGCGCCTGCGATGAAACAGTGGAGCGAAGGGCTCCTGCAGGCCTATGTGAATGCCGGCGGCACCGTGCCGATGCCTTACGAAAAGCCGGACTGGATCTTACCCAAGCTGCCCGGCAAGAAGCCGCCGCCCGCGCGGCGGCGCGCCGGCGACCGTCTTCTGCGCGGCCCGCAAAAAAACGGCGACAAGCACGGGCGTCGACGCCAGCGGCCCGGCGCCGCTGCCTAGGTGCCGCGCTCGCGCCAGGTTGAGCTTTGGTGCGGTGAGCGGCTAGTTGGCCGAGGTTGCCGTGCTCTGACACGAGGATAGCGATGCCGGCGTCGGCTCAATCCTGAACCCGAATGTCGGACTAAGCCGGCAAATCATGTCTCGATTGGGTGCCGGCATCGTAGATACGTATCCGGAGCATCGGAAAGCGGCGCTTCAATTCGATCGCACCGTGTTCTGCGCCTTCCTTGGTGCTGAACTCGGCCTTGAGCCGTCCGTCGATCTCGATGGCAAAACCGGATTTGGGCAGTTCGATCGTTCGGCCGGGCATTCGAAATCCGTTGTCGTTGGCGTCAATCTGGGCAACTGGTTACGGTGAGTCCGGCCCGGTCGACAAGCCTGTTTCTAGAGCTGTGGAAGGAGTATCCGCATGAACGATTCGTTCGACCTCGGCCGCTTCGTAGAGGCCCAGGCGCCGGTCTATCGACAGGTCGTCGAGGAGCTGTCGCACGGACGTAAACAGACCCGCTGGATGTGGTTCGTCTTTCCCCAGATCAAGGGTCTCGGCTTCAGCGCGATGGCGCGACGCTTCGCGATCGGCTCCCGTTCAGAGGCCGTCGCGTACCTTGCCCACGACGTGCTCGGACCCCGTCTGATCGAGTGCACGCGGCTCGTCATGCCTGCGAGCGAAAAGACGATCACCGGCATCCTGGGATCGCCGGATGACATAAAATTCCGGTCGTCCATGACGTTGTTCGAAGCGTTTCGCAGCAGGAGATTTTCGCGGAAACGACCTTCTATCCGGACCGGAAAGATCCCGCCACCCTGGCAGTTCTCGACGGCGCGAGGCGGCGCGGCCAAGTGAACGGGACGTTCGTTCTTTAACCGACCTCACCGGATCGTTTGAAATTGTCGTTGAAGGAAATCTACTGAAGCTTGGCGAACGTCGATCGACGCCGCCCGAGACTCCGTTCAACAACGGGCGTGCCGCCCCTAGCCACTCCTTTCAAGGACTCGCCCGAACCCCGGTGCGACCCGAACAAGGCCGTGCCGTCGAGAAGGCCTGGCGGCCGGGGCTTCCTGCCAGTCGCTCACCGCCCGCAAGAGCGCCTCGTAAGACGGCACGACCGCCATCATCCGCGAGAGGTCAACATATCGTTGGCTTCAAGGAATCCCGTCAAAGGATTAGATTATTGTGACCAGCGCCGGCGGGGCGCTGCCGTGGCTCGGACGCGAATCCTTCCTGACGTTTCCGCGAGCGGGTTTCGCGGAAAACGCGAGCCAAGGCACGGGATGGAGATAAGACCCTCCTAACGGTGGCGGGCGACAAACCGAGGAGTCCGGAAAGCTCGTGACGGAATTTGAGCCACTTGGACGAGGCAGAGCCCAGCTCAGGGGTACGCTCGGCCGCCGGGTCAGGGAGTTGCGACTCGCCTTGAAAATGTCCCAGCGGGACCTGGCCGAGGACGCCGAAGTGCGACAGGCGCTCATCAGCCAAATTGAGCGCGGCGAAGCGAACCCGACGCTCAATTCGATCCTGCGGATCGCGGTGGCGCTGCAGGTGAGCTTTTCCGATCTGTTCGAGCCACGTTGAATGTGCGCCGCTCGTCGAGTGACCGTTTCGGCCATCGACCGACGCATCTCATCTGATAACCGCTTGGCTGCGGTTCGCCCGCCATATCTTGGTCGCAATTATTTGACACGTTATTACGTGTCACAGTGCCGTTTGCGATCTTTGTACCGTGCCCACAGAGAGCTTGCAGATGTAGCAATAGGCGCATCCTACAGCCCATCACTCGTTCGAATCAGACCTTCGACGTGATCAATCACGACGGAGTTCGCGGACGTAGGCGCCGGAAAGCAGCCGCTTCTCAGAAGCGCCTCATGCTTCGATCTACCATTCGATGGCTTCTCAAGAGAGGAATGCATCCATGTCAATCGATCACCATCGTCGTAACAGTGTCGGCCGTTCCCCTCAACCTGTTCAGGACAACGTGTCATGCGCAGCACCCAACTCCGCAACGCGGCGAGCACCGCGGTTTTCTCGGGCCCCAAATGCAAAGTTGCGATTCCCGTCCGCCATCCCCTGCTACGCGACGCGCTCCAGCAGGCGAGCCTTGAGCCTTCGGTTCGCGCGATCCGCTATCGGCAGGCTGCGGACCTACATGGTCCGGCGGCGCCTCCGATGAGGGTGATCCTCGACAGGATGGACGGAACTTTTCTGCTCGAGGTTTGCGAAACGCGACCACGGCGTAGCGATGACGAGCTTGCCCGACTACAGAACGCGCTCGCCCGCGAGGGGCTTCGCCTGCTGGAACGCGACGCGCTCGACATCAAGCGTCAACCCTCGTTCTCCAACGCACGTCTGGTCTGGTCGCACGAACGATATCGTGTGCCACTCCCTGACAGGCTCAGGATCTCGGCAGCCCTGGCCGAAGATGGACCTCAGTCGATCATCGACATCGAGGAGCGGGTCCGACCTGGCTGCGACGTCCTGGCCGCGATTTGCGCGCTGGCCTGCGAAGCTCTCGTGGAATTCAACATTCACGACGCCGCCATAGGCCCAGGACGATCGTGCGGGCCCGGTAGAGGGGGTCACGCCGGCCGCGCGATCCGGCACGCACGATTCGGCTTACCAAGCTGCGGGTGACACACGCCGGACCGTCGCGTTGTCGGCCGACTGCGCACCTCATCGCCGCCGCGGCCGACCTCGATTGCGGAACGTTCGACGGCGACGACACGGTTACCACGCAAGAGTTGCCAACGATGACCGACATGCGTCTCTGGATCATGGCTGACATTCATGTCGAACAGACCCGCGGTTGGGACCTGCGGTCCGGACATGCGCGCCCGAGCTTTGACGTCCTGGTCATCGCCGGCGACCTTATCCCCCGCATGGAACGCGGGGTGCGGTGGCTGCGCGAGCGGATCCCGGATCGCACCGTCATCTACGTCGCCGGCAACCATGAATTCTACGGCGTCGATGTGGACAGGACCGTCGAGAAGGCCAAGGAAGCCGCCGCAGGGACGAACGTCCACGTGCTGCAGAACGATACGATCTGCATCGACAACGTTACATTTGCCGGCGCAACGACCTGGACGGATTTCAATTTGTTCGGCGATCAGCGCCGCGCGATGGCCGTTGCGGCGGATAGAATGAATGACTTCCGCAAGATCAGGACCGCCAAGATACGCGGAACGCTTCCGGCCGATGCACGCGCTCGCTCGCCATCGGGAATCCCGCGCATTCTTCGAGGCCGAGATGCGCAAGGCGCGGGCCGGGCCGCTGGTCCTGGTCTCGCATCATGCTCCGCATCTCGGACCCCCGCTGCGCCTGTCCGACCCGCCAACGGACGACGAGATTTTGACGGCGGCTTACCGGAGCGATCTGACGGCGCTGATGTCCCCGGCCCCGGACGACGGTCGTGGTACGCTACGGCCCGCTGACGTCTGGGTTTACGGTCATACCCATGAATTTGAGGACATTTTGATCGGCCAGACACGCGTAGTCTCGAATTCGAAAGGTTACGGACCATGGCTGCCGAAACATCGGACTTGGGATAATTCTCGCTTCGACCCGAACTTCACGATTGATATCTGAGGAAATCTTCGGCGGTGGGAATCCACGACCGCAGCACCGCATATACCCGCAATGAGTTCTGGCTCATGCTCAGCCCAAAAAACTCGCGCCAATGGCCAGCACCCACCTCCTCGGGTCGAAGAGCTGTCCTCGGTCCCGGCGCAGGGCGGGTGCCGTTGCAGTGCAGAGGAGAATTCCTCGGCGCGACACCACAGCTCAGACGCAAGCCACGGTGCCCCCCAGGGTCGCTCCGCCTCAGGGACTACGATCCGCAAAAGATGCGATCGTGCATGCCTCGTTCAACGGCGCCGCGACGCCAGCCGCGAGGCGACGTCTCGCAGCAAAATCCGCCGTGGCAGTCGTCCTGCTTGCCCCTTCGCCGGCCTGGGTCGGTGCCCTGCAGTCCTACTTCGAAAAGCGTCTTGACAAGCGCTGGCATGTGATCGCTCGCGACGGAACCAGTCGGCTCGAACACAAAGCATCGGCAGGCAATGCGGGCGTCGCGCTGGCGTTGAATGCCGGCCGGCCCGTGCTCGGTATCGCGCCCGCGGTTGACGTCCTGCCCGCGACGCTCGTCACGGCGGCCGATATCAACTTGCGCGTAGCTGCGCCAAACTCGAAAATCCTGCGCAATGCCATTGATGCCGTATTCGGAAGGAGCGTTGCCGTTCGGATCCCCAGCCGGGTCGGCGCCGGCTTGGACCTTCCCGATCTTGTCGCTGCGTTCCGACCACGCTCGAGCCCGCAGCAAATCGTCGATCGCATCACCCGGGCTGCGGCAAGGCAGCTCGGCTCCGACCATGATTTCCCCCTGCCCTTGCTCGAAACCGCCGTCGAATACGGTGAAGCACGGCAATGGGCGCTCGCGCTCGCCGAAGACATGTCGGCCTATCGGGCCGGACAGATCAAATGGTCCGATGTCTCACGCGGGGTTATCTTGCATGGCGAGAGCGGCACCGGGAAATCGCTGTTCGCCCGAATGGTCGCCGCTCACGTCGGCCTTCCGTTGATCGCGTTTTCGATCGCGGACCTTTTTGCCGACAATGCCGGCGATTTGGGCGCCGTCGTCAACGCCACCAACGCGATGTTTTCCCGCGCAGCTGCCGCTGCCCCTTGCATCGCCTTTCTCGATGAACTGGACGCGCTTCCCAATCGGGCGGCGTTGTCAAAAAGGGGACGCGACTGGTGGCTACCGGTTTGCTCCAACTTCCTCGTCAAACTGGATGGCGTCGGTGCGCTGCGCGGCGGGATCATTTTCTGTGGCGCGACCAACTTTATCGATCGCATCGATTCGGCTCTGCGTCGCCCCGGCCGCCTCGAGCGGGCGATCGAGATTGGCCGTCCAAACCTCGAAGGCACGATCAACATCCTGCGTCACTATGCGCCCAATCTCCCGGCGGACGAACTCCTCGCAGCTAGGTCGACGGCTCGCGGGATCGACGGGCGCCGAGCTGATGATCATCTGCCGCGATGCCCGTCGCATCGCCCGGCGCAACGGCCGTGATCTTCAGGCCGAGGACATCCGGGCCGCCGCGATGCCGAGCGAGTGCATGCCGCCGCAGAAGCTACGTCGCGTGTGTATCCATGAGGCTGCGCATGCGGTCGCCACCCTGGTTTTGTCGGCGGGCCAGCTTCGGGGCATCGTGGTCAACAACCAGCATGGCACCGCGGCACGCACGATGTTGGAGCAGGAGGAAGAGCCCGACTTGCCGACGCGAACGAGCGTCGAGGCACGGACCGTGGTCCTGCTGTGTGGCCGTGCCGCCGAGCAGATTTTTTTCGACGAGGCGTCTGTCGGTTCTGGCACCGACGAAGACAGCGATCTGGGCCACGCTACCCGGCTGATTGCAGCGCTGCATGCCTCTGCGGGCCTGGGCGACAGGATCGTATTCACTTCGGATCACCATGGCGCCCTGAACGCCGTGCGGGAAGATAAAGGCCTGCGCCGCCGAGTCGATCGGCACCTTAGGGGCCTGCAGAAGCACGCGCGCCGGATCGTGCTGCGTCATCGAGAAGCGATCAGCAAAATCGCGGAGGCGCTGGCCGCGACGCGGTATCTGTCGCGTGAAGCCGTCGAAAACCTGCTTCAAGACCAGCCGACGTGGCCCCGTGCGCGATGATCGGATAGTAGCCTTCGGTATGTACACCGGTGGAAGCACATGGATTACCTCAGATACATTTCGAGTGCGGCCTGGCGCGCGAACCCGGCGCGTCTCGCGGAGCTGAAGGTCTCCGGGATGCGCTGTCGCATCTGCAATTCGGGCGGCAGCGAGGCGGCGCTGCAGGTGCATCATCGCACCTATGAAAGACTTGGTTCTGAGCTTCCCGAGGATCTGACGACGCTCTGCGCCGACTGCCACCTCGGGGTGACCGCGATGTTGCGGCAGCGACGATACTTGTTACGAGTGCCTAGGCGGGCAGATGTGATCCGTCCGCTCGTCAACCCGGTCCGGATTCCTGAACGCAGACATGGAGAGAGCGATGGTTACCGAATTCGCGTCCCTGCGCTTGATTGGCGTCCGTCCGTTGCTCATGCATGCTGGCCGGCTCTGCGACCCCTTGGATCCGATCGCGCGCGACCTCGCCAGGATTACGGGAAAGCGTCTCAAGACCGCTTCTGACCATCAGGAAATCGCCAGGATCGAATGGTTCGGCGGACTTTGGCTCGATCGCGGCGTGCCCTGCGTGCCGGCCGAAGCCATCGAAGCCGCCTTCCTGGCCGGCGCCAGAATGCAGCGGCGAGGAAAACAGGCCGCGGCCGGGATCGAGGTAGATGGCCCGGCGCGGCTCTATTACGACGGTCCGCAGGACATCGACGAGTTGTGGAAGCAGGAGCGCTTCCGCCTGCGCGTGCCGGTTCGGGTCGGCAGCGCCCGAACCATGCGGACAAGGCCTCGTTTCGACACGTGGAATGTCGAATTCACGGTCTCCTATCTGCCGAGCCTCTTAAGCCGTCCATTGATTGCGGACATCTTCGCTGCGAGCGGCGTCGCGCGCGGCTTGGGAGATTGGCGGCCGAAATTTGGTCGGTTTCGAGTTCGAGTGTTTGGATTAGTGGCGGGGCGTGGCCCGGCGATGGCATGGCACGGTCCGGCGTGGCAGGGGGAGAGCCGGCGAAAGCCGGCGGCTCCAGCTCGCGCCTTGCAACCCGTGCAGACGGTGTCAAGCCGGCGACGGCCGCCCGAGGAGGCCCCTGATGAAACCCGAAGCTGCGAGGGCCGAAGCACTGCGGGGGGCCGCGCTTTGCGGTTGCGGCGCCGAGCCGAAGGATTCGCCTGACGGGCGGCGGCTTGACCGAAACAGCGGCTACACCTCCCACGCAACACCGACCACGCCTCAATTTCCGGCGGGAGAGAGAAGGTCCATGGCCGTGCCAGGAACCGACGAGCATCTCGTTCAAGCGCTCCGCGAAAAATTCGAAGGGCGGCCCACGATCGGCTTTGCCAGAACATGCAAGCTATTGAATATCAACGCGAAAGCCTTGCGAAGGCACGTCCGCTGCGGTAACATTCGGTTCCGGCAGACGGGCTTCGGCAAGTGCCGCGTCCGCCGCGAATTTGCGCTGCAGGATCTCGTGGACTTCTACGCCGGAGCGCGGCGCCGGCAGGAACCCGCGGGCCAGTCGAACGTCACGCGCGTGCACCGCGGCAGCCAGGCCAGCTTTCTCGATGGCTACGTCGCGCGTCGAGCGCGCCGGGCTGACCGACGCGATCAGCGTAGGCGATTGACTGGAAAAGATACCTAAATCTGCGCATCGCTGGTGGTCGGCCGGGAAAGAGGGGATGCCATGGCGGCCAGGAACGTCTATCGGCACAAGGGAAGCCGGTTCTGGCAGGTCTTGTTCGAGGTCGACGGCAAGCCCTACCGGAAGTCGTCTCGCAGCACGAGCAAGCGCGCGGCGAGCGCGCAGGCGAAGCGATGGAAGGCGACGGTGCTGGCCGAGCGCGCCGAGCGTCCGCCGACGCAATTGCCCGACATGACCTTCGGTGAGGCCGCGCAGTGCTATTGGGAGCAGCAGGGCCAATCCACGCGCAGGTCCGAGGCGTTGGACGGACACCTCGCGCGCATCGTGCAGATGGTCGGTCCAGACAAAATGTGCAGCGCGATCACCCGCGACGACGAACGCCGGATTCGCGCGGCGTTGCGACAGGGCGAACGGCCGGCGGGCATCGGCGGCAGGGGCCGGCCCCTGAAGGTTGCGGGCGCATACCGCCCAAAGACCATCAACGGCTACACCGACCTGCTCGGCCGCGTGCTGAACTGGGTCGGCATCAATCCCCCGTACCGATGGGCGCGCCGGCGTCACCGGACGGAGACCGACCGCGAGATCGCGCGGCCGCGCCACCGCTGGCTCTCCTTCGAGGAGCAGTGGCGGCTCGAAGCGGTGATGGAGCCTGACCTCAAGGACATCGTGCTGTTTGCGATCGATGTCGGGATCCGCGAGGACGAGTGCAGCAGGCTGACCTGGAGCGCCATCGACTGGGGGCTATGCACCGTCACCTTCCCGCTCAAGGCGGAAGGCGCAGACGAGCGGATGCATACGGTCGACCTCACCCCGGGGGTGATGCAGATCCTGTATGCGCGCCGCGCGTTGCACGCGCGCGAAAGCGTCAGGTCCGACCGCATCTTCCTGCTGCGCGCGCGCAGGACCCACTGGCACCGGGGCCAATTGCGCAAGACCGGCGAGCTGATCGAAGTCACGGGGCGCCTGATCTATCGCCGGTTCATTGAAGCGTGCGGCAGGGCTGGGATCGCCGACATCACCTTCCATGACCTGCGGCGGACGGCCGGCCGGCGCATCTACCAGGAGGAAGGCTCGGACATCGAAGCCGCCCGCGCCCTGCTCGGGCACGTCGATTTCAAGGCCACGCAGGACTATCTGGGCGTCACCGGGACCAGCATCAATCCGCACCTGCGCCGGCGCAGCGCCCGCGCCAAGCTCGTGATGGCGGAGTTCGAGGCCGCGGCCCGGGGCACCGATGCGGCGCCGGGCACCCGCGAGCACGCGCTCCACGAGGTGCTGTCGCGCCCGCCGGCACCGCGCATCCGCCGCGCCCGCTAGACCCGAGCGCCTCGAGCGGCGGGCGAGGCGCGCGCGCGTCCGCCGGCCTTGCCCGCGGCCGTGCGGGGCCGCGCCATCACGTAGCCGCCGTCGCGCGTCTCCAGTGCGCCCTGCTTCTTGCCGCGCTTGAGGCACTGGTCGAGCCACACCGGACTGAGATCGGCGAGCTCCGGTTCGAGGCTCGCCGCGATGTCGCGCCGGGCGAGCGGCGATGGGGAGACCGCGATTGCCACCACGAGCCGCACCCGTAGCAGCCGGCCGAACTCGCGCGCCAGCTTGGCGTCGGTGTCGTCGCTGGACCAGCTCCACTTCCGCCGCGGTGGCGCCTCGTAGCTGAACCAGTAGCGGCCGCCGCTCCCGGCCACCGGCGCGATCTGCGACCCGGTCAGCGCGGCGGCCAGATGCCGGTAAGGGCGGTTGGTTGTTAAGGGCATTCGGCCTGTGTCGACCAGTGCCTTCGCGGTCATCGGCCGACGCGCGGCACGAAGCTCGATCGCAGCCGCACGCGCGACCTTGGGCCTCGCCGCATTCTCCCAGTCGGAGGGAACGACCGGCGGATCGGCGGCCTCGCGCTCCCAGAATCCGTGCATCACATAGGCGCGCATCCGCTCCCGGCGCGCCCCCTGCGCCGCGGGCAACTCGGGCGCGCGCGCATAGCGCCGCGGCGTCGGCGCGCGCCGTGGCCGCGGCGAGGGTGCTGGCGCTGGTTTGCGCTTTGGCGCATCGGGCGGCTTGCGGTTGACCGCCTCTTTGGCGTTCCGGGCCGCGACGCGCTCCGCGTAGCCCGCCAGGAAAGTCCGGCGCTCGGCGCGCTCGGAAGGCGGCGCGCGCTGTGCCAAGGAACCGGCCGCGGCAGCCGGCGTCGGTCGGGCTACGGGGGTCGCGGGTGCGGAGCCGCGCCTCGCGCCGCCACCTGGCGATCGGCGCAACTCCGCCGGGCCCGCCGCGGCACGAGCCTCCGACGCGTCGATTTCCTTGTCGACCTCCGCGCGGCGCGCCGGCGGCGCGGGCGCGGCGTCGAGCGTCAGGATCAGCAGCAGATCGCGCGCGAGCCGATGCGCGGCGCGCAGCGCCGCTCGCGGCAGGCGCGCCGCCATCATCTCGCGATCGGTGCGCCAGCGGTTGAAGACGCGCGCAACGTTCTGCTTGCGGCCGCCGACGCGGCGGACCACCTCGGCGAGCGTGACGGCGTCGAGCGAACCGAACTCGAGCAGGAGCGCGTCGGCCGCTTCATACGCGCGCGCTTCGGTGGAGGGTTTCCCGTCGGACATGCGCACTCCTCGAGGACTCGTTTGGCGGGCGCGCCCGCGTCACGCGCGGGCGGTTTGAACCTCGCCGGGCCGGGAACGCACCGGTTCCCGAATCCGCCGCCGCCAGGGTCCCGAAGAATCCCCGAAGTCGCCCCCACAATGCAAGAAGTCCCTGCATCGCAGGGACTTCTTGCATTGTGGTTTGGAGGGCCCAGCTGTAAACTGGGTGGCAGCGCGAGGTGGCACACAGCGTGCCCAGCGGCTCAAATAAAGGGTTTGCAAGCAATGGCTTAGCGGGTCAGGCCGCCGACAACCCTTGGTGACCAAATAGGAAACAAAAGGGAAACAAGGGACAATAAGGGGCATCAGAGCCCCGAAGTTTTCCCGAAGCCGGGAACCGGCCGGTTCCCGGCTTCGGCGGATCGCGCTTGATCGCTGGCGACCGCCGATCGCCGACACTAACTATTTTGCGGCCTTTCGTTTCGATGCGATCTGCGGAATCAACAGATCGGCCACGTCCAAATCGAGAGCGGCCGCGATCCTGTCTAACGTCTCGAGCGTAGGATTGGCCGTGGCGATCTCGAGCGCGCTGACGAGTGCCTGACGCACCTTTGCCTCGTCGGCGAGGTCGTCCTGAGACCAAGACCTCTTAAGGCGAATCTGCCGCAGGTTGCGTGCAAGTAGCCGTTTCGTGTGTATCGGATTTCGCCGGCTCATCCATCAGGATGATGCATTTACGAGAAAGCGGTGCCATACGCTGTAACGTGTAAAACACGCTTAAGCGTGTAATATTTCACCCGATCGCCAGGGACGCTTGAGGTCGGGCGTGGACCCGATCGATCTGCCAGGCCATGAGCGCGATCGTGCTTAAGTCGAACCTACCCCCGCGTCGCTGCCGCCCGCAACCGACAGGGCGGCGAAACGGCGGCCAGGTGCGAGGAAAGCTTTTTGTCCGTGGCGACGGTCGTATTTCTGAACAGGCAAATTCTCACCTTGATCACTTTAAATATGCGGAACAGCCTGGCTGGTCCGAGTTTATTGTCGTGCTCCTTTCTAGGGTCCAGACTTAATTGAGCCAATATGCGACGAGAGCGGCGAGATGAACAGCGGCCAAGAAATTCCGGGCGAGCTTGTCATATCGGGTGGCGATGCGCCGGAAGTCCTTGAGCCTGCAAAAGCAGCGTTCGATGACATTTCGGCCTTTGTAGGCGCGTTTATTGAAGCGATGGATGACGACACGGTTGGATTTATTGGGGATGACGGGCTTGGCGCCGCGACGAACGATTTCGCCGCGAAGGTTGTCGCCATCATACCCTTTGTCGGCGAGGAGCGCGCTCATGGGCGGCGCGAGCGCCAGAACATCGGGCGCCGCCGCGATATCGGCATCCTGGCCTGGGGTCAGATGCAGGACGACCGGCCGGCAGAGCGGATCGCTCAGCGCATGGATTTTTGTCGTGCGGCCTCCGCGCGAGCGGCCGATTGCCTGATTGTGCTCCCCCCTTTTCCGCCGGAGGCACACCGGTGAGCTTTGATCGAGGTCGAGTTCGAGCGACAGTGCGACGGCATCTTTGCCGGGCTTGGCCAGCGCTTCAAAGATTGCGCACCATCGTCCGCGCTTGGCCCAGCGGTTGAAGCGATTGTAGACGGTTGTGTAAGGGCCGTATTCACGCGGACAATCGCGCCATCGCGCACCCGATTGCAGCATGTGAATGATGCCGCTGATGATGCGCCGGTCGTCGTCCCGATCCGGCCCCGTCAGTCCCGTCGGCAGATGAGGCTCGATACGCGCCCATTGCCTGTCATTCAGCCAAAACAAACCCGCGCGCACTTCTCGCCCCCGAATCAAAACACACAGGCAAGAGAATCACGTGGCGTTATTTAGGTACAGACCCTAGTCCTCGATTCGCACACTGTGCGCTTCCCCGGTCGCCTTGCAGGGCCGCTCGCCACGGCCTGTAGCACAATGGTTAGAACTGGCCGCTCATAACGGTCTGGTTGCAGGTTCGAGTCCTGCCGGGCCCACCAATGATATTGGACGCCACATAAGTTTGGACTTATGCCACCCAAACTCGACTCAGCGCCAAGTATGTCTGGACTCGAGAGACCTCGGTCCCTGCCCTCCGAAGTGTGATGGCGCCTCCCCAGCCCTGTAGGGGTTCAGCACTTTGCCCGGCACGGTTTGACGAGCCTGCAGCTCAATCGATAGAGATTTCTGCTCATAACCTTCCGGTTTCAGATTCAAGTCTGCCGTGTGCGGACACGAAAGAACGTGTGCGGACACTTTGAGAACGACACCTGTTCCGTCAACCTAGCAGCCGGAACGAACGGCTGGTCGGAAGGATTCGGTCCCGCAGGAGAGATCTCGATGCTGACAACGAAGGAAAGACGACCCGCGTTCCGGACGCTGCGCGGCTGGGCGATCTCGGCGTTGCAAGAAGCCGGCGCCATCCGCGAATGCGAGGAGCACGGCTGGATGCAGGATCGCGCCGATCCCCATGCGCGCGAACGCGCTCTTGCGGCAGGCGCCTGCTAACCGTTCGCGCGTGGCCTGGCGGAAGCGGCGTCCGAACCGCTAGAATAACTACACCGGGATTGCATTTTGTCTAAATATGGACTATGTCTAGTTTTGACGAAAGGATCTCATGCAAAGCGGTCTCAAAACGCAATCGCCTGAACCAGCAATGGGCCCTCCTCGCCTCGACAAATCTCGCCTTGCACCGGCCAATCGTAGGCGTCTCAGCGCTCCTGCTTTGCGCACCTTCCTCACCATTGCGGATCTATGGGGGTTGACGGAAGAGCAGCGACTCCTGATCCTCGGTTATCCCTCTCGATCCACCTACCACAGTTGGTGCAAGCAAGCTCGCGAGCATGGCGCTTTCACCCTCGACGTCGATGTCCTCACGCGCATCTCGGCGGTACTGGGGATCCATCAGGGTCTCGGGATTCTATTTCCAACCGAGCAGCTTGGCGTCGAATGGCTGCGAGCGCCGCACAGCGCTGTCGTGTTCGGCGGGCTACCGCCGCTCGACCTGCTGACCAGCGGCTCCCAGGATGGCTTGCTCTCGGTGCGCCGTTTCCTCGATGGCGCGCGCGGCGGCCTCTACATGCAGCCGAACACCATTGACGAGACGTTCAAGCCTTACGACGATACGGAAATTGTCTTTCGGTGACTTGCGCTTTAGCACTCGCACCACGGCCTGCTCATCGCCTGATCCCGTCGCAATTTCCGCCCCTCGGGCTGTTCGATACGGTCGCGACCACGGCCGATCTTGCGGCCGTCATGGAGTTGGTCGGCTGGACCAACGATCGGCTTGTCGCTGACCGCATCGCTCGGCTACGCAGGCAGAATGGGTCTATGGCACCACCAATGCCAGCATCGTCATGGCAGCTTTCCTGCACGTCGCTCCCGGTGGGATGCGATTCAACGGTCCCGAGCTCGGCGCCTGGTACGCGGCCGACGATATCCGGACTGCGGCTGCTGAAGTCGGTCACCACCTTCGGCGCGAGACGGTCGCGCGCAATGTAGCCACGATGACCCGGACCTATCGGGCATATGCCGCAACCCTGTTAGGCGACTATCTCGAAATCAGAGGCGAGCAGACGATACGTCCTGACGTCTACGCAAGCGACCGCTATGACGCCTCGCAAAAGCTTGGCAAGGAGGTTCGCACGTCAGATGGCGCGGGAGTGCTCTATGACAGCCTACGACGCCGCGGCGGCGTCAACGTGGTCGCGCACCGCCCGCGGAACATTATGCATATCGTACAGACAGATCATTTCGAAATTACCGTCATGGCAACGTCGCGCGTGCTCGACGTCCGCAAACTGTCGCTGTGATGCAAGGGAGGCCTCCTAGCCTCCCGGCCGAATTTTTGACGGTCCATTAAGCCGAACGTCCGTTTCGCGCGGGCGCCGGCGAGACTGGACTTTATCGTCCATCACCTCGGTCTGGCGCTTGGCGGACGACCGGCGGCAGGCTTTGCAAAAAGGCTGATGTTGCCAGTGAGTAAGGATACGCTGCTGCGCGTGGTCCGACGCCGTAGCCGTCCGCCGTCTGACCCGCTTAGGGTCGTTGGCATTGACGATTGGGCCTGGCGGCGCAATCACCGATACGCCAGCATCGTGTGCAATCTGGACCTGCATCCCGACCCGCAGCACCGCGGTACCGGCCGGTCAGGACTGGATCCACGAGATCAAGCACGATGGTTACCGCCTGATCGTCCAGCGCGAGGGCAAGCGCGTGCGGCTGTTCACCCGCAACGGCCACGACTGGACGGGCCGGTATCCGCTGATCGTCGAAGCGGCGCTACGCAACCGCGCAAGCTCATTTGTGATCGATGGCGAGGCGGTGCTGCTCGGCGTCGACGGCGTGAGCGATTTCGACGGGCTGCATTCTCGCAAGCACGATGACGAGGTGCAGCTCTACGCCTTCGATGCCCTGATGCTCGACGGAGAAGACCTCCGCAGTCTGCCGCTATCGATGCGCAAGGCCAATCTGGCGCGGCTGCTGGCGCGCCGACCGATAGAAGGCATCTTCATCAGCGATTTCGAGCAGGGTGAGATCGGGCCGAATCTGTTCCGCAAGGCCTGCGAATTCGGACTTGAGGGACTGGTGTCGAAGCATCGCGAGCGCGCTTACCGGCCAGGCCGATCGCTGAATTGGGTCAAGGTGAAAAATCCCAGACACCCAGCGATGACGCGCGTCCTGGAAAGTTTCTAACCAAAAACGGCCCCGCTTGGGCGACAAGCTGGGGCCGTTTTCTCGGTTCGTCTTCTGGGGAAAAGACATGAGGTCAATGCGCCAGGTCGCCAATTGGTGCCATGCCTGCGACAAACGGACCCATCGGCTTTAGATCGAGGAGAAGCCGACAGGGCCGCACGAGCCAGCCTACCTGCTCGGAGCGGCGCGGTCAGACGCTCCTAAGAAAACTCAGTCAATCAAGGACGGCGAGCGCTCTTCGGTACCATTCGCCCATCTCTCAGTTCGTGGGAGTCCGACTTGCCCGCCGCGTTCAAGCGAAACACGAAACGATTTCCGCTCCAAAGCTCAACGCCATCGTCCCCCGCCAGCTGCTTTGCCCATACGATAGCATGATCATCGTTAGTGCACACGAACGCTCTGCTATTAGCGATGTGTCCATTTTTCCCGACTAGGTCCGCGCGATATTCGTTCATTTGGGCGACACAAGACCTAGAGATGTTAGCCACGCGTTGCGATCCGCGGCCGTCTCGTTTTGGCGGGCGCGGCGGATTAGATCATCGCGCTCGGCACCGGAAAGCATGGTCTTGGCTTGCTTTCGCAGGCGCTTGGCCTCGTTCGCAAGCAGCTCCTCAAGGGAAGCCTTGTACTTGATGCGACGGCGCTCCATGACCACGAGCCCTCCCCGACTTTCATCCTTCAAATAAATTACGAATCTGGTATTTAGTTGCTGTCCGGCGCATATTTTTTGTTGCGCTCGACGCGTCGATTTGTAATTCCGCCGACGCCGGGCAAATGTTCAGAGCGGTGGTATCCTATTGGAACCTTAGCCAAGAGGAGGCTTTTTTTAGCGTAGCCAACCTAGGGAGGCGGCGAACATGGCATACAGGACATCTATGCGCTGGTCCGCCTCGGACAATGAAGCGCTGAAGGAATTTGCTACAAAGCGGCCGGTCGCCCAAATTGCGAAGTTCCTTGGCAGAACAAGGGGCGCAAGAGTTGCCCAAGCGTCGAAGCTTGGCATCTCTCTTCGCGTCCCTATGAATGCAGCGTCGCCAGCGCCGAGCTCGGATCACCCGTCGGACGTTGCCGCGACACGCGAACAAGCCTCCTGAGGGCGCTGGGCCATGATCGACGAAAAGGGGATGCCGTCATTGACGATTGAGGCGGTGGTTACTGCGAGCCCCGCTTTATAATGAAAGCCTCAGGCACAATGCCGTCGCGCACTCAAACATACACAGCACAACGCTCGGCTTACCCGCGAGCTCATCGCTAGGAACGAAAGTGCCGCGCTCCGCTTAATCCTGCTTCACCCTCAAGACGGAGCACGAAAGCATGAGCCGAACATCAGACAAGGCGGTCGGCGTAGCGAACGAAACAATCGGCAAGGCCAAGCACGGCATCGGCAATGCTGTCGGGTCGGACAAAGGCGCAGCGCAGGAAGTGAAGGGCGATGCGCAGAAAGCCATTGGCGATGCGAGGAATGCCACCAAAAAAGCGTTCGGTAACACACCCGACGCGCTGAAAACGCCCTTGGTTGAGGACGTCTATTTGCGACGATGATTCTCGGCGCCGCGAGCTATTCGTAGCGCTTTCAATCGTTCCCGATTCTTTTTGAAGGCCTCTTGCTCTTGCGCATATTCCGTCATCGCCTCAGCGCCGCTCGTTTGCCTAAAGACTTTGCAAGCTTCGCGCTCGGCTCGCGTTAGCACCTTTCGTTCGAAAGTATTATCGCTCATGACACGTACTCGTTGAGGGCGTTATGGGAAGTGCCGCCGCTGCCCACCGAGGCAGTCACGATCGCGGGCGATCAATGGGTGCTCGGTGGGCACCGATTGCTTTGCGGCGACGCGACCGCAGAGGCAGATGTTCTGACGGCATTGGGTGGCGAGAAGCCTCATCTGATGGTGACCGATCCCCCGTATGGGGTTGAGTACGATCCCGAGTGGCGGTCGAACGCAAATCGGTGGGCCGGATCGACCGTCAAGCTGGGCGCAAAGGCGTTTGGCAAGGTGTCGAACGATGACAACGCAAGCTGGGCTCCGGCATGGAAGCTGTTTCCCGGTGATGTCGCCTATGTTTGGCACGGCGGGCTGCGCTGCATCGATCAGGCGGAAAGTCTTGAGCAGGTAGGTTTCGTGATCCGCAGCCAGATCGTCTGGAACAAGGGTCGGCTGGTGATCGGGCGTGGCGACTATCATTGGCAGCATGAGTGCTGCTGGTATGCCGTCCGCAAAGGCAAGCGCGGGCATTGGAACGATAGCCGCACCGAAAGTACAGTGTGGGACATCCCGAAGCCGATGGCGTCCGAGACAGGGCACTCGACGCAGAAGCCCATCGATTGCATGCGTCGCCCGATGGAAACCAACTCGCGCCGCGGTGACGCGGTTTATGAGCCGTTCAGCGGCAGCGGCACCTCGATCATTGCCGCCGAAATGATCGGGCGGCGCTGCTTGGCGTTGGAGATTGATCCGGCCCACGTCGATGTCGCGGTGCTGCGCTGGCAGACCTTCACCGGGCAGACCGCGACGCTCGCGGCCACTGGCCAAACCTTCGAGCAGGTGAAAGCGCAGCGGGCGCTGGGTGCTGTGTGAGGCGGGGTATTTTGGAAAGCCCGTTTGCCGCGCCGACGTTCGTTGGGCGCCAGGGTCGATTGGACCGAAGTCGTCAATTTCAATAAGGGCGTTTGCTGACACCTAGCTCCGCAGCGGAATGCCAGAAACGAATACCTTAGACGAAGCGTCATCGACGCCGGCTGAAGTTAGCGCCGAGACAAAAGCCTCATACATGGCCCATGGATATGCACTTGGACCGATGACGATACGATTCAACATGTTGGCAAGGCTGATGTCGTTCAGGTCATCGGGCGGTCCACCTCCGATCGGGATTTTGTAGACAAGTTGGGGGACGCCGCCGATCGTCTCGATGCTGGAAGTCATGAGCTGCGAGGGCAATCGCTTCGGGTTGTGGACAACTCGCCACTCTCGCTCTTCGTGAAATCCCTCATGTTTGAGGCAAACTGTGCCACTCAGTAACATGTAGAAAATCGTGCTTATCAGTCGCTGTCGGTCCGTGCTGTTGAGCAATGCGACGTTCTTTTTCGCATTTTCAATCACAGCATTTATCTCAGCCGACAATTGTTCGTTCGTGAAGTAAGCGACCGGCGAAATGAAAATATTTAAAAGTTGCCCGACTAAAGGGCTGGTAGCGGGAATTTTAAGAACGAACGCCACTCGCGCCGTCGAACTTCCGCCAAAGGCCCGCCACATCGAAAGGCGGCCGTGCGTATCTTCATCGGTGTCATGCTCTGAAATCGAGGAAATAAACGTCCCGAACTGAGTGTCACGCCACCAACCATCGAACAACTTTATCGCTTCCCCGCCGGCCCCCGCAACGTTCTCATCCAGCCAGCGCAACAACAACTTCAGATTATCCTCGCCCCTCAGCTTCGCAATGCCGTGCTGGACCTCGCTGTAATCCGCCATGCACGTGGTGTTTCTCATCCATATCGATTTGGATTTAATGATGCTAAGCGCCGCTGCAGCAGACGTGTAGTGCGAAAACCTACCACCGGCGACAACAAATTTCTCCTTTCGCTGCGAGGCGTATGGCATGAAGATCTCAGACAGCTTTTGAGCGATTGCTAGATCTTCCGGGCTTATTGCCATGCGTTTTCTCTCGGAGGCGACTATATGTGTTCGCGGTTGCAATAAACGGAGGATACTCGCAAGGCGATTCGAAGCAATAGGCTCACTGAACGGGCCCCCGCCGGCGGCCTCCGGATATGCGAAGCGGTTCGTGTGCTGACTTCTCCACACCCGCGACCGCCGGTGGCTCAAGGGCAGTCCCTACCCCAAGGGATTGATAATTTGCGCCGCGAGCGTGAAAAAGCTTCGTTGCGCATGCCCTGGCGCCGCAAACCAATTCCTCGACTGCACTATTGACGAGCGGAAGCCCGTCGACCGCACGGGCAGATGGCTTTAAGACCATCCTAGTCTACTGCGTTGGGCCTCCCGTTGGCGATCCACGCCCACGGTGCTGGCACAACGCCCGAATTTCGCTCGATAGCCTTCCCGAATGGCCGTGGCACGACATCTGCGCCCACCTGAAATGTACGAAGTGCGGCAGCGTTGGTTGGGTCGATCCGCGGCCGGACTGGACCGAGGTGATCAACTTCAACAAAGGTGTGGGCTGAGAGGCATGCGTTGATTCAGATGACAGTCGACCGCTGCGATTTTCAGGTGCCGCCGGCCGGTCCAGGCTGGTATGGCATCATTGCCGGTGACGCAGCGGGAAATGTCCTGCGCCAGGCGGCATTCTGGAATGGCAGCGACTGGGTGAAATATCCTGTCAGGGCTTACGCCCGCTCAATCGGGACTTTTCCAACGAAACAGGCCGCCCTCGATTGGGCGGTCGCACAGCCGGATTAAACCAAGTGAAACTGACTGAAAACCGCCCCTACTGCAGCGCTGTGAGCGCGGCCGAAGCCCCGCGTCTGTGGGCCGATGGCTTCATGAATGAAGGCGCGGACTGAACACCAGGCACAACGCCTCTCAGGCATATTGAAGGGCCTCTCCGGGCTTCAAACGGAAGTCCTCGATTTCCGAGTCTTCCAAAATCCGCTGAGCCTTAACCATTGCCTCGGCGAAGGCCTTCGGGTGGTTCTTTATTGCGGCTTCAGCCGCCCCTTCATAAGGAAGACCCACCATAAACCACTGCTCCCGAACCTCGCCCGCTATTCGGGTGAAGACCCGGACCACCCAGCCATACTTCGCAAGTTCATCCGCCATGTTCCCAATGCGCCCCCGCGCTACTGGCTCTGCCACGGTCCCATGGGCCCCGCGGCTCGCGCAGGTGCCACCCCTCTCAATTTAGATTAGATGATCGTGGATCAGGCGGTCATCAGTTCTGGCTTTGACTTCCGGCGATATGCCATGAAGCCCACGCCAGCGAAGCCAAGGATCATCATCGCCCATGTGGAGGGTTCGGGGACGGCCGAGACGCCGATTTGCACCGTAACGCTATCCGGTTCACCTCTAGCTAACGTATAAACGTAGGTTCCGGGCGTGAGGCCGAGGCTGCTAATCGTTGCATTATCAAAAGTATCGGTCCCGCTTAGGAGTGCCCCGGAAATATATCCTCGTGGGACCAAAAGGTCGCCGAAACCTATCAGGCCAAACAAATCTCCTGAACCGGATGAAGCCGCAACAAATGATCCCGTACCGAAATTCGCTGGACCGCTTATTAAGTATATGTCGCCACTACCTATGCTACCAAAGGTAATCTGAGCAGTGTCGGCCTCTATAAAATCTGTTCCGATGAACCCACCCCCAGCGAGATTGCTAGTGTTTAATGTGCCAGAACCAATGGCTACAACGTCCGACCCTACTTGGCTGATGTTGATCACCAAATTGGCGCGCGCGCTGGGCGACAACGAAAGGCCGGATAATATTATTCCGACCGCAGCAATCCAATCTCGTTTTTTCAAAGGAATGCACCTTTCAGAAATTTGTTGACATAATAGAGTCAAAATCTCTAACGCGCTCAGCACCTAGGCGCAAGGCCCCGAGCCGGGAAGCCTCAAAGGGGACCACAAAATCAAAAGGGACCACTCGCATTTTGGCGGGATGGAAAGGGGCCGATACTGTTGCAAAAGTCGTCTTGCACAGGTGGTCAAAAATTCTGCGGGCCGTCGGCGGGGGTAAGGTCCTGAGGGACCTCATCGCCTCACGCTAAACTCATCGGTGACTTTGGTAGCGCGCCTGAGGCTACACAATCGATCTCGGCGCGCTTCAAGTTCTCGCCAAAAATTCAGACCGTTGCAGCTTTCGACTTTTGCAACAGTATCGGCCAGTACCAGACGCCGCCCCCGCGTGGGCCACTTCGCAACCGGACTGATCATGAAATTCGCAGCCAACCGCCCTTACGCCGACCCCGAGGCTGCAGCCCGTAAGCTGCTCGAAATCGCAAATTCGGTCGAAGCCGTCCAGGACGGGCGCATCCACATCGAGCTGATCAACGGCCCGATGCTGTTTGAACTAAAGGCCACGCCAGCGGAGTACAAGGCTGGGCTAAATCTCGCGATCGCGCGCGGCTGGCTGGTGATGCATGAGAGTCCGGCACCTACGTGAAATTCACGCAGTCTGGCGCGGATCTGTTTCGCCTGTCCAACGAGGTTTCTCCCTACGTGCGAAAACGACCGGCCTCAGCTGGGTGACGGGGAAGCAATGCCGGGCGGTGACACCGTGATTGAACGCACGATGCAACTCCATGGATCTTGCGTATCGGATGGTTCCTAAGCTTTTCAGCACGCCCCTGCGTGCATTGTCTCCGACCGGCTTATTGACCGCCATTCCCGTCGCTCCCATATCTGCCGCACCGATTGCGGGCCTTACCGGGAACGGATTACCGCCGTCTAGGGTTCCCCGGTGCCAGGAACGAAATCACCCTGACTGGGCTTAAGTCGGCGTTCGTGTAGCGTTGGAGTTTGCGTAATGCGTAAGTCCAATTGGACGCCCTCGATCGTGCCGCGAGGCGATGATCAGGATGTCTATCTGGTGATCGACGATTTTGGCAGTCTCGGCCGGGTTTGGCGGGAAGCGGATTACGGAACGACGGATTGGGAAACGGTGATCACCGACCTTCTTGCCGGCGAGTACAAGAACCCGATCGGCGTGATCGCCCTGAATCCAGCGGAGGGTTGGGCGCGAGACGTGTCCGCCGATGCGGCCATCGAGATCCGCAAACGATGCGACCTGCAACATGCGCGATGTGCCATCGGCGCTGCAGGACTTCGTCGATCGACATGACGCTATCGATCGATCCCAGCTCTCGCTGCCGCTGCGCCTGGTATGACCGCCCAATGCTCGCCTCGTGTGCAGGCGACTGCGGCTGGGTCTGCGAAGAACATCCAGGCAGGCCTTGGGAGGGCCCGCGCGCCTGCACTTGCGGCGCGGCCGGCGCGCCCTGCCCGGCCTGCAACGTCGACCTGCGACTGGAAAGCGCCGCGGCTGCCGGGCGGCTTCAAGACCGAGGTCGACAAGGACGGCTGGCGGCACTGAAAAAAGCCGGCTCAGCACGGGGATCAACTGAGACCGGCAAGTTTCTCCAGAGTTGCGGTGTCACGGCACGACACCAAATTCATAAAATTCGGTTGGCCGATTGTTCCTAAGATTCGCAATTTTGCGGCCATTTCCTATCTAAAACCCATGCCCAAACGCCCTTTTGAACCTTGCATCCCGACCCGCGGAACCGCGGTCCCGGCCGGTCCCGATTGGATCCACGAGATCAAGCACGACGGCTACCGCCTGATCGTTCAGCGCGAGGGCAAACGCGTGCGGCTGTTCACCCGCAACGGCCATGACTGGACCGACCGCTATCCGCTGATCGTCGAGGCGGCGCTGAAGAACCGCGCGAGCTCGTTCGTGATCGATGGCGAGGCGGTGCTGCTCGGCGTCGACGGCATCAGCGATTTCGACGGACTGCATTCAGCCGGCAGTTCGACACGGAAGTTCAGCTCTACGCCTTCGACGCGCTGATGGTCGACGGCGAAGACCTGCGCAGGCTGCCGCTATCGATGCGCAAGACCAACCTTGCCAGGCTATTGGCGCGGCGGCCGGAGGGTATTTTTATCAGCGATTTCGAGCAGGGCGAGATCGGTCCGGACCTGTTCCGCAAGGCTTGCGAGTTCGGGCTTGAGGGATTGGTGTCGAAGCATCGCGAGCGCTGGTACACTGCTGGCCGCTCGGCGAACTGGGTTAAGGTCAAAAATCCGAAATCATCCGGCAATGACCCGCGTAATGGAAGCTTTTGATGCAAGATAGTGACGACCCTCTAGCTCAATTCGGCTTGGAAGCTATAGATCTGAGATGGACGCTCAAGGATATCGCCGCAAAGCGCTTTACGATCACGCCAGTCGATCCGCTCCATTTGCAGCGGTTGATTGATCTGCGCTTGGTTGAACTACGGGATAATGTGCCGTTCCTGACCTACCTGGGTGAACGAGAGGTTTGGAGGGAGTGACCGGCCGTGTCTAGGGAACAAAATAATCAAGACGACGTTAGGGAGCTCGGAAGTTTGCTCCTATAAGAGACGGAACTTACGACAGATGCGACCCCTCAATCGGCGATGGACACCAGAAGAAGACGAACTCATCCGATCCTTCGTTGCTAAAGGAGCCAGCGCTATACGAGTTTCTGCAGCGCTCAAGCGTCATAAAGCCTCGGTGACGGAGCGCGCTCGTAAATTAGGCTGTCCCTTTCAAAGCATTAAGGCTGCACGAAAGAAATGGGAAAATACCCAGGATCATCTTTGGCGCCAAACCTGAGTGATGTAATTTGTTGGCGCCAGCCTTCGGCCCTTGGCGGTGTCTCCAAATCCCCTCGATGCTCTGACGCTTGCAGCGCACCTTCGAAATAAAGGTGCCGGCGGATCCGCCCCGCCAAAACACGAAACGGCCCCAGCTTGGGCGACAAGCTGAGGCCGGGCTTTCCGGGTGCGTCTTTCTGGGGGGGAAAGACACATTGTTAATGCAGCCATCTGTTGAATGGTGCCACTCCTGCGACAAACGGCCCCACGGGCTTTGGATCGAGGAGAAGCCGACAGGGCCGCGGAGCCAGCCTACCTGCTAGAAAACTGGCTCGTCGACATAATTGGCGGCGCAGTCAGGCGTTCCTACGAAAACCCAGCAATCACGGACGGCGAGCGCTCTTCGGTACCATTCGCCCGTCTCTCACTTCGTGGGAGTCCGACTTGCCTGCCGCGTTCAAACGGAACACGAAACGGTTTCCGCACCAAAGCTCAACACCATCGCCCCCCGCCAGCTGCTTTGCCCATACGATAGCATGATCATCGTTAGCGCACACGAACGCTCTGCTACTAGCGATGTGTCCATTTTTCCCGACTAGGTCTGCGCGATATACGTTCATTTGGGCGACGCAAGACCCGGAGATGTTAGCCACGCGTTGAGATTCGCGGCAGTCTCGTTCTGGCTGGCGCGGCGGATTAGATCATCGCGCTCGGCACCGGGAGGCATGGTCTTGGTTTGCTTTCGCAGGCGCTTGGCCCGGTTCGCAATCCGGTTCGCAAGTCGCTCCTCAAGGGAAGTCTTGATGCGGCGGCGCTCGATGACCACGGTCCCTCCCGACTTTCATCCTTAATAAATTACGAAGTTCATATTTAGTTGCTGTCCGGCGTCCGACATAAGCAAGCATATTGTTTGTTGCGCTCGACGCCTCGGACCAGATGGCTTCAAAACAGAGGGGACCGAGGCCGGCAAGTCGTCGTCCCGGTGTCAGGTGTCATCTGACACCAAATTCATAAAATTCGGTTGGCTCGATTGTTCCTAAAATTCGCAAATCCGCTGCCCTATCCTCCATGACGGCATCTCAGACTTCAACGGCCTGCATTCGCCTCGGCATGACGGTGACGTGCAGCTTTACGCCTTCGACATTCTGGCCCTCGGGGGTGAAGACCTACGCAAGCTGCCACTGAGCCTGCGCAAGACCAACCTCGCCCGACTGCTGGCGCGCCGGCCGGAGGGTATCTTCGTCAGTGAGTTCGAACAGGGCGAGATTGGGCCCGATCGGTTCCGCGCGGCCTGCAATCTCGGCATCGGGCGCATGGTGTCCAAGCGCTTAGAAAGCACTTATCGCGCCGGCCGATCGCCAAGCTGGGTCAAGGTCAAGAACCGCGCCCACCCGGCTATGCATCGGGTAAAGGACGCGTTCGCATGAGCCAGCAAGACGCATTCGATCGTTGTGGGAATGGGCTCTGAAACCGGCTGATAGCACATTGACGATCCCGGCCCAGGTCCACGAGGCCGTGATGCAGTTGCCGACTGAACAACGGCGTGACCGCGCGGCCGTCAATGAGGCCGTCCGATTGGCCCACCCGGATGCGATCATGGCTGCGACATCATCGCGCGAGGCCTGCGCAGTTCTGCCGCGTGCCGGAAATGACGCCGCCAGGAAGAGACATTCCTTCGAGAACCGAAAAGCCTGAGCGAGCCCGAGCCCATTGACGAAAGTAAGTCTCAAATTCAGGAGGCAGCCGCGGCCAGCAGAAGAGCGGAGCCAAGCACGAGCATAACGAGACCGGGCCAATTCGACTTGATCCCAAAGCCGCTAGCCGGTCTTTCAGGTTCCAGGGTGTCGGAGGGTCGCCCGGAGCGAAGTCGCCTTCTAGCACTTAGTCGGCCTCGCCAGATGGGCTGAAAGACCATCTGCAGCACCCCGCCGAAAACTAGGAGCACACCGAGCCATATGAGGGTCATGCTCGTCTCCTGCACCAATGAACGCCGAGAGGTTGATCCTGCCGAAACCGCCTCGCCTGCTCCCGGGATTTCGTAGGGACCTTGGAAGCCACCGGACGCGGTAGCGCGACCGCATGTCCGCTGCGGATCACACTCTCCGAAACTCAGGCTATGAAAAACATAGTCTAGAAGTGTCCTGCTCACGCTTCGTCCGGCTCGCGCACGACCGGCGGGTCGTCGGCGCGGTCCACCTCTTCCTCTTCCTCTTCCTCTTCCTCTTCCTCTTCGTCGTCATCTTCATCTTCATCAGGATCTCGGGGCGGCACCATGTTGCCCATGATCACGAAGGGACGCCCGCCGATCAAGCCAGTGGAAAGGTCCTCGGGGATGTGTGGGGTCATGTTGTTCCTCCTCGGATGTGCCCCTTGGGGGATTTTACCCCAGGGTTCACCGGCCGGCAGGATATGTGGCCGCTCGGTTGCCTAACACCGGCTGGCCTGGTGCGCGGTCCAGTGGCGGGTGTGGCTTAGCGAGGCCCGTCGTACCAGGCGGGGTCTCGTTGTTAGCCGTCCTTGTGTCGACCCGTTCAAGCGTGGTGACGAATGCCGCGAATATTGCGATTATCATCGTGACGGCGAAAAGTATGACGGCGGTACGGTGGCCATTCCGCTCGTTACTCATGAGGGAGCCTCCACTCTAAGCAAAAACATTATGCGGCTTAGATAGTTCCCCGCGCTAGTCTTCACTTGGAACAAATGACTTTTCAGTTGTTTAGTCCCCCAAAGGGGATCCCTCATGGTGCATGAGGCTACAGTCGAACGGGTGACCAACCGAGTATGGGGCATCTTCTCCGCTCTCGATCACGGCATTGCCGAGAACAGCAATCGCCGGGCGTTACTTAGAGCGTACATCGCATCGCTTGCTGAGCACGGAGAGCACAATGCCGACAAGCTCACGGTTGACGGCCTTATGTATTTGCAGAACCTCACTTCGCATAAGAAACCAGTTAAGCGCAGGGCTTGATAGCAATTTCGATGCGCGGTCTGCTTTATCGTGACCGCACTGATCGCCAGTATCGGTATCTGGCTAAGCTGTCTACGCGAAGGACGGCCCGAGCGCGGCTTTAGCGGCGTCGAAGCGGAGGAAGAAGGCCAATCATCCGGCGACGCCGTTGATCGGACGGCAAGCCGGAACCTCTGCCCAGGCATCCTGTTAGAATAAACAGTCACAAGTTGGAACGGATCATGAGCTACGTTTCGAGCTTGATCGTGGCTGCTACTGCTGTATTGGGCGCTACCCAAGCCGGTTCAGAGGAAGTTGGCCTTGCGGTTAGTGTTCGTTGGGTAGACAGCGGCGTCACGGCAGGGACAAGCCTGACCCGGTGTTACGACACGGACTGGAACACAGCCGCGATCAAAGAAGGAGAATCGGACCCTCCAGCGATGATCGCAATAATCGAGAGAAATCGCGAAGCCCGCGAGCGCCATGTAGTGATGGATCGCTAACATCTCGCCTATGATGCGTTTGGCAGCGTCGGTGCGTTAATCGCACGCCTCCCTCCAACCCGTCTTCGGCGAGTGAGCAAGCCCGCCATAGCGTTTGGCGTCGGCGGCAACCTGAGCTGGGATAGCGCTCTGACGAGGGCTAATGCGCCAAGAGAACGGGGCGTGCCGAAGCGTTCTTAAGGATGTGGCGCGTGGCCCCGCCCAGAAGCATCTCGCGCAGGCGGCTATGGGAATAGGCGCCCATGATCAGCAGGCCGGCTTCATGCTCTGCCTCCGCCGCGAGCAGCGTATCGCCCACCGAGCGCAATTCCGGTGCAATCACCTGCGCGGTCGCACCGATGCCATGACAGCGCAAATAGGCAAGCACCTCCGCCTGCGAGACTTGGCGATTGCTGGCGTCCCGATCAACGCTTATGACCCGCACTGAATTGGCGAGTTGCATGAACGGTATGGCAGCCGAGACCGCGTGCCAGCATTCCGGGCTCTCGTCCCAGGCGATCATCACGCTGTCGGTCAGATCACTCTGCAGGCGAGCCGGTGCCAACAGCACGGGGCGACGGGTCTGCAGCAGCGATTGCTCGGCAATGGCCATGAGCGATTCCATCACGGTGGCGCTTGCGGCGACCATTAGGTCGAAGGCAGCGGCCCGTTGCACCGCGATTTCCACATACGATCCCTCGGCTTCGCGCCAGGATGCTTCGAGCGGGCTGCGGGGCTCGTCGCTCGCCGATAGCATCGGGACGCCGGCTCCCGCGCAGGCCTGCGCGAAAACCTCACGCGCTTCCCGCGCAGTTCTCTCCCGTTCCTCGGCGTGCCAGTTTACCGGGACGGTCACCGTTCGTGCCATTTCGGTGACCGTTAGGCCGCCACGCGTGACCGGCGGCGGCTCACTGATGAATAGTGCCTGGACGTGAGCCCCCAGCGCCTTCGCGGCAGACAGGGCCGTTTCAATTTGACCGGTGAGACCGGCTGAGCCGGGAAGTGGAACCAGGATTCGCTTGATACTCATGAGAGCCTCCAGCAATGCCGCCGTTTGCAACGACAGACGGCATATGTGTTGAGCCGAAAGCGAAATCGCGCAATACCACCTAATTCATAACTCCCAGACCACCCCAAAGTTTCCGGAGCCCGCAGGTGTGCCGGTTGCCGGCTTTGGTCGTCGATGCCCGGTGTGGGTCATTCGCGACCGGGTCGAGCCAGCTGTATTTTCCGGCCATGTCCGCCATGCTGCCGAAAGCGGAAGTAATCAGGACAAAAGTGACTCCGCAGCGTGCGATTGCGCGGCAACCGATGATGGCGCCACGGTCGGAGCGAAGACGGGCTCTAGTCGAGTAGTTCCATCCAAGTTTCCGTCGCCCCCAACGCGGCCTTCCAAAGGGCGGGAGGGGCAAACTCGTCCGCTTGGAGAGTTTTAGCCAAGGCGGAAATTGCAACCCACGCAGCCTGACGAGCTTCTTCTATTTCAGGGATCCGCAAGCCTGTGCCTGCCATCTCATAGACCAGATCCCCGAGCATTAACGCTGCGACCTCATTTCGCGACAATCGGGCCCGGCGCAGCACCTGCAGCGCGTGATTGGCCTTCGGAAAATCCGGGTCGTCGCTCATGCGCTCCTCGCCGGTTGCCCTCACAAGGCCCGGCGACCGATAAAGTTCCAGAGCGGTCGTGAAGCTGCCCCATCGCCCCATGGGGCTCTGCTGGATTTGGCAATGGCCGCGATCAAGCCCCCAAAGCGCATGGATTGGGAACCGGCAGCAAAACAATCTCAGGGGAAAGTCAGACAAGATCGTGCTGATCGCTTTCGATCTGCTCCATCTCAATGGCTACGATCTGCGGAAACTGCCGCTGGTCGAACGCAAGGCGCTCCTCAAAAAGCTGATCGCCAACACGGCAATCCAATTCAGCGAAAGCTTCGAAGTCGACGGCCCGGAGATGTTCAAGCACGCCTGCGGCATCCGCCTCGAAGGCGTCGTGTCCAAGGTCCTCGACAGTCGCTATCATTCGGGCCGAAGCAACGATTGGGTCAAGAAGACCTGCGCGCAGCGCGAGACGTTGCCAATCGCGGGCTTTGCCCTGAAGGAAAACCGGTTCGACGGGCTCTATGTCGGTCGCATCAAGGGCAATCAGCTGGTCTATGCTGGCAAGATTGATCGTGGCTTTGACAAGATCTCGGCCAAAGATCTGCAGGCGCCCGAAGACCCAGCCCTACGCCAAGAAGAGCGCTCATCAGGGCATCTGGGTTGAGCCGTCATTGCTGGCCGAGGTCGAATACCGGGCTAAGTCTGCCGAGGGCAAGGTTCGCCATCCCTTCTTCGAGGGCATCCGGGAGGACCTCTGATGGTAAAGGACGGATTCGATCGCTGGTGGGAATGGGCTGAGAAGCCGACGGATAGCGAGCTGACTATCCCCGCCCACCTCCATGATGCCGTAATGCAATTGCCGCCCGAACAACGGCGCGACCGTGCGGCTGGCAGACCCGGACGCGCAGCGATGATGGCCTGAAGGACTACTCCTTCTGCTGTGTAGAATCTTCTTTTGTGACCAAGCAAGGTTCGGCTGTTTCGGTAACGTTCAAACCAATTCGCTGGCATCAAGGACCCATTTCGGCGCGCGACAGAGGCAGACTGGATGACGGATCTAAGCCAATCTCTGACTAGCCGGGAGTACGCCGTCCAACCACCAACACGGGAGCAGCGGCTTTTCTCGATAGGCTTGTTGACCGCAGTGATTGCGGCCATGGCCTGCTGGCTCGGGGCGATCGGCTGGGTCACCTTCGCAGCTACAAAATGGCTGCTGGCTTAGTTCTGGTATTGAACGAACAGAATGGCCTTTTGCCGTCGCGCAGGCGAAGATGGGCTATCATTTCGCAGTCCGTATCAACCACATGGCTTCGTTTGGCGATGACAAATGCACAGATAAAATCTGATCTCGGGCGTAGCTGCTGCAGCCTTTCGAAGTAGTCATTCCGAATAAAGACGGAAACAAAGCTCGCCGCAGTTGGCGGCCTCTTTCCTTATGCGTACTGATGCAGTGACAATAAAATGAGCGTCCCGACTAGAGCCGTGAACGCTATTGCCCAGCCCGAAAGGTAGGCGTTGAACCGAGACGCGGGCGGATTCCGTTTTCACCAGTGCGACATGCGAACCTCTCCGTTGTTCTGCGACAAAACAATTTCGGGATTGATCGCTGGTTCCTGCTCAATTTGCACAAAGAAACGGCCCGAGCGCCAAAGGAATTGACTCCCTATTTCGGCACTAAAGGCGCTACGTTGTCCATGCTATGGACCCGCTCGATTTGAAGTTCGTCGAAAATCTTCGGCCGCCCTGCTCCAGGTGCGGCAGGCCGTTGATATTAACTAAGGTTGAAACGCACGAACCGGGCTTTGATCTGCGGACCTATTATTGTGCCGCGTGCGAAGACACTGAAGCCATCGTTTCTGCTATTTGACTTTCGCTCATCGGGCCGCCTCAGCTAGTAGCAGCCACTGTAACCCGCCCCCTGCCGTCGGGCCTAAGATCAGCAACAGCGCGGCTCCATTAGCTCAACCCTTCCGGTTGCAACCGCCTCGCTTCGTGGCGGCCTGATTCGGAATTGAGGGTTCGCGGGACTGAAGTGGATCAGACACCGCCTCGATCGCTCTCGTAAATTCGGCCCGAGCAGCGTCTGATGACCATTCCAGATAACGAATGACCGCAGCCCCAATCGCAAACAAGACGACAAGCTGGAGCAACGCCATGGCGACTATTCCCAGCTGACGGCCGCTGCGCGTGTTTTGATTTTGGCTATTGAACAATGGCATCGACGTTCCTCCGGAAACCGGGTTCGCGCCGCATTTAAATTAACTCGCGATTTCCATGTGTGAACCACCTCACTATCACGGTCACTTGAGGGGGACCGCAGTCAAGGCCACATGCTAGGCGTGGGTCTCGATGCGCCCGGATAGTTTAGGTTCGTGCATACCGCGCGGACGTACTGCCCACAAAATGGACTTGCCTAAAGACGAACTCTGGAATTTTCCTAGTGACGCGGGTCCTTGATGGGCCACCGCGTAGCAGTACGTGCCGTCCGTCATCTTTCTCGCCAGACCCGAGCCAGCGGTACGGCTCGGGTTCTTGCGTTCTGGGGCGTTCTCCCATCGCGATCTTGTGTCCGTCCTGCAACGCTTGCCGTGTTCCTTTGCCGGAATCACAACTAAGACTCACGCACGCAGCTGAATCAGGTGCAGGATTAAATCACGGGGCTGGGCTAACTGAATATTTTCAGCATCTAACTATTTTGAGCCCGGCCGCAGCGCGCTAATGCCTGCGGCTTTTTCAATGCGCGTCACGATCGTCCTGCTACAAACAGTTTCCGACACTATCCGGCCCCATGGGTGATTTATCCATCGACCTACTGCGCCTATCCCTCTTTGCAAGAGCAGACCCTCAAAGGTGGCATTGGGCAACAACCGGACCGTCCGTCATTGGCCTTTGTCCGACAGACGTTTTGGCCAGTTCGGCCCCGGATCGCGAGTACCATGGGCGACCCGCTCAGCCCCTGCCCGCCTCGACCACCTCGGATTGGCCCCAACCGTAGTCTTTCAAGACTGTCGAAACGCGACCGCAGCGGCCGAGAGTTCAAAAGGTTTCAACAGACAGTGCGACGTGGAGTCCCATCTGACAGGCTGGACAGCCCCTGTGACCTACGTGAAACCTCATCCCTGTATCCCCTCGCAGGTGCCGATCCACTCCCGCGCTGCCCGAGGTGCCAGCCGATGTTAGATTTGATCGCTTTCGAAGCGGGGTCGGGGATGAGGATGTCTAGCCCGGCTTCGCCTGCAGCGGCTCCAAGCGGTCGAATTCCTGGCGCGCCTTTTCCATCAGAGTCTTCGCGGCCTCATGCTCTTGCCCTATTATGACCCCTGAAGCGAAAGCGCGCGCCCTTCGATTTTCCGGCGGACCGCTCAGCGCCGCATCGGTCGCCATTTCACGGTGCGCGATGAAGTCGTTCAACGCGCCAAGAGCGTCCTGCAATTTCTTCAGCCGTCTGGAGAACCGCGCAAGCTCGCTCCGATCGGCGTCCTGATAAAGGCTTTCGAAGAACTCAGTCGCGTACCGCAGTTTCTTGACCTTGATGCGAAGTTTGTGGCGTTCAGGAGCGGACAATTTCTCCAGATGCCGCCCTTCCTTCCTCACCTTCCGCAGGCGACGACGGAAGAGCTCGCCGACAAAATCTGCGACTGATACCTGTGCTTCATCTTTTCCGCCGATTCTTCGGGTCTCGAGCCACTCCAGGACATCGAGCGGTAGATCGCGATATCGCTTCGTTTGAATTGCGTTGCGCGCCCGCCGAAAGGCCTGTTCCCGGCGGTCCGCGAACTCCTTCTCTACTGCCCGTGCGCCGCGCCGCTGCCCGGCGACACGGCGCAACGGCCGAATTCTCTCTTCGACAAGTACGTCGATCTCACGCGCAGGTGCGAGTTCGTCCGTCAGCCACTTCAATTCGGTTTTGATCTTCTCCGTGCTTGATCCAGGCAAAAAGGATTTGAACAGAGAAATCGCAGCCCTCAATCGACGCAGCCCAACCCGCATCTGATGGACGGCCTCGGAATCGAGAGACCGCACACCGTCTGCATTGGCGGAGAAATGCCGCAGCGTCGAATAGGTGATGACGTCGAAGGCTTCACTGGCCGTCATTTCCGATTGAAGCTGGATGGGCTCGGCACGGACCGCGGCCTGGTCATCGCCGTCCGCCAGCCGATACCCGCGCTCGGATTTGGATCGGAGATCGAGCTCGCCGCCGGTTCTACGCTGGCAATCTCTGGCCAATCGGAAGAGGTCGGCCGTCCTACCCCGCTTGAGTTCGAGTTCGAACTCCGCGATCGGGCTGTTGCGCCGCCCGGCAGACACATCGCCGCGATCGACGGCCAATTCGACCTCGCTCGATCCAACACGGATGGGTCGGGTGACGCGGTGGACGGATGTTGTGAAAACAGGCTTCAGCTTGCTTCGCGATTTCTTGGTCGTGATCGAAGAAACTGGCGTCTTCTTTGTTTTTTGGAAATCGGGCGTCGCGCGATCGATCTTCTCCTCCCACTCGTTGCGGGCGAAGCCTCCCACCGCCGCCGTCTTCACGGTCTGCACGTACTCGTCGCCCTCGCTGCGGACACGCAGCGTGAGCCCGTGACGGCGGAGTTTGCGCTTTTTGGTATCGTAATAGGTCGAGACTAGATCGCGCTCGGCACGGGGGCCCGTCTTCGTGCCGGGGACGCGCCCATTGGCCAGCGCCGTGAGTTTGCGCCGCGGCAATCGAAATTTCAGTTCGGGCTCGAGGTTCATCGCTGTCGATTTCAGTATTCAGCTTAAATGCCTTTTCCGGTAACCCCGGCCCGGCAGAATCGATCCGGAAGAGATGATCTTCGGAACGGAACCAAGCTTGGGGTTGGACACGTCATATTAAGGCAAACGCAGCCCTTGCCCGCAGGTAACGTGCCCTAATGGTAAAGTGAAAAAGCCGCCGCTGGCTTGTTGCCATCATCTCGAAGGAGATCGCGTCGGCGCAGCAGGCTTGTCTGGCCAATATTTCGCTCTGGTCGCAATCCAGTCTTTCGCTTCTGCTTCGGTCTCAAAGTCTCCGACATGAGAAGTCCGGTCCGTTTCCTGTTTTTACGCAAACGAACCAACGGCCACTCCGCGTCATCTGGGGCTCAAACTTAGGATCTGTTTTTGCCATTCCCGCAGTATGCGATGTGGACATTCAACATCCTAGCCGGAGATCCTCGGGACGGCGGCTTGTTTGGCTAATTCGCCCGCCTAGCTTCTCCACAGTGCCTTCAGGCGCGCTACTTCTGATCGACGCTGGTCTTTGAACCTTCGGGCACAGGGTGCATGTTTGGCGGAGTTCCGCCCTGGGGACTGGCGGCAGTCTGACCGCCGCTACCAGTGGTAAGTGGGCCGGTAGGACCCTGCGGGGAAGGTTGCCCTTTGTCTTCGTCAGGTGAGCTTGCGCTGCCGTGGATGGGCTGAGAGCCGCTTAATCGATCCAGGTTGGGCTGGGTCTGAGCATATACCATTGAAGCGTAAGCGGAGATGCAGAGCGCGGTGAATACAAGGCGCATGTGAGATCTCCCGTGAGGTCGTTCTTTCCCAATCCGGCGCGCTGTCATTCGTTCCGCGCGGCGTTTGTGGGCACGAAATGATGAAGGCCGCCGGGCTTGAACCGCCGCCCTCACGTCTGCCCGTCCCGATGTGCAGTTCCATTGATGCCCGTTTGCCGCGCACCAGGGCCGCGACTTGCGCAACCTTCGAATGCAAATATGTATGTGCTCAAACCATGATTTCGGGGAGGGTCAGTACGTGCGTCCATCATCCTCGGCGAGTTCGATCAAGCCCAGACTGAACTCGTCGGCAAGGCTGTGATCCTCACCGATGGCAAGGCCGGTACGGTCGAGAGCGTTTCGCTTGACGAAGTGCACGGCCTGCAAATCTTGATCAGGGGCCACGACGGGAAGTGGCCTGTCTCAACCATCAAATTCGCGGAAGGCTACTGAATTCCCTCTCGGGCCGGTTCTCAAATTAAGGAAGTGTTCTGTCGTCAGATTCGGTTCCGGGACAATGGCGTGACCGGCGGGCCCGCTGAGCCTCATTCATCGCAGACATACTTTTCGGAGCGCCCGCATCGCATGCATCGAAAGGTGATGAAGTCTGGTTTGGTGTCCGTGACTTCGTTCCCGGCTAGCATCATGAGTGTGCCGCAGTCCAAGCACACCGGATCCTCTCCGGTGTCCAAAGGATAGAGCAGGAACTCCTGGTCGCTGGACATAGCGTCCTCTCACCGAGGCCTAACTCCCAACCCGAGCGTTAGTTGCTGGACGGTCCGCTCCAGCCGCCGCGGCGACAAAAAAACCGCCGGTCGTGAACCGGCGGGCTCTCTTTTCCGATAAGATATAGATCAGGCGGCCTGCTGCGATTGGCGCGTGATGTCCGCTAGCGACGAAAGGCAAGAGAAACATCGAGCCGCTTGTTTTGAAACGTGAGCCCCCTCCCTCAGGCCGGCCCAAATCCAGCGACTGTCACATCAAGCTGCTCAGCCTTTGCGCCCTTGGTTACGAGCGGAGCCGGGGCTTTGCCGATGGGATACTTGCCGACCGGGTATTTGCCGATCGGCATCTTGCCCACCTGCCAAGCGGACGTCACCGCTTGAAAATTGCTGTGGTGCGGTACCTTCGCGTCGTAAACTATCAACCTGGGATCCGAGGGCCGACCCAGGTACCGGGGGGCAATACTGGCAATTCCGCGGCCAAGCCGTTGAGGAGTCCGTGAATCAGGCTGTCAGCCAGGGCACCAGATTTTTCATTCGGGCCGACGAGCCCATCCGCAAGCAGCAGCGTGAGTCCATGCACGAGGGACCAGCACGCCAGAACCGCACCGGCGATCTTTCGTTCGTTGCGCGAGTTGTGCGGGATAGCGCGTCCGACGCCCCCCGCAATGATAACGCCGGCGAGCAGAAGCTTGGTCTCCTCGGCGGCGGCCAATTCGATGGCGGGCCGGCCGTGATTCGGACCGGTCAGGTAGCCCCCGAACATCAGGCTGTAGAGCGCCGGGTTTCCAACGCCATGATCAATGTAGGCGCGCAACAGTGCGAACAACTGCTCGCGAGGACTGCGGAAGCTCGCGATTTCATTGGCCATGCGCTTCGTTAGCATTTCGAACCCTGCCGCCGAGACGGCCTCCAAAAGTTCGCGCTTGTCGGCAAAGTGCTTGTAAGGGGCGTTGTGACTGACGCCGGCGCGGCGGGCGAGCTCACGCAGCGAAAACTCAAGACTCTGGGTTTCACGCAGGATTTCCAGCGCGGCCTTGACGATTACGCGGCGCAGGTCGCCGTGATGGTAGGGGCGCTCGGGGGACTGGGGCCTCGGCATCGCTCGACAAACCTCTGAGTTGCCTCGCATTTAGCCCTCCAAGTTGGCGACGTCAACTTTTCGCATACCAGCCATTTTCACTTCCAATGTGGACACCGACAACTTTTATGTTTTAGGAAGTTGGCAACGTCAACATTCATGGAACCGAAACATGCGAACCTGCATCCTTCTTCTCACCGTTCTGCTGCTGCTTGCCGGCTGCAAGCCAGAGGACACGCCGGCGGCACTCCGGCTGGTCCGCACGCTCGTGGTCGATACCAAACGTATCAGCGAAGACCGCCAGACGATCGGCGAAGTCGAGCCGCGATACGAGAGCGATCTGTCGTTCCGCGTCGCCGGCAAGGTGCTCACGCGGCTCGTGGACGTCGGAGCTTGGGTCAAGCAAGGCGACACGCTGGCCACGCTCGACACCCAGGATTATCAGAACCGCTTGCGCTCAGCGGAAGCTGACGTCAGTTCCGCCGAGGCGGCGCTCGTCAATGCGCAGGGAACGGAGACGCGCCAAGCCAGGCTTTTGAAGGATGGCTGGACCCCGAAGGCCACCTACGACACCGCGCTGCAGAACCTGCAGGCCGCCGAGGCGCGGCTCAAAGCGGCCAAGGCAAATCTCGACCTCACCCACGATCAGCTCAACTACACCACGCTCAAGGCCGATTTCGACGGCGTGATTACTGCCGTCGGTGCGGAAGCAGGTCAGAATGTGAATGCCGGACAGATGGTAGTGAAGCTGGCACGACCGGATGACAAGGACGGTGTCTTCAACATCGCCGAGACAGCTTTCACTGATATCAGCAAGACGCAGCTCGAGGTCGTCGTTTGGCCGCTGTCCAACCCAGACCTGACGCTTGAGGGAGTGGTGCGGGAGATTTCTCCTGTGGCCGACCCGGTGACGCGCACCTACGCGGTCAAAGTCACGCTGAACAACCCGCCGCCGCAACTCCGCTTCGGCATGAGTATCGGCGGCCGTTTGAAAGAGAAGGCCGCTCTCGCGGTCGCGCTTCCCCTCTCCGCTATTTTTGAAAAGAACGGTTTGCCGGCTGTCTGGGTGCTCGATCAGCAATCGAGCAGTCTCACTCTGAGGCCCATCACGGTCGCGCGCTATGAGGCAAATACCGTCGTCGTCGCCAGCGGCCTGGCCAAAGGGGACATCATCGTTACCGCAGGGGTGAATACTCTGACAGTCGGCCAAAAGGTCCGGCTTGCCGAAGCAAACTTGGTCAGGAGCGACAGCAAATGAAGACGTTCAACCTCTCCCGATGGGCAATCGAGCATAAGAGTCTCGTCGTCTACTTTATGTTGGTCATCGCGCTTTCTGGCCTGATCGCCTATTTCAAGCTCGGCCGCGAGGAGGATCCGCCTTTCACCATCAAGACCATGGTGGTGAAGACGCTGTGGCCCGGCGCCACCACGCTCGAGACCGCCAAGCAGGTCACCGACCGCATCGAGAAGAAACTCGAGGAGCTGCCAAACCTTGATTATCTGAAGAGCTACACCAAGCCCGGCGAGTCCGTGGTGTTCGTGAATCTGAAGGATTCCACCCGTGCGTCCGACGTGCCGGATCTCTGGTACCAGGTGCGCAAGAAAGTCGGCGACATCAAACCGACCTTGCCCGAAGGTGTCCAGGGGCCGTTCTTCAATGACGAGTTCGGCGACACCTATTCGCTGATCTTCGCCCTGACGGCCGATGGCTTCGGCAAGCGCGAGCTGCGCGACTATGCCGAGCGCGTGCGCGCCGAACTGCTCGGCGTGCCCGACGTCGCCAAGATCGACCTGCTCGGCACCCAGGACGAAAAGATCTACCTGGAGTTCTCCACCCAGCAGCTCGCCGCCAAGGGCCTCGACGTCTCCCAGCTGGTGCAGACCTTGCAGGCGCAGAACGCCATCCAGCCGAGCGGCACGGTGAATGCCGACGCCGAGAAGATCGCGATCCGCGTCTCCGGCCAGTTCACCTCGGAAGAGAGCCTGAAGGCGGTCAACTTCCGCGCCAACGGGCGTTTCTTTCGGCTGAGCGACATCGCCACCGTGCGCCGCGACTACGTTGACCCGCAGCAGCCGATGTTCCGCTACAACGGCGCCCCCGCCATCGGGCTCGCCATCTCCATGACCAAGAATGCCGACGTTCTGGCCTTCGGCGAGCGTATGAAGGAGCGCCTTGTCCAGGTCACCGCCGATCTGCCGGTCGGAATCGAGGCCCATCTCGTGGCCGATCAGCCCGAGGTGGTGCAGGAGGCGGTCGGCGAATTCATCAAGACACTGATCGAGGCCGTCGCCATCGTGCTCGGGGTCAGCTTCCTGGCGCTCGGCTGGCGCCCCGGCATCGTCGTCGCGATCGCCATTCCGCTGGTTCTTGCCATCACCTTCGTGGTCATGCAACTGACGGGCGTCAGCCTCCAGCGCATCTCGCTCGGTGCGCTCATCATCGGGCTCGGCCTTCTCGTCGATGACGCGATGATCGCGGTGGAGACCATGGTCTCCAAGCTTGAGCAGGGTGCCGACAAAGTCACCGCTGCAACATTCGCCTATACCTCCACCGCCTTCCCGATGCTGACCGGCACGCTCGTCACGATTGCCGGGTTCGTTCCGGTTGGCTTTGCGGCCAGCAGCGCCGGCGAGTATTGCTTCACGCTGTTCGCGGTCGTGGGGACGGCGCTGACAGCCTCCTGGTTTGTCGCCGTGCTGTTCACCCCGCTCACCGGGGTCTTCATCCTTCCCGACAAGCTGAAGGGCCATGGCCACGAGCCGTCGCGATTTGCCCGCGCCTTTCACCGCATGCTCGATCGCGTGCTGCGCATGAAATACTGGGTCATCGGCACCACCGTCGCGCTTTTCGCGGCCGGTCTCGTCGGCATGCAGTTCGTGCCGCAGCAGTTCTTTCCCAATTCGGACCGCCCCGAACTGCTCGTGGACCTGACGCTGCCGCAAGGTTCCTCGATCAACGCAACACGCAAGACGGTCGACGACCTTGAGCGCATTCTGAAGACCGACCCGGACATTGAGCACTGGTCGTTTTATGTCGGCAGCGGCGCCATCCGGTTCTATCTGCCTCTCGACCAGCAGCTTGCGAACGATTTCTTTGCGCAAGGCGTGATCGTCACCAAGGGGTTCAAGGTTCGCCCCGCCGTAGAGAAGCGCATCGCCGCCGCATTGCAACGAACCGAGTTCGAGCAAGTGATGTCGCGGATTAGCCCTCTCGAGCTCGGGCCCCCAGTCGGGTGGCCGCTCAAGTTCCGTATCAGCGGTCCCGACCCAGACAAGGTCCGCGAGTTCGCGCAGAGCTGGGCGTCGCTGCTCGGCAGCACGCCGAGCGCGCGCAATATCAACTTCGACTGGAACGAGCCTTCCAAGGTGGTTCGTGTCGAGGTCGATCAGGACCGTGCCCGCGCGCTCGGCGTCAGCTCGCAGGCGTTGAGTCAGACCATCAATGCCGTGCTGTCGGGCACGCCCGTCACCCAGGTGCGCGACGATATCTACCTGATCGACATCGTCGCGCGCGCCGTCCCCGAGGAGCGCGCCAAGCTCGAGACCTTGCGCAACCTCATGATCGAGACGCCCGGCGGCCGCGCCGTGCCGCTCGAGCAGATGGCTAAGCTCTCATACGGCCTCGAGCCGCCGCTGATCTGGCGACGCCAGCGTCTGCCGACCATCACCGTGCAGGCCGACACCGCGCCGGGCCTCGAGGCGGCGACAGTGGTGAAGTCGCTCGGCTCCGAGATTGCCGCGTTCAGGGCGAAGCTCCCGCCGGGCTACGACGTCGTGCCAGGCGGCACGGTGGAGGAGAGCGCCAAGGCGCAGACCAGCGTGTTCGCGGTGTTTCCGCTCATGCTGTTGCTTATGATCACGCTCCTGATGCTGCAGCTGCAGAGCTTTCAGCGGCTCTTCCTCGTGGTCGCCACAGGGCCCCTCGCCGTCATCGGCGTCGCCGCGGCGCTGCTGCTGTCAGGCGCCCCGATGGGTTTCGTCGCCATCCTCGGGATCATCTCGCTCATCGGCATGGTGATCCGCAATTCGGTCATCCTGATCGACCAAATCGAGACGGAAATCGCCCAGGGACGGCAGCGATGGGATGCGGTGATCGTCGCGACGGAGCATCGCTTGCGCCCAATCCTGCTCACCGCTGCCGCCGCCATCCTTGGCATGATCCCGATTGCGCCGACCGTGTTCTGGGGGCCGATGGCCTACGCCGTGATCGGCGGCCTAGTGGTTGCGACGCTGCTCACGCTGGTGTTCCTGCCGGCGCTTTATGTCGCCTGGTTCCGCATTCGGCCGGCGGAGTTGGCGAACGCCTCGACGGGAGACCCCTTCGAAGGTTGGCAGGATCAACTGCGCGGCGTCACGCGATCCAGGCAGGTGTCGGCCGCGCGAGCACGGTGGTGATAAGGTAGGCTGCGCGCTCTCATCGAGCTGCCGGCATAGCCTGGGCTGCACAAAACCTTTTCTCGCGAAAGCGCCGCAAAACACATCTTTTAAAAGGAAAAAGCGGCATAGCGGCTTGAGGGGCGCCAAACTACCGACCGATGTCCGACTTGGGTCCGTTTTCGAACCTCACGGGCGCAGTCGCGTCGTCCGGTTTAGCCGATTAGCCGACATCGTTCGCGCGAGCTCACTCCTAGTGCTGGAAATCGGTAGTGTCGTCGGTCTCTTGTCGTCTTCAAGGCTGTTCGGTCATTTCTGATGTCCGATCATCAGCACCTCATCGGGCGGCAGACTTGCGTTTTCTGCCGCGCTTCTTGCCCAGCCTCTTGGCGTTCGCCTTAACAGTGCGTAGTGCGGGCTTCAAGGCCGCGGCTACGACCGCCGTGGCGGCATGCGGTGTTTTTTTCCCTAAGGGTCCTACCCGCGATCCGCATTGTTTCAGTTTGTGCGGCAACGGCGCCAGACGTAGCCGCGGCTACCTTCTTCTCTGATACCATCCGGTTCAATTCGGCGCTGTCTCTCGATGTCATTCCCGTCGCTATTAAAATCGGCCATCGCCACCACAGTGTGATGCTTGTGCCGAGAACTGCCGCGCCGAGGTCGGCCGCCAATTGAAGTGGTGTGTGCCGTTGTGCCATGGGGATAAGGCTCAGCAGAGGCATGTTTGTTCCGCACTGCGGCGGTGCCGGATCTTTTTCATCGGACAAGGTGAAATGTCCATTCCGCGTCAAATTCGGTAGAACTCAGCCTAAGTAAATGTTTTCCGGGTTAAGCTCGATAGCGGGCATCGCTTGATGCGGTCGGCATGTCTCAAATGTGCCAAATTCACAAGCGCTGTGCAGACCTGCGCCTGTTCTTCGAGGAACCACTGCGTGACCCTGTCGTTGTACCTCATCCAAACAGCAAAGGAACACGATCATGGATCGCGAACACGTAAAGGGCGCTGCCGACAAGGCAAAAGGCGCCATCAAAGAAGGTGCCGGCAAGCTCAGTGGTGACAAGGACATGGAAACCGAAGGCAAAATCGATAAGGCCAAGGGATCCGCACACAACGCCGCGGGCGATATTAAGGACGCAGCGCGGGACGCCGCTGACGCCATCAAAAAATAACCAAGAGGGATGAACAAGAACTAGCCGCCTCCGGGCGGCCTTTTCTTGCCGCTAAGCGCTCTGGTGAGCAGCCGCATCACGAATTTACACTCCGCTGGTCGATGCAGGCCGTCTCATTCAATGACTTCGCCCGCCGGCTCTTTCACTAGTTGCGCCACCCGGAGCGGACGATTTATCTTACGGCTGAAAGCTAAACCTCGGAAGTTTGAAAACAACCATCTCCCGCCCGAGGGCCATTCGGTCGATTTGACCCGCCCATGATGACTTCCGGTCTGCCACCCGTAAACGGACATCTGCGGAGCCGGACGGCAGTCTCAAAGGTGCACAGAGGCATGGCTCGAGCACCGGACGTCCCTGCCAACGATACCGCGCAACGCCCCGAACGAAGTTAGCTTCAAACTCAGATAGTAGCCCCGGCCAGCAAGAACGCGGCACCAAGCACGACCATCGCAAGTCCAGGCCAAATCGATTTGATCCCAAAGCCGCTAGCCGGTCTTTCAGGTTCCAGAGTATCACTAGGTCGCCCGGGGCGAAGCCGCCTTCTACCACTCAGTCGGCCTCGCCAGATCGGCTGATACGCCATCTGAAGCACGCCGCCGAAAACAAGGAGCACACCAAGCCATATGAATGTCATGCTCGACTCCCGCATCAATGAATGCCCGAGAGGTTGCCTCCCGCCGCGGGCCTCCGTCCATTCCGATTGACTGTCTTTCAACGTCCGGCCGGTGCTCTCGGCCATAACATTTCGTATATCCGCTCGAATTCCACTTAGCCCATGCGGCAGGCTTCCCATCTCTCCTTCTGGCGCAGGATGATCGGTAGCTTATTCGATCACCTCATTGGCGCTCTGCCAACTAAGCTTGCGCTCCGTGGAGGCCTCCCCCCTATCGGTTCAAGACAGGCATGGTTTACCAGACAAACACACTTCATTAGATTGGTGCGGACTTGGCGCATGCCCTTGACCCGGCGGCCATGTCCGTTGCGGGTCAATCGCTACCGGTCATTTGCCGCTAAGCTAGAGGCTAAGCCCGCTTTCGCTCGGAGAACCGACCTCTTCCGATACGTAATCTGGCGGCTCCGAGGGCTGCCGACGGTTCGACAAGTTGGCCGGCGGGCGGCTGGCGCGCGCGGCGGCCATACTCTTGCGCGGCGTATCTTAAGGAGCGTGGTAATTACGGCGCCAGCATGCCCGCTGACGAACATCAGTTTCGCGACCGGAGGACTTTCCGTTTATCTGAGGACAGGCTGCCTCACGCGGAAGCCGCTAGACGGATCATCGGTAGTTGAGATGCCCTGAGCTGGCGCCGGGGGGCGGAGTGGCGCCGGAGAATGGGTTCCACCAGCCTTCCTCGCTTGCTCGGTTGCAGACATCCGGGTCGGCACGATCGAGGCGGTGGCCCTGGTGCTCGCATTGGGTCATCGCGCCTTGCTCGATCAAGCGTACCAAGTGCCCGCCGCGGGTGCGATCGGTGGGGCGGGTGGCGTGGAGCGGCAGCTTGCGTTGCGGATTGGGAGGCATGGTCTCGATCTTGAACCTTCTTGGAGTCCACCTGGAGTTGGAGTCCACCTGCGAGCCCATCTGTGCCCGCGCGTTCCTCGCATCTTCCCGGGCCTGAAATTGCCGGAATAGTGCTTCCTTGTCGGCCTCCGACTGGATGTTAGCGAGAGCCGGGTTCTCTTGCAGGAATGCCTCAAAGCGTTGTTGCTTTACCGGTTCGATGCCGTGCTGGTCGAGCCATTGCTGCGCGAGAGGCAGGCGATTCCAGCCGGCGAGCGGTGCCGTCAGGGAGACCTCCTTCCACTTGGGATGAAAGGGCGGGTTCTGCAAAGCGGCGAATTTCGTGAAGAAGGCGTCAACGAACAGGGCAAGCTTGCGACTGCGTTCAGTGTTGGGTGCCCAATTGTACGCTGCAAGCACCGCCGGCACGGCGATCGTGTCCACCGTCTCCCCCTCGGGAATCAGGTTCGGATAGTCCTTCGAGGTCAGCCTCGCCGGCAGATAATCGCTCTGCAGGGGCTTCGAATAGTCCACCGCAGCGAGATGAAAGCGGCCGTCATTGTTGAAGGTGGTGACAGACAGGTATGGCTTACCGCCCACGACGATGACGGCGTCGAGGTCGCCCTTCTTCAATTTTTCCATTGCGATCCGCTGCTCGATATAGACGAAGTTTGCCTTGATCCCGAGCCGCTCGAAAACTGTCAGTGCAGTCACAAACGTGCCGCCATTGGGCAGGTCGACGCTGACCGTCTTACCTTCGAGATCGTTGAGAGTCTTGACGGTCTTCGGTGCGATGACCTGCATCTCCTCATTGTAGAGCTTGGTCACATAGGTGAACTGCTTCTTGATGTCGTTGGCGAAGCCCTTCTTCTCGAGATAGTCGAGCGTGTCGGCGCGCACGATGCCGAGATCGACGCCTTTCAGGAAAAGGATGTCGGCGACGCTCTGCACCGAACCTCGACCGGTGATCGGCAGGACGCGCAGCTTACCGTCGTCGTCGAGCACGGAAGCGAGGTCTGCACCGAACTGCACATAGGTGCCGCCGATCGTACCCGTAAGCAGCGTGACCGTATTGGCGTTCATCGCCTTCTTGGTCGAGACTGAGCCGAATTTGAAGACCGCCTTCAGGCTGTCGCTGACCTTGGCCGGGTCATACTCGGCCTGCCCAGCATGGGCCGCAAATCCGGAAGCCATGAAGATCACCGCGGCAAACATTCCAAGGCACTGACGCACGGCATCCTCCCGTGTGTAGAACCTGCCACGCGGGCATAACCTCCCCGACTGTTGATCGTTCCCATGGCGCACACTGGAACAATGGCCGAACAAGCTTAAGAGCTAGAACACATCCTTCTGCTCAACCGCTATCAGCAGCACTTTCAGTAGCGTCAGGTCAGCATGTCTCGAAGGCGCCAAGGCCGGATCTTTGCGAAACGCCTTGCAGCCGTTGCCGCCGTACGACTCACTCCGGGTGCAGCGCCCGTTTCTCGGCTTCGACCTTTTCCGATAACCGGTCGACGGCTTCGTGCATTTTCTGATCGTCAATCCGTTCCTTGAGCCGTCGATATCGCGCAAGGGTCGCGTCTAATTCAGCGCACTTTTCGCACATGGCTCACCGTACTCACGATCAGGCGGGAGCATGACGCACTCTCTGTCACCGATTGCCGAGATTCCGCTCGATGATATTGCTAACAATAAGTGATATGTCGGCGTTCCCGAACATAGATTTATTCCAGTTTTAGGGCGTGCAGCGCATTACACGGCACTCTCCGCACCCAAGCAAGGACGGAACGAATCACCGTGACGAGGCTTAAATCGGCGTTCTGTAGCGCCGAGTTTGGCGGTGCGTTGGCAAGCTGACGGACGGCCGGCGGACACGTTCACGCCAGAACCACGGCATCGGATGACAGTCGACCGCTGCGACTTTCATGTTCCGCCAGCGGTTCCTGGCTGGTACGGGATCCTCGCCGAAGCTGAAAGCAAAGCTGCATTCTGGAGCGGCGCGAAGTGGGCAGAATATCCTGTTCGTGCCTACGCACGATCAATGAAAGCTTTTGACACGAAAAAAGCTGCCCCTGGACTGGGTGAGATCACAACCGGATGCTATCCGTTGTCATGAAATTTCGCCGCTTCCCGTGCCGACGCCGAAACCGCCGCTCGAAAGCTGATGACATCGCCAATTTCGGTCGAAGCCGTCCAGTGCGGCCGCATGTTCATCGAGTTGATCAACGGGCCGTTTTTGTTCGAGCTGAAAGCCCCGCCGGCCGAATAAGCGCCGGCCTCAATCTGGCCAATCGAGCGCGGCTGGCTCGATATGCATGAGAGCGGGTTCACCCAGGTTGGCGCGGATCTGTTCGCGTAAAAAACGCCGCCTGCTGGTTGCGACGTAAGTATCTTAGGATTCCATCCGCAGTTGATATCGATTCCGCAGACGCTTCCGCGTTGTGTTGATCGCGTGCTAAATCCGCTCCATATTGCCACCTTCGCGAACGAAGACATGAACAGTCCAATTCGTCTTGTGCACTTCATCGACCTGATATTCGACCTCGACTTCGGTGACGTGCTCACAGCCGGGAAAAGCCCGGATTTCCTGCATCGCAATCCGTTCAAGGTCTTGTTTGGCAAGGAGTTCTTTGGGCATCGCACCCCTCCAATGGGATGCGCTTCAAACCGAGGTCGTCGAGAATCGTTCCTGCGTCGAGGAGGCGCGAGCCCCTGGGGAGGAGTGCCGCAGTTACCCTGACGCCGGTAGGATCCTGGCGGGCACTAAACTGCGTTGCCCCCTTCCTCTCGCTTATTCCCAATTCCACTTAAAGCCATCCGACAGCGTCGGATGTCATCGGATCGCAAATTACGATCTTCACTTTTTTAAAACCGCACAGCGGACATTGGAAGGCCCAATGTTCAAATCCTTCCGGACCGGCCGACACGTCGGCGGTGATCATCCGCTTCGAGCAATGCGGGCAGCGAGGCCCGCGTTTCGGTAACGTTTCTGGTGCCGGTTTCGCCATCGAACGTCGTCAAAAGAAGCCCCGCCTCAGACGTCGGGGACGCGTTTGGGGAAGCTGGTGAGACAGACCACAATGTTTCCCTGAAAACACTTAAATCGCATAACCGCCGATCCAGCCCGATCGTTCCCCGGTTCGCTCTTTTGGTGGGACACCCCGGTAAGCGGAAGGCCATGGGACATCGCAGGTGCGACGCCAAGTCTACCTCATCCCCACTGCATTTCATTCCTAAGGATGCAACTAAAATTCCCAACTGCCGTTTGATGCCATGGGCGGCCGTCGCCCGCCGTTCAAAACGGCGCATGTCGCGGATAGCCAAAGGTCTTCGGACCCGCTGTTATTCACACTAGCGCTCGCGCTGATAGCCAAAGGCGACGGCCGCTCGGCCAATCTCCTCGTGGCTGGCGGCCTCCTCATGATCATAAGAGAGAGCCGAAGACTGGACGTCGTTCGACCTACTCCAATGGCAACCTCGGCGCTAGGCACCGGAGCAAGGGCGAGTCGTCAGGGACGACAACCGAGCGTTATGAGAAAGAGATGACCAATCTTCTGAAACTGCCGACATGGGCGGACGACAAGCATGTCTTCGCAGTCGTTGAGACGCCTCGCGGTAGCACCTGCAAATTGGACTTCGACGCGGACCTTCGGGCCTTCACGCTTACCAAGCCCTTGATGACGGGCCTTACCTATCCTTACGACTGGGGCTTCATCCCATCGACTGAGGCGGAAGATGGCGACCCGCTGGACGTTCTGATCATCCATAATTCGCAGACCTATCCTGGTGTCATTCTTCGCTGCAGGCCCGTCGGAATCCTTGAGGTCGAGCAGAAGAAGAAGGGCAAGACGGAGAGGAACGACCGCATATTCGCAGTGCCGGACCGATCGCCGCTCGAAACCGATTTACAAGATATCCGCCGCCTTCCGTCGCGCGCCCACGATGAGCTCGAGCAGTTTTTTCGCGCCACGAACGCACTCGAAGACAAGGAGCTCAAGTTTTTGGGGTGGCGTGGTCCTGCCCGCGCCATCAAAGCCATCAGGCGCTTGTCTCACAAATGACCAGCAAAGGTCTCCGTGAGCACCGGTCGGTTTCCTCGAATGCTCCTGGAAAGCAAGGCATATCCGAATAGGATTGCATGGGATGCGCAGAATGTCCGCGCCCCGACCTTCTCTCCTTCAGCGATTCGACGGCGCCTCGCCATCGCGGCCCGGCACGCTTACATGTACTTCATGGCCTTCCTTAATAGCGAGGGACGCCGCTGTAACAGCCGCCTCAAATGCAGCTTCCTTCGTTGCATAATCGTTTTTTGATTGACCATCATGAAGCACGGTCCAGCCGTCTGACCTTTTAGTGATCATGTACTGAGCAAGTCCCATTTTCTCTCCTCAAGCTCTACCGGCGATCCGGGCGTCGGCTTCTGGGCTTCACTAAGGCTCCGCGGGGTGATGCGCACAGGAACTTGACTCTCCGGCGGAGCTTGGTCATGCCCCGAGCGTTAGCCGGCGCGGCGTGGCGGGCGTGTCATCAGCAGCGCAAGCGCAAAACCCATGCAGCCCGCGATGAGAAGTTAGCCCAGGGGATTCTGCTGCACCTTTTGTGCGACGGCTTCCGAACTGGCTCGGAGAAGTCTCGCTGTTCTCGTAAGCACCATTGGCATAGTGGGTCGCGGTGTCGCCGACGGAACGTGCGGCATCTTTGGCCTGTCCATAAAGATCCTGCGCGGTGCCGGCGGCCTCCCGCACACTGCCGGAAGCCTGTGTCTTCGCATCGCCAGTCGCATCACCGGCCGCGCCCTCAAGCTTTCCGCCGATATCTTTCGCGGAGCCTATGATTCTATCTTTGTCCATCCCGACCTTCCTCGTTTTCACGATAAGTAACCTAAAGGGTTGGCTCTTGTTCCTACGACAGCCGATCTGCTCATGCCTGAAGAGGCACCATGATGTCGCAGTCCTGAGAAGCTATCACGATTACCGCCACCACCATGGGCACATACGGCAAATCACCGCGCGGAAGCCTGATTAACCGGAACGACGTCCGCCGTTACCGGCAGACCGGACAGATGCACCGCCACGGCGGCATGCGTGCTGGCCGAGCGACATTCAGCGCGGCGACGACGCCTGGCCCTAGAAGGGCGATACATGCTCATTTGCTCATTTGATCCCTTTGCCGCGTAGAACAGGCATCTGGGTATGCGGGACTTCCATGCAGTCGCGGTCGCCTATTCGTGCTGTAGTACGTCGCCCGGCGTCATGCCGAGACCGGTAAGCGAATGGATGTCCACCGGACTGACCGCTTCCACGGTCGCACCAGCCCCGGCTAACGCCTTGGTGCTAGCCAGCTCCTTGGCCTTGGCCCAATCCAGTTCGTAGACGCAGAGCAAGCGGTCGAGACTTTGGGACGTCTTTAATCGCACCAGCCATCCTCCTTGTTTGTCGATATCTTCCTTTTGGATTTTGCTCATATCCCCACCAATGGGTCGCTATGGACAGCTCCACCAAATTGCGGCCTCGCCGGCGCGAGATTAGCTGGGCTTACCTGGATGAGCGGCGCAGTCGGCAGTAGTCCCGCAGGCGCCACAGTAACGACCCCGTCGGTCAAATTGGAGTAGGCCGATGGGGCGTAAGCTGGTTGAGGGTTTGCGGGCTCCAGACCAGCTCATCAAGAAAACTGGCGAGCGCCACAGTCGTTCCGAGGCGTTAGGTGAACTCTACCAGTATCTCGCCGCAACGAGCTAGCACCATGGGCGCGTCGATCGCCGAATTCCAGCTAATCCGTCACCGCGAACATGACAATACCATCGGCATTGCTCGAACCGCCGGCGCGCTGTTCGCGGCTATCGGAAGCGGAACCTATGCTTTGGATTTCTGTTTTCCTAAGTCCTCGAAGTGGCGCGCAAAGACGCCACTCCGCGAAGGATGGATACCCAAGGAGGGCTACGATGAAAACGAGACAAATCGCTCTCGCAGGTTGCGCTTTCATAGTTCTGAATATTGGCAGCGTCCAGGCAGGCCCCTGCAACACCGGAGGTAAAGACGCCGGGTCGGGGCCGACGCCTGGCTATACCGGACATTCAATAACAACGGGCACGGCTGACACGAAAGAGCATCCTCCAACCGAAACGATGAACAATGTGGCGGGAGACAAAGCCATGTCATCGCAAGACGCTCAAAGGCAACAACAGGGTCAGCCCACCGCAGCGCAACAAGCCCAAGGCGCCAAGCCAAATGAGAACATGGCCGATCAAGGTTGCTGAAACGTCGGCCTCGTCGCCTTAACGAGGTGGTCATCGCCCACGAGCCGCGTCTGGATACTTCAATTTTGACGACGGCAACGTGAGCCAACAGGGATCTCACAGAGGCGAATGCATCGGTTATCGGGAAGTGCGTCGCTTCTCTTCGATGCTCGCAACGCGGCGGGTGCGCCATTCGCGGCGACTTGAAATGTAGAACCGCGCCCAATTCTGGTTGCCCAATGCGCGAACATCCGCAATCGCCCCGTTAGCCAAGGCGAGGCGGCCGGATGACCTTAGTGCGCGGCAGTCGCCCTTACTCATTTGTAGGCGTCATGAAGCGAAACAAAGAGAGTTTGCTCGGAGCTGCGGTATTCCTCGCCGCCGCAACCCTTGTTGCCTATTTTGGTCCCGACACGCATCGGGGCGCGCAGCATCAAAAGCCAGAGTTGGACGAAAACGTATCTCGTAGACAAGCCTTGGTCCCCGGCCGGGGTCGGCACGCGACAGAGCCGACGCATATCCCGCTTAAAGGATGGAAAGATATTTTGTGGCGGACCTATGAGCAGATCGGAGAAGACCGGCTGCTGGCCGTGGCGGCCGGGGTGGTGTTCTATGGTCTGTTAGCACTTTTCCCCGCAGTCACCGCCTTGGTCTCATCCTATGCGCTGTTCGTCGATCCGAAGTCCATCAGTGATCACATGGGGTTCCTGTCGACATTTCTTCCCGAGGGCACTTTTTCCATTGTTCAGGACCAGGTCAACCGCGTGCTGTCCAAGGGCGACATAAGACTTAGTGGCGCTTTCATCCTAAGTCTCGCACTGGCACTCTGGAGCGCGAACGGCGGGATGAAAGCGATTATTGATGCTCTCAACGTCGTTTATGACGAGAAAGAGAAGCGTGGCTTCATAAAACTAAACGCAGTGTCTCTGACATTTACGATCGGCGGCGTCATCGCCATTCTAACCGCTGGCGCGCTTGTGATCGTAGCGCCTATCGCGCTTCACATGATCGGCATGGGCTCACAAACCGAGTTGCTGATCGAATTTGGACGTTGGCCGGCTCTCGCTATCTTGCTGCTCATGGCGCTAGCCATCTTGTACCGCTATGCGCCAAGTCGGCGCTCACCCAAATGGCGCTGGATTTCGGTAGGAAGCGTGGTGGCAACGCTCACCTGGATGGTGGCTTCGGGACTCTTGTCTTACTATCTCTCGAATTTCGGCCATTATGACGCGACCTATGGTTCCCTCGGCGCTGCGATCGCGCTCATGATCTGGATGTGGATGTCAACGATCGTGATTCTCTTCGGCGCAGAACTGAACTCCGAGATCGAGCATCAGACGGTTGCCGACAGTACGACGGGGGCGCCGAAGCCGCTGGGCCGTCGCGGGGCACGTATGGCCGATACCGTGGGTGCGGGATATCCAACCTAAAGATTTATGCCTCCTCCTTCGTGGCGCGACGTAATGCCGCGCGCCTCCTTTTAAGCCGAATCCCAGCGGTCAAGGATATCGCGTGCCGTAGCCACTTCGATCTGAACGTCAAACCGCTTGGTGTACAGATCGAGCATCGCGTCGTGGCTTTCGTCTGATGAGCTGCAGAGCGCGTCCTCGGCTAGTATCACGCGATAGCCACGATCGACTGCCTCCAGAACGGACGCCAGGACACAGACATCGGTCTCCCCACCCGAGATGACCAAGGTACCGACTTGGTGTTCGTCAAGAAATTGCGACAACCTTCCATTGCTGAATGCGCTGTAGGTCTGGCGATCGATCATGTTGGCGGGCGGCACATAGCGCGCAAGCGGCGAAACCAACTCGAGCATGCGCAGGTCGAGGCGCTCGCGGGTGACGCATTCCCATTTTTCGTAATAGGCTTTCCACGCGCCTCGGGCCGAAAGTTTATTTTGCGGGGGAATGAAGCGTGTAAAGATGGTGCGCGCTGGTGCGTGTTCTACCAACGTCACGACCACTGGCATCACCCGTTCGATCCAAGGCGTTGCCCATGGCGCGCCGGGCGCGAACAGGTTTTGCATGTCGATGCAGAGATGGGCGGCGTGGGCCCCGGGCGGACTGAGAAGTTTTCCCATCGTCTACCTCGTCGCTGTAGCCCGTTCTTCGCACGCCGCCGAAACCGGTGAGCGGTCGCGAGTTTAATTCGATCACGGCGCCGATTGCATACCTGACCGCGGATTGCATTCCTGACCGCGGCATAATTTGCCCAATGTGCGAGCGGAAGCACGGGTGGGCCGAGGCGCCACTGGTACGCTGCACCGCACAGATTTCAGTTGCGTCGCGACAGGACCGGTTGGCTTTACACGGGTACTACTGAAAAACAAACGCCGATCCATACAACTGGTTCATCATGCGTTAGAAAGCCGCCAGACTTCGGAGGTCGCCGGACGCATACATTAAGCGGCCGGAACTTTTTTTGAAGTGGCCGGATCTTTTTGTGCTGGGCTGTCGGAAGTTGGTGTCGACACGGCGTTCGGCACGTCCTCGCGCACTCCTCACAGGGGAGACCCAGGGCAGACCATTTGCTGGAACCTTCCTCACAAGTTGGTGTTGGAAGAGAAATTCACGCTTAGTTAGGAGGGTTTTATGGCTGCCAAAGATCTGAATGCCCTTTTCCTCGATACGCTGAAGGACATCTACTACGCCGAAAAGCAGATTTATAAGTCGCTGCCGAAGATGGCGAAGGCAGCAAACTCCGATCAGCTTCGCGCGGCGTTTGAAAAGCACCACGACGAGACCGAAGGTCAGATCGAGCGTCTCGAGCAAATTTTCGAGCTATTGGGCAAGCCCGCCCGTGGCAAGAAGTGCGACGCGATCGAGGGCATCCTGGATGAAGGCACCGAGATCATGGACTGAATACAAGGACGAACCCGCCCTCGATGCCGGTCTTCTCGCTGCCGCGCAAGCCGTCGAGCATTACGAGATATCGCGCTACGGGACACTCAAGAATTGGGCCACCAAGCTCAACATGGAAGATGCGGCCGAATTGCTGGATCAGACGTCTGGCCGAGGAGAAGAAGACCGACGAGACATTGACCAAGTTGGCTGATACGGCCGTCAACGCGGAAGCGGCGTAACCGAGGAGAGAACAGCCATGAGACGCTCAGCTCGCCATCATCGCCTTTGGCACAGTCTTTCTTTCCACAACGGCATTCGCCCAGTCAGCGGGAGAAAAGACCGGCGTGAATTCGACGCTTGGTATCGCCCCTAAAACGGCGGACTTCATCAAAGAAGCCGCGACCAGCGACATGCTGGAGATCGAATCGGCAAAGCTCGCGCAGCAAAAAGGCAATGCCACAGAGAAGACGTTTGCCGGCGCAGATGATTACGGACCACACAAAAACTAGCTCCGAGCTCAAAAGCCTGGTTTCGAGTGATCTGAAAGCGGCTATTCCGACGACCCTTGACGATTCTGTCGCAGAAGAAACTGAACAAGCTTCGCGATACGAAGCCGGAGGACTTCGCGTCGGAGTACGATCCGATGCAAGTCAGTGCGCACAAGGATGCCGTCTCGCTATTCGAGCGTTATGCTAAGGGCGGTGACGATCCGAAGTTAAAGGACTGGGCCGGGAAGACACTTCCTGATCTGCAACATCACCTCGAGATGGCTCAGGATATGAATAAGAACTCGCAAATAGCTCTAGGAGACCCGCCCACCCCCGGGCGGGCTTTCTAATCTGCCGGCTCATACTGCTTTTCTAATCAGCGATGTTTTTGAGCTCGCGCTGGTATCACAGGGGGAGATCGTGGCGCGGACGAAAGATAAAGCGGCCGTAACCACGGTGAGGCCAATCTGCTCAAGCGGTTGGGGCCTGGTCTTATTACCGGCGCATCGGACGATGATCCTTCCGGCATAGGCACTTACAGCCAGGCCGGCGCGCAACTCGGGTTTGACGTCAGCTGGACGATGCTCCTGAGCTACCCACTGATGGTGGCCATTCAGGAGATTTCGGGCCGCATTGGTCGCGTAACAGGTCATGGTTTTGCAGGAAATGTCAGCCGTAATTGCCCGGCGCCGGTGATCTGGTCGTTGGTGTCACTCTTGTTCATCGCGAACACGATTAATGTGGCGGCTGACCTCGGCGCAATGGCAGATGCAACCAAGATCCTGATCGGCGGATGGTCACCTCTCTATGTTGTAATCTACGCGGCCGTCTCGGTCGCGGCCCAGGTTTTCCTCAAATACAAGCGCTATGTGGCGATCCTCAAATGGCTCACGTTGGTGCTGTTCGCCTATGTGATTGCGCTTGCCGTCGTCCATATACCCTGGGGCGAAGCACTGCGAGGACTTTTGATTCCCAAAAATCCAGCTCAATGGTACGTTCCTGACAACACTGATCGCCATCCTCGGCACCACCATTTCGCCCTACCTGTTCATTTGGCAATCTTCGCAGGAGGCCGAGGAGCAGCGCATTGATCCCAAAAAGCGCCCACTTAAGGAAGAAACCGGGCCGCGGGCGCCTGAGCTGCGCCGCATCCGGATCGACACCATGGTCGGGATGGCATTCTCGAACCTGATCGCGATTGCTATTTTGATGACCACGGCGGCGACGCTCCACAGCAAAGGTATCACCGACATTCAGTCGTCTGCTCAGGCCGCCGAAGCCTTGAGGCCGATCGCAGGCGCTTTTGCGGAGTTGATCTTCGCACTTGGCATCATAGGTACCGGACTTCTGGCGATACCTGTTCTGGCTGGCTCGACGGCTTATGCGATCGGTGAAGGTCGCAAATGGCCTGTAGGTCTATCGCGCAAACCGAAACAGGCGATCGCGTTCTACTCCGTGCTGGCACTTTCGGTGGCCCTGGCTGTGGTGCTCAATTTCGCACCGATCGATCCGATCAAGGCGCTCTACTGGAGTGCGGTGATCAATGGCGTCCTCGCGGCGCCCGTCATGAGCGTCATGATGCTGCTGGTGCGCAAAGAAGAGGTGATGGGTGATCTGGTCGTGCGCGGTTGGCTCTACGGGGTAGGCTGGTTGGCGACAGGCGCTATGGCCCTCTGCATCATCGGAATGGTGGCTACGACTATCGCGCCGGAAAATTAGGACCCCTCTCATGCTCTATCGAACTCTCTAATGCTGATTACGACGCTTGGCTTGCTAGCCGCCATAATGACCTCCGTTTCCTATATTCCTCAGGTTCGGAAAGCCCTGCCAAAAGGATCAGCAGACGATCTTTCGTTCAAAACCCTCATCATTTTGGCGACCGGACTTGGGCTTTGGATTTTATACGGGCTCTTCAAGCAGGATTTCGTGATCGTGGTTGCCAACAGTGTCGGTTTGGCTCTCGTGGCCACCCTCGTGGGCTTGAAAATCCGTGATGCGCATGGCGCAAGGGACGCGTCGGCGCAGCAACACGACCTTTAATCAGGAGGTGTATTTGGATTACATTATTCGATTTATTGCCGGAGGGGCGGTCGTCTCAGTTTTTGCCGTGCTCGGCGATCTATTGCGGCCGAAGAGCTTTGCGGGGTTGTTTGGCGCCGCGCCGTCGGTCGCACTGGCAACGCTCACGCTCGCCTTCTGGAAAGAAGGACCTGTATATGTCGCGGCTGAGGGGCGGTCGATGGTGTTGGGCGCGCTCGGATTGGCGCTTTACAGCCTTGTGGTCTGTCAGCTGATGGTGCGAGCGCGTATGTCGGCACTAGCCGCAACCGTCTGCGCCCTGTGCGTGTGGCTGGCTGCCGCTTTATCTCTCAAGCAACTGCTGGTCGGTTGAACATGATTGTTCACGTCAAGTGGTCGGCTTTGAAGCAATCACACGGCTACGAGTATATCGTGCGCTTTGGGTTGGGCGGACTGGCCACTGTCCTTGCGGGCGTCATTGCCGACCGTTTCGGCCCCGTGACAGGCGGATTGTTCTTGGCCTTTCCCGCTATTTTCTGCGCCAGTGCAACCTTGGTTGAAAAACACGAACGCGATCGGAAGATACAGAGAGGCATGCACGGCGAGGAGCGCGGCCGTCGTGCAGCTGCGCTCGATGCCGCAGGGGCCGGCTGGGGCAGCCTGGCGCTGGCAGTTTTCGCCGTCGTGATCTGGAAGGTAGCGCCGTATGGAGCGGCTTCCTCGCTTGTTCTAGCATCTATAGTGTGGCTTTCGGTTGCGGTAGGCCTGTTCTTCCTTCGCAGAAAACTCCGACGCAGTTGAGGATGACCCGGAACAATTGCGGAGCCTGGTACTACCTTTCCCAATCCGCTCGACCTTCCCGCCTTACGCGGCGTGGACTTAGAAAGAGTTACAGCCACGAAATTATGCCGCTGGATGTCGCGGCCCAGCGGCGCCGGCGCTCCGATCTGCAGCTTCACGACGCGCCTGCAAACTTCGGGGTTCATCGATCGACACGACGCCCTCGATCGGTCGCAGCTTTCGCTGCCGCTGCGCTCGGTATGACAATCCGCCGCACGCCCGCCTGGACCATACCCCGAATGAGTCGTTCGCATCGCACTAACATTTCGATAGGTGCGCTTTTCGGGAATAAGCCATGGCGATATTATTTTGGACGCTGGTTCCGCTCGCGTTGCTCTATCTTTCCGTGCGGCTTGGCTTCGCACTTCTCATGAGGCGCCCGCGAGCGAAGTGACGTCCCGATAAGCAAGGCCCGAGTTGCATCCTATGCGAGGACCGCGGCTGGATCTGCGAAAGCCAACCCCGACAAGCCGTGGGAAGCCGGCACACCTGCCCGTGCGGCACGCCCGGCGCACCGTGCCCGATCTGCAACAAACGGCTAGCGCCACTAGGCTGTGGTGTAGGGACCGCCCCTACCTTTTCTCTCGTCGAACGCCTTTGAATTTTTTGGCCGCCTTTTTCTTCTTTGCTGGCTTTCTCACCGCCATGAACTCCCCAGAGGTTTTGTTACGTTTTGTCTAGGCAGGTGGCACCGCCGAGCGTCGCCTTAATCTGAGTGCGCTTTTTCACCGCACCCTTGCGCGCGTTGTCGCCGACCGGCTTGTTCACCGCCATGGCGGCCCGCGCCTGACCGCGATCGTCACGGCCGGAACATATCGCAGATCAGTAAGTTACGAACTCCTACACCTTGTTGGAGAGACAAACAAAATGAAACGTTCAATAGTCATCATATGCGGCGCCTTACTCGCGGCAACTGGTGCGTCAGCACAGACGCAGCCTCCAGCGCAGTCCGGTCCGGGCAACAATGCTGTTAACAGCTCAGGCCAAAACAATTCAAATGCGCCGGTCGCAGGTCGTAACAGTTTCACGGAGGGACAAGCCAAATCGAAGATCGAAGGTGCCGGCTTTAGCAACGTCACGGAGCTGAAGAAGGACGACAACGGAGTGTGGCGTGGCAAAGCCAGCAAGGGCGGTACGTCCTCCTCGGTGAGCGTCGACTTCCAAGGCAACGTCAACACTGCGAAGTAAAGGGATAATCATAATGACCGTTACAATTTCTCGGCTTTACGACAGGTATGCTGACGCACAGAGCGCGGTTAACGGGCTTGAGGCGGCTGGCGTGTCTCACTCCGACATCAGCATCGTCGCAAACAATGCGGACAATTGGTACGACAGCGGAAAAAAGATTGATCGCGACGGTGATGGCGTCGATGATCGCGCTGAAGGTGCTGGTAAAGGCGCAGGCATCGGCGCGGGCGTGGGCGGCGCTGCTGGATTGTTGGCCGGCCTCGGGCTCATGGCCATCCCCGGTCTAGGCCCCGTAGTCGCGGCGGGTTGGCTTGCGGCAACGGCGGTCGGCGCCGCTGCGGGAGCCGCGACCGGAGGCATTGTTGGTGCTCTGACTGAAGCGGGTGTCTCGAAAGATGACGCCCCGCTATACGCCGAAGGTGTTCGCCGTGGTGGCACGCTGGTGTCAGCCCGCGTCCCGGATGCAGACCGAGCACGGCTTGAAAGCATACTCAACCAGTCGTCCATTGATCTGCGCGATCGGAGTTCGGCTTGGCAAAAATCCGGATGGAGCGGCTACGATCCATCAAGCCCGCCCTACAACGCTGACCAGGTTCGCAAAGAGCGCCAACTATATGGCGGCGGCGTTCGCTAAAGAATTGAGAAACGCCACCGCTGCAGGAGGCGGTGGCTGCCCTTTCATCATTTAACCACGGAAACTGGAGCCTTCCTGGGGACGCGCAATACCCGGATCCGACCCGTCAGCGTGATCACCACGATCGAAGGTCTATTAGAGATAACTCACCTAGACGCGTCCAACGCGAGACATTTAGTCTTCACGGTTTAGACGGTCTCGGAAATCAGTTTCCCCTTTCTTTTTATTTTTGCGGTGCAGGGAATGAGCGGTCAGATTCTCGCCATTCATCCGGTCGAGTTCGCAGCGCCGATAGGCGAGCCCCGTCGAGAAGAGCAACAGGAAGAACTCTTTAACGCCAGAGCTTTCGATGGAAGCTTCGACCAACAGACCGTTCCGGTAACACCCGGCACGTGAGTCATCATGACAGCTCCGAGTGCGTCGCTTTCTCCTTGTACGATGTTGCCATCGTGACGAGATGAACGGCAGCCGTGCCGAGTTGCTGCATCGACTTATCAATCGTATAGGCTGCTGCCGCACGGCGATGTGCAACTGCGACAACTGCGTAAGCATCCGTGATCATCGACCGCAGGTGATCACCATCCATGCGTTGGCGCTCCCGCACTTTTACGACCTTAAGCGCTGCTTCGGCGGTGTCTTGAGCGAGCCGGGGATTTTCGAGGCGCGGATCAGAAACCGCACAACTACTTCATAATAGCGTTGCTTGCGCGGGCCATCGGCAGAGAGATAACTTTTCAGAAGGCGCCGGCCCTTGCCTCGAGGTATTTGTGATCCTCCTGGACCTGCTTTCGCTGACCGCTGAACCAGCTGAACACCTTAACCTCTAACCATATGCCAAGGCCGGCAAAAGCCGGAATTACCTAACAGCCGGGCTTACTATTCTCACGCTCTGAACAGGCGCATTGGAGGCGCTGTGCAGACATGCGGCATTTATGATTGGCCAAGTCTGCTGATTGCAATCCGCCGTCGATGAAGGTTCCAATCGAACAGGTTGCGCCTTACCAGTTTCAGTTTGCAACTCGGAGGCATTTCCCGAAGCACTAGGTGCGAGGAACGCCACTAACGAAAGAAGCCAGAAATCGTCTTGTTGGCCTTCATAGTCCCGCTCTTGGTTGGTTGCCATGATGACTCCAATCTCTCGGTAAAGTTCCACTGAAAGCCGCTGCGCAAACAAGAGCCGTCTTCGTCTCCCAAGTGGTTGCCATTTATTCCCGATTTGCTGTAAGACCGTTTGGCGACGTCGTTCGTTCCTTCATCTATCTTTCCGAATGGACCCGCAGCGATCTTGCCTGTTTGTCCTGAGGGCCTTACCATCGACATTTGGGGATGCCGAGACACCGTTTTGCCGTATCAGGTCAGGAAAGGCTCGTTGATTATCGTTGCCGTCACTGCGCAAGATGCGTTGGTGATCTTCGATAAGCATGGAGAAAACCGACAACGAACAAGTGACAATCCACGATATGGACGGCCACAAGGTCGACCCGGAAACCATTCGGTCTAGCTCGAAATGTACGAAGACTAAGTGAAGCTTGCGGGCTGCAGACCTGTCAGCCAGGCCGGAACGCTCTGAGTTCTCTAGTCGTCATCTTCATATTTCGATGCGCCTGCTCTGGCGTCATGTTGCTGATCGCGTCATCGTCATAACCCATCGCACGCAGCTTCTCTTTCTGGGCGTTGGTGATCATGAAGGGCATCTGCGCATATTGAACCGGGGCCCCGATTATTACCTGACTGACATCAGGTTCTTCATGGCCTTCGGCGCGGTTGCATTCGCACGGCATGCCGGCGCCACACTGGCAGCCGAATTCATCTGACCATGCCATACGCGGATGGTTTTCACACACCCAGCCGAGACCCTTGCAATATGGACATTTGGGATTCATGAGACCTCGAAGCGCGCGGCTCTTGCTTCAAAGATCGCAGCAACCGGGAAGGCTGGACGGCCAACCATTATGTTCTGTTGCGCTCGTATCGATCGCGGACAATTTGGTTGACTACCTTTTGCTTGTATCGGTTGCGGTAATGAGAGTGCAGAGTGCCATAGATGAGCGCCGACAACAGGATGAACGCTCCGATGAAATAGACGACTTCCATGGCGAGCACTCCTTCTTTTCCAAAAAAACGCGGGATTTTGCCGAAGGTTCCGTTCCGGTACCCCGGCATGAGAGCAGACGACGGATAAGGACCGCGCCCAGACTGCGAGCGCGGGCTTAGGGATCGATGATTCTCAAATTTTTTTGTTGAGGCCCTTGAATGAACTCTGCCTGAGCAGCCCTTCGGACGTGATGTCGCGGTACTCGACATCAGCAAAGAATGTCGGTTCGACCCAAGTGGCCTTAGGCTTCCTGATTGGCTTTGTGAGTTTAGATTTAGGGCTGATCACGGTATCGAGCTGCTTCCTTATCTGGCTCGAAATCGTCCGCGACCAGCCTGTCCCGACCTTGCCCATATAGACCATTTCTTTCCCTTCCCGTTTTCCGAGATAGAGAGCGGCGACTCCGGTCGGGTCTTTGACGAACCCGATGACCGGGAATTTCCCCTTCTGCACCGCTTTGATTTTCAGCCAACCCTCGTTCCGGTCGGAGCGGTACGGCGCTCGGGCATTCTTTGAGACGATACCCTCAAAGTTTAGCTTGGCGGCATGCTCGAACATCGCTTGACCGTTTCCGATCAGGTGTTCGGAATAGATAATGGGAAGTTCGATGCCATTTTCTCCGAGCAAGTCGGACAGGGCTTGCTTGCGCTCAATCTGGGGGAGCTTCCGGAGATCACCGTCCCGCCAAAGAAGGTCGAAGGCGTAGAAGACGAGACGATCCTGTTTGCCCGCAGCAACGTCCGCTTGGAGTTCCGAGAAATTGGTCCGCCCGTCGTGGATGATCACCACTTCGCCGTCGACGATTGCTTGACCGGGTACGTCGAGAGCGCCGGCAATCACTGAAAAGCGTTTGGTCCAGTCCAGCCCGCTCCGGGTGTAGACCTTCCGTTTTCCCTTGTTCAGGTGGATTTGGACCCTGTAGCCATCGAACTTGATTTCATGAAGCCATTGAGCCCCGCTTGGCGCCTTGGCTTTCAGGGTCGCGAGCTGAGGTTTAATGAACCCCGGCATCTCTGGTGACTTGATATGCGCCATCTATGCAACTCAACAAAATGTCAATCTACGTGAAATAGGCCGCCCCGCTGGGGGATGATGCGGCGGGCATAGGGGTGAAGTCTCCCGGGAGAGATTCCGGCATTCCAATGCGCCGGATCGAAAGACGGTTCCTATGTTAGGTATGCGACAAAAAGCTTTATTACCAGCGCTTTTTTAATGAAAGCAGACACTTCCCTTTCGGCTTCCTCGATTTAAATTTCCCGCTAAACACGGGAGCAAGGAAGCCATGAATGAACAGCGTTGCCCGAAGTGCAAGAAGCTCTTGATGGCGATGACCGACCGAACTGGAAAAACTGAACTCCGTTGCTTGAAATGCGACAAGGTCGATCCCATGAAGACCGATGCGGTGAAATGGGCGAACAGTGGACTTTCCGGACCAGCTACGGCGGCATGAAATCGCGATTGTTCCGAACAGCTTATCACGGACGTAGCGCGAAGTCGGCGTCAAACGAATGCCGCGCGGCTTACACCAAGTCGCCTTATCGATCTCCTTTTTGTCACCAATAGCGAGCGGACTGGACGCCTTTTCCGCGACGAATATGTCGTCGCTCATTTTGCGGCCCGACCTACGGTTCTTGGCTTTGACCTCCTCCAGAGTCTCAACCGTCCCAACCTGAGTTTAGGAATCTCTTCTCGTTCTCGGCGCAAGCAATCCCTTTTCCGATTCATGCCCGCGTTTACGCCTCCTGGAAACGCTGGTTGGTTGGAACGCCAGGGCCGGCACGAGGTTAAATAGATTGCGCGCCATCGCGGCGGCGCTGAAGCGGCGCGCTCCATTGGAGGCGGCGCATGAAAACCATCGTGGACGAAGCCGGCGAAATCATCGCCAAAACAACGGATGACCGTACTCTAATCGGAGGCCACCACCGGCTCGCGGTGGCGGCCAGCCTCGGTAAAAGACTGTTCTGGCGAGATACCGGCGAACCTGTGAAGCTTGATATTTTCTTCAAGAATCACGGAAGCTCCCTTCGACATACAGCCTGAGCCGCTCGCTATCTCAAAGGTCGAGCCGGAGACCGCCAACGAATCCCTCCGCCGCGCGACAAAACTACCGCAGTATCGTCGCATGCACTGAGGTCCTTTTTGCCAGCTCGCGGTCGCGATGGTGCGTCCAGCGATGAGCCACGGCGCCAATCCGGCTTTTTCGCCGGCGACTAATCACGGCTAATTCGTCAGGACAGTTGTCCTAATTACATTAAATTTCGGATGACTTTGAACCGAAGCCAACACGGCGCTTTGTTCTCGCACGCGACAGAGCCGACGACGAACCGCTAAAACCGGAAGGCTGCCCGGTAATTCACACGAAGCAAAAGCAATCGTCAAGAATGGCAAACTATCGCTGAAGCGCACTTAAGAAAACTGCAGAATGCGTTGTGGAGCGCTCAAACGCGCGTAAAAAGACCGCGACATTCGTTTCTCTTTTTCCTCTCGGAAAGCAAAGGCCATCCAAATGGCGGAACAAGCAAACAGCGACAACTATTCCGGCAAGCTCCCCAATTTCGTGCCGTATTTTAACTTCGTAGAGCTCGTCCAGCAGAATTCGAAGTTGAGCACAACTCTGCAGGCTCTCGGCAAAGAATGGACCGAATTCGTCCAGGCGCGGCTCCGGGAAGATTCCCAGCTGCTGCAGGCGCTCGGTCAGTGCAGGGAGTTGCCCAGTATGCAACGTGCATATATGCAGTTTTTGGAAAAAGCTCTTTCGCAATATGAAGAGGAAACGCAACGTCTCATGCGTATAACGCGAGGGGCTGTTGAGGATGCCACCCATACTGCGCAAGAAGCGCAAGAGCGCATTGGAACCACAAACGGCAACGCTAATGGCCGCGGGGCTTCCAGTAGCTCTTCGCCTCCGCCGACGAAGAGGACCAACCCTTCTCGTCGTGACAGCGCGTAGCGGATCGCTTCGGCGAGTGTGGCTTTTAGTATGAGCAACCGGGACGTCAACGATAGCGAGCTGATGTCCTCAAGTATCCCTAGTGTGGGCACGCCTTTGGTCGGCTACGTCTCGCCAATATAGCACATCGAAGCCGTTCAAATGGCGTCGCCGGCTCATTGATCGCTAAAGAATAAAATTAAGCCGTCACACTTATAGGAACCATGGCGAACAATTGAACTTGGTGTTTGCAATGCGTTTCTCATTTGGGACGCAGGCGGCTGACTAATCCTTGGCCGGGCGACCCCAGCCGACCCCATCCAACTTTCCCCAGGCTGGGGTCGTTTTATTTCCTGTTTTTCCCGACGCACGCTCTTGAACTTCTGGGCCGCCTTTTCTTCTTGGCCTTTCACCCACCATGATCTTCCCGCGCCTCTTGTTACGCTTGGTCCCGTCGCGCCGCAGCGAGCGCTGCGCACTGCACTCAGGGATCCCGTCGGGCGCCCGGAAATGGGACCACGTCGCCATCCGCCGCCTTGATCACCACCTCTGCCATCGCTCTCGGGTTGAACCCGAGATTGGCGAGGACCTCGGCCACGCCTTGGCGCTCCAGTTCTTTGATAATCTCGTCCATCACTTTTATCAGGCGGGCAGTCTTGGCGGTCTCATCTGTCATTGGCGTCCCTCGCTTTGACCGTGGAAGCCGAATGGCCGGCGAGCGCTCCGCGCTCCAGAAGAAACCCCTCCCGCGGCGGGAGGCGTCCCGGGAGGGCAAGTTCGGGATGATGATAGCCCCGTAAGGCGACGGCTGGAGACACACCGCCACTCGGAGGATGCTGGCCCCATCACCAGACGCCGGCACACCGGGAAAACGGACTGACCGACCGGGCGTTCCGCCGTTTTCATTTCATGTGACCCCTCGTGCAAACCGCGACGTCCGGTCACGAGGCGGCGTCTCAGTCCATCACGAGCACCGGCTCGGCGTGAGGCCTGGTCTCGGTGCTGATCACAAGCAGGCCGGCCGCGGTGACCAGCAGCAAAAAACCAGAGACAATGACGGCGAGAAACAAGCGGTGCATTCGCTTTTAATCAGGACGCTGGTCGATCGTTCCGAGAGAGCAGCTGGCTAGAGCGGTTTCCACTTGATTTGGGTCACTACCCGTATCCGGCATGTCGAAAATAGTTCGCGCATTGCTCGGGTGCAAATGTCTTGATGAGCCTTCCGATGAGTTTCATCAGCGTTGTCACGGTGCGGGCGGCGCCTTTGCGCAGGTCCGACTTGATCTTGGCATAGGCATTTTCGATGGGGTTGAGGTCGGGCGAGTAGGCCGGGAGAAAGCGCAGCTCCGCCCCGGCGGCCTCGATCGCCTCGCGCACACCCGCAACCTTGTGGGTGCGCACGTTGTCCATGAAGACGATGTCGCGCATCCTCAGCGTCGGCACGAGCACCTGCTCGACATAGGCGAGGAAGGATCGCCCATCCATGGCGCCGTCGATCACGTAAGGCGCGGTCACACTGTCGACGCGCAGGGCGGCAACTAGCGTCAGCGTCTTCCAGTGGCCGTACGGCACCTTCGCGACCAACCGCTCGCCCAGCGGGGCGCGGCCGTAGAGCCGGGTCATCTTCGTCGTCACCGCGGTCTCGTCGATGAACACGAGACGCGAGGGCTTCAGCGCAGGCTGCCCGGCCTTCAGCTCCTTGCGTGCGGCAGCGACATCAGGTCGATCCTGCTCAGTCGCGTGCAGGACTTTTTTTAAACGTGATCTCGTGGCGGTCGTAGAAGCGCCAGACGGAGCTGACGGCGACAGCGAGCTTTTTCTCGCCGCGAAGCCGGTCGCGAATCTCCTCAAGCGTCAGATCCGGCTCCTTCGCCACCAGATCGAGCAGCCACTGCTCGTACGCCTTGAGCGGCGAGCGACTGTGTCCAGTGCCGGGTTTCGCCGCAACGCTGCCCGTTCTGTTCCACCGGTCAAGCCAACGCACTGCCGTAGAGGGAGCAAGTTTGAGCACACGCGCGACTTCCCGCCGGCTCTCTCCCTCCTCGACCATCACAACTGCACGCTCGCGCAAGTCTTTCGAGTATCCCTTCGCCATCGCATCCCTCCGCCGCTGCCGATGGAGCACTCGAATCTGATTTGCGCGACCGTGGGAATCCCCTGTGGCTGTTCCGATTCACATCAAATGGAAAGCGCTCTAGTAGGGGATCGGGAGCAGCTGCCTGCCTTGGGGGCAGGCCCCGGGCTGACCATCCTCGCCAGCGTCACGGGGACTACTCGCATCGACACGATCGTGCGGCAGCGCGAGGCGTGGATGCGTGCCGCGGTTACGGATTTCGCCAAGGGTCGCGCCGAACAAGGGTTGGCGGCGTTCGATGAGCGCGGCCTTCTGACGTTTGCGAACGGCGAGAAGGCGACTGTGACGCGGTTGGTGGACGCCTGGGAGAATGCCCAGAGCGGGCCGTCGGCTCCGACGATCCTGTTGATCGCCAAGACCAACGCGCAGGTGCGCGCGCTCATTGACTAGTTCGCGCCCGGCTGAAGCGCGACGGACGCCTTATTGGCGAAGATATCGAAGTCGCCGCCGTGACGCCGTCCGGCCACGGCCAGACGCTGGCCTTCGCGGTCGGCGACCATATCCGCTTTCTGGTTCGCCATGACCGCCTCTCCGTCATCAACGGCACAACCGCCTTCGTTACCCGTATCGACGGTCGCGAAACGCCGGATCCCACGCTCCACGTCGACATCGACGGACGTCCGGCGCGGTTTCGTGTCTCCGAGCTGTTTGACGAGCATTGCCGTGCTCGTCTTGGCCACGCCTACAGCACGACGATCTACGGCTCCCAAGGTCTGACCACCGATCAGGCCCTTGTCTGGGCCGGCCCGGCGATGACCAGGCACGACGCGTACGTGGCGTTCTCGCGAGCCCGCGATCACCTCAAGATTTTTGCCGATGCACGCGAGATCGACGCCCAGGTCCGTCTCGATTTGCCCTTGTCGGAGCGGCTCCGTGCAACGATCACGCCCGAGCATCGTCAGGCTTGGTTTGCCGGACGGTTGTCGCGCCTGCAAATCAAGACCTGCACGCTCGATCCCATGCTCGACCATGCCGCGCGGGCCCATGACCGCGAGCGCGAGCGGTCGGCGGAGTATGCCCGTGGCTAAGAAGGGCATCCCGAAGATGCGGTTGCGGCCGCGAGCGAGCGCCGGCACCGCCCCCGCGACGCCGGCGCTCGTCATCGCGGCGAAGCCGGAGAGACCGAAACGGCATCGCACCGCCACCCCTCCTTTGCAGCCGTCCGACCCCGAATTCTGGACCGTGATCAACGAGATCGCCGATCCCACACCGATCGCGCCCGCCGAGCTCACGCCATCGAGCGCTACTTCTCGGCCGTGCTCGATGACGTCTTCGCACCTTCCCGCAAGACGTCTCCTTAAACCCCACCGAAAGGACGACAACCATGCCTGACCACGATCTTCCCCTCGACCCCAGCACCATCCCCGCTATGCGAGTTGAGGCGTTTGCCGAGTTCGCCGTTGAGGCGGCGCTCTGGCTGGTCGGGGAAGCGATGGATGCGATCGCCAACGAGAGCGACTTCGATCCGGATCCGGAAAACTGCTTCAGGGTGCTGGGCCGGTTGCCCTGGATCCGTGAGCTGCGCGAGCTGACGGAAGAGCAGCGCCACGACATGTTCGTCGAGGGCTTCCGCCGCATTCCGAACGGAGCGCAGGAGGCGTTCGAGCTGCTGCTGGCCGAGCACAAGCCGATGTTGTGGGAGGGCTTCCGGCAGCGCTGGAATGTCGTCGCAAGCGAGGTCTCGCTCGCCTGATTTAACCGTGAGGGGGAGCAAGGACGAAGTATCGCTTCCCCTGTTTCCCCTGCACGGCTAGAACTCTTTTTCGTATCGCGTGAGGAAGCTTTTCGATGGCCCGCAAGCACCTTCAAGTCTCAGAAGCGCCCGACAATGCCGCCGGGCCACGGCCGCGCAATGTCCTGATCTATATTCGGGTCTCGACTGAAAAACAGTCCAGCAACCAGCTTAGCCTCGATTCGCAGGAGGAAAATTTGATCGCGCGTTGCAAGCGCGACGGCGACCATATCGCCGGCATCTTCCGCGAAGAGGGCGAGACCGCCACCAACATGAGGCGCCGGGCATTCGAGCAGATGATCGCGCGCGCGACCGACGGAACGCGCACTGTCGATGCGATCATGGTCTACTCTTTTTCGCGGGCTTTCGAAACCAGGTCGAGCAAGAGCTCACGGTTCAGACGCTGCGCAAGCACAAGGTCGAATTGATCTCGCATGCCGAGCCGCTGGCGAATGACGACACCGGCGACATGTTCAGGAAGTTCATTGGTATCGTCAACGAATACCAGTCCAAGGAGACGGCCCGTTCCACCATGAGAACGATGAAGGCCAATGCGCAGCTCGGCTACTCGAACGGCGGCATCATTCCCTTTGGCTACAAATCCGTTGACGCGGAGATCATCGGCAACAAGCAGAAGAAAAGGCTCGCCGTCGAACCGGTCGAAGCGGAAGTGGTGATCCGCGCCTTCGATCTGGCCAAGAACGGTGATGGCAACAGCGGTCCGCTGGGAACGAAGAAGATCGCGGAGTGGCTGAATGCGCAGGGCTATCGCTCGCGCAATGGTTCGCTGTTCGGGACTGGTACCGTCCATGAAATGCTCACGCGCCGCGCCTACACCGGCGTGCGGAACTTCAACGAGTTTGATCGGAAGGGCGACGGCGAGCGCAAGGCGCAGTCTGAGATCATCGAATACGAAATTCCGGTCATCATCGACCAAGCGACCTTCGAGGCGGTTCAGTCACTGCTGGTGTCGCGCCGCCCGAGGTCTCGTGGGCCGCGGCTCGCCTCGGCGCCGTCCTTGCTGGGCGGCCTTGTCCGCTGCGACTGCGCCAAATCCTGTGCCCTGACGACCGCCACCGGCACCTCCCGGACCGGCGTCATCTACAGCTATTACAAATGCATCCAGTCCATCAAAAAGGGGCAGCATAAGCACGCCGACGGCGCCTCCTGCAGTAACCGCAAGATTCCCCGTCCGGTCATCGAGAAACTCGTGGTTGAGGCCCTGCTGGATCAGCTCCTGCAGCCCGAACGGGTCACGGCCATCCTGACCACCCTGAAGGCCCGTCGCGACGACCGGCAGGCCTCGGCCGACCGTCGCCTGGTTGATCTCGCCCGTCAGGTTACCGACGCTGAAGAACGCCTCTCCCGTCTCTATGCCTCGATCGAGGCGGGGACCATCGACGGCACGGACCCTACGCTTAAGGAACGGGTGGCGCCCTGAAGACGACCCGGGACCGGGCTCTTGAGGCCCTCGATTATGCCAAGAAGTCCAGCGTGGTCCCGATCGAGATCGATCCTATCGCCATTGACCGCTTTACCCGTTTGATGCGCGAACAGCTCGTTTCAGGCGATGTGGCCGCCCGGAAGGCCTATCTGAGCGCTATCGTCGATCGATCGTCGTGTCCGACACCACCATCCGCATCATCGGCTCAAACGACAACATCCGGGCCACCCTCGGCCCGAACGGTCAACCCACACCTGCGGTTCGTAAATCTGTTCAGGAATGGTGCCCCGCCACCTATCGAACCCCGCAGCATCCATTCTCCCGTTCCGCAGCCACCCTGGAAGCGGAAGCTGCGACCGTAAAAGCCCGCCAACACCGCCTCATGCTCGGGATCGTCGTAAGCCGACACTATTCCCGCACTTCCGGCAACGCTCACCGAAAAGCCTAGTTGCCCTGCCCGGCTTCAGGACCATGACGCTCCGGCGTGTCCACAGGAATGCTGGGCCGGCGCGCTTGTCAGGCCGTATTCGCCTAGCAGCATCTGGTGGCAACAGCGATTCGCAGAGTGACCTTGAACGACGGACGAAAAAGGCTAGGAAGCCAGGCTGACGGCGAAATCTATCGATGGCGGGTCGGGTGTTAGGCTGACGCGAAAGTAGCAACTATGGCGCACCACCAAGCATGGTTCGTGACTTACCAACCTGTCGGAAGCAATTTTCTTAAAGGGCACCGCCGCAGCTCGAAGCAGTTTTCAAACGAACAAGATGCAAAAGCCTTCGCAAAAGACCGTCTGGCTGAGGGGGCGGAAATAACGGCCGGGTATTGAACCCGCACTCGCCGAAACGGTTCATCGGGGCGGCTCGAATTTTGGACTGGCTAAACGAATAGCCTTTAGGGCGCGCAATTTGATGGCATGGTTGAAGGCGCTCCCCATGATGGACAAAAATACGACAAACGAAAAGCCTAGGATATCAGGCTGCCGGTCGAGATCGCGCTGAGGGCGAAGGGGAAATAAGGGATTTTCCATGGACAAAAATATCTTCAACAGCCAGGCGTCACGTCGCGATCGTCCGCGGAGGCAGTATTCTCAGCATTAGGGGCGCAAAGCTCTACGATCTTAGGGGCACGAACATTTACAGACTGTCCGGAGAGCTTGTCGGGCATCTCGAAACGAGAGCGATTTCGGTAGGCGTCTGGACAAGGCGACGGATAAGCTGTTTCCCATCCCATGATTTGCCAAGCCCTTCGGGGACGCTTCGGCGCGTCCGGAACAGAACCCCATCATTCTGGTTGTTAATAACGCTGGGCCTGCCCCCGGTGTCGTCACCAAACTGGCCCCAGTCTGCCCCCCGCACTGGGGCCCGTTTTGCCAGGCCTTCGGCGGCAGCTTGCGCGCTCGGAAAAAAGTAATCATCCTCCCTTTAAGCTCGATTCTCGATGCACACGATTTTGAAAATGGAGCTTACCCGTGATGAATGATTTTATAGCTGACATGCAGGCCAACGCCGTGCTGCCCAAGGACGAAATTCAGCGGAGATTCGCATGCGGCGAGATTTCTAGGCGCTACATGACCGAGCTATGGACGGCCGACTCGCCCAAGACGCTCGCCGACCGACTCGAGATGGCGACCCCGAAAGGTACCGCTTGTTAGATCGCGTTGAGGATGCCGAGGACTGGTTTCTGCAGACACGCTAGTCTGGTTTTCTGCCGAACCGCGCGATCCCCATGGTCGGTCGACCATGCTTCAGTTGCCAGAGCGGGACACGTAGGCTGGCGCGCGATCGGTGAGCAAGAGCCAGGCATTTTCGCGCTGCGGGTATTCGTGTTCGAAAGCTGTTAGCCGACCCTGAGATTTTCCGCGGATGTCTTGCCCCGGTTTTCGTCTCTTCATAGCTTAGCTTGGCACCCTCGTTGAGGCTGCTTAGGCCCGCTCTTTCGACGGCAGAGATGTGCACAAATACATCCTTGCCGCCCTTGTCGGGTTGAATAAAGCCGTAACCCTTAGTTGGGTTGAACCACTTAACTGTACCTGTAGCCACGTCATTGCCTCCCTTTTTTCAACAATCCGTGAAAGCTGAGGAGGATTTATGGCGAAAGTTCGCCGGTTCTCGGGGGTAGCGTGCCGTTATTTGCGAGCGGCCTAATTCGGCCAGTACCCCGGCTGCGCCGTCCGATAGCAGTCGCGCTGTCAGGTTTGATCGGCCCGCGCGCCTAAAAGGGCTTTTTCGACGCCGGCCGAGGATGGCGGGCCGTCAACCACCATGAGCGGCTGAACGAGGCGGATGCAGTCGTGCGGAGCGAGTGAATCTTCCGGGCATTCATCGCCAGGCCGACGCCCGCAAAGGCCGTCAGTATTATGGCCGCGATGATGATCACGAAGTGGTGGCGTCCCATGGCATCAGATCCGCTTACGGCTTCTCCAGGGCATTCCAAGGGCAGCGTACTTGCTCCTGTTTCTGCTGCCACTCCGGGAAACTACGGGGCCGCGACGATCCGGGCGACCCGCCGCTGGTCGGTGACCAGACCTCAATAATGCGATGCCGCACCAGGTACTGCCGCGCCTCTTGCTCCGCCGCTTCTGCTTCACTGGCGGCTAAATCGTACCGGGTTATCACTGTGCCGAAGGCGTCGACAGCGATGGCGATAAACTTAGCATGCGCAAAATCCCGATTTACGTGTCTTCACGCCTGATTTGCCCCGAGCCATCACACGACTGGCAGCGCGGTCCGTAGATCCTTCGACCAGGCGACGGCTGCACGGTCGTCAAAACGCCCTTGCCGTCGCAATCCTGGCATTTGGTTTCCGCGGACTTGTCTTCGGTCTCTTCATGGCAGAGTTATACACCCCTCAGCGGGCTAATAGCCATAAGTCGAAGCGAAGCCACCCTTGCCCTCGCCCTGCGGTTGCGGTTGGATGGCGCCTGGGTCTGGGGGACAATCATGGAATCGAACGAGCCTGTATGGGCATGGTTCGCGGCGGCACTCGTCGCGTTTTCGATCATCGGATACGTGGCGTTGAGGATGCCGGCGTGAGGCGCGCCAAGCCTGCCTTCCCGATCCTCGTTCAGAGCAGAGTGTAGCTCCGTACTGTTCGAGCCTGATCAAATCTTACGTGCGCTGAAGCAACCCAGGAACATCATGGACGACGATCGGCTTATTGAAGTTGCTCCGAAGCAACTCGACAGGGTATTGAGTTTTTTCGCTCGCGTCGAAGCTAAGGCTTCGTTTCTTTTTGCAATAAACTCTGCCTTTCTCGGAATTCTGGCAGTTCACGTCGAGCGGTCTGATTTTAACGATTGCCCCCGTTATGTCAGCCTGCGTTGGCCGCTGTGGGATTGGCGACAAGCTTTTACTACGTCTACCGCTGCTCGTTCCCGAATCTGACAGGCGGCCACAGATCACTGATTTATTTCAAAGAGATCGCGAAGCTTCGCGAGCAGGACTATATCAAGTCATTTAAGTCTATGCCGGATAACGACTATGTGGACGACGTTCCTCGCAGGCTTGGCGCAATTCAGAGATCTTAGCTGAAAAATTTAGGGCGATAAAAATTGCTTTCATCGTCACGGGCGTAACGCTGCTGCCGTGGAGCGTCTACCTCGCTTTGGCATCCATTCGCATCTAGCTCTCCGTTACACTGAAAGCAGATCTGATGGTTTCTACGACTGAGCTGACCGAATACATAAAGAAGACAATTGTCTCGGACAGATGGACTGCAGATGATGGACGCGCCGTTCCGGCTACCACCGATATTTCTCTCGGCAATGCCGTGCGACGATTTGATCTCGCGACGTTTCTCTATGCAGACTTGAACGGTTCGACCAAAATGGTGGAGACGTTAAGCTGGCAGCGATGTGCAGAAATATATAAGACTTATCTTTATTGCGCTTCCGAATTATCCGCCACTTCGGTGGCGATGTTGTTGCGTTCGATGGCGATCGGGTCATGGGCGTCTTTCTCGGGGATACTCAATCTACGAACGCCGTACGCTGCGCTCTTAGAATTAACTGGCGCTACATTTCCTGATCCAGACGGCCTACGACGGTCATTACGGCGCCGGATTTGCAATCGGACACACCATCGGTGTCGACGTGAGCGAAGTTCGCTGCTGCCGCACCGGTATCAGAGGCGATAACGACCTTCTTTGGATCGGCACTGCGCCGAATATAGCTGCCAAGCTCACAGCTATGACCGAGTTTTCGATTTGGATAACCGATACCGTATACAAAAGGCTGGCGGATGAAGTGAAGGTGTAAGAGGCGAAGCGTATATGGGAGGAATGTTATTCGACTTCCAAAATAATAGGACTGTTTACCGATCAAATTGGTACTGGCCCCTTTGATCCCGTCTAATCGCGAGCCTCACCACCATCACCCCAGCTTCCTCTCTTCTTAGCCAACGTCACCGCAGACCACCCGAGCCGGCAGCGATCAACGGCGGCGGTTGGCCGAGTTCGCCCTGCATCGTGAAACGCGCCGATGCTCAACAATGTTCGATCTCTCCGGCAGATTGATACCGCCAGCCACCTAAACGAGTGGCTGATGTACCGGGTCGCAGTCGCCAGAGTAAGGGAAACAAGCTGTCCGCTGGAACCTCCCCTCCCACTGTGCGTTGAGGGAGTGGTTAGGGCTTACAGATGAAATTGCTGACCGAGTATCTAGAGCACGCGCTGCAATTTGAGCGTCTTGCGGCACTAGAAAGTAATGCAGAACTCAAAGCCATGTTCGAAAGCCAAGCGGTGGCTTATCGGAAACTGGTCGCCGAACGCGCGCAAAGATATGGGCTCCCACCACCAAGCCGGCCACCACAAGAATTGAAAGAGTACGAAGTTGGGCTCGGCCGCTATCGAAAGTAGCACCGCCGCGCCGCCATCCGCCGCTTGTCCTCACACCAAATCGACGCTGACCGCCCTGCTCTTTCCCGACTTCGGGTCCCTGCCCGTTTCGAACTTGACGATCTCTCCGACGGCGATCTCGTCAGCTGCACGCAATGCGCTGACGTGAAAGAAAACGTCGTTGCCGCCATCATCCGGCTGAATGAAGCCGAAGCCCCTGGCTTCGTTGAAAAGCTTGATTTTGCCTTGTGGGCATACTGCCCTCTCGCGTTTCACCAGACCATTTAACTTTGGCCGCGCGGACTACGCAAGTCAGATCGGCCTTCATTGTGCCTCTTCTGCAACGGTCGCGGTGTTCCTTATTCGGAACCGCAACCAGACTCGCGCACGCAACTAAACCAGGTGCAGGATTAAATCACCGGGGCTGGCGAATCGAACATTTTCAGCATCTAACTATTTTGAGCCCGGTGGCCGCAGCGCGCTAATGCCTGCGGCTTTTTATTGGGTCATTGCTCAGGGCAAATATTCTTCGACGATCATTAAGCCAGGAAGTCCCGCCGCACCGGCCTGCCCTGTGCTTTGGTTGAACGAACAGGCGCCGCTCGATCCGGCACCAAACCCGTTCCAGCCTTTCCGCGCCCGTCGCTGCCAGCGACACTCCGCCCTGGCCGAAACCCATCGGCGCATGCGCTCCATTACCCTCAGAAAGATTGCTCATGCGATCCGCGTTGACCACCCGGGTTGCCAGGAATGGCCCAGTCGCATGTTCCGCCAGTGCCGCCGGTCCCCGCGCCCGCAGAGCTGTCGCTGCCCGAGTTGTAGGAGCCACCACCCCCGCCAGCCGCGGAACATAACGCTGACGGTCGTGCTGCCGCCAGCCCCACCATTGGCGCTGCCATTTGCCGGGCCTGCATCCCGCCGCGCCGATCGTGAATGTCCGGCTCGATCCAATATCTGCGGCTGATTTGCTGATTTGACAGCCTCCGTAGTTCATCCGGCGTCGTCGCGGCGGTGGGGGGTCATATTTTGAATTGTGGATGCGCGTGAATTGGGCCCAAACCGGTAGGCGGCGCGCAAACCGCCCGAGTTCCGAGTTCCCCGTACCCCCTATCGCGTACATCCGGCGACTAGCGCCTCGCACGGATCGGAGGGACACTCGGGCGATACTACATTGGTCCGCATGTCGTCCCAGCACAGCCGCCAATCGCGCGGCTTTGACGCTTGGACTTCTGCTTTTGGCTGGTCGCAATCTCTGGCGCTGCGGCTCA
>CAVTWC010000006.1:0-72694 GCA_963738105.1 uncultured Alphaproteobacteria bacterium | reverse complement strand
GTTCTGGCCGGGAAAGCGGTTCTGCCGTTGGCGAGCTCCTGAAGGCCACCCCGATCGCTCAAGCTGTGAGCCGGGCGGTTATCGAGCAAGCCTCTAGTCTTACTGAGTTAGAAAAGTGTCTGATTTAAAAGGTCGCGGGCGAGGTCCTGTGAGAATCAGTTAGCGGTTGAGATTCAGGCATCGGCAACGGGGGCTGATATGGATCTCCGGACATCAGGCGGCAGTGAATTGCGATTTTCGGCTTTTGTCGAGGACTTGTGAGCGTGATCGGACATGCGGACCGGGCCCGGCCGTTGTTTGATTATTGCATCGGCTTAATCATGCCGGGGGAGCGTAAAAGCGTTGAGCCGATGGCAGCGGTGACGGCGCCTGATCGGACGGCGGCGAGCATCAGTCGCTGCTGCACTTCGTCGGCCAATCGCCCTGGTCTGACGAGGGTGTTTTGGCCAAAGTGGGCGAGATGGTACTGCCGGCGATAGAGCGCCATGGACCGATCGAAGCGTGGATCATCGATGACACCGGTTTTCCCAAGAAGGGAGCGCATTCGGTCGGTGTGGCGCGTCAATATTGCGGGCAGCTCGGCAAGCAGGATAACTGCCAAGTCGCGGTGTCCCTGTCGCTTGCCAATCACCACGCCAGTCTGCCGGCGATGTATCGTCTCTATCTGCCGCAGGAATGGGCGGCAGATAAGAAACGTCGGCGCAAAGCGGGCGTGCCCAAGGAGATCAGCTTTAAGACCAAGCCAGAGATCGCGCTTGAGCAGATCGAAGCGGCCTGCAGAGCCGGGCTTGCTCGCGGCGTGGTGCTGATGGATGCCGGATATGGCTGCAACACGGACCTGCGGACTAGCATCAGCGCGTTGGGGTTGACCTATGTGGCCGGTATCTTGCCAAACACCACGGTGTGGGCATCCGACACGGCGCCGCTGCCGCCGAAAAAATGGTCGGGCAAAGGGCGACCATCAAAGCTGCTGCGCCGCGACCACAAGCATCAACCGATTTCGGTCAAGGAGCTTGCTCTTTGCCTTCCTAAGCGGGTCTGGCGCACGATCAAGTGGCGAGAGGGTGCGGCCGAGCGGCTATCGTCGCGCTTCGCTCGCGCGCGCGTTTGCGTCGCGCATCGAGATTACCAGCTCACCGAAAGCCGACCGGAAGAATGGCTTTTGATCGAATGGCCAGAAGGTGAGGACGAGCCGACCAAATACTGGCTTTCAACGTTGCCGGAAACGATCACTTTCGGAAGGCTAGTCGATCTAACCAAGCTGCGATGGCGCATCGAGCGCGATTATCAGGATCTCAAACAAGAGGTCGGGCTCGGGCATTTCGAAGGGCGAGGTTGGCGCGGCTTCCACCACCACGCTACGCTGTGCATCGCGGCCTACGGATTCCTGGTCTCCGAGAGGGAGACGATTCCCCCCTCGGGATCTCGTTCCACCAGGCCGTTCAAGAAACTTGCGGTTTCCAACGGTTACCGACCCAGAGGCTCCGCCACTGCGACCCGAACGTCACATCCCGAACTCGATTGCGACGATGCGGCGAAGACTGATCGTTGCCATCGCCCGGAACCTCTCACGCTGTCCCTGTTGCACTCGGCAATCGAAGCGTCTTCTTTTGTGACGCAGTAAGACTATCACTCTATCAGGAAAGCGTTTTTGAACGTCGTTCGGGCGCCGAGGTGAAATGAACAGCGGTCAAGAGGGCACCGATCAGCAGCATCAGAAGGTAGATCTTCATGTTTTTCTCCGCTGCGCCGTCGCAGCCAGTATACCGCTGCAATGCAAAAGGCGTTCCACCCATTCAATGACACTTGCGTGATAAAGAATGGTTAACCTGAGGTAACGATATGACCGATCAAACGGACGGTGCGCAGGCGACAAGCCTGATCGACAGGCTGAAGGCGCTGCTTCCGGCGCGTTTTCGACCGGGAACCGCTGTGATCCCGGTGGTCCGGCTGTCCGGCGTGATCGGCGCGGTGACCCCGCTGCGGCCCGGAATGTCGCTGGCCGGGGTCGCCCGGACGCTGGAGCGGGCCTTCGCCACCAAGCACGCCAAGGCCGTCGCGCTGGTGATCAATTCGCCCGGCGGCTCGCCGGTGCAATCGCGCCAAATCTATCTGCGGATCAGGCAGCTCGCCGCCGAAAAGAAACTGCCGGTACTGGTGTTCGTGGAGGACGTTGCGGCGTCCGGCGGCTACATGATCGCCTGCGCCGGCGATGAGATTTTCTGCGATCCCTCTTCGATTCTCGGATCGATCGGCGTGGTCGGCGGCTCCTTTGGATTCCAGGAACTGATCAGGAAAATCGGCGTCGAGCGGCGGCTGTATACGGCGGGCGCCCACAAGGCGATGCTGGATCCATTCCTGGAGGAAAACCCCGACGATGTCGCACGCGTCAAAGCGCTCCAGCGCGAGATCCATGCGATCTTCATTGCATTGGTCAAGCAGAGCCGCGGCAGCCGGCTTAAGGGCGGCGACGACGTACTGTTTACCGGCGAGTATTGGGCCGGCGAGACCTCGATTTCGCTGGGCCTCGCGGACGCGATCGGCGATTTGCGCTCGACCTTGCGCGCGCGCTACGGCGACAAGGTCAGGACCCCGGTGATTGCGCCCGCATCCGGCATGTTGTCGGGCCTGTTGGGGCGCAAATCGGCGGGTGCATCCACGCTGAGTTCGTTGGAGGGCTTCTCGGGGCTGCCGGATGAACTGATTTCGGCGCTGGAAACCCGGGCGATTTGGGCCAGATTCGGGTTCTAGAGCATGATCCGGAAAAGTGGGAACCGGTTTTCCGAAGAGATCATGCTCAAACATATAACGGCGTTGTGATTGCGCCATTTGGTCCCGCACAAGGCGATTGCGGGCAGGGCCCGGCTGCGCGACAATATGGTTTGGGGGCATGACGTATGAAGCTAGAGGATCGACCGATGCCGTTGATCGCATTCGCAGGTGCCCTGGGTGGATTGGCCGTGGTTCGCTGGGCGTACCGGACCGCGCTCCGGGTCAACAGGGAATTGGAAGAGGCGAGACTGTCGCGCGCCGCTCAGGCCGCGCGCACGAACGATATTCCGACCTTGCGGCGCGACCCGATCACTGGCGCCTACCGGCCCGGCTAGTTCCGGTGCCGACCGGCCGGCTGATTGCGCGGCCAGTCGCTTCGAAATCTGTTGCTGGAATCGCTTTCGCCGGCCCCGGGGTCAGGCATGACCCTGGTCGGGGCCGGCGAGCAAGCGTGGAGGCGGGTTCGGTTGGTCGAACCCTTTCGGAGGCGATGGTTGAAGCCCCCGAATGCAGTCTCATAACAGCCCAATTACTAACGATTTCAGATAGCCGGCGCGGCCTTGCGGCGATGGTTAGCGCCGATGGTTAGCGCGGCGTCACCCGCCACCAATTCGCAGCCAATTCGACCGGACATTGCCTTGATTCCCGGTCCCCCCGCCGATACGGTCCCGCGCTCTGCCGAACCCCTCTCAAGCACTCGAAGCGGACGATGGACGAAATACCTACCCACATGCGCCCGGAACGCTCGTTCCAGGGCTTCATCCTCGCGCTGCAGCGGTTCTGGGCCGAGCAGGGCTGCGTGATCCTGCAGCCCTACGACATGGAAATGGGGGCGGGTACGTTCCATCCGGCGACGACCTTGCGCACGCTGGGGCCGAAGCCTTGGAAGGCCGCCTATGTGCAGCCGTCGCGCCGGCCGAAGGATGGCCGTTACGGCGAAAACCCCAACCGCCTGCAGCACTACTACCAGTTCCAGGTCATCATGAAGCCGTCGCCGCCCAACCTTCAGGACCTCTATCTGAAGTCGCTGGCCGCGATCGGCATCGATTCCGCCTTGCATGACATTCGTTTCGTCGAGGACGATTGGGAAAGCCCGACGCTCGGCGCGTGGGGGCTGGGCTGGGAGTGCTGGTGCGACGGCATGGAAGTGTCGCAGTTCACCTATTTTCAGCAGGTCGCGGGTGTCGAATGCGCGCCGGTCGCCGGCGAACTCACCTACGGGCTCGAGCGTCTGGCGATGTATGTGCAGGGCGTCGACCGGGTCTATGATCTCAACTTCAATGGCCGCGACGGCGCCGACAAGGTGACCTATGGCGATGTGTTCCTGCAGGCCGAGCAGGAATATTCGCGGCACAATTTCGAATATTCCGACGCCGACATGCTGTTCAAGCAATTCACCATGGCGGAAGAAGCCTGCAGGAAATATCTAGCGGCCGGCTGGAAGAACGGCGGCAATCAGAAAGAACATCTGATGGCGCTGCCGGCCTATGACCAGTGCATCAAGGCCAGCCACGTCTTCAATCTGCTCGACGCCCGCGGCGTGATCTCGGTGACCGAACGCCAAAGCTACATCCTGCGCGTCCGCGAGCTGGCCAAAGCCTGCGGCGAAGCCTGGATCCACACCGAAGCGGGCAGGGCGGCCTGATGCCTGATCTTCTCCTCGAATTATTTTCCGAAGAAATTCCCGCGCGCATGCAGGCCAAGGCGGCGGAGGATTTGCGCCGCATGGTGACCGACAAGCTGGTCGCCGAGGGCCTGGTTTATGAAGGCGCGAAAGCGTTCGCGACGCCGCGGCGGCTGGCGTTGACGGTGCATGGCATTCCGGCGCGGCAATCCGACCTGAAGGAAGAGCGCAAGGGGCCTCGCGTCGGCGGACCGGAAGCCGCGGTCGCGGGCTTTCTGAAAGCCACAGGCCTCGCCTCGCTGGACGAGGCCAAAATCCAGCGCGATCCGAAGAAGGGCGACTTTTACGTTGCGCTGATCGAGAAGTCGGGCCGCGCCACGCTCGATGTGCTCGCCGACATGCTGCCGGTGATCGTGCGCACCTTCCCGTGGCCGAAATCGATGCGCTGGGGCGAACGCTCAGCGCGCCCAGGCGCGCTGCAATGGGTGCGACCGCTCCATGCGATTATCGCCACCTTCGGAATCGAAACCGAAGAACCGGATGTCGTAAAGTTTTCGATCGACGGCATCGAGGCGGGCCAGACCACCTTCGGTCATCGCTTCATGGCGCCCGCGGCGATTTCTGTGCGCCGGTTCGACGATTACGAGGCGAAACTGAAGGCGGCGAAGGTCGTGCTCGACCCGCAAGCCCGCAAGGACATCATTCTCGCCGACGCCAAGCAGTTGACGTTCGCGCAAGGCTTTGAACTGGTCGAGGATCAGGTGCTGCTCGACGAGGTTTCAGGCCTGGTCGAATGGCCTGTGGTGCTGATGGGATCGTTCGACAAGGAATTTTTGTCGATTCCGGGCGAGGTAATCCGCGCCACCATCCGCAATAACCAGAAGTGTTTTGTGGTTAGCGATCCCGGAGCCGGAAAACTCACCAACAAATTCATTCTCACCGCGAATATCGAAGCGTCCGACGGCGGCAAGGCGATCATCGCCGGCAACGAGCGCGTTATTCGCGCGCGATTGTCCGACGCGAAGTTCTTCTACGAGACTGACCTGAAGACAAAGCTCGAAGACCGCTTGCCGAAATTCGAGCAGATCGTGTTTCACGAGAAGCTGGGCACGCAGGGCGAGCGCATCAAGCGCATCGAACGCCTGGCGGCGGAAATCGCGCCGCTGGTTGGCGCCGATGTCGAAAAGGCAAAGCGTGCGGCGCATCTGGCGAAAGCGGATTTGCTGACCGAAGTGGTCGGCGAATTCCCGGAGCTGCAAGGCCTGATGGGCAAATACTACGCGTTGGCGCAAGGCGAGAACGCCTCTGTCGCCGCCGCGAGCGAGGAACATTACAAGCCGCAGGGGCCGACGGATCGCGTGCCGACCGATCCGGTGAGCATCGCGGTGGCGCTGGCGGACAAGATCGATACGCTCGTTGGTTTCTGGGCGATCGATGAGAAGCCGACGGGATCAAAGGATCCGTATGCGTTGCGCCGAGCAGCGCTGGGCGTGATCAGATTGATCGTCGAAAACGACATCCGCTGCAATCTGGTGACAATATTTAACCAGCACATCCTCGTGGTGATTCAATCTATTGCGGGCGCCTTTCGTAGATTGACAGGAGGGACGTTCGCCTCGGGGCAAAGCCTGGTCATTTGGAATGGAACCAGTGTCGATCAAAAGTGTATCGATCTTCTCGCATTCTTCGCCGACCGCCTAAAGGTCCAACTGCGTGAGCAAGGCGCGCGCCATGATCTCGTCGACGCCGTGTTCGCACTCGGCGGCCAAGACGATCTCCTGATGGTTGTCCGCCGCGTGGAAGCACTCGGCAAATTCCTCGACACCGATGACGGCAAGAATCTGCTCGCAGGCACCAAGCGCGCGAGTAACATCCTCGCGATCGAGGAAAAGAAAGACAAGCGCAGTTTTGACGGTGCGCCCGATCCCGCGCTCTACAAGCTTGACGAAGAGAAGGCGTTGGCGAAGGCGATCGATCAGGTGAAGGCGGAAGCCGGTGCTGCGGTGGCCAAGGAAGATTTCGCCGGCGCGATGAGCGCGATGGCCAAGCTGCGCCCGGCGGTCGATGCATTCTTTGACAAGGTCAAGGTCAATGACGACGACGCCAAAGTGCGCGAAAATCGCCTGAAGCTGCTCAATGAAATTCGTGCCGCGACGCGCGCGGTGGCGGATTTTTCGAAGATCCAGGATTGAGTTCGTTGAAGTCGAACATATCCGCGCAATAATAGACCGTCATTCCGGGGCGCGCGTAGCGCGAACCCGGAATCTCGAGCTGTTCAACTCGGGAATCGATTATCTCCGGATTCCGGGTTCAGCCCTGCGGGCTGCCCCGGAATGACGGTTGTGTAGCTAGCAAAAACAAAAAGACCCCGCCCGGACGGGACACCGGGCGAGGCCCTCATTATCCGGGCGCCGCTGCAGCACTCCGGATCCGATGCAGGTGAACCGATCAGCGTACGCTTACTCGATCACCCGGCTTAGTCGATCACCTGAACGATACGGCGGGTGCGAGGCTCGACCAGGATGGTTCGGCCGTTCACGACCGTGTAGCGATAGGGCGTCATGCCATATGTTTGCGGCACGTCGTAATAGGTGACGCCGGCTTCCGGTAGCACGCCGCCGACCACTACCCGATCGGGGATAGTGTAATCGGGCACGCGCTCGCGAATGATGTATTGCCGGAACGCCGGGCGCTGATCCACCGCGATGCCGTCTGCATCGGCATCGACCACGACAGGTGCGCCGCGCGTCACGCCCACCGTCATGTCGCTTTGCGCTTTTGCTGCGATCGGTGCGCTTACGGCCGCTGCGATCGTCGCAATGGCAAGTAGTTTGTTCCGCATGATGAACTCCGTTGCAGTGATGCCCTCCGGCTCGCACCGTCAGGCAATCCCACCCAATTCATCGCGTGCATCATCGTTCCCGGAACAGCGCGATTCGCGCCGCTGCAATTTTTGGCATTTCTTGTGGGCTACGGAACCCGTCGAAGCGGCGGGCGTCTTCTATTCCGGAACCTCGCCAACGGGTAAGTTGCCGTCCTCGATTCGTTTTCCCTGATCAGCTGGAGACTTTTCAATGACGATTACCGCTGCGCATGTTCCTGCCATAGTGGCGCTGCTCGCAGGCGTCCTGATCCTGATCATGCCGCGGTTCCTGAACTTTATTGTCGCGATCTATCTGATCCTGGTCGGTCTGCACGGGCTCGGCTTTCTCCGGATGTTTCACATGTAGCGCGGAAAGCCGGGGTTTCGCGGCTTGCGCGGAACCGTCCAAAGTGGTGTAAGGCGCCCATCTCTATCCCCTTTATCGGATTGTTGTCTGTCATGGCCAAAGCCGTCGCGAAGTCCAAGAAGACTCCAGAGAAAATCGCAGCGAAATCAAAGTCATCCGCGCCCGCCCGGGCCAAGGCTGCGCCGCCGGCCACGGCCCGCAAGGGGCTGAAGAAAAGTCAGGCCAAGGAGCCCACCAAGGTGGCTGCAAAGCCGGCTGCGAAGGCCGTCAAGAAGGCCGTGGTCACCAAGCCGGCCGCCGAGGCGGTCAAATCCGGCAAATGGGTGTTCACGTTCGGCGACGGCAAGGCCGAGGGCAAAGCGACGTTACGCGATCTGCTGGGCGGCAAGGGCGCCAATCTGGCTGAAATGGCCAATCTGGGCCTGCCGGTGCCTCCCGGCTTCACCATTCCGACCTCGGTCTGCACGTATTTCTACGCCAACGACAAAACCTATCCGAAGGAATTGAAGGCGCAGGTCGAAAAGGCGCTGGAGCAGGTCGGCAAAATGGCCGGCAAGGTTTTCGGCGATTCCAAAAATCCGCTGCTGGTCTCGGTGCGATCCGGCGGCCGCGCCTCGATGCCGGGCATGATGGATACCGTGCTCAATCTCGGACTCAACGACAAGACGGTGGAAGCGCTGGCGGAACTGTCAGGCGATCGCCGCTTTGCCTATGACAGCTATCGCCGCTTCATCACGATGTATTCGGATGTCGTGCTCGGTTTCGAGCATCATCATTTCGAGGACATCCTCGATACCTTCAAGGACAGCCAGGGCTACACGCTCGATACCGATTTGAGCGGCGACGACTGGGTCGATCTGGTCGGCCGCTACAAGGATGCGGTGGCGCGCGAGACCGGCAAGGATTTCCCGCAGGATCCGCACGACCAGTTGTGGGGCGCGATCGGCGCGGTGTTTTCATCCTGGATGAATGCGCGTGCGGTGACCTACCGGCGGCTGCATGACATTCCGGAATCCTGGGGTACTGCCGTCAACGTGCAGGCCATGGTGTTCGGCAACATGGGCGATACCTCGGCGACCGGCGTCGCGTTCACGCGCAACCCGTCGACCGGCGAAAGCAAGCTCTACGGCGAATTCCTCATCAACGCGCAGGGTGAGGACGTGGTGGCGGGCATCCGCACGCCGCAGGACATCACCGAATATGCGCGCCAGGAGTCCGGCTCCGACAAGGCATCGATGGAAATCGCGATGCCCGAGGCGTTCAAGGAACTGACGCGGATCTACACGCTGCTCGAGAAGCATTACCGCGACATGCAGGACATGGAGTTCACGGTCGAGCAGGGCAAATTGTGGATGCTGCAAACCCGCGGCGGCAAGCGTACCGCGAAGGCCGCGCTGCGCATCGCCGTCGAACTCGCCAATGAAGGCCTGATTTCGAAAAAGGATGCGGTGTCGCGCATCGATCCCGCCTCGCTCGATCAGTTGCTGCATCCGACCATCGATCCCGCCGCCAAGCGCGACGTGATCGCGACCGGCCTGCCGGCATCTCCGGGTGCCGCGTCAGGCGAAATCGTGTTCTCGTCGGACGAGGCCGCGAAATTGCAGGCCGATGGCCGCAAGGTTATCCTGGTCCGGATCGAGACCAGCCCTGAAGACATCCACGGCATGCATGCGGCGGAAGGCATTTTGACCACCCGCGGCGGCATGACCTCGCACGCCGCCGTGGTGGCGCGCGGCATGGGCAAGCCCTGCGTCTCCGGCTGCGGCACGATCCGCGTCGATTACGGCCGTGGCACCATGAGCATCGGCACGCGTACCTTCAAGACCGGCGATGTCATCACCATCGACGGTTCGGTCGGCCAGGTGCTGGCCGGACGGATGCCGATGATCGAGCCGGAATTGTCCGGCGAGTTCGGCACCCTGATGGGCTGGGCCGATTCCGTCCGCAAGCTCGGCGTTCGCGTCAACGGCGATACGCCGGAGGATGCGCGCACCGCCATCAAGTTCGGCGCCGAGGGCATCGGCCTGTGCCGCACCGAGCACATGTTCTTCGAGGAAACCCGCATCCGCACCGTTCGCGAGATGATCCTCGCTGAGGACGAGCAGGCCCGCCGCGCGGCGTTGTCGAAACTGCTGCCGATGCAGCGCGCCGATTTCGTCGAGCTGTTCGAGATCATGAAGGGCCTGCCGGTCACCATCCGGCTGCTCGATCCGCCGCTGCACGAGTTCCTGCCGCACACCCAGGCCGAAATCGAGGAAGTCGCGCGCGCGATGAACACCGATCCGCGCCGGCTCGCGGACCGCGCCCGTGATCTCGCCGAGTTCAATCCAATGCTCGGCTTCCGCGGTTGCCGTCTCGCCATCGCCTATCCCGAAATTGCCGAGATGCAGGCACGCGCGATCTTCGAGGCCGCGGTCGAAGCACAAAAACGTACCGGCAAAGCCGTCGGCCTTGAGGTGATGGTGCCGCTTATTGCCACCAAAGCCGAGTTCGACCTGGTCAAGGCCCGCATCGACGCCACTGCGCACTCGGTGATGAAGGAAACCAACACCAAGCTTACCTATCAGGTCGGCACCATGATCGAACTGCCGCGCGCCTGCCTGATGGCCGGCGATATCGCCCAGACCGCGGAGTTCTTCTCGTTCGGCACTAACGACCTGACCCAGACCACCTACGGCATCAGCCGCGATGACGCGGCCGGATTCCTCGGCACCTATATCGCCAAGGGCATCCTCGAGATTGATCCGTTCATTTCGGTCGATCGCGATGGTGTCGGTGAGCTGGTCAAGATCGGCGTCGCACGCGGCCGCAAGACCCGTCCCGACCTGAAGGTCGGCATTTGCGGCGAACACGGCGGCGATCCGGCCTCCGTGGCGTACTGCCACGAGATCGGCCTCGACTACGTTTCCTGCTCGCCCTACCGCGTGCCGATCGCCCGCCTTGCCGCTGCCCAAGCCGCACTCGGCAAGGCGATCAGCAGTCAGGCGTAGTTCTCTCTTCGCCGAAGACCAATATTGATATCGTCATGCCCGGGCTTGTCCCGGGCATCCACGTCTTTGTGGCGTCTATGGAAGAGAAGACGTGGATGGCCGGGACGAGCCCGGCCATGACGATGGAACTGAGTTTGAGAGCCCGCTAAGATTCTCTTCACCATTTTTGTTGACGCGATATTTACCATGTTGTTCGAGCGCTCATTTACCAAGCGCTTCGATCACCGCTGCGAAATCACAGCCGCGTCTTGTGTGTAACCGCCGCGCATCAGCAATTAACTCCCTCGCAACCTAAATTCGATAACACCAAAAAAGATCGAATTGCACGGAAGTACTGACGTTCGATCTGTGTGCGTGTTTAGTGTTGCGTGAGCGTATCTAATGTTGAGTGTGCGTAACCAGCCGAAGAGCGCGCGGTTCGCGTTCTTCGGCTTCGGTCTTTGCCTCTTCGCATTGACCCCGACAGAGGTCGGATATCAGGATATTGCATCGCTGCTCGCTCGGCAGCCAGGTGTCGCCGAGCGCTGGCAAAAGCGGGTGTTCTCGGCGGTCAGCACCATCCAGGTCGCCACTTACAGCTTCGGCCGCCCGATCGGCACCTCTTCTCCGCAGGCGGCACTGTATCGGCTGGCCAGCCTCGACGATTCCGACATTACCGGCTCTCTGCCACGTCGTTCCGTGATCCAGCCGCCGCGTTATCAGGCCGCCGATTTTCCCAAAGTCGATCGTACGTTGAAGGGCGACCGCCTGGTCACGCCGTCGCCGCCGGAAGTCGCGACGCCGGTGGATGCGGCGACGCCGGCCGTACCTGCGGATCACGCGCCCGCGCCTGAAGATCCCTCGACCTCGAACGCCCTGGTGCGCGGCGCCAAGACGGCGGAGGCCGCCCCTTCGGGCGCTGCATCTTCTGGCGATCACCCCGCGCTCGATCCGGAACTTCAGGCCGCGCTGCGTGAGCCGCCGCTGCCGCAATACGATGTATCGATGTCGCTGGAAGCCAAGCCGCTCGACGACCTGAAAGGCGTAGCCGACGCGGCGGCAATTCCGCTGGAGCCTGCGCCGTCGCGCGACGGTTTCTCGTTCAAGACCGCGAGCTTGTATTTTGGCAGCTCATCGCTCGGCGCGCCGGCGGAGAGCATGGAAAGCTGGCAGCCCGGCGAAGCGCCGATGGTGGTACCGCCGGAGACCGCCGATCCCGACATGAAGGTGATGGCGTCGCTGCCATCAGCCGTCGACGAATCCGCCAATGAATCCGTCAAGGCCGGCGACAGCGGCGAGAGCATCGCGGCCAAGGGTGAAGTCAACGCCGACAATCAGCGCATCAAGACGCCGGCCGAACGGCTCGGCCTGCTCGACGAGAAGGCGCGCGCCAGGTCGGAGAAATGCCTGTCGGAAGCGATTTATTTCGAGGCCCGCGGCGAGGCCGTGCGCGGCCAGATCGCAGTGGCGCAGGTGGTGATGAACCGCGTGTTCTCGGGCTTCTACCCGAACACGGTGTGCGGCGTGGTCTATCAGAACAAGTACCACCACATGGCGTGCCAGTTCACCTTCGCCTGCGACAATGTCGCCGACGTCGTGCGCGAGCCCGACATGTGGGATCGCGCCAAAAAAATCGCCAAGGCGATGCTCGACGGCGAACTGTGGCTGCCGGAAGTCGCGAAGTCGACCCACTACCACGCTTACTGGGTGCATCCGTCCTGGGTCAGCGAAATGAAGAAGATGTACAAATTCGGCGTACACACCTTCTATCGGCCGCGCGCCTGGGGCGATGGCAGCGACGCCCCGAGCTGGGGAACCCCGGCGCAGACCGCCGAGATATCGGCGGAACTGGCCGAAGCCGCCAAGAGTTCCGCCGAGATATCGCCAGCCACGCTGCGGCGCTAAGCTCGCATTTCTAGCTCTGCCCGGCCGCCTCGAGGATCAGCTTGGCGATCGTGTCCGGGTGCGAGATCAGCGAAAGGTGGCTCGCCTTTACCTCGATCGTCTTCGCGCCCATGCGCTTGGCCATGAAGCGTTCAAGATCGGGATTGATGGTCCGGTCTTCGGTCGAAACGGCGTAGAAACTCGGCTTCGAACGCCAGGCTGCCTGGGTCGTCTTGCCCGCGAGCAGCGCCTTGTGGAAGGGCTCTTGGACCGCATAGAGGACTTTGGCTTTTGCTTCAGGTATGTCGCCGGCAAAATCGTGCAGGAACGCGGCCTCGCTGAGACGCCCTTCATCGCCGTCGAAGATAATCCCGGCGGACGCCGGCGGCGTCGGATAGGTCTTGGCAAGCGCCGTGTAATCCTCACCCGCATCCGGCGCGCGCGCTGCCACGTAAACCAGCGCCGACACGTTTGGATGTACACCGGCCTCGGTCACGATCATTCCGGAAAAGGAGTGTCCCACCAGCACCGTCGGACCATCCTGCCGCGCCAGCACGCGCTGAGCCGACTCGACGGATTCCGCGAACGTCGTCAGGGGATTTTGCACGGCGGTGACATTGAGCCCGGCCTTTTGCAATCGCGCAATCACCTCGGACCAGCATGACCCGTCAGCGAACAGCCCGTGCACCAGGACGACGTTTCGCGCCTTGGGTGCGGGCGCGGCGACGGCGGCGCTGCTCTGGAGGAGCGCGCTTGCCGCGCCTGCGGCCGCCAGCCCCACGAAGGTGCGCCGATCGATTGAATAGTTCCGCGGAAGATCGTCCTGATTATCCATGATAGTTCTCCTTTGCATCGAGCTTGAGTTGGCTCTCTCGACAGTTGCATGCGTGAGATACGATTGCAGAGCCTTGGTTGTTACCCCTCGGCTTTTCAGGCCGCCCCCGGATCAGGCGCCGGGACCGGCTCGGCGCTCAGCAAGGCATCGACCTCGGCGGAGCGCATCACCGTGCCGTCATTTACAAAAGCCTCATGATTGCGCTCGATGGTTTCGACGTCATAGAGATAGTTCACCATGATGCCGAAGGATTCCTGGATGCCACGCGGCGCGGTGTTTCCAAGCCAGTTGATCCGCTCCAGACGCGCGCCATTTCCCAAGTGAAAGCGCGCGACAGGATCGGCCCGATCTTCGGCCGAAGCGTGGCGCGTCAAATAGGTTGCGCAGACGCGCAAGATCATTTGCTTCAGGGCCGCATCAGTTTTCGCGGTATCGAGCCAGTCGGCGCCGGTCTCTGTCCGGGCCAGCGTTGCGACCGCGGGATCGTTGGCCGCCGCGGCGCGCTTCGCTAGCCACCGTCGAAATCCCGGCACAGGTGATAACGTCGAAAACCGGGTCAGATGCGGCAGTTCGCTCTTCAATTCCTCCACCACCTGCTTGATCAGGAAATTGCCGAAGGAAATTCCGCGCAGCCCATCCTGACAATTCGAGATCGAATAGAAGATCGCGGTATCCGCCCGTGAGACGCGCTCACGCGCGGCATCGTCGTCGCCGTCCTGAACCAGCAGCGGCTGAACCGCACCAGCCAATCCCTGCACCAGCGCCACTTCGACGAAAATCAGCGGATCGTCCGGGAGCGCCGGATGAAAAAACGCGAAGCAGCGACGGTCGGGTGCGAGCCGGCGCCTCAGATCGTCCCAACCGTTGATCTCATGCACCGCCTCGTAAGCGATGAGTTTCTCGAGTACGGCGGCCGGAGATTGCCAGTCGATTCGACGCAGTTCGAGAAAGCCGCGATTGAACCATGACGAGAGCAGGTGCTTCAGATCGCTATCGAGCAACCTCAGCGCCGGCTCGTCGCGCAAACGCCCGGCGATTTCCTTGCGCATGGCCACCAATGCGCCGGTGCCGCCGGGCGCCATGTTCATTCGTCGCAACAGCTCCTGCCGGGGCGGATCGGCGGCTTGCGCCAGCGACGCGGCAGCTTCGGCTGACGGATGGGAGAGATAACTCTCCGCCGCGGCGCGAAGTGCCGTCGCGTCCGGCGCAAAATCGGTCGCCAGGAAGCGCTGGAAATTCAGCCGATCTTCCGCGGCAAACACGCGTAGGACGCCGTGCAGTTCACGCGCGATCGCGGCACCCGACGCTTCGCCGCGCTGCGAGAGCAATGAGTTTGCCAGTTGCTCGGCGTGCTGAAGGTCAGTTTCGACAACATTCGATGTCATTTTATTCTCCTCTGGCTCAAGTGAGCTTGCCGGTCTTGGCGACTGCCGCGGCATGTGAACGGAATTTGGCGGGCGGCACGTACAGGCCTCCCGAGCAGGCCACGAGATCGTCGATCGATTGCGCGGCAAGCAGGTCGCGCGTCGCATCCTTGACGTCGATCCCGAGATCGGATGGCCGCATCACGATGCTGCGTTGGCGCAGCTCGCTGGTCATCTCAGGCGATTGAGCGCGTCCAAACTCGGTGTCTCCAGCGATGGCGCGCAGCGCGCCTTCGCGCTCCTTTGCAGAACGGCAGAGCAGGAGATTTGCGACACCTTCTTCGGTGATGACGTGGGTGACGTCGTCGCCGTAGACCATCACCGGCGGCAGCGCCAACCCCGCGGTTGCGGCGAGATCGATCGCGTCAAGCCGCTCGACAAAGCTCGGCGTTCCGTTCGGCTGCCGGGTCTCGACCATCTGCAGCACGAGCTTGCGGCCCCTGCTGCTGTCGCCGGCCTGCTGGCCTGCGCGCAGCCAGGCTGGACTGGTATGGCGGCGCCCTCGGGCATCCGCACCCATGTTCGGAGCGCCGCCGAAACCGGCGATCCGATCCTTGGTCGCGGTCGAACTGTTGCCCTGTGCATCGATCTGAAGGGTGGCACCGACGAACAAGTCGCACGCATATTGACCGGCGGCCTGTGCCAGCGCGCGGTTCGATCGCAGATTACCGTCGGCACCGACGGGAAAGATGTCGGCGCGTTCGGAAACGTAGCGTTCCATCCCGAGTTCGGACCCGAAACAATAGACGCCCTCAACAAAACCGGCCTCGATCGCGGGGATCAGCGTCGGGTGCGGATTGAGAACGAAGTGGGTGGCCACCTTGCCCTTGAGGCCACGCGCGGCGCCGAAGGTCGGCAGGATCAGTTCGATCGCCGCGGTCGCATAGCCGATGCCGTGGTTCAGGCGGCGGATTTCATAGGGTTCGTAGACGGCCGCGATAGCCATCATGGCCATCAAGATCTTGTCTTCCCGGATCTTGGCCGGATCGCGCGTGAACAGCGGTTCGATCGCGTAATGTGCCGGGCTCTGCACCACGACATCGACCCAGTCGCCGGGAATGTCGACCCGTGGCAGATGTTCGACGATCTCGTTGACCTGCGCCACGACGATGCCGCCGTTGAAGGCCGCGGCTTCCACGATCACCGGCGTGTCCTCGGTGTTGGGCCCGGTGTAGAGGTTGCCGTGCCGGTCGGCCTTGTCCGCGACCACAAGCGCGACGCGCGGCGTCAGATCCACCAGCATGCGGCCATAGAGTTCAAGATAAGTGTGGATCGCACCGATCTTCAGCGAACCGGATGCTACCAGCTCCGCCAGCTTCCGGCTTTGCGGCCCGGCAAAGGAAAAATCCAGCCGGTTGGCGATGCCGCGCTCGAATACGGCGAGATGATCAGGGAGCGCCAGCACTGACTGCACCATGTGCAGATCGTGCAAGCGTGCGGGATCGGCTTTCGCGAGGGACGCCGCGAGGAAATCGGCCTGCTTCTGGTTGTCGCCCTCGATCACGACCCGGTCGCAGGGCTCGATGATCGCCTCGAGCAATTCGGTGGCGCGCTGCAGCGGACAGATCTTCGAGCCGGAGCCGCATATCGCTGCCGCCCTGGCTAGCCGTTCACTGCGATTTGCTGCCCGTCGGCCTGATCCTGCTTTCATCATCAACTCCTGTGGCTTTGCCGCTTCACCCCCAAAAGCTAGGCCGTTTGTATTGATTATAGAAACGATATTTTATAATATCATTGATTATGAAATTTGGATAATAGCCATGATGGAATTCGAGCTGCTGCGTTCCTTCGTTGCCGTGGCCGAATGCGGCGGCTTTCACCGCGCGGCCGAACGGCTGAACCTCACGCAATCGACCATCAGCCAGCAGATCAAACGCCTGGAGCTCATCACCAAGCGACCGCTTTTTCGCCGGACCACCCGAACGGTCGCCCTGACCGATGATGGCGAGATGCTGCTCGGTGATGCCCGCCGCCTGCTGCATCTGGAGGAAGCGGCGCGCCGTCGCCTTGCGGCCCCGCCGTTGTCCGGCATGGTACGGCTTGGTGCGGTCGAGGAAGTTGCAGGGGGGTCCTTGCCGCCGGCACTCGGCCGGTTTGCGAGTTCACATCCGGATGTGAAGCTGGAGGTACAGATCGGCGTCAGCGCGCCGCTGATCGAACAGCTCGACGCTGGCGCGTTGGACGTCGTGCTCGCCAAGCGCCCGCTGGGGACGTCGCGGGGGCGTCTGGTTTGGCGGGAGCCGATGGTGTGGGCCGCTTCGGAAAGTTTCGAGCTTGTCGCGGGCGCGGCGCTGCCGCTGGCCTTGTACCGCGAGCGTTCGGTTTCGCGTGACGCAGCGCTGCTGGCGTTGCGCGAAAGCGAGCTGCCATGGCAGATCGTCTATACCAGCCCCAGTCTGACCGGTGTCCGCGCCGCGGCTCTCGCGGGCCTTGCAACCACGCCGCTTCCGTCGAGCGCGATTGTCGCCGGGCTTCGTGTTCTCGGTGCTGAGAGCGGCCTGCCGCCTTTACCGGATCTCGAGTTTGCGATCTTCGAACGGAAACGGCCGGACGCCGCGGCGGCTGCGCTTGCCGCGGTGCTGGTCTCGCTCGGCCAGGCCGTGGTTCGGCCGGCCGTCGGTTAACGCGAATGCCTTCGTTTCTCACGCATCGATATCGAGCGCGACGTCGAAATTCGGTGCCGAATGCGTCAGCGCTCCGGCCGAGGCATAATCGACGCCGGTGGCCGCGATTGCCGCGATCGACCCTTGCGTGACGCCACCTGACGCTTCCAGCACCACGCGCCCTTTGGCCATGCTCACGGCTTCTTTCAGCGTCGCATTGTCCATGTTATCGAGCAGCACGACGTCGGCCAAACCGGTGTCGAGCACCTCGCGCAGTTGCGCCAGCGTATCGACCTCGATCTCGATCTTGACGAGGTGTCCGACATGCGACCGCGCGCGCTCGAGCACCGGCCGAATGCCGCCGGCGACCGCGATGTGGTTGTCCTTGATCAGGATCGCATCGTCGAGCCCGAAGCGATGATTGAAGCCGCCGCCGCATCGCACCGCATATTTCTCCAGCGCCCGCAGGCCCGGGGTCGTCTTGCGGGTGCAGCAGATGCGCATCCTGGTGCCGGCGGTATGACGGACGTAGTCGGCGGTGAGGGTGGCGACGCCGGAGAGGCGGCCGACAAAATTCAGCGCGGTGCGCTCGCCGGTCAGTATAGCGCGCGCCGGCCCCGACAGCGTCAGCACGTGAATGCCTGCGGCAACCGTTGCGCCGTCGCGGACATGGGCCTCGATGCTGATATCCGGCGACAGCTTTTGAAATACCGCGACCGCGAGCGGCAGGCCTGCGATCACGCCGGACTGCCGCGCGACCATCACGGCATGGGCGTGGGTCGCTTCCGGAATGGTGGCCATCGAGGTGATATCCCCGGCGCGGCCGAGGTCTTCGTTGAGGGCGCGCTGCACGGCGTCGTCGATGGCGAGCGGGGACAGGAAGGCGTCGGGGTGCAACAACGAAGCTGAATTGGTCATGATGGGGCTTTCCAGTTAGGCGATGATCGGTTGGGGCGATCGCGAGGTCGGGCGCTCTGCCAGGGATGCTGCGATGTCACGCGCGGCCGCCAGCGTCGTTCGGGTGCGATGCGCGAGGTCAGGCTGTTCGGCCGGATGATCGATGCGGTAATGCGCGCCACGGCTTTCGCGGCGGGCCCAGGCCGACGCCGCGACCAGCAAGGCCGATGTCGCCATGTTGCGCAGCGCGATATTGGCCGTGTCGCGTTCGAGGCGCGCGAAGGTTCGCACCGCGTCCGCCAGCCGGTCACCGTCGCGGATCACGCCGACTTGCGAACTCATCATGCTACGAAGCCTGCTCTCGTCGAGCGGTGACATCGGCTCGTTGCGCGGCGTCGTGATGGCCTCGGCCAAGCGGACGCGCGCCGCAAAATGATGTCCGTCGATATCCTCCGCGATACGTGCGGCATACACCACCGCTTCGAGCAGCGAATTCGATGCCAGTCGGTTGGCGCCATGCGCGCCGGTGCAGGAGACTTCGCCGCCCGCCCATAATCCCCTGAGCGAGCTGCGGCCATGCGTATCCACCGCGATGCCCCCCATGTGGTAATGCGCGGCCGGCGCGATCGGAATCGGCTGCGTCGCCGGATCGATGCCGGCGGCGAGGCAACTCGCATGGACGGTCGGGAATTTCTCCGCGAAGCGACGACCGAGCGAAACGGTCGCGTCGAGGAACGCGCCGCGGCCGGCGGCAATCTCGGCGAACACGCCGCGCGCCACGATGTCCCGCGGCGCCAGTTCCGCGAGCCGGTGCCGCGCCAGCATGAAGCGCTCGCCTTTGTCATTGATCAAGGTGGCGCCTTCGCCGCGCAGCGCTTCGGTCGCGAGCGGCGCGGGATCGCGGCCGACCATGATCGCGGTGGGATGAAACTGCACGAATTCCGGATCCGCGATCACGGCGCCGGCGCGGGCGGCGATCGCAAGCCCGTGGCCGCTGGCCTCGGCGGGGTTCGTCGTGACGGCATAGAGATGGCCGATGCCGCCGGTGGCGAGCACCACCGCGCGCGCCGCGAGGGTCAGCGGCCTGGCTGACGCGTCGCCGGCCTGGCGCAATCGCAGACCGGTGACCGCATCGCCGTCGGTCAACAACGCTTCGGCAACAAAACCTTCGATCACGCGGATCGAGGGCGTTGCGCGCACCGCCGCGATCAACGCTGCGATGATCGCCTTGCCGGCCATATCGCCGCGCACATGTACGATGCGGCGCGCGGAATGCGCCGCTTCCTGCGACACCGCGAGCCTGCCTTCGAGGTCGCGATCGAACGGGACGCCGTAGTGCAGGAGATCGTCGATCCGCGCACCGGCCTCCCGCGCCAGTCCAAGCGCGATAGCCTCGTCGACCAGGCCCGCGCCGACCGCGATCGTATCGGCGGCGTGCGCCTCCGCGCTGTCGCCATCGGCGACGGCAGCCGCAATGCCGCCCTGCGCCCACGCGCTCGATGCGCCTTCGCCCAATGGCGCCGCGGAAATCACCGTGACCGGACGCGGCGCCAGTTTGAGGGCGCAGAACAATCCGGCAAGGCCGGCGCCGACGATGACGACGTCGTCGGTTGTTTCCGCGAACGCACTAATGTGGTTTGACATGTTCTCTCTCCACTTCTCGTCGTCCCTGCGAACGCAGGGACCCATACGCCGTGTCGTTGCGCTTTGGGTCTGTAGCGGTCGCTGTGGAATCACTTGGCCGCGGTGATTATGGTCCCTGCGTTCGCAGGGACGACGAACATCAGTTCTTCAAATTGATCATCCGCTCCACCGTTCGACGGGCCTTTTCGGCAATCAGCGGATCGATGGTGACCTCCTCATTCAGGGTAAGCAGGCTGTCCAAAATCTTCGGCAGCGTGATCCGCTTCATGTGCGGGCACAGGTTGCACGGCCGCACCATCTCGACGTCGGGCAGTTCGGCCTGCACATTATCGGCCATCGAGCATTCCGTGATCATCACCACGCGTTTGGGGCGAGTATTGCGGACCCAGTTGATCATGTGCGCGGTCGAGCCGGTGAAATCGGCTTCCGCCAGCACGTCGGGCGGGCACTCCGGATGCGCGATGATCTGCACCGACGGATCGGCCTCGCGATAGGCGCGCAATTCATCGCCGGTAAAACGCTCATGCACTTCGCAGGCGCCTTTCCAGGCGATGATCTTCACGCTGGTTTTCGACGCGACGTATTTCGCCAGATATTGATCCGGCAGGAAGATCACGGTCGGCGCTTGCAGGCTCTCGACCACCTGCACCGCATTGGAGGAAGTGCAGCAGATATCGACTTCCGCCTTCACGTCGGCTGATGTGTTGACATAGGCCACGACAGGCACGCCGGGGAAACGCTCGCGCAGCAGCCGCACGTCGGCGCCGGTGATGCTCGACGCCAGCGAACAGCCGGCGCGGGAGTCCGGAATCAGAACCGTCTTGTCCGGGTTGAGCAGCTTTGAGGTCTCCGCCATGAAGTGGACGCCGCATTGCACGATGATGCCGGACTTCACCTTGGTGGCTTCGACTGCGAGCTGCAGCGAGTCGCCGCCGATGTCGGCGACGCAATGGAAGATCTCCGGCGTCTGGTAATTGTGCGCCAGGATCACGGCGTCGCGCTCGCGCTTCAGCTCATTGATCGCCTTGACGTAGGGCGCCATGAACGGCCACTCGACCGGCGAGATCACGTTCTTGACCCGCGCATACAGATGCGCGGTGTCGCGTTCGACCTCCGGCGTCCATTCCAGCGATGGCATCGGCAGCGCCGAGGCACGCGTCGTGGCCGTTGGCCGGCGTCGCGGTTGGGTGGAAGGCCGGTGAGGCGGATTTGCAAAATCTTCGGGACCGTAGATTCCAGCGATGGGCATGGCAGCCTCCTTGGGACACCCCGATATACTCACTTTGAGTATATTAGGGTTCTGAGAAATCCGGCCTCGATGGGCCGGCTATTCCCTGTGTGATCGGGCTAATGGTCCGAACCGACCCACGACACTGCGGGGGATCCGGCAGGTCACGGGGACTTTTACTTATCCTCATAACGAGCAAATCGAATTTAGCACGTCGGCCCGGCCGTCGCTAGGGCGCGAGGAGGTTAAATTATCGGGGTCTGCCCAGCCCGATCTGCAGTGCTGCACCGCAGCGTGAATATTCCAAACGGAACGGTTGGGATTTTCATGCGAATGCATTAACTCTCCCTCGGCCGCCATCCCACGAATCCGCGGCGATCGATTGGAGAACTGGATGTCGACAACCGCAGGCGAGCTTCGTCCGGCTTCGAATGGCGGCAATTGGCGGACGCCGCTGGTCATCATCATCTGCGGATGCGGCATCGCGCTGTTGAGTTTCGGACCGCGGTCGAGCTTCGGGTTCTTCGTGCAGCCGATGAGCCGCGAGTTCGCCTGGGGCCGCGATGTGTTCGGCCTCGCGCTCGCCTTTCAAAATCTGTTGTGGGGATTGGGTCAACCGATCGCCGGTGCGATCGCCGACCGGTTTGGTGCGCTGCGTGTGATCTCCGCGGGCGCTTTACTCTACGCGGCGGGCCTGGTGTTGATGCGTTACGCCGCGACGCCGCTGTCGCTAAATATCGGCGCCGGCGTGCTGATCGGATTCGGTTTGTCGGGCTGTTCGTTCAATCTGGTGCTGTCGGCGTTCTCCAAACTACTGCCGCTGGAGCGGCGGGGATTGGCGCTGGGCGCTGGAACGGCCGCCGGATCGTTCGGGCAGTTCCTGTTTGCGCCGTTCGGCGTCGCGATGATCGACAATTTCGGTTGGCAGACCGCGCTACTGGTGTTTGCCGCACTGATGTTGCTGATCGTGCCGATGTCGCTGGCGCTGAGCACGCCGCCGGTCGCGGCAGATGATGTGCTGGCGGCCGACCAGCAATCGTTCAAGACCGCGCTGGCGGAAGCCTTCGGCCATCGCTCCTACGTGCTGCTGGTGCTGGGCTTCTTCACCTGCGGCTTTCAGCTCGCTTTCATCACCGTGCATCTGCCGGCCTATCTGGTCGATCAGGGCATCGCGGCGCAGGCCGGCGGCTGGGTGATCGCCGCGATCGGCCTGTTCAACATCGTGGGATCGCTCAGCGTGGGCTGGCTGCAGAACATCTTTCCCAAGCGCTACATCCTGTCGACGATCTATTTCATCCGCGCCGCCTCGATCATCGCCTTCATCTCGTTTCCGATCACGATTACCACGGCGATCCTGTTCGGCGCGATCAGCGGCCTGACCTGGCTGTCGACGGTGCCGCCGACCTCGGCACTGGTGGCGCTGATGTTCGGCACGCGCTGGTTTGCGACGCTGTATGGCTTTGCCTTTGTCAGCCATCAGGTCGGCGGCTTCCTCGGCGTCTGGCTCGGCGGGTTCGTGTTCGAGAAGTTCGGTTCCTACACGCCGATCTGGTGGCTCTCGGTGGCGTTCGGCGTGCTGTCGGCGCTGATCAATCTGCCGATCGTCGAGGCGCCTGTTGCCCGCCCGGTTGCGCAGCCCGCCTGATCCGTTCAATCTGCAGGAAATCCAGACCATCAAGCGTAGGAGTCGGCGTTGGCAATGTTCAAGGCGATCAGGATCGACAAGGCGGACAAGGGCACCAGTGTCGCGCTCACGCAATTCGACGAAGCCGAGTTGATGGAGGGCGATGTCACGGTTCGGGTCGAGTGGTCGACGCTGAACTACAAGGATGGCCTCGCCGTTACCGGCAAGGCGCCGGTGGTGCGGCGCTTTCCGATGATCGCGGGCATCGACTTCGCCGGCACCGTCGAAACCTCGTCGCATCCGCAATGGAAGGCCGGCGACAAGGTGGTCTGCAACGGCTGGGGCATGGGCGAAACCCATCTCGGCGCCTATGCCGAGAAGGCCCGCGTCAAGGGTGACTGGCTGGTGCGGCTGCCCGAGGGCATGTCGACCCGCGAGGCGATGGCGATCGGCACCGCCGGCTATACCGCGATGCTGTCGGTGCTTGCGCTGGAGAAGCAGGGCCTGACGCCCAGGCATGGCCCGATCGTGGTCACCGGCGCCGCCGGTGGCGTCGGCTCGGTCGCGATCGCGGTGCTCTCGAAGCTCGGCTATCACGTCATCGCCTCGACCGGGCGGGTGTCGGAGACCGACTATCTGAAGGGGCTGGGCGCGACCGAGGTGATCGATCGCGCCCAACTGTCAGGGCCCGCCAAGCCGTTGGCGAAAGAGCGTTGGGCCGGCGGCATCGACAGCGTCGGCTCCACCACTTTGGCCAATGTGCTCTCGATGACGAAATATGCCGGCGCCGTTGCCGCCTGTGGGCTGGCCGCCGGCATGGACCTGCCGACTTCGGTGGCGCCGTTCATTTTACGCGGTGTGTGTCTGTTGGGCATCGATTCCGTGATGTGTCCGATCGATTTGCGCAAGACCGCCTGGAGCCGCCTGGCCAGCGATCTGGACCGAGGAAAACTTGCTGATATTACTCATGAAATCGGCCTCGACGAGGTCGTCGATGCGGGCGCCAAAATCCTCGCCGGCCAGGTCCGCGGTCGAATCGTGGTAAAAATTCTCTAACGGCGTTCAGACTTTACCAACCAACCTGCTCCAATGTTGCCACGGTTATTATGGTAAGCAGCGGGTAAAGGACATCTGGCGGTTGCCCGCGCTCGGTGAGTTGGAGTTGAAGCATGCTTTCGCGTTTTGTGTTGGGAGCGGTCGCAGCCGGGGCAATGATGGTTCCCGCATGGGCGGGCATGATGAACGCCGACGAAGCCCGCCGGTTCGTGTCCGGCAAGGTGTTCGCCTTCACCTGCTTTGACGGCACCCGCGGCGCGGGCCGCATCCTCGATGATATGGGCGCTGTCGGTTCGGTGCAGTTCAGTGGCGCCGGCCCGGTACGCCACCTCCGGCTGCCCGGCAATACGCTTCAGATCCGCGGCCAGGCCGTCTGCGCCTCGATCAAGGGCATTCCGTTCGAACCGTGCTTCAATCTGGACAAGAAAGACGAAGTCAGCTTCCGCGGCTCCGTCTCGGGCATGGGCTTCGCGTATTGCGATTTCCGTCACCAGGGCGCGGCACAGATGCTGATGGCCCGTGCGGCGGCACGGCCGCGTTCGCTGCGTCGGATGCAGCCGCCGGCGGAGGCACAACGCACCGAGGTTTCCGCGCGCGTGGAAACCCCGCGGGTGGAGAGCGCCCGGATCGAGCCGGTCAAGTCGGAAGAGAAATCCGAACCGGTGAAATCCGAAAGCGCGCCGGAACTGCGCCGTTCGACCGAGTGACACCGCGCGTTCAGCGCAGCCCTCTATAGCATTGAATTGCGATCGCGCTCCACGCGTGGAGCGCTGTGCGTTGATCGCTGGGCATTTCGGGTCGCAACTTTAGGTTGCTCTCACTGCAGGGTCAATGCCGTAGTCTTACGGGCACCTACTTTCATGTGTTGGTAGCGACTTCCGCCGCAGTTTTGTTGATAATCGAACGGCTTTTGGGGCGGGCCCAACACATGGGTTTATTATGTCACTTTATTATTTCCGGATCAGTCATGGCCGCTATTCAGGCGCTGCCGATCTCGGGTCTGAATTTGAAAGTCGTGAGGCCGCGTGGGCGGAGATGACGAAGGTTTGCGCAAACCTGGTTGGCGGTATTTCGCGTAGCCTGAAGCAAAACGCCGAATGGCAGATGGAGCTGCTGGACGAAACGAAGAAGCCGGTATTTCGCATCCGGCTGGTCGCGGAGACTCCGAGCTAGCTTGTCGCAAGATCGCTGTTAGCGAGTCGGTCGCTAGCCGGCTCGCCTATGCGCGTGTCGTCTAACCCGGCACGAACAGTGCCTTGCCGCGCTTTTGGGCGGCCATCGTCACGGCCTCGACGATTTCGGAAAATTTGTAAGTTCCCGCAACCGGCGAGTTGATCGCGCCCGACACCACCAGCGGCGTCAGGCGCTCATACATCGCGGTGATCTGCTCTGACGTCGCGGTGTTGAACCAGATCGGGAGCCAGAATCCGCGCAGCGAGATATCCCGGAAAATCAGCAATTGAGCCGGGCCGACGAACGGTTTGCCGCTAATGGCGCTGTAGAATACCAGCACGCCCTTTTCCGCCAGACATCCAAGCAGGTTCATCGTCGAGGTGTCGCCGACGCCATCGATGGCAAGCGCGATCGGCGCGCCGCCGGTCTCGGCGGCGACGCGCTTGGCAAGATCAGGTCCGTCAACCAGGACGACATCGCCGCCGATCGCCTTCAGTTCAGTCACCAGTTCGTCGCGCCGCACGACATTGACGGTCTTGAGGCCAAGTGATTTCGCGATGGCGATCAACGCGCGTCCGACTCCGGAATTGGCGCTGTTCTGGATCACCCAGCCGCCGGGTTGCGGCGTGACGAATTGGGTCAGCATCAGATAGGCGGTCGGCGGATTGATGCCGAGCATCGCGAGTTGATGGACGTCGCCGCCGGCCAGCGCCCGCAGCCGGCTCGCATCGGCTCTGATCCGCTCAGCCCATGCGGCGGACGGGTAGGGCACCAGCGTGCGGTCGCCCGGTTTCAGATGCGTGACACCCTGGCCGACTTCGATGACGCGGCCGACCCCTTCGGATCCCATCACGCAAGGCAGCTTCGGCCGGTAGCCGTAGCGGCCGGAGATCATTAGGAGATCGCTCATATTGATGGGCGAGGCCTCCAGCGCGATCACCACCTCGCCGGCGGCCGGCGCGCCGACATCGGGAACGTCGACGAGCTTCATGACTTCAGCCGGATTACCGAATGCCTCAACCTGGATAGCTTTCATGACCGTGCTCTCCTCGTTCTGTACTTAATAGTACATAACGGAAGGTCTGCGTCAAGAAAGCAATTTCATCGTCTGGGCGAGAGTGGCGTGCACCCGGGTTGCATCCGGAACATCTTTCGCCAGCACCATCAGCCCGAGATAGACCGCCATGATCGTGTGGGCAGTGGCGGCGGGATCGAACCCGTCAGCGAATTGCGCGCGGTCGGCACGCAGCCGTTTTCGCAACAGCTCCTCCAGTTTGCGGTTGAAGCCCTCGACCCGGGTCCGGACGTCCTTCTGCGCGAAAATGCTGTCGGCCGACGTGTTAACGGACAGGCAGCCGCGGCTTCCCTTGATGCCCGAACATGATGGGACAAAGCCGGTTAGCCAGCGGCGGATCGCCTCGCGCGCTGACGGCCCGTCATTGATGATTTGCTCGGCGTTGGCGACGATGCGCGCGTGATAGCGGTCCAGCACTTTCAGAAACAAGGCATGCTTGTCGCCGAAGGCGGCGTACAGACTCGGTTTGGCCAAGCCGGTCGCCGCGGTGACGTCGTCGAGCGAGGTGCCCTGGAATCCCTTTTCCCAGAACACGTCGCGCGCGCGATCCAGCGCTTCATCGGGGTCGAAACTACGCGGTCTTGCCATCCGACCTATGTACGCGCTGACAGCGCAATCGCCAACGGCGATGTCAGCGGCCTGAACCCGGCTTCAACTAAGTTCAGGGGCCGCCACCGGCGGCGGCTGCCGCCGGCGGAACAGGATCCGCTGATAGAGCCAGCCGATCGCCACCAGCACCAGGCCGAGGCACATGAACGACAGCGCGCGGTAGACGCCGGTCAAGGTCGACATGTCTATGAGGAACGCTTTCACGATCGTCAGCGCGATCACGACGGCCGAAGCCAGTCGCGCGCGCTGCGAATTGAAGAGTATACCGATGCCGAGCAGCACCACGCCGAACGCCAGCCAGCCGATCGAGTAGGTGTATTGCTCGGCACCGCCGGTGTTGCCACTGGTCAGGATCGGGCCATGGTAGAACCGTCTGATCTCGAAGGTGAGGTAGCTCAGCGCCAGAACGAGCGCGAAGGCCGCGATCGTGTTGGCGTACCAGGCGGGACGGCGGCCAGCCACCGCATAGGACAGCAGCAGCGCCAGCGCTGCGGGCAAGGCGTAGCCGAGCATCAGCAGGTTGATGAAGAGGCCGCCGACATCGATCTGCCAGAAGATCGGCAACTCCCACAGCAGCAGACCCCCCACGATGCACAGGCCGGCATAGACCGTCAGCAGGATCGCGCTGATATTATGTACGACGCTCTGGCTGCGGATACGCAGCCGCTCCAGTCCGATCGCCATCGCCAGCGTGGCGCAAACCTGCAGCGCCACTTCGGTCAAGCCCGCGTTGTTGCGATAGATATCGCCGCCGTTCACCGCATGGCGAATTTCCAAAAACACCAGCAGCACCGTGAACAGGATCGCAGCGGATTCGACCGCGCGTTGCGGCGCGTCGTCGCCGCGGCGTCGCAGGAAGCGGCTGCCGCCCCAGAATGCCAGCGCCGGTACCCCATAGCCCCACAGCAGCCAGTTGAAGATCGGCGTGGTGCCGATGGCGTCGCCGGCGATGCGCGGCTCGTAGACCGTGCGCATCACCACAATCGCGGCGAGAATAGCGGCCAGCGAGCGCAGGAACGGGATCGGCCGCTGCATCGAGACCCATGCGGTGGCCAGCGACATCAGCGCGATCGCGATCGAGAGCAGGCCCTTGTCGAGCGCGAAGGTCAGCGCCAGCGCCAGCGCACTCAGCGTGCCCGTGGCAAACAGCGCGATCGAGATTTGCAGTCCCGGCCGGTTCTCGCGCTTGCCGAGGATTTCCGTCGCGGCGCCAAAGGCGGCCGCGAGTACCACGGCGAGAATCGCGAACGGTATCGAACGATCGAGATGCGCGATGCGTGCGTAGAGCGCGACGAGCAGTGCCAACGGCGTGAATACCGCCGCGCCGGACCAGACCACCGGAATGATGGCGCTGGTCGAACGTCCCTGCGCCAAAAATCCCGCGACGCCAAAACCGAGCGCGAAGATCGCCGCCGATGTCAGATGCAGCGAGACCGAACCGTCGGTCGCGTGCGGACCGATGCCCGGCAGCGCGCCGCCCGGCACCACCAGCATGTCGGGATTGGCGAGCACCGCCCATTCGAGAAACACCACAGCTGCCAGTACGGCGGCGGCGGCGACTGCGCCGGTCGCCGCCGGCGCGCGCCACGCAATCAACAGGGTGCCGGCGACCAACAGCGCAAACGCCGTCATGGCGGCATCGGCATGCAGGCTCGTGATCACGATCGCGGTTGCGCCCAACAGATAGGCCGCGAGCGCGCTGGACGAGATCGGCTCGATCCGGCCTTCTTCGGCCGGAGGCCCGAACAGCAATCCGCACACCACCAGCAGTGCGGCGAGGATGAAGCCTGCGACGACATGGAAGACATGCGCGCCGACCATCGGCACTTCGCATTCCAGGCAAGGCAAGGTCCACGCCGGCGCCAGCACGATGGTGGTGACCGCGAGCCAGCGCCATAGCCGGATCCGTGCCAGCGCGAAGGCGGCAGCGGTGACGATCGCGAGATAGATGTACAGCGACCAGAAATCCGGTTTGTCGGAGGAAACCAGGATCGGGGTGGCGAATGCCGCGACCACGCCGAGGCCGGCCAGCGCCGGCCCATGCAGCAACGCGGCGGCAAGGGTGCCCAGCGCCACCAGCCCCAGCAGCACGAACGCGGTGGCCGGCGCGAGGAAATCATACAGCGCATAGGCGGCATAGACCGTCGCGAACGCGACCGCTGTGCCGGCGGCGGTGAGGATCGCCGGAATGTTGGCGATCGGCAGCGCGTCGATGGTCGAGACGCTTTCCTTGCGTCGGGTCCATTCGCCGGCCGCCAGCAACGCCAAGGCGAAGGCACCGCCCAACAAGACGCGCACGCCGGGGCCGACCAATCCGGCCTCGATCGAATAGCGCACCATGAAGAACCCGCCGAGCGCGAGCGTCAGCCCACCAACCCAGACCACCCATCGGGTGCCGACGCGCTCTTCGAAGCTCGGCGTCGCGACTGGTTGCGGCAGCGGCGGAGCCGCGGGCGCTGCTCTGTTGGCATCATCAGCGGGCGCGGTGCCGGGGCTGTCGCTCACGGGCGCGGTCGGCTCAGCTTCGACGAAGGGCGGCGGTTGCGTAGTCGCTATTTCCGGTGACGGCGTTGCGCGGTCTTGATCGGCTCGCTGACGCGGAGCGAGTGGCGGTGGGGTGACGGCCGCTCTCGGTCGAACGGTACCGCTTTCAAGCACATCAAGTCGCGCGCGCAGCACCGCGACCTGGTTGAATGTCTTGCGCGCAACAATCAGCGCGACGATGGCAATCAGCAGCGGAAGAAAATCAAACATCGAGCCTCCAGGCAACCGGCCCGACGTCTGGGCTTCGTCAAATTGTTTTAGTTAGACAAATTCTTTTAGTTAAATTCGTATCTCACCAAATTCTTGTCGCAAAACTCTCGCGATCAAGGCTCTCGCGTCTCAACGTCGGCCGCGGCCGCCGAGGCCCGGCGCCGGCCGTTCCTGCAGCACCTCGCGCCGGAAGCGAAACAGCGCGGCGGGACGGCCGCCGGTTTGTGTCGACATCACACCGGTCGGTTCGACCAGCGCGCCGGATTCCACCAGCCGGCGGAAATTCTGCTTGTGCAGGTGCCGGCCTGAAATCGCTTCCACCGTGCGTTGCAGTTCAGTGAGTGTGAATTCGGGCGGTAAAAGTTCAAACACCACAGGGCGGTATTTCAGCTTGGCGCGCAGCCGCGCGATTCCGGTGGCGAGAATGCGCCGGTGGTCGAAGCGCATCGCCTCACCGAGCCGGGGGATCGATGCGCGCGCCAATGCCGCAGGCCGCCCGTCGCGTCGTGCTTCCTCGATCAAGCCGGCCTCGTACAGCAACTCGTAGCGATCGAGCACGCGCTCCTCGTCCCAGTGCGCGCCCTCGGCGCCGAAATACAGCCGGACGCGATCCTTGCGGCCCAACGCACGTGCAAGATTGGGCTCCTCGGCCCGATCAGCCCACGCAGTCAGCTCAGGCAAAATGTCACGCTCGATCATATCAGGGCGCGCCTCGCGCCAGTCTTCCCACGGAAAAAAGCGATACCAGGGTTCGAAGGCCGCACCCGGGGCGCGCGCCGCGTTGTCGGCGGCGCGGGTCAGCGCGAGGTATCCGATCGAGGCGACATGGACGTCGGTGGCGCCGGCCAACGTATGGCGGCCGCGATCGCCGAAGGTGTAGAGCTGCTCGACATAACCCAGCCGCAGCCCGGCCTGTTCCTGCACCCAGGCGCGCAGGCCGATTTCGAAGGTGCGGTGCGAGACGGCATCGAACGGGCCGAACGGCAGGCCGGCGAGTTTGTCGCCGTCATGGCCCGATGCAATGAGAATCAAGGGTTCGTTGCCCTCGATCGCGACGATGGCCGCGGTCAGTCCGATCTCGACCGGCGTCAGCGGCGTGTCGCTCATTGAGCTGCATTCATGGTCGTTAGTCGAGATCGACGCGGAACGGACGTCCCTCGACCAGCATATTGCCGGGGCCCATCTGGTCGAGCGCACGCAGCATCCGGCCGTCGCGTCCGAGCGCCTTGTCGGCGAGGCTGACCATCAGCCGGTTCGGCGATGCGATCGGTGACGCTGCGCGGATCTGCTGCGCGATCGACGTCTCGTCGCGATGCGGATTGAGCATGCAGGCGGCGGCGAACGCGCTGGCGGTCGAGCGGCTGATGCCCGCATAGCAATGGATCACCAGCGGGGCGCTGCGATCCCAGCCACGCACGAAGTTCAGTACCTTCTCGATATGGCTATCGTTCGGCGCGACGAAGCCATCCATGTGCTCGGTGATATCGTCGACCTGCACCCTGAGATGATTGGCCTCGAGCACGGATTGCGGCCGCTGCACCTGATCGACCTTGGCCATCACCGTCAGGATATGGCTGGCGCCGGTGGCCCTGACGGTGTCGGGCAGGGCGGCGAGTGAACAGACGTAAATCATGGCAGTCCTATGCGTTGGACGGATTATAAGGATACGGCGCGTGCGGCGGAAGCCGCATGTCGGCTGCGCCGTTGAGGTGCCTTCACGGGCACAAGGTTGCGAACCTCGCCAGGAACCGCTTCTCGGCCTTGGCGGCGGTCCAGGGCGTCAGATAATCTTCCCGCGTCGAGGGCGGCAGGCCGGGATCGGTGCCGAACAGGCGTTTGGCCTCGGCCTGTGCGAAGCCGGCCAGTTCCGTGGCTTCCAGATACGCCGCGCCGCGGTCGGCGTCCTTGATCTGCCGCGTCATCTCCGCCGGCAGCGCCGCGGGCAGTCCGAACCGGATGTGGATTGCCGACAATAGCCGCTTCTCGACCGCCTTGTAGTCGCCGCCGAGCACTGCCTTGAACGGCGAGATCATGTCGCCGATGACATATTCCGGCGCATCGTGCAGCAGCGCGGCCAGCCGGAACCGCGGATCGACGCGCGGCATCTGCTCGCGCATCACCGCCTCGACCAGCAGCGTGTGCTGGGCCACCGAGAAAATATGCGCGCCGCTGGTCTGCCCGTTCCAGCGCGCCACCCGCGCCAGCCCGTGGGCGATGTCGGCGATCTCGATGTCGAGTGGCGAGGGGTCCAGCAGATCGAGCCGGCGTCCCGACAGCATTCGCTGCCAGACCCGCGGTGGCGTATCGTGCGCCGCGCGCTTCGGCGCCGTCATTTGGCTTTGAGGCGCGGCGTACGCGGTTTGCCGCCGCAGGTTTGATGGCAAAAGCACGTCACCAGATGGTCGTTGACCATGCCGGTCGCCTGCATGAAGGCGTAGACGATGGTCGGACCGACGAACTTGAAGCCGCGCGCCCCGAGTTCCTTTGAAATCTTGATCGATACCGGCGTCGAGGCCGGCACGCTCGCGGTGGTCTTGAACTGGTTGACCTTCGGTTTGCCGTCGACGAAGTCCCACAGGAATTTCGAGAACCCGGCGCCTTCTTCCATGATCTTCAGATACGCCTTGGCGCTGTTGACGGTGCCCTCGATCTTGGCGCGATTGCGGACGATGCCGGCATCGTTCATCAGCGCGTGGACTTTCTTCTCGCTGTAGCGCGCGATCTTTTCCGGCTGGAAATCGTCGAACGCTTTGCGAAAATTCTCGCGCTTGCGCAGGATCGTGATCCAGGACAATCCAGCCTGAAACCCGTCGAGGATCAGCTTTTCATACAGCGCGCGGTCGTCATATTCCGGCACGCCCCATTCGGTGTCGTGATAGGCGATGTAAAACGGGTCCTCGCCGGGCCACGGGCACCGCGTCAGGCCATCGGGATGCAGGCGCGCTGATCGGCTCATCACAATTGGCTCATGCGACGGTCTGCTTCGGGGCCGAACGCAGCGCGTCCGGATCGGCGATGCGGATCGCAAGGCCACCCGAGGTCAGCTTTGTCCCGGCCTCGAGCGCTTCGGCGGCGCGATCGATCCGGATCAGCGCAAGCCCGGCGCCATCGGCCGACGAGCCCATGGTGCCGACCGATTTTTCGCCGGCCAGAACCGTGGTGCCAGCTTCGGGAGCCGGGCCGTCGAGCAGCACCCGGACGGTGCGGGTGCGCGCGGTGCCGCGATGCTGCATCCGCGACACCACTTCCTGTCCGACATAGCAGCCCTTGTCGAAATCGACGCCGTGCAGCCGATCCATATTGGTTTCGTGCGGGAACGCGTCGCCATACATGAAGTCGAGGCCGCCGCGCGGCACACCCGAGACGATGCGATGCGCGTCATAGGCGGTGCTGTCGACCAGATCGGCGCCGATCAATGCGGCGACTTTCGGCGCCAGCTCCTCCGGCGCCAGGATCCGCCAGCCGAGCGCGTCGCTGCGCGGATCGGCGAAGGTCAGATCGGGTTTTACCGCGGGTTCGACGTCCCACACCGCGACGACACCCAGGTTGTCCGACAGGTTTTCGACCGCGACCTTGGCGCGCAGCTTGTAGAAGCCGAGCTTGTCGGCGAGGCCCTTGGCCAGCGCGCGCGGGGTGTCGAGCAGGAACCCGCCGCCGTGCCCGGCAGGCGCCTCGGTGATGAGGAAATCGGTGGTGATCTTGCCTTGCGGCGTCAGCAGTGCCCCGAAGCGGCCGAGGCCCGGACGAACCAGCATCACGTCAGTCGTGACGAGGCCGTTGAGAAAGCTGCGGGCGTCCTCGCCGCTGACCTTGACCACGCCCCGATCGGGAAGAAACGCTGCTTTCATTCTCTAAACGGCTTTCCTGGCGGTCTTTTTGACGCGCTTTCAAGTTCTTGGGAAAACGCTCCCGGCGGATATCCCATCGCAAGTTAAGGCGCTAAGGTGCTGACAACAAGGCCCGCGCGGCATCGAAAAGCGGGCGACGAGGACCGATGAATCAGCGATTTGATACCATTCTAAAATCCGGCACCGTGGTCAATCAGGACGGCGAGGGCGTGCGCGATATCGGCATCGCCAACGGCCGCATCGCCGCGATCGGTTCGCTCGCGCACGGCGCCGCCGGCGAGGTGATCGACTGCAAGGGGCTACATATCCTACCCGGCGTGATGGACACCCAGGTCCATTTCCGCGAGCCCGGTTTGACGCATAAAGAAGACCTCGAAACCGGTTCGCGCAGCGCGGTGATGGGCGGTGTCACCGCAGTGTTCGAGATGCCCAACACCGATCCGTTGACGGTGACCGAGGCGACCTTCACCGCCAAGGTGAAGGCCGGCCATCACCGCATGCATTGCGATTTCGCGTTCTTCATCGGCGGCACCCGCGAAAACGTGCAGGATTTGCCGGAGCTGGAACGTGCGCCGGGCTGCGCCGGGGTCAAGGTGTTCATCGGCTCGTCGACCGGTGCGCTATTGGTCGAGGACGACGAAAGCTTGCGGCGCATCTTCAACGTGATCCGGCGCCGTGCCGCGTTTCACGCCGAGGACGAATATCGCCTCAACGACCGCAAGAATCTGCGCATCGAGGGCGATCCGCGCTCGCATCCGGTGTGGCGCGACGAGACCGCAGCACTGATGGCGACACAGCGGCTGGTCGCGCTGGCGCACGAAACCGGCAAGCGCATTCATGTGCTGCACATCTCGACGAAAGAAGAGATCGAGTTTCTGCGCGACCACAAGGACGTTGCGTCCTGCGAGGCGACGCCGCATCACCTCACTTTGGTCGCCCCCGAATGCTACGAGCGGCTCGGCACCCGCGCGCAGATGAACCCGCCGGTGCGCGACGCCAGTCACCGCGAGGGCATCTGGCGCGGCATCGAGCAGGGCATCGTCGACGTGCTCGGCTCCGACCACGCGCCGCATACGCTGGAGGAAAAATCAAAAACCTATCCGGCCTCGCCCTCGGGCATGACCGGCGTGCAGACGCTGGTGCCCGTGATGCTCGATCACGTCAATGCCGGCCGGCTGTCGCTGGCGCGGTTCGTCGATCTCACCAGCGCCGGTCCCGCGCGGCTCTACAACATCGCCTGCAAGGGCCGGATCGCTGCGGGCTATGACGCCGATTTCACCGTGGTCGACCTCAAGCGCAGCGAGACCATCACCAATCAATGGGTGGCCTCGAAGGCCGGCTGGACGCCGTATGACGGCGTGCGGGTCACGGGATGGCCGGTCGGCACCTTCGTGCGCGGCCGCCGCGTGATGTGGCAGGGCGAATTGACCGCGCCATCGAACGGCGAGCCGGTGCGGTTTCTGGAAACGCTGAAGCCTTGATGTTCCGTGGCCGCGCCATCGCAACAGGTGAGGATGGCCGCGGCGGTGCTGCGGCTCTCTCAGCCGGTCAACCGTGCAATGCTCTCGATTGCGCTTGTTGCGGGAGCACGTTGGCGTTCCATACCGCCCACCGGACTTGCGCCAGACTTTGAAGATCGGTCGCGAGAGGGCGCTTGGTGCGTCTTTCGTACGCGGCGATGCAGCGTTCCGACTCCGCGATCTTTCGTTTGATGTTGGAAATCGCCCGCTGTGCGGTGTGGACCGCCCCGGCGATCTCGCCGGTCCTGAATCGTGCGATTTCCAAGGCCTTTAGGGCCTCGCGGTTTTTCCGGAGTTGAACCCTTTGCCAGGCGATGTGGCTATTGCTGTCAGCGATCATGATGCAGCCGCGCTGGAGGTGACTGGGCGAAAGAGTAGCCGGAACAATGGCATCTACGGGGCTAATCTCTCGAACATGAAGGATCGGCTCGTTTGGTTAACCTTTAGTTAACGCCATCCGTGGGTTCCCCGTGGTCGGGCCCCGCGTCAAACCCGGGTCGCGCTGATCAGCGTGCTCGCCTGCTTCTCGTTCTCGAGCCCCCACAGGATGCGCAGCAGATTGTCGACGCGATCGGCACTGAGGTGCTTTTGCGCCATCAGGCGAAACTTCTCTTCCATTTCGGCATCGGTCATCGGGTTCTTGAAGTGTCCGCGGTGATATTCGACGCGAAACGTCTTGCGCTCCCCTGACTTGAGGACAATTTCGAGTTCGCAGAGATTGAATTCGTTCTCGGTCCGGTCGGCTTCATCCGACGGCACGCATTTGACCCGGCTCACCAGCTCGAGCAGACGGGAATCGTGCAAATACGGATCCTCGTAATACTCAGGGTCGATCCTGCCGTACATCAGCACGACGCCGGCTGCGTAGGGGATGCTGTGGTCGGCGGTTTCGTGCGTTGGCGGCCGCCATTTGTCCGGACCATCCGCCATGATCTTGATCGCGGAGCGCGAGACGTTGATGTTGACCTGCGCAATATCGTCTGATGTCTTGAAGAAGGACCGCGCTTCCACCGCGGCTTGCGCCACGGTTTGCGAGAACTGGCCGAGCGGAAAGCGCTTGGTGAAGCAGCGGCGGATACCGAACGGCTCGCCCAATTGCGGCGGAGCGACCCGCTTGTGGCCCATCACCTTGAAGAAGCCGTAGCGCCCCTCGAACACATCGCTCGGGCCGGTCATGCCGTTTTGCGCCAGTTGCACCGAGAACATCGCCTTGCGGCAGGCATCGGCCGCCGCATAGGCTTTCCAGTTCGACAGCGCGTCGGCGCGGCCCTGGCGCGTCGCGGTGTCGCCGCCGACGGTGATCCCGATCGCCTGAACCATCTGTTCCGTCGTCAGCCCCATCAAGCTGCCGGCGCCGACCACGGCCGCCATGCCGGTGATCGTCGAATGGTCGATGCCGTTGCCGAGATAGTCGAACACGTCGGCGATCTTGCAGAACACTTCATAGGAAAGCACCGTCGCGGTGATGAGGTCGCGGCCGCTGCGCCCATTCAGCTCGGCGGCGCTCAGCAGGGCCGCGAGGGTGTCGCTCGGGTGCCCGGCGCCATGGGTGAGGCTGACAAAGGCGTCGTTGAAATCCAGATATCGGATCATCACGCCGTTGGCGAAAACCGCGAGGTCCGGGCTAGTGCTGATGCCGCTCAGCAGGACGGTTGCGCCCGGCTTCGAACTGACATCGCTGGCGAGCTTGATCGCAATCTTGCTCGGACCCGCGGTGTAGCCGCCGAACGAGCAACCTATCGTGTCGAGGATCGTGCGCTTGGCGAGGCGCACGACATCATCGGGCAGATCCTCGTATTTTAACCCGGCCGCATAGCGTGCCAGCGTTTCGGCGAGGGGTGTCTGATTGTTTCCCGTGGCGGTAGCGACCGGTTCGGGTCTGTCCTGCGCGATCGCTGGAAATCCCGACGCGCCGACAGCGACCCCAGCAACGATCTGTTTGAGAAAGGTTCGGCGTCCTTCCAGCGAAGCACGGCGCCGGTTTGTCTCTTGGGCACGCTTCATGCGCGTCTCTCGATTTATTGTTCCCACCGAAAAGGCTACACGCGAGCCGGCATGGCGGCAAGCTCGTGCCGCGGGCTTGCGGCTGCGAGGGAAATTTTGGGTTTGACCGCCGCTGGTTTCTGCTAGTTAGGCGGCATGAAATCATATCTTTCCGCGCGTCAGATCAGATCGGTCAAGGTGACGGCTGCACAATGGCGGCGGCGCGTGATCTTTCTGGCAGGCGGTATCGCCGTGGGTGCGGCGGCGGTGGTGCTTGCCCAGGTTTCGGATTGGGCCCAAATCGCGTTCGGCGCTGCGCTGGCCAAATCGCGTTATGCGTCGTTCGTGATCACGCCGCTGGGCTTCGCGCTTTCGGTGTTCCTCACCATCCGTTACTTCCCGAATTCGCAGGGCAGCGGAATTCCCCAGGCCATCGCCGCCCGCCAGCTCACCGACCAGGAGGCGCGCGGCCGGCTGGTCTCGATGCGGATCGCGATCGGAAAAGTTCTTCTGACCGTGCTCGGGTTGTTGTGCGGGGCGTCGGTGGGGCGCGAAGGCCCGACCGTTCAGGTCGGTGCCTCCATCATGTTTGCAATCGGACGAATGTCGCCGCGCCGTCAGCCCGGGCTGATCCTGGCGGGCGCCGCGGCCGGCGTCGCGGCGGCGTTCAACACGCCGCTGGCCGGGATCGTATTCGGGATCGAGGAGATGAGCCGCGCCTTTGAGGCACGCACCAGCGGGCTGATCATTGCCACGGTGATCGCCGCGGGCCTGACCTCGCTGGCGCTGCTCGGCAATTACACTTACTTCGGCACCAGCGCGACGATGTTGAGGAACGGCGTCGACTGGCTTGCGATACCGCTCTGCGGCGTGGCCGGCGGCCTTGCCGGTGGATTGTTCAGCCGTCTTGTCATTACCGTCGCGCGTGGCGTTCCCGGAGTCGCGGGGCGCGCGATCAGGCAACATCCGGTCGCTTTCGCTTTCGTCTGCGGTCTGGCGGTGGCGGCCTGTGGGCTCGCCTCTGGCGACACGATCTACGGCACCGGTTATTCGCAGGTAAAGCAGGCGCTCGAAACCGGCACCCCGATGGCGCAGGGTTTTGCGCCTTTAAAATTTTTGGCGACGCTGCTGTCGACCATCAGCGGCCTTCCCGGCGGCATCTTTGCGCCGTCATTGGCGGTGGGAGCTGGCCTCGGCGGGGACATCGCGCCGCTGTTCCCACACGCGCCGCTGGCAGCGATCCTGCTGCTCGGCATGGTGTCGTATTTTGCCGGTGTCGTGCAGGCACCAATCACCGCGTTCGTGATCGTCACGGAGATGACGGACAACCACGCGATGGTGGTGCCGCTGATGGCGGCGTCGCTGATCGCCTACGCGACCTCCAGGCTTATTTGCCATGAGGGGATTTATCACGCGCTGGCGAAAGGCTTCCTGGCTCAAGCTGCAGCAGTCAAGGTGCCGGATCGACATCAAGGCGATGTCGAGCGTAAATCCGGAAGCTAAGGCGGCGTGACTTCGTCAACCGAAACTGCGGACGGCTGTTATGAGTAGCGCCGCGACCACGCCGAATGCGACAGCGGCGGCCAGGCCCGGAAGCAGCCCGCGTCGGCTGACCGTAAAGCCCGTGACACATATCGCCAGGCCAGCCATCACAGTGCCAACGTGGGTAAGGGTCGCGGCCATCTGTCTTGCCTCAGGGCTTTCGTGCCTTCAGTTGACGGACCGATCTTAATTCTAACACGCGCGATGCGCGGTACTTCATGATCTTCATTTCGAGATCAACGCGCTCGGTTTTGCGAGACATCGCAATTCTCCCGTCTTCCATATGACGGGGAAGCCGCGAAATTGTTCACAGCCACTGCAAATTAGTCCTGTGTACCAGCGATAAGTTCGATGCCCGACCTTATTTCGGGGGCCGTAAATCGCTGTTGATCCAGTTTGCGGAGTCCGTCTTCATTGGATCGGTTCGGATCATTCTTGTTTCGACATGGTCGCAGTTGTCGCATTCGAAATTGCGAATATCAAATCCCTTCGGCCCCGGCATGATACGAGCCAAGGCCATGTGGTTGTTACATTTGGGACAATACGGGCGCTCGATCTGCAGGAGCGACGGGCCGCTGGTTTGGGAATGCGAGTGAGGCATGTGATGCACCCCTCTTAGATCTGGCGGGAGCGCAATACTCTCAGTCACCGATAACTGCCGGGCACGGTGCGGTGATGCTGCATCATGGAACTAATTCCTCTCAAAAAGCTAGTTACAAATGTCGGGTGTGCGACATTAAGAGCCGGTTGCATCAAGAGCAAAGGTCGTGCGTGGGGCACCATGCGTACCCTTGCCAGCTAAAACGGCCGAATAACCTTGCAGGGTAAAGGCGTACGTCCGGTATTGTCTGTGGTGGGCGTCAAAGGGTGCGCCCACCAAGGCGCCCTATTTGAACAGCACAATGATAGCGATTGCGATGGGGCAGATGCACAGCGTCAGGACACACGCGCGGTAAAGTAGATTGCTCATAATACGAGCCCATTTTACGTAGGTGGCTGCAATCCCGGCGACAAAAGCCACTCGCCCATGTGCGCGCCGGTCTCTGCCTGGCGCGCCTTCCGTAAGAGCATTTCCCGCTCCATGCCATGCGGCAGCTGTTCTGCTTCTTCTCGGAGGCGTCGCGCCTCTTGAGTAAGGCGATCCGAGAGCGGCAGGATATATTTGAAACCGCGTCGCATGGCGCTGCTCCATTCCTGGGGGAGGCGGGAGCGCAACCGGCGTTCTCATCACCGATAGATGCCACGGGACGGTGCGGTGGTGCCGATTCAAGTCATTTCTTATTTGTCCGGTTCCCGACACATGGGAGATTTTAGTCAAACGTGCCGGTACCCGACCAAGCCAGGCCCTATGCGTCCATGTCGCGGAGCTTCATTTCCAACTCGACATTAAGCTGATTCATGCGCTGAACGCTCTCTTCGCGCGCAACGCGTCGCACCTTGAACAAATCGTTGCACGGGTCGACCTCGCCAGCGGGCCGCCAGGCGGCCTTCTGGGCAATCACACCGGGAATTAACACACTCTCGGATTCAAATGAGGCTCGGGATTGTGAATTAGGACAGTGTTACGGACAGTATTCGTCCGGATATCCGGCCCGCTGCGGAAAGCTCTAATCTGGTTTCGCCGGGGGCCTCATTTTCATTCCGAAGAAATTTGGCCGGCAACGGGGTCGCGAAAATGCGGCCCCTTTTCAATTCGGGTAATGGCAAAGAAAAACCCGCGCCGCCAACTGAGGTGGCCTCTTGTCACGCGTCGGGCGGGAAGTAGAAGCTCGCCCAAAGCGCATAGATCGCGCCGCACACAGCACATCAAATCACGTCCGGTCACAAAGGGGACCATCCCCTAAAATTGAAGGGGACCATTAGGTGTAAAAATACCTACGGAAAGGAGTACTTGCCCGCGGTGGCTGTCCTAATTAGGACGCCCGCTGTCGTGAATTGGGACAGTCTGTTTCAAGAACGACAGGGCCTTCGCCTGGCGGAAAGGGCGAATTCCGGTATTGCCGTGATCGCCACCAAAAGAAAAAGCCCGGCTTGCGGAGTATATTCGCAAGCCGGGCGTTTCACGTCGAGGTCGGGTACTGAAATCCCGGCAAGCTTTAACATAGCAATTGCTGTGCCACAGACGTGTGACGCTTAGGTAAAGCCTTGCTCACAGCTTCACACCCGGCGCGTTGGCCGCCTGGAAGCCGGATAGACGGAACCGGGATTAGAGGTTAGCCTGAATGCGTCGCCGGGTCGCAGGGATGCGCCCGTCCATAAAGGACGGGCCAGCCCTTGCTGCGAAGGGGAAACGGCTGCAATGGCGGATCGATCCCATGAGATCCCGCAGGACCTCCGTATTCTCGTCCGCGTTGTCTCAGCTTGTACATTAGGCCTCTGGGCGTTTGCAGCAGGTTTGCTGATCGGGGTCTTTCTGTTTTCGTGATCAGCTCGCCCGCGCGCTGACGCCCGCTTCTTTGGGCCACTCGCAGATTTAAATAGCCCACTAACACAGAACGCCCCCAGGCCGAATAATGCCTGGTGGCGTTCAGTCAGGACTGGAAATTGCAATCCCCCAGTCTCGATAGGTACGGACGGGCGGAAAAAGGGTTCAAAGAGGGGCTGCGTCAGCGTGTCGCTCCACCAGGGAGCATTGCATGTCAGCCAGGCTAGACGTGGTGTTAGCAGACGTCTTTGCGCACTCCTGGACCGTATTGAAATGAAAGAGGCCGCCAACTGAGGCGGCCTCCAAAGCAATCTTAGTTTCCAGTTTTGGGCTTCGCCACTTGAGGCTTTTTGGCGGTCGCGGTTTTGTATCTGTCGCTCATGCAATTCGAGCCTTCGGAACACGAGGTTCCCTTGCCGTTCATCCTGTTGGCAAAAGCAGACGAGTAGGCGGCTGATACAATGATGCCGGACACTGCGAGCGACATAACAACAGCAATTGTTTTCATGAGAATTTCCTCCAAAAATAGCTGTGTCTATAACGGCGGGATCATCACGTAACTTTTCAAATTAGGCCACTGCCAAATCACGGCAGGAATCAAAAGGCTCCCTGAAATCAAAAGGGAACCACTAGGGAAAAATACCTATGGAAAGGGGGTAGCCTAACTCACCCGCATCGCGGGTGGCCACGCGTCTGGCGTCTCGCTGCTGTTACTGCTTCGACAGCGTGATCGAAAATTCGCCGTTGCGCACGCGCGCGGCGAGGCCTTCGACGAATTTCGCCACCGCGTCTTCGCCATAGGTTCCGACCAGTTCGGCGAACGCCGCAAACAGGCTGGCCTGCGCCAGGCAATCGCCATCGACGCCATCGTGCCGTGCTTCCGCCCAGGCCTCGTTGAGATAACTCAGCGCCGCCTGCTTCTGTTCGTGATCGGGCAACGGGTCGCGGTCGGCGGTGAATGTCACTGGATGGCTCATGAAACTCTGCAGATTGTTTGCGCGATCCAGGGCGGAGCGCCTCAAGTGCCCAAGGTTTAACATGTGGCACCGGTGAGGCTAGGCAGTTCTTTAAGAAAGGTTAACGGCCGCGCCCGCATTTAACGCTGTTCTGGTAACGGTCTGAAACGGTTCGGGTTCAAGCTTTGCCGTGCCGCGATTCCTGCCGCGCTTTCTGTGGAAAACCTCAGGCAATGCAATCGAGGATGGCTTGCGGCGCCGCACACAGTTGCCGTGCACCGGCTGCGATCAGCTCATCGCGGCTGCCGTAGCCGTAGAGCACGCCGATGCCCTTCATCCCGTTGTTTTTCGCGCCCACCATGTCGTGGCTGCGATCACCGATCATCAGGGTTCGCGACGGATCGACGGCGGTTGTTCGCAGCGCATGGGCGAGCAGATCCGACTTGTCGGCGCGGGTGCCATCGAGTTCGGCACCGAAGACACGCTCGAAGTGATCGCGCAGATCGAAATGGTCAATGATGCGATCGGCGAAAACATGCGCCTTGCTGGTGGCAACGAACAGCCGGTGGCCGGAGCTGCGCAGTGCGCTCAGGACATCGCGGATGCCGGCGTAGACGCTGTTCTCATAGAGGCCGACCTCGGAAAATCGCTCGCGATAGAGCGCCACCGCCAGATCGGCGGAAGCCTCGCCGAGCAGTTTCACAAAGCTGGCGCGCAGCGGCGGGCCGATGCACCAGGTCAGTTGGTCTTCGGTCGGGATTGTGGATTGCTCGAGCTGGTGCAGCGCGTACTGAATCGAGCGGGTGATGCCCGGCTTGGGATCGGTCAACGTGCCGTCGAGGTCAAAAAAGATCGCATCCAGATTCACAGGTCACCCGCTGCGTTGGCGTCAGCAGCGGATAGCTAATTATGGCTGCAACGTCGAGGCCGGGATCGGCGAAATTCGCGGTGAGGGCAAATCAGTGATTTGGCTGTCCAGCCCCATTTGCAAAAAGATTCTTGTTTTCATTTGACCCAAATCACCGGCTTAATCTCGGCTATCCCGCGCCCACCAAGAGGGGCGTTTCGCGATCGTCACGAACGTTGGCGCGGGATGCGGTGGACGCGAATGCGCAGATGACGAACAGCGCTGATCGCGGACGGCGAAGTCGTGTGGTCCTGACGCCCCGGCGCTGGCGTCAAGTCTCGCGGAATTTCCACGAGGCGACGGTGACAATCAAGCCGGTCACCGAGGAGCAACTGTGTTGACGTAGACCGGTCATCGGTCGGCCTCAAGGCTGGCGCTGGCGCGCCACCGCCTTCGGCGGCGGACGGCCTTGACCCCGCCCGCTCACCGGTCTGTTGGCTTTGCAAGCGCTCGGTCGAGAACCGAGCGCGGCGGGCCGCTCAGTCAGCCCATTGCGTGAAGGTCCGGATTCCACTTCTGCCCGCGAGCGATCATGATGTTGAGGATCACGATGAGTTTGCGCATGCAGGCTACCAGTGCGACCTTCCTCTCTTTGCCTTTAGCGACCAGGCGCCGGTAGAAGGCCTTGAGCACAGGATTGTGTCGGGTCGCAGCTCCCAGGCAGGCCATGTAGAAGATGTTGCGTATCTTGCGGCGTCCGTCTCTGATCTGGCGCTCACCTCGCCGTTTGCCGCTGTCGTCATCGTATGGGGCCACGCCCAACAGAGCGGCGGCGACCTTGTTGCTTACCTGGCCCAGTTCCGGCATCGCCGCGATCAAGCCAGCGGAGGTGATCCGGGCAAGTCCTGGCACGCTTTCGATGATCTCGGCGCGTTCGGCAAATTGCGGCGTGGCCTTAATCGTGGCTGTGATCGCTACCTCGAGCGTGGCAAGCTCGGCGGCTATCTTCTTCAAAAGCCGCTCCTGTACCTTCTGCACGATATCCGGCGGCGAATGCTCGCTCCTGTTTTGCAACCCGGTCTGCAGCTCAAGGAGAGCCTGCCGCGCATTCACGATTTGCACCAACCTTTCGCGTTCCGCATCATGGATTTGGTGAGAGGCCTCGCCGAAGGTCTCGGCGAACCAGGCAATCATCTCGGCATCGATCGCATCGTTCTTGGCAAGTCGTCCAGCCGATCGAGCGAAGCTGCGAACCCGCTTCGGATCGACGATCCGCACTTCGATCCTCGCGGCACGGAGTGCCTTGGCCCACTCGCGCTCGTACCCGCCGGAAGCTTCCATCACGGCCTTGCCAACTTTCCGCCGGCGCAGCCAGGAAGCCAGCTCTCGCCGACTTTTCGATGTGCTCGCGAACGCGCACCTCAATGACAGCGATCGAATGCAAACATCCACCTTGTCTTTTGCGACGTCGATCCCCGCGACAACCAGATCATCTTGTGCCATCATCCAGCTCCCTTCCTTGCTCGGTCCGGGCTCTAAGCCCATGCAACTGTTCGGGTTGAGGAAGACACCGGACCTGTCCCACGCTCCCCGGCAGGCTCTTGGCCTTCGAGCACGAACGGGCTCAGATCCAGCGACGGGCGGTTGGTCAGAACCGCCCGTCCGCACATTCTGGCACATCCGCCAGACACAAGAGCACGAAGGAAACCGTTAAAACCATTGCGTGCGGGAATGCCGGGTGATCCCGGTGCGACCGTGGTGACTACCGTGTGCTTACTACCCTTTGCACACGGGCCTCGGGTGCAACGGGCACCCGGCATTCCCCGCGCCCTCCGGATTACAGGGCGGACGATTAGCAAAACTCGGGCGCAATGCTGCCGCGAGAACGTGGAGTTATGTGTGTAGCCCGCATGAGCGCAGCGACATGCGGGTCCTTTTCCCAACCGAATTACCCCGCATCTCGCTGCGCTCATGCGGGCTACGGGTACGTTCTTTGAAAATCGAATCCGAAGCGCGCGGACGCCTAGTTCGCGTAGCGCGCGGTCAGGTCGCGCGAGATCTTGGCGCCTTCCTCGATATAACGGCGGATTGCGACTGTCGCGGCCGGGGTGCAGCTCCGGTAGGTCTGCTGGTAGCCGTTATAGCCGCGGTTGAAGCCCGCGATCATGCGGGTGCGGCGATCGCCCGACGGGGTCTCGGCATCGATCAAGGCCTGCATCTGGTTGCGCCATTTCGCGCCTTCGTTGCTGCCGCAAATGCCGCGCAGGTAATGCAGCGAGCCGAGGATCTCGGCCAGCCGCTGCAGGTCGCCGTCGAACGGTGCGGCGGCATCCTCGGCCCGCGCCGGGCCAAGGTTACATACCGAGATCAAGAGGAAGGCGGCCAAAAAGCGTTTCGACATGAATGGGTCCGGAACCCCGGATGCCGCGGGGCGCGCGCGTGGGCTGTGATATGCCTTTTCAGTCCGCGGGAAGCAAGGCACGGATGGTCGCGAAATCCTGCGAAATCATGGCCGGATCAGGCGCGCCGCCGCGTCGATGACTTCCTGCAGGCCGCCGGTCACCTGGAGGTCGCCGAGCCCATCCGGCGCCAGCCATTTGAAGTCGTCGTGCTCGTCGTTGAGGACCGGCTCCTTGCCGGTCCAGCGCGTCGCGAACGACATGATCAGATAATGCCCACCGCCACCGGTTCCCGGCAGCACCTCGCGCCATCCGGCGAGCCCGACGATCTCGATTTGAAGCGCGGTTTCCTCGTCGACCTCGCGATGCAGCGCGGTATGCAGCGATTCCCCGAATTCGACCCGGCCGCCGGGCAGCGAATAAAAGCCCTTGCCCGGCGAGCGCGCCCGCCGCACCAGCAGGACCTTGCTGTCGCGAAAAATGACGGCACTGACGGCGAGTTGGGGATGCGACGGGGAGACGGAGGCGACCAAGGTGTGATCCAAAAAGGTGGGAGAGCGATGCTTGCCCGGAGATCATGCCTGATGGATCAGCGCAGGTCTAATCGAAGAAGATCCAATCGGGCGAGGCTGATCGGATCTCGGCCGTCAGTGGCTCTTCATGATGGTCTCGACGTCGGCTTCGATGTCGCCATTGATGATGCCGCCGGCTTGCGCGACCAGCGGCTTGACCCAACCGGTGGCCTGCTCCGCCAGCGTGGCGCGGGTCTTGTCCTGCCTGGCTTCGCGCATCGCCGCGCCCACCGCGGTCAGGATCGAGGTCATCGCGGTGGTAACATTGTCGAATTCGGCGCGAATATCGGCATCAGCCGAACCATACGCTTCGATCGCAAGATCGCGGCCCTTGAAATTGGATGCGGTGAAATGCTCGCAGTAGGACAGCGGCTGCCATCCGAGAAAATCTTCCACGCATTCCGGCATATCCGGAACCATCTCGAGCAGCATGATGGCTTCGTTGAAATGGTTCAGATAGTCGGTCGCAAGCCCGGTGCGCGGGTTGATGTTGGCGGCGCGCAACGCCGCAGCCCGCGCCTCGTTCGGGCGGCCCGGCGGGTTCGATATCTGGCGATCGGATCGCGCTGGGGCAGCCGTGGACGTCATCTATGCCACTGTTAGCGTTTGGAGTTAAAAGGTGCTGAACGAATTCCTATTTGGATACCAGAATGTGCGGACGCTTCGTCATTACTTCGCCGCCGGCGGCCTTACGGCAAATTTTCGGTTATCCGGAACAGCCGAATTTCCCTCCTCGGTTTAATATTGCGCCAACTCAACCGATACCTGTGGTGATCATTGAAAACGGGTCCCGCCATTTCCGCCTGATGCGCTGGGGGCTGCTGCCGTCCTGGGTCAAGGATCCGCGCAAGTTCACGCTGTTGATCAATGCGCGGTCGGAAACCGTGCGGGAAAAACCGGCGTTCAAGAACGCGATCAGGCGGCGGCGCTGCCTGATTCCGGCGGACGGCTATTATGAATGGCACACGTCGGAGGATCGCAAACGGCCGTATTTCATCCACCGCAGCGACGGCGCGCCGATGAGTTTTGCCGGTTTGGCCGAAACCTGGATGGGCCCGAACGGCGAGGAACTCGATACCGTCGCGATCGTGACGGCGGCGGCGAGCGCCGATCTCGCGGTGCTACATCACCGCGTGCCAGTGGCCATCCGGCCCGTTGATTTCGAGCGCTGGCTCGATTGCCGCGCAGATGACGCCGATGACGTGATGATGTTGTTGACGGCGCCTGACGAAGGCGAGTTCGCCTGGCACGAGGTTTCGACGCGCGTCAATCGCGTCGCCAATGATGACGCGCAATTGGTGTTGCCGATCACCGCCGAGCAGATGGCGGCCGAACAACCCGCCCCCGCCAAACGCGCCGCGCCACGCAAACCGGCGGCGGTAGCATCGGACGATGACGGGCAGGGGTCGCTGTTTTGAGGTTCAGCGCAGCATCGGCACCAGCCGCTTGCGAAACTGGAGCCGCAGCAGCCACAGGCTCAACAGCGCCTGCAGGTTCGTGGTCGCGATCGAAAGGTACCAGATATGCTCGATGCGGAATCCCGGCCGCGCCGACAGCCACAACACAGGGATAGCGTACGTCACCAGCCGCGCGGTCGAACTGATCAGTTGCGGCGTGGTGTGGCCGAGGCCCTGAAAAATACTCGAACACAGGAAAATCAATCCCTGCGCGATCAGGTTCAGCGAGACCAGCTTGAGAAATTCCGCGCCGACCGCGATGGTGTCGTGATCGGTGGTAAACGGGCGCAGCAGCAATTCCGGTTGCCATTGCATGAAGATCGTCGCTACCAGCATGAGTGCCGCGCCCAGCAGCGCGACCTTCGCGAAGGTCTCCTTCACGCGGATGTTGAAGCCGCCGCCGAAATTCTGACCCACGATCGGACCGGCGGCGAAGGCAATCGCCATCGCCGGCACCTGAATGAGGCCGAGCACACGCGAGCCGATCCCGAAGCCGGCCTGCGCCGCGGCGCCGAAATCCCGCAGCACATAATAGATTGCGCCCATATAGATGAACAGGATGGCGAATTCGCCGCCCGCCGGGAGGCCGACGCCGAGGATACGCTTCCACTGCACCATGCGCGGACGCAACTGCGCTGGATCAAGCGTGAGATAGTTTTTCGACCGGTGAAAATAGCTCCAGAGCATCACTGCGCCCATGGCCATCGCAAGCGAACTCGCGAGGCCGGCGCCGGCGACGCCCAACGGCCGACCCGAGCCCCAGCCGGCAATCAGCACCGGGGCCAGGATGATGTTGATCATCATCGTCAGCGCCTGGATCGCCATCGTCGGCGCTACGATGCCGGTGCCACGCAAGGCCGCAAATATCGCGAGCAGGGGGAACTGCAACGCGAGCGCCGGCATGAACCAAAGCAGGTAGGTTGTGCCGGCTTCGATAGTCGCAGCATCGGCTGCGAGCGAGCCGATGTAGCTGCGCGCCAGCATGCACCCGGCGATCAACGACAGAATTCCGCACATCACGGAAAGGCCGAGCGACTGGTTGAACACCAGACTGGCGTCGGCTTGATCCTTGCGTCCCACGGCGTGCGAGACCAGCGCCACCGTGCCCACACTCAGCACCTGGGTGAACGCGTTGATGAGGAATCCTGCATTGCCGGCGGCGCCGACGCCGGCGATGGCGGCATCACCCAGGCCGGCCACGAAATACAGATCGATCAACTGGCAGAGCAGGGCCATGATGATGCCGACAAAAATCGGGGCAGCCATGGTCACGACGTGGCTCACAATGGAGCCTTGGGTCAGGTCTTTCACGATAGGAATCCGATGAAGGAGGGCAGGAGCGTTGTGAACGCCTCGGCACATGGATTCACGGCGAGCCATCAGCTCGCTGCAATATCCAGCCGTAGGTGGATCTCAACTGCCTTGATTTCATCGTCCAAAACCTCGCGGGCTTCAGCATCGGGGTGGCCGACGCGCGCGCAGCATCACCCGAGCGAGGTCATCCTATACGTTGCAAAAAACCATGCCTAGCGGATTATGCGAAAATCCGCAGCGCCGCGTATTGCAACAGCATGATGGTCTTGGCGTCCTGGATGCGGCCGTCGCCGATCATGGCAAGCGCCTGATCGATCGGCAATTCCAGCACCTCGATATCCTCGCCTTCGCAAGCAAGGCCGCCGCCGTCGCCGATCCGCATCGACGGCTCGTATTCGGCGATAAAGAAATGCAGCTTCTCGGTAATCGAGCCGGGCGACATGAAGGCTTCGAACACTTTTTCGATCTTGCCGAGGCGGTAGCCGATTTCTTCCTCTGCTTCGGCCCGGATCCGCACTTCCGGAGATTCATCGTCCAGCAATCCGGCGGCAGCCTCGATCAGGAGATCGTCGTAGCCGTTGATGTAAGCCGGGTAGCGGAATTGGCGTACCAGGATCACGGTGCGCTGCGTCCGATGATACGGCAGCAGCGTCGCGCCGTTGCCGCGGTCGTAGGTCTCGCGGCGCTGGGTCTGCCATTCGCCATTGGCGCGCCGGTAATCGAGCGTCGTAGTCTTCAGGACGGCATAATTGTCGCTGAGCAGGCGAACGTCCTTGACGCGGATGCGATCGGAAATGGTCATGCGATGCCTGCAGATGTGCGGTTACGGCGTCGGCGCGCGGCCGTCGAGCCATTTGGCATAGACGACGCGTTCCTGCTCGAGATAGCCGAGTTGTTCGTAGAAGGCTTTCACGCCGGTGTTGTCGGAGCGCACCAGCAGCTGCATCTTTTCGATGCCGCGCTGACGCAGCCAGTTTTCCGCAGCATCCATGATGACGCGGCCATATTTCTTGTGGCGATGATCGGGATCGACCGCGACGTAATAGACCCAGCCGCGATGACCGTCATATCCGACCATGACAGAGGCAACGATGGCGTTGCCGTCGCGTCCGACCAGCACGGCCGAATTCGGTCCCCTGCGCGCCTGCGCAATGTCGGCCGCGGGATCGTTCCACGGCCGCGTCAATCCGCACGCTTGCCACAGCGTAACCACCGCGGCGACATCAGTATCCGTGATCGGCGCGATCGCCAGCGCAGCCGACGTCACGATTACAGCACCTTGCCGGGATTCATGATACCGAGCGGATCGAGCATCGCCTTGATGCCGCGCATCAGTTCGATCGCGACCTTGTCCTTGACGTCGGGCAGCTCGTCGCGCTTGAGCACGCCGATGCCGTGCTCGGCCGAGATCGATCCGCCCATCCGCATCACAATGGCAAACACCACGGCGTTGACCTCGTGCCAGCGCGCCAGGAAATCCGCGGCATTGCCGCCGATCGGTTGGCTGACATTATAATGGATGTTGCCGTCACCGAGATGCCCGAACGGCACTGGCCGCGAGCCCGGGATCAGTTTGACCACGGCAGCATCTGCCTCGGCGATGAAGGCCGGAACGGCGGCGACCGGCACCGAAATGTCGTGCTTGATCGAGCCGCCTTCGGGTTTTTGGGCCGCCGACATTTCGTCGCGCAGCTTCCAGAAGGCCTGACGCTGGCTGAGGTTTGCCGCGATCACGGCGTCGTCGACGATCTCGTCCTCGAGTCCCTGCGCCAGGATCGCTTCCAGCGCGGCGCGGGCATCGTCACGCGACGACGACAATTCCATCAGCACGTACCAGGGATATTTGCCTTCGAGGGGATGGCGGATGTCGATGCCATGCCGCACGCTGAAGTCGACCGCGATGTCGGACAGCAGCTCAAAACTGGTCAGGCTGCCGGCGGCGACGCCTTGCGACAGCGTCAGCAGTTTCAGCGCGTCGGCGGGCGACTTCAGGCCGACAAAGGCGGTCTCGATCGCGCGCGGCTTCGGGAACAGTTTCAGCGTAGCCGCGGTGATGATGCCGAGCGTGCCCTCCGCGCCGATGAACAGGTTGCGCAGATCGTACCCGGTATTGTCCTTCTTCAGCTTCGACAGCAGGTTCAGAACGCGGCCATCCGCCAGCACCACTTCGAGTCCGATCGCCATTTCGCGGGCTACGCCATAGGCCAACGCGGCGGTGCCGCCGGCGTTGGTCGAGAGATTGCCGCCGATGGTGCAACTGCCTTCCGCGCCGAGCGACAGCGGGAACAGCCGGTCGACCTCGGTGGCTTTTTGCTGGGCGATCTGCAGCACCACGCCTGCCTCGCAGATCATGGTGTTCGACGCGGCGTCGATCTCGCGGATCTTGTCCATCCGCCGCATCGAAATCACCACCTCGCCATTATGCGGGGTCTGGCCGCCGACCAGCCCGGTATTGCCGCCCTGCGGCACCAGCGCAATTTTGTGTTCGGTGGCGAGTTTGCAGATCGCGGAGACGTCCGCGGTCGAACCCGGACGCAACACCAGCGGCGAGCGGCCGTGAAACAGGTCGCGCTCCTCGGTGACATAGGGCGCGATGTCGGCGGCGTCGGTCACTGCATATTTGTCGCCAACGATCTTGCGGAAGGCCGCGATCAATTCAGGCGAAAGCGGTGGCGCGGCTGGTTGTACGATATTCATGATTCCGTCTCTTTTTTTGTTCTCGTTACTTTTATTCTCGTTCCGTCATGTCCGCCCGATCGCGGCACGGCGCAACCGGTCATTGATGGCCTCGCCGAGGCCATGATTCGGTACCGGCATGACGGCGATGGTATGCGCGCTCCTGGTGTCGAGCGTGCGAAGATAACCGAAAAGATTGGCGGCGGCTTCGTTCAGGTCGCCGCGCGCGGACAGATTCATGACAGCTTTGGCGTGGCTCGATCCCGCCACGATCCCGGGACCGAACGCCAACAGGGCCTCGTTGGGCTCGACCTGGTCGGCATTGAGTCGTACCGGCGTCCGCGGGGCGTAGTGCGATGCCAGCATGCCCGGCGCCAGCGGGGCGTCGGTCTCGGCGCCGGCGTGCTCCGGTACGCCGGCCAGCGCGCGGCCGAGCACACGTTCGATCGCCTCGCGCGGCAGGCCGCCGGGGCGCAGCAGCATCGGCGTCTCGAAACAGCCGACAATCGTGGATTCGACGCCGACCGCGACCGAGCCGCCGTCGATAATCAGGTCGATGCGCCCGGCGAGGTCGCCTTGCACATGGGTGGCGGTGGTCGGCGACACATGGCCGGACAGATTGGCCGACGGAGCCACCACCGGCCCGCCGAAGGCGCGCAGGATGTCCCGCGCCACGCCGTGTGCCGGAATGCGGATCGCGACCGTGTCGAGCCCGGCGGTGGCGAGATCGGCAACCGCGCAATCGGCGGTTTTGGGCAGCACCAGGGTCAGCGGCCCCGGCCAGAACGCCTCCGCCAGCGCCGTCGCCTGGGCGTCGAACTGGCCGATCCGCCGCGCAGCGCTGAGATCGCTGACATGGGCAATCAGCGGGTTGAAGGAGGGCCGGCCCTTGGCCTGATAGAGCCGGGCGACCGCTTCTGCATTGGTGGCATCGGCGCCGAGGCCGTAGACGGTCTCGGTCGGGAACCCGACCAGGCCGCCCGCCGCCAGGCAATGGGCTGCCGCGGCCGTGGCGGCCTCGCCGGCGGCCAAAATCTGGGTTTTCAGGTCGACATTCACAGGGAATTAAATCCTTTGGTCCGGCTTCTTGCGGTATGCGAAACCCAACGCTATAAGCCGCCTTCTTGTCGGAGTGTGGCTCAGCCCGGTAGAGCACTGCGTTCGGGACGCAGGGGTCGCAGGTTCGAATCCTGCCACTCCGACCAAGAAATCATTGGGTTTTTCGTCTGATTTTGACCCTCGGTCAAGTTGACGACCGTTTCAACCACCAAAACGTGCCGGCCTTTTTGGCCAATGGCAGCGGCGCCCAATCAAATAGTCAGGGCGACATTCCCGGGAACCCGGCGGCCTCCCAGATCGGCGCGCCGCGCTGCATCAGCGAGGTCGCTGCAGTATGCCGAAGGGTATGCGGTGTGACTCTCCCGGGGAGCCTGGCCAGGCCGACCGCAATCCGGAGGTTTCGGCCGCGCAAAGCCCTAGCGGAAACAGCATGTTCGCGGGCGCCGGCTACCGTGTGCTGAGCATGGCGTCATTTCCAGTCGCACCGTGCCACGCGTTGCTACACTCCCGCCCTCCTGACAAACTTTGAATTAATTATATGATTTCGGGAAGTGGCGCGCTCGAGCGTAGCCAAGGCCGCGCGTGTGGCGCACGAAGAGCTTGATCAACCGACTTCAAGCCGACGCCCGACGCCGGAGTCTGACAGATGGTGCAGCAGTCGCTGAACGTCGCCTACTCGGACGGTAGCTCTCAGGTGTTGTGGGAGGACGGCGAGCGCGTGTTCAGCCGTGGCTGGCGACTGGACGACAATGGCAACCGGCTCGCCGTGTTGCTTGTTGCCCCTGCCGCCGATCACCCGTCCCGCTCAAGAACTCGATCGTCTCACGCACGAATATGAGCTGAAAGATGAACTCGACAGGGCATGGGCGGCGCTGCCGTTGGCCCTGATACGCGACGCCGGTCAGACCGTACTGGTGCTCGATGATCAGGGCGGCGAGCCGCTCGACCGTTTGCTCGGTGGGCCCATGGAGGTAGGGCGCTTCTTGCGCCTGGCTATCGCTGTCACCTCGGCTCTGGGCAAGCTGCATCAGCGCGGGCTCATCCACAAAGACATCAAGCCGGCTAATATTGTGGTGGACTGCGCGGATGGAAACGTGCGGCTCACCGGGTTTGGCATTGCATCGCGCCTGTCCCGAGAACGGCAGGCGCCTGAGCCGCCCGAGACCATCGCCGGTACGCTAGCCTACATGGCACCCGAACAAACCGGGCGGATGAACCGCTCGATCGACGCTCGCAGCGATCTCTACGCCCTCGGCGTCACGCTGTACCAGATGCTCACGGGCGTTCTGCCGTTCACGGCGGTCGATCCGATGGAATGGGTGCACTGTCATATTGCAAGACCACCGACGCCCCCCAGCGAGCGGTTAAAAGACCTTCCGGGCTCCGTCTCTGCGATCATTATGAAGCTGCTCGCCAAGACTGCTGAGGAGCGTTACCAGACGGCTGCAGGCGCCGAGAGCGATCTACGGCGTTGCCTTGCTGAATGGGAAACCCGAGGTGATATCGACGAATTCCCGCCCGGGAAACACGACACTCCGGACCGGCTGCTGATCCCCGAGAAATTGTATGGTCGGACAGCCGAGATCGATATCCTACTTGCCTCCTTCGATCGTATCGTCGCCGGCGGCAGGCCGGAATTGGTGCTGGTTTCTGGATACTCCGGCATCGGCAAGTCCGCGGTCGTCAACGAGCTTCATAAGCCGCTTGTTCCGCCCCGCGGTCTTTTTGCATCGGGCAAGTTTGATCAGTACAAGCGCGACATCCCCTATGCCACCCTTGCGCAGGCCTTTCAGAGCCTGATCCGCCCGCTTTTGAGCAAGACCGAAGCGGAGCTGCGGCAATGGAGGGAGGCGCTGCTCGAGGCGCTCGAACCGAACGGTCGGCTCATTGTTGATCTCGTCCCGGAATTGAAGCACATCATCGGCGAACAGCCACCGGTCCCCGAGCTGCCGCCACAGGATGCGCAGGGCCGCTTTCAGCTGGTGTTCCGGCGATTTATCGGCGTATTCGCGCGGCCGGAACATCCGCTCGCCCTGTTCCTGGACGATCTCCAATGGCTCGATGCAGCAACGCTCGATTTGCTCGAGGATCTGTTGACCCGGCCGGATGTGCAGAACTTGTTGTTGATTGGCGCTTACCGCGACAACGAAGTCGATCCCATCCACCCGCTGATGCGCAAGCTCGAAGCGATGCGCCAAGCTGGAGCGATATTGCAAGACATCGTATTGGCACCCCTAACCTGTGAAGACTTGGGACAACTAATCGCGGATTTTGTTCACAGCGAACCAGAGAGAATTACGCCGCTGGCACAGCTGATCCACGAGAAGACAACTGGCAATCCGCTTTTCGCTATTCAGTTCATTTCTGCGCTCGCCGACGAAGCATTGCTCACTTTCGATTATGGCGAGGCGCGATGGTCTTGGGACCTGAATCGCATTCACGCCAAAGGTTACACCGACAATGTGGTGGACCTTATGGTGGGGAAGCTGAACCGCTTGTCCGCCGAAACCCTGAACGCATTGCAGCAGCTCGCCTGCCTGGGCAACGACGCAGGGTTCACCATGTTGCGGATCGTTTACCAGGACTCCGAGGAGGAGATGCATGGCCAGCTTTGGGAAGCGGTGCGAGCAGGGCTGATCTTTCGTTCGGAAAATTCCTACAAGTTTCTCCACGACCGTGTCCAGGAAGCCGCCTACTCCTTGATCCCGGAGCAATCGCGTGCCGAAGCCCATCTCCGAATAGGGATGCTGCTCGCAGCGCAGACCCCTCAAGAGAAGCTGGAGGAGACGATCTTCGAAATCGTCAATCAGCTTAACCGCGGCTCGCATCTCATCACGTCAATTGAGGAGCTCGAGCGGGTCGCAGAGTTGAATTTCATTGCAGGTAGACGCGCCAAGACCTCGACAGCGTATGCCTCGGCGCTGAACTATCTGCTCTCCTGCGCGGCACTGCTGCCAGGGGACGCTTGGGAGCGGCGGCACGACCTGATCTTTGAGCTGGAGCTGCACCGGGCCGAGTGTGAGTTCCTCACTGGTGCACTGGCGGAAGCCGAGCAGCGCCTGGCGGTGCTGTCGGCGCGTGCCGCAACGACGATCGAACGAGCTCGCGTCACGTGCCTGCAGGTGGATCTTTACACGACTCTGGATCAGGGCAGCCGCGCGATCGCAGTCGGTCTCGACTATCTCCGACACCTGGGCATCGACTGGTCGCCGCACCCGACGGAAGACGAGGCTCGGCGCGAGTATGAGCGGATCTGGTCCCAACTCGGCTCCCGCACGATAGAAAGCCTCATTGATCTGCCTTTGATGAGCAATGCCGCATCGCTCGCGACCCTCGATGTCCTGACGAAACTCGGGCCGCCTGCCCATTATACGGATGCGAACGTACGTTCGATGGTCATCTGTCGAGCAGTCAATCTCAGCCTCGAGGGCGGCAATTGTGACGGGTCGTGCTACGCCTATACAGTGCTTGGCAGGCTTGCTGGACCGGAATTCGGCGACTACCAGGCGGGACTTCGATTCGGTCGTCTCGGCTATGAACTGGTCGAACAGCGCGGGCTAAAGCGCTTCCAGGCCAGGACCTATTTGAACTTTGGATATTTGCTCATGTTCTGGACGAGACATGTCCGGGAAGGTCGCGATCTGCTGCGGCGCGCGTTTGAGACGGCAAACCAGATCGGTGACCTCACTTTTGCGGCGTACTACTACACCCACCTGAACACGTATCTTCTCGCGGCGGGCGATCCGCTCGATAACGTGCAAGTCGAGGTCGAGCATGGTCTCGCGTTCGCGCGGAACATGCGGTTCGGTTTTGCGATTGACTCCATCGCCGGCCAGCTTGGGTTGGTTCGGACACTCCGCGGCTTGACGCCGATTTTCGGTTGCTTTGACGATGGGGAGTTTGACGAACTGCTACTGGAGTCCCGTTTCAGTGGGAACCCGGATCTGGCGTTGGCCGAGGGCTCGTATTGGATCCGCAAGCTGCAGGCACGCTTCTTTGCCGGCGACTATGCGAGTGCCCTCGAGGCCTCATTGAGGGCGCAACAGCTGCAGCCGACATCGGCGTCTTTTTTCGAATGCGCGGAATATCACTTTTACAGTGCGCTCTCCAGAGCAGCATCCTGCGAGTCCGCGGCGGCCGACCAATGGCAGGAGCATGTCAAGGCACTGGCCGTGCACCACCGACAGCTGGAGGTCTGGGCGACGGCTTGCCCGGACAACTTCGAGAACCGCGCCGCACTCGTCGGGGCGGAGATCGCCCGGATCGAAGGCCGCGCGCTCGATGCCGAACATCTTTACGAGCACGCTATCCACTCGGCACACACGCACGGCTTTGTCCACAACGAGGCGCTCGCCAACGAGGTCGCCGCACGATTTTATGCCGCACGCGGGTTCAAGAAGATCGCGCATGCCTATCTGCAGGACGCGCGGTACGCATATATCCGTTGGGGAGCCGACGGCAAGGTACGCCAACTCGACGAGTTGTATCCGCACTTCAGGGAGGAAAAGCCGGTTGCCGGCCCCGCAAGCACGATCGGGGCACCCGTCGAACAACTGGATCTAGCTACTGTTATCAAAGTCTCGCAAGCCGTGTCGGGCGAGATCGTTCCAGAAAAACTGATCGACACGCTGATGCGCACAGCGATTGAGCACGCGGGTGCCGGGCGAGGTCTGTTGATCCTTGCGGCAGGTGATGGGTATCGGATCGAGGCGGAAGTCACGACCAGCAATAATACGGTGACCGTCGGTCAGCGACACGCAAGTGTAACGGCTGCAGATCTGCCGGAGTCCATCCTACACTACGTGATCCGGACGAAAGAGAGCGTTCTTCTCCACGATGCGGCAGCCACGAACCCGTTTTCTGCCGATAAGTACATTCATCGGCATCACGCCCGTTCAATTCTCTGCCTGCCGTTGCTCAAACAGGGCAAACTGGCCGGTGTACTCTACCTCGAAAACAACCTGACGGCCCACGTTTTCACACCTGACCGCGTCACGGTGTTGAAGGTGCTTGCGTCGCAGGCGGCGATCTCGCTGGAAAATTCGCGGCTTTATCGCGACGTCGCAGATCGCGAAGGGAAGATTTGGCGTTTGGTCGACGCCAACATCATTGGGATCTTGATTGCCGACCGCGAAGGTCGAATTCTTGAGGCCAATGACGCGTTTCTGCGTATCTTGGGATATGAGCGCGAGGACTTGGTTTCGGGCCGCGTGCGCTGGACCGAGTTGTCCCCGCCCGAATGGCGCGAGCGCGACATACTGACTCAGGCAGAACTGAACGCAACCGGAATAGTTCAGCCCTTCGAGAAGGAGTATCTTCGGAAAGACGGCAGCCGCGTACCTGTGCTTATTGGTGCCGCTCTGCTCAAAGAAGGAGGTGACGAGGGCGTTGCGTTCGTGCTCGATTTGACCGAGCGCAAGCGCGTCGAGGAAGCCCTTAGCCAAGCACAGCGACTCAGCCGCACCGGCAATTGGATCTACAACGCGACAACGATGCAATACCTCTATTGGTCGGACGGGAGTTACAGGATCTGGGGGTTTGATCCGCGGCAGGGCCTTCCAAGTCGACAAAGTATGTGGGAACGCATTCACCCAGAGGACCGCGACAGAGTGTGGGGCGCGGTTCAGGAGGCCGTGCGCCAGAAAAGAGATTTCGTGGCCGAGTTCAGACTCCTCCTACCTGATGGAACAATCAAATGGGTCGAAGGAACCAGCTATCATGTGTTTTCCCCTCAGGGCACGGTGAGTGAGGTTATCGCCACAACCGTCGATGTGACGGAACGAAGGCGCGCACAGGACGAACGTGAAAAGCTGCGCCAGCTTGAGTTGGATTTCGCCCACATGAACCGCGTGAGCATGATGGGAGAATTGGCCGCCTCGCTGTCTCACGAAATTCTGCACCCGATCGCTACCGCTCGTAACAATGCCCGTGCAGGGGCGCGCTTTTTGGAAATGAATCCGCCAAATCTGGATGAGACCAGGGAAGCGCTCGCTTGCGTTGTCAGGGATACGGACCGAGCCAAGGATATCGTTGGACGGATGCGTGATCACATCAAGAAGGCGCCTCCGCGAAAGGAGCGTTTTGATCTCAATTCGGCGACCAACGAAGTGATTGTACTGGCACAAAGCGTGATCCACAGGAATGGCGTTTCGGTCCAAACTCGGCTTGCAGATGGACTGCTTCCGGTTATGGGGGATTGCGTTCAGCTGCAACAGGTCTTGCTGAACTTGATTCTGAACGCGGCTGAAGCAATGGGTTCGGTTGAGGAAGGACCAAGAGAGCTGTTGATCAGCACCGAGGAGGATCAGACAGGCGCCCTCGTAGCCGTACGCGATTCGGGGCCGGGCATTGATACGGAGCATCTCGATCGAGTCTTCGACGCCTTTTACACCAGGAAGTCCGGTGGAACAGGGATGGGGTTGTCGATATGCCGCTCCATCATCCATGCCCATGGGGGCAAGTTGTGGGCGGAGGCGAACGAACCTCGCGGCGCCGTGTTTCAGTTTACCCTGCCTGCGGACAATGACTTATGAGTTCTTCAATCGGCGTACCCGGCTGCAGAGCCGAACGCAGGCATCGCTCGAGATAGTTGTCGTCCACTGGCTTGCTGAGGTAGCAAACAACCCCGTCCTTTAGAGCCTGATCCCCGACGACCTCATCGGGGTAGGCGGTAACGAGGATCGTCGGGATCGCGTACCCTGCATCGACCAAATGCCTGTGCAGCTCGACTCCGGTCATTCCGGGCATATTAACGTCGGTGACCAAGCAGGCGGTTTCAGGCACGACACGCGATGCCAGGAAATCGGCTGCTGACGGAAACGCTTCGACAGTGTAGCCCAGCAACATTATTAGTTTTCGGATTGACTCACGATAGGGCTGATCATCGTCGACGATAGATATCAGGGTACGGTTCAACATTGCGTCTTCCAGGCCCCTCCGCTGGCCGGCGAGGCAACGCCTCGCGCTGCATGCAGCGTAGTGTCACGGACATTCCCCAATAACGCAACCTCGGCGTTCCTAAGCGATAGCTTAGGCCTCCGGCGATCCGCTTAAGCGAAAGATACTGTTCATCTCGACAGATTGTGCGTAGGATGACGCCGCAATAAGGAAAAATGCGCTTCCCCAACGCAGGATACCGGGAATGGGTGAGGCAAATCCCAGTGTCTTGGTTATCGATGACGATCCGGAGTTTCGCGACTCGGTCGCGCGGCTGTTACGGACAGTCGGCTTACATGCCCGACAATTTTCGTCTGTTCGCGATTTTCTCAAGGCCGATCCGCCGGACGGTCCTACTTGCCTGGTGCTCGACGTAAGAATGCCGGGGCGAAGCGGTCTTGAGCTTCAGAGCGAACTTGTCGCCACAAACAGGCAAGTGCCGATCATCTTTATCACAGCGCACGCTGACGTGCCGATGACCGTGCAAGCGATGAAGGGTGGTGCGATAGAGTTCCTTACTAAGCCATTCCGTGATCAGGATCTGCTTGACGCCATCGAGGCCGGCCTCGCTCGCGATCGTGCCCGTCGAGAGAGTGATAGGGCATTGGCTGCGCTCAAGGAGCGTTTCGACATGCTCAGCTCTCGCGAGCGTGAAATCATGCTCCGCGTCCTGGCCGGTCGCCTAAATAAACAGATTGCCAACGATATCGGCATCTCCGAATCCACGGTGAAGGTGCATCGCGTGAACCTGATGCGGAAGATGAAGGCACGTTCGCTTCCCGAACTCAGCCGGATGGCGGACCTCCTCAATATAAGACTAGAGCAGCCGCAAAACTTCTGAGCCCGAAAGGCCTGTCCTCAGTGTTTGCGTGCGAGGGCGCCATTTACTCGCAAATTGCGTCTACTGCATTTTTCTGCGCCGCTGATCCCCTGCCTTAGGTGCGCATTCGGCTAACGGATTCGGGGCGCGAGGTTTATGCGCTCACTTCTAAGCCATCGCTTAGCACAGGCAGCGACAAGCGAACCTAACAGTACGTCGGCGCAATCGACCGCGGCGCCCCGAGCCATCAACATGCGGCCCGTTGACGGTCACCGAGGTCGCCTTCGCCATGGAGCTTCACCAAGTTCGCTATTTCCTCGCCGTTGCGTCCACACTAAACTTCACTCGCGCAGCCGAGCAGTGCAATGTCACGCAGCCCGCCCTGACCAAGGGAGTGCAGAAGCTCGAGCAGGAGCTTGGCGGCCAGTTGATCTACCGCGAGCGCCAGCTTTCGCAGCTCACCGATCTTGGAAAGGAAGTCCTTCCGATACTGGAGCGGACACTCGCTTCGGCAGAGGCGGTGCGTCGCAGAGCCCGGGAGTTCCAACGCAAGGAGGTCGCGCCACTGAAGATCGGCCTCGCGCCATCCATCTCGGCATCGCTCGTCCTCGATCCGATCGCGGAAATCGCAAGGTACATCCCTGGACTTCAAGTCGAGCTGCGCGAGGGCGCGACGGAGCAGCTCATCGACCTCTTGCTTGAGGGGGAGATCAACGCCGCAATGGTCGGGGACGTGCAGGACATGCCCGCCCGCATCGACGACTGGTTGCTGTTCAGGGAGCGCTACGTCGCGGTTCTTGCGCCGACACACCACCTCGCAAACCGTCCCTCGATCGGCATCGACGACCTTCGCGAGACCGTCTTGCTGGAACGCGCCGGATGTGACGTCACCTCGAAGATCCAGCGGTCGTATTTCCCCGAGGAACCGCTCCACCTCGGGCACTGCAGTGGTAACGACTTGCACCTGCAGCACATGGCCGCGGCCGGCTTCGGCGTGATGCTCGTGCCCGAGCACATGCCGCGCCTTCCGACGCTCAAGACCATCCCGTTCGAAGGCGATCTGGTTTCGCGGGAGGTGCGGCTACTGGCTGTGCAGGGGCGCCGCTACTCGCCCGCGCTGGACGCTTTCGTCAAGGTCGCGCGGCTTCGCGACTGGTCGTTCGAAGGCCACGACCGGGGCGTGCTGCACGCAACGGTCCCGAAAGTGGCGAGGGTGCCCACATCGGATGACCACGACACGCACGCGGGCGGCCAACCAGCCAATTGATCGGCGACCTGACGCCGTACCTTCGCGTTGGCCCGGCCTCCGTGTAGCCCGCCGCGAGCGCACCGAGCAATGACTCTCAGCACTCAGACCATCATAACGCGCGGCTATCGACTTCATAGCGTGACGTCATTTCCCATTCGCCGCGCGGAATCCCATGCTCCGTCGGTACCACGCTCATGCAGCGCTCAATACCTGTCTTCCGCCGCGAAGCGGCGCGTCGTCGAGGCACTTTGACATCGAGATCGACTACGCCGCAGCACTCCAGGAGCGAGATACGATCATGTTTTCAGTGATTTTCGAGGTCCTTCCCAATAAAGGGAATTGGGATGACTACCTCGACAATGCCAGGATGTTGCGCCCCGAGCTGGAGCAGGTCGAAGGCTTCATCGACAACATCCGCTACAAGAGCCTGACCCGCGAGGGCTGGATCCTTTCGCTTTCGAACTGGCGGGACGAGAAGTCGCTCGTCCGCTGGCGCACCCGCAGGCGCCATCACGAGGTCCAGCGGAAGGGCCGCGACGAAATCCTCGCAGACTACCACGTGCGCGTCGGCCAGATCACTGCCGACACTCAGATGCCGACGGGGTACGCCCTCACGCAGCAGAGGCTCGACGAGACCGAAGTCGGGGAGGGAACAACGATCACGCTGATCAACGCGACTTGCCCCTCGGAGTGGAAGCAGACTGACAACCCGTACGATTGCGCCGAGTGGCTCGGCCTGAACCCGTGGGCCGCCGACAGCACGTCCTGGGACATCTCTGATGCCCTACTTACGCCCGGCGACCTGATTCTGCTCATATCCTGGAAGGACGCCGCTGCAGCACAGGCCTACGAGGACGCTTCCGCGCCGAATGACAAGGCAAGGGTCCGGAGAGTACGGATCGTACGCGACTACGGGAAATACGACCGTCGCGAGGCGCCTCAATACTACGCAGACGCCACGGGCGGGGAGAGCCTCCACGCCTGACACCGCTCCGTCGGGAAGGGCCGGCCTGCTGCGAGTTCGACTCTGCGTTCGACGAGCCAGCGCGCAAATGCGGAAGCAATGCGCTCGCTCGTCGCCGATCTGCGTGGGAAGCGGAGCGGCCGCGGCGGGGCCCCGCGCAACATATATCGCGCGGCAAGATGCTGGAGCGCGATCGGGTCGATCTTCTGGTCGATCCCGGTACCTCGTTCCTCGAGCTGTCGCTATTTGCGGCCGATGGCCTCTACGGCCGCGATGTCGATTCCGCCGACGCCTTCCTGCCGATGCAGGACGAGATCTGTCCGTATGAGCGGCAGAAAGGCCTTACTATTCAAGCGTGATAGCGGCAGACTTGATGATTTTGCCCGATTTTGCGCGTTCAGCGCTGATGAGTTGCCGGGATGTCCATGGAGGCGGACTCGCCGCGCACTAGCCCGGCTCTCAGAAACTCCAGAAGGCGTGTCCGTGCGTCCAAATCAATAGACCGGGCCGTTCCAACGCGTGCATGCAAGTTGCATCTAGGTCTATGATTGCGACGTGCCCGTCACGTCGTCGAGTGCAAAGCATAGAGAATCGCACCTTGACGGAGAACAGAACAACCGATGGAGCTTCATCAAGTTCGCTACTTCCTCGCCGTCGCGTCCACACTCAACTTCACCCGCGCAGCCGAGCATTGCAATGTCACGCAGCCCGCCCTGACCAAGGGAGTGCAGAAGCTCGAGCAGGAGCTCGGCGGCCAGTTGATCTACCGCGAACGCCAGCTGACGCAGCTCACCGACCTTGGGAAGGAAGTCCTTCCGATACTGGAGCGCACACTCGCTTCGGCGGAGGCGGTGCGTCGCAGAGCCCGGGAGTTCCAACGCAAGGAGGTCGCGCCACTGAAGATCGGCCTCGCCCCATCCATCTCGGCATCGCTCGTCCTCGATCCGATCGCGGAGATCGCAAAGTTCGTCCCTGGACTTCACGTCGAGCTGCGCGAGGGCGCGACGGAGCAGCTCATCGACCTCTTGCTTGAGGGGGAGATCAACGCCGCAATGGTCGGGGACGTGCGGGACATGCCCGCCCGCATCGACGACTGGTTGCTGTTCAAGGAGCGCTACGTCGCGGTTCTTGCGCCGACACACCACCTCGCAAACCGTCCCTCGATCGGCATCGCCGACCTCCGCGAGACCGTCTTGCTGGAACGCGCCGGATGCGACGTCGCCCCGAAGATCCGGCGGTCGTATTTCCCCGAGGAACCGCCCCGCCTCGGGCACTGCAGCAGTCACGACTTGCACCTGCAGCACATGGCCGCGGCCGGCTTCGGCGTGATGCTCGCGCCCGAGCACATGCCGCGCCTTCCGATGCTTAAGACCATTCCGCTCGAAGGCGAGCCGGTTTCGCGGAAGGTGCGGCTACTGGCTGTGCAGGGGCGCCGCTACTCGCCCGCGCTGGACGCCTTCGTCAAGGTCGCGCGGCTTCGCGACTGGTCGTTCGAAATCGCCGACCAGGGCGTGCGGCGAGGGCGCCCGCATGACCACGACACGCGCGCCGGCGGCCAACCGCTTCCAGCCAATCAATCCGCAGCCTGACGACGCCCCACCAATGCCAAACCGGACCGACAAGACACTCGCCCAGATTCGCACCGAGCTGTTGACGACATTCAGCGCCGCGGACTGGGAGTCATACAACCACCTCGTGGGTTGGCTCCGCGATACAGACATGGCATCGCACGCGTTGAAGGTCGGCGACGACGCGCCAGACTTCCTCCTGCCGGACGCCGACGGCCGTCTCCACTCCTCCGAGCAGCTGCGCCGTGACGGACCACTCGTCCTGAGTTTCTTCCGAGGCGGCTGGTGTCCATTTTGTACCGCTGAGCTCTGCGCCCTCCAGGCCGCGAAGGATGAGTTCGAGACAGTCGGTGCGACCCTCGCCGTCGTGACGCCCGAGACGAGGGACTTCCCACGGCAGCTCAAGCGGAGCCTGGGCTTGGACCTGAAGGTGCTCTCCGACGTCGACTACGGCGTTGCCATGTCGTATGGTGTGCTGTTCCGGGTGCCCGACGAGACCAAAGCGCACTATTCCGGTCTAGGCTTCGACCTCGGCGCCCGGCACGGGTCACCGGTCTGGATGCTGCCCATTCCCGCGACTTACGTGATCGACGCAGAAGGCCGAATCCGCAGCGCGTTCGTCGAGCCCGACTTCACGATACGGGAGGAGCCGGCACAAATCTTGGCCTCGCTGCGCCAGGCCGCTTCAACGTTGTAGTGAGGGGGGGCAGAAGGTGGAAAGCGACATCAGGGACAATCCGGCAATGAGCCGGTTTGAAATGCCTCTCGGCGGCGGCGCGCTCGCAGTGGCCTACTATAAGATCGAAGACGGTCGCGTCGTCCTGCTCCACACGGAGGTGCCACAAGAGCTATCCGGCCTGGGGTACGGATCGCGGCTGGCGCATGGCGTTTTCGAAGCGTTGCGAGGCGACGGGAAAAGAGTAATCGCGAAGTGCCCCTTCATGTCCTCCTACGCCGCTCGGCGCCCCGAGTACGGCGCACTGCTCGACGGCTGATCGTGGACGGACGGGACGATTTTGGACGACGATACATGACGCCTATCGAATGCATGTCCAAAGGGAATTTCTAATTTCGTCGGCTGCATCCGATCTTTGGGTCTGCCAGGCCGCCGATCACACGCGGTCGGCTCCACGGCGATTGAAACAGTGATTGAAGCCATTGCGCCGAGCAGCCGTGCCGCGCGCGAGCAGCAAAGGAGAACTCCCATGAAATTATCGAGCACTGTCGGCCTGGCTGTCGCCGTCTCGCTGGTCGCTGGCACCGTGGCGGCGCTCGCTCAGATCAGCGGAGCGGCTCCGGCCGGCCCGACCGCGAACGTGGTGGATGCCGCCGGGCACCTGCGCGTGCCGGCAGACTACCGAACCCTCTACCAGGCGCTCGGGAGTTGGGCGATTGCTGCCGACAGCGGCGAAGGCTCGAAGGAAATGCACGCCGTCTACGCATCTCCGGGGACGATCGACGCTTACCGGAAGACGGGGCACTTCCCGGACGGCGCCGTTCTGGTGAAAGAGGTCTTCGCGACCTCGACGAACGAGATGACCACCGGCACAGTAAGCCACGCCGACAAGCTCAAGGGCTGGTTCGTCATGGTGAGAGACAGCAAGGGGACGCACCCCGGCAACCCGTTGTGGGGCGACGGGTGGGGATGGTCGTGGTTCGACGCGGACAAGCCGCTCAAGACCACCTCGACCGACTACCATTCCGATTGCCAGGGGTGCCACGTCCCCGCCCAGGGCACCGATTGGATTTACGTGAATGGATATCCCGTTCTGCGTCACTAGGTGGCCGCATGCGTGTGCGCTCTCCTCTTGCGGGAGTTTCGCCGAAGTAATGTCGAATCCCGCAAGCTGGTGCGGCAAGCCGGAAGATTGAAGAGCCTGTTGTGACCGTTCGTTTCGGTTGTCGACCTTGCGGGTCCAGCCGACGTTCAGAGTACAAACGAGCGCATGGAGTTCGACGTGTCCTTCTCGGTCTATGACATCACGGTCCCTGTCATGGTGCACGGACTGAATGTGATGGACGACTATCTCGACCACGCCGAAGCGCTCGAGCGGACCAGGGGGATCGAGCCTGGCAGGATCCTTGGCGAGCGGCTCGCGTCCGACATGCTGACTTTCGGAGAGCAGTTCTCCGTAAGCTGCAACAAGGTCTACGCGCACATGGCGAAGCTGATGCAGCGCGACGCGCCCGCACCCCACAACACCCCCATGATGTACCCGGCATTAAAGGGGCGGCTCCTCCAGACGCGCGATTTCCTGCAAAACGTGCAGCCGGACGAGATTGCCGGCGCCCGGTCCCACACGTACGAGCTGACGCCGCCGATTGTGCGCGGGTGGTTCGGCGGTGACGACTACATCCGGCACCTGGTGCTGCCCGACTTCTTCTTCCACATCTCGATTGCGCACGCGATCCTTCGGCACCTCGGAGCGAAGATCGGGAAGCGCAACTACCTCGGCAGCCTCAGTCAGCAGAGCGGCGGTGACTACTCGTGAGAGGCGGACGCGCTGCGCGGGCGCTCGAGGCCTTAGACGGAAAGCAAGTTCAGAGGACGCCGATAGTGAGCGAGTTGCGATAGGTCATTGGCGCGCTGCAAGGCGAAGCCGACTTCGAGGCTGAAGGCGGGCGCGAATTACAGTTTCCATGAGGCGTTTCGCCGAGACAATGACATGCATATGATAGAACTACTCGCGAGCGGGATTGCTCACGACTTTAATAATAGATTGCAGAGCATGGCCAGCGCCCTGAGCCTGATGCGCGTGCGCGTTGCCGCGGGGCGCACGTCTGACCTCGGTTCTCTCATAGAAGTTGCAGAACGGTCATTAGATGGCGCGGGCAAGCTCGCGCATCGCCTTATGACCGTTGCGCGTAAAACGCCTCATCAATCAGACAGTCTATTTCAACTTAACGATGCCCTCCTTTCGATGAGTGATTTGCTGCGCTGCGTCGTCGGAGAAGGAATTGCGCTACGCTTGGCTTTATCGGATTCGGCAACTTGGATCCGATGTGATTCTCACCTGCTCGAATGCGCCATCATAAACCTTGTGATGAACAGTCGAGACGCCATGCCCAAGGGAGGTATCATTACAATCGAGACCAGCAAGACTTACTCGTCCAAAGGCGACGATGGCCAAGAGTATGTTTCCCTATGCGTCACTGATTCTGGATGCGGCATTACCTCCGACGTCCTGGAAAGGGTATTCGAACCATTCTTTACGACGAAGCCACAAGGTGTCGGAACAGGGCTTGGACTTCCAATGATACGCCATTTTGTTGATCGGGCGCGCGGCCACATCGAAGTTCGCAGCTCGCCGCAGCAGGGCACATGCATAAAGCTCTACTTGCCGGTTGCGGCCGAAAGCTAGATAGAAGCGGCCTTAAGTCGCTCGGTCTCGGCCACGAAATCACGTTAGAGATGGCGAAGTGGTGCGCTAGACGCGGGCCCCGAGTGGAATGAAAACGATAACGATCCGGAATTTCTAATAGCGTGCAGACGGGAATACTCTCTCCGTGCACCTCATCGGGATAATTCGGTGGCAACACACGTGGCCCACCGATCACAACGCGGTCGACCCGCCGTTCGTGTGCGTAGCCTGTACTCTCGATGTTGCAACAACTCGATCCAACAACACAGACACGCAGGAGTTACGCCATGCCGTTCCGCTTCATCACAAAATCCATCCACGCCTACCTAATCGACTATCCTGTCGCCATCGCCTTGATGGTCGCGCCATTCCCACTGAATCTCGGCCAGAGCGGTCCAGTCGCGCTGTGGCTTTCGGTAGTGAGCGGCGTCGCGGCACTGCTGCTGGCGGCTCTCACGGACCACCCGACGGGGCTCGTCCGGATCATCCCCTACTGGTTGCATCTCTGGGTGGACCGCGCCTTGGGCGTGGTCTTCATCATTGTTCCCTTCGCCTTCCATTTCACTGGGCTCGACGCCTGGTACTACTGGGTTCTTGCTGCCGCGGTCCTGCTGACGACTTCGGTTTTCAACGCGCCTGCGGTGAGTGTTGCACAGCGAGCGAACCTCGGCACGTCTGCCATGTGAGGATCGCTTCGATTTTAGCGCGGCATCCCGTTGGGGATTTGATCGGAAGGAACGAGCCGTAAGTCGCTCAGTCTCGGACCACGAAATCACTTTAGACATGGCGAAGTGCTGCGATGCACAGTTTGTGATGGCGAGTTTGGTCTCGTCCTGTACGGTTCATTCTGCAAGTTGCACTTCACGCGGGGTATCAGAGCCGCAGTAGCTTCACTCGAACCCTCCGGAGGCACTACGGGACCGACCTGTCAGGCTATCGGCAGAAGGAAGCGTTCGAACGGAAGAGATTTCTACTCGAGCGCTTGCCCTGACCTCGCGCGGGGATCGTTGAAAGCTTTATAGACGCGGGCCCCCAAGTGGAATGAAAACGATTACGATCCGGCATTTCTAACAGCGCGCAGACGGGAATACTCTTCCCGTGCACCTCATCGAGATAATTCGGTGCCAGCACACGTGGCCCATCGATCATAACGCGGTCGACCCGCCGTTCGTGTGCGTAGCCTCTACTCTCGATGTCGCCAGAACTCGATCAAGCAGCACAGACGCAGGAGTTACGCCATGCCGTTCCGCTTCATCACGAAATCCATCCACGCCTATGTAATCGACTATCCTGTCGCCATCGTCTTGATGGTCGCGCCATTCCCGCTGAACCTCGGCCAGAGCAGTCCTGTCGCGCTGTGGCTTTCGGTGGTGAGCGGCGTCGCGGCACTCCTGCTGGCGGCTCTCACGGACCATCCGACGGGGTTCGTCCGGGTCATTCCCTACTGGCTGCATCTCTGGGTGGACCGCGCCTTGGGTGTGGTCTTCATCATTTTCCCCTTCGCCTTCCACTTCACCGGGCTTGACGCCTGGTACTACTGGGTTCTTGCCGCTGCGGTCCTGCTGACGACCTCGGTTTTGAACGCGCCTGCGGTGAGCGCTGCGCAGCGAGCGAACTTCGGCACGTCTGCCATGTGAGGATCGCTTCGATTTGGCGCGGCAGCCCGTTGCGGATTTTATCGGAAGGACCGGAGTGCCGCACCGATCGGGGTTGAATAGGCCGTGGCCAGGGAAGCGGATGGCGATGCGGTTGAGCCTCCCCTCAACACGAGGGATTAGGCTGAAAGCACCGGATACCTAAATCCGCGTGCTACGCCTGATACCCGCTCGATGCCAGTCCACGCAGCGGGTTGCGCCGGCCATAGCGCCTAAGGGATAGCGACCTTCGGCTCCATAAGCTGTTGCGCGAGCAAGCCGGCGTGCGGCGTGAGCGCAGAGAAATCACGCGCACAAAGATGAAGCTGCCTAAGCGCCCAGGGGTCTTGCAGCGGCACAATCGCCAAGCCGAGATGCCCCAAATCTTTAGCGGAAGCCTCCGATAAAATGGCGATCCCAACACCGGACTTAACCAACATCGCGACGCTCTCAATCCGTCTGAGTTGAATGCGGTAGTAAATCTGGCGACCCAAGCGGGCTGCACGTTCTCCCAAATGAGCTTCCAGCGCGGCGTCGGACAAGCCGACGAACGGCTCACCCACGACGTCCGCAAAAGCTATCGATCGTTGATCGCTGATGCGATGCGTTTCGCTCACCACAACGACGAGCTGGTCTTGCGCAATAACGCGAGTCTCCAACGCTGCCAAATCAGCGATGTCGGCTACAACTCCTAAATCAGCACGACCTTCCGCGATGGCCACGGCAATCTCGGTGCTTGGCCGTTCATTGAGATCAATGGAAAGGTCCGGATAAGCTACCAAGAATCGGCCGAGTTGATACGGTAGAAAAGCAGCCAACCCAGCCGTGTTGGACAAGAGCCTGATGCGGCCTTTTAGGCCAGTGCCGTAGGTGCGCAGTTCTCCACGCATCTGCTCCACTTGGTTTAGGATCAAACGGGCATGGCGAATCAGGGCATCACCGGCCGCAGTCGTAGTGACCCCCCGCCTATTTCGTTCCAGGAGCTGCGCGCCAAGCGAAGATTCCATTCCGGAAATGCGTTCGCTCACGGAAGCGAGAGCCAGATTCATGTTCTCGGCGCCCTTGGTGAGGCTGCCTTGCTCCACCACGGTTAGGAACAACCGCATATCCGTCAAATCGAAGCGCAATTCTTTTCCTTCGGTCCTGCCGAACCCACCCATCGGAAATGACCAATTGTGGCGTCTAGCCGGCGAGCTTACTTTACTACATGCGACGCCATATTCGCCGACTTTTGCTGGTAACACAAGGGATTGAAGAGATGGCGCCTTGATGAGAGCTAGGTTTGCTCGCCGAGCTGTCACGCCATATGCGCGCGGGTGCCATCGGTTTGCGCGAAGTCTTCAAAATGCAACACTGCCCAGTCCGAGTGAGCCAAAATGAATGATTACCTTTCGCCGCATGTTCTGATTATCGCGTTGACGTTCTTCCTCGCCGGGATCGTCAAGGGCGTGACGGGGATGGGGCTGCCGACCGTCGCTATGGGCATCCTCGGTGCGATCACGTCGCCCGTCAGCGCAGCTTCGCTGTTGGTCATTCCGTCCTTTGTCACCAATTTTTGGCAGTTGTTCACGGGGCCGGATTTCCTGGCCCTGATGAAAAGGCTTTGGCTGATGATGCTCGGTATCGTGGTTGGCACACTCGCCGGCTCATGGCTTCTGACGAGCACCAATACTGAATACGCAAGTGTTGGATTGGGCTCTGCCTTGGTTCTCTATGCGGTGCACAGCCTGTGGGCGAAACCATTGTCGGTTCCTGCCCGCCTTGAGCGTTTACTATCGCCTGTTATTGGGCTGACAACCGGGGTGATCACCGGAGGAACCGGGGTTTTTACGATTCCCGCCGTTCCCTATCTTCAGGCCCTCGGCCTTTCCAAAGATGATCTTATCCAGGCGCTCGGGCTGTCGTTCACGGTCTCAACAATTGCGCTTGCGGCGGGCCTGGCTCGTGGCGGAGCTTTCCATCTTGGAAATATTACCTTGTCCGCACTTGCGGTCATTCCCTCGTTGCTGGGCATGTGGGTCGGAACAGCGGTCCGTGAGCGCATAAGTGCAGCAACCTTTCGGCGCTGGTTCCTGATCTTCCTCGCCATTCTTGGCCTTGAACTCGTCGTTCGTCCATTCTTCCTCTGAGGCAGATGACGATGCCCCAGATCGTAAGCCCGTCCGTTCCATCAGGCCCCGCCACCATCACCGAGCGCTATGACGCTCTCGTTGCAAGTGGAACAATTGAGCGCGATCCGGCGCAAGAGGGAGTGGTGGCCGTGCTCGATGCGTTGGCACACCGACTCAGGGACATCAAGCAGACCCGCTTTGGTTTGACCCGACTTCTCGATCGGGGAGACATCTCCGACGAAAAGGGGCGCGGAATTTACATTTTCGGCGGAGTTGGCCGAGGCAAGACGATGCTCATGGACCTTTTTTTCGAGAGTGTCCCGCTGGAAGCCAAGCGCCGGATACATTTTCACGAGTTCATGGCGGATGTGCACGACCGCCTTCGGAAAGCTCGCGAGAAGATGGAAGATCGCCGATATGAGCGATGGTGATCCGCTCTCACATGTAGTTCGAACACTCGCGACCGAGGCACGACTTCTTTGCCTCGATGAACTTGCCGTTACGGACATCGCAGACGCCATGATGCTCGGACGCGTCCTAACCGAATTGCTTTCTCAAGGCGTGGTGCTGGTTGCGACCTCTAATGTCGATCCGGATCGCCTTTATGAAGGCGGTATCTATCGTGAATTGTTCTTGCCTTTCGTGGCACTAGTTTGAAATTGCATGTTGATGTCGTGAACCTCGACGCCCGCACCGACTTTCGTCTAGAAAAACGGGAGGAGGAAGGGGGCTGGTATACGCCAGCGGATGCGAATGCTAAGGCCGAACTTGATCGTGTCTTCGCTCGTCTCACCGATAATGTCCCACCCGAGCCGTTAACATTGCCCGTAGTAGGTCGAACGATCCGCGTACCGCTTCAAGCGCGTGGCGTCGCTCGCTTCAGTTTCCGCGATTTGTGCCTCGCCCCAATGGCAGCCATAGATTACATCGCTATAGCACAGAGGTTTCATACCCTCATTATTGATGGTCTGCCCGCGAGATTCAGTCATCGGAATCACGTTAAGCGCCTCTGTTCACTTATCGATGTTCTCTACGAACGGCATGTGAAACTCATCGTTTCTGCCGATGGCGACCCACACAGCATTTATCTTGGCATGGTTGCGGTTTTCGGCGGGGCAATAGGTCCGCCACCCGATCAGTCTGACACTTTCCCTGAATTGCTGGAGTCAAGGCGGGCTCTGTCGCGCCTCATCGAGATGCGCTCACGCGACTATCTCGGCCTCATCTAAAATCATGCCGGCCGAGCGAAGTGCGATCCCCCATTGAAGATTGTGCTTGAGAGTCGTGCCTCTAGCTAAGCAGCCAAGCCTCATCCGCCGCGACAGCCAAGCCCCCACAATCCCAGGAGGCCGGTTGGACACGCGGGCTGCTGTGCGTCGAAAAATAGATCTCGAGTTCCGATATAGCCAAATGCTCCCATCGCTCTGCCTCCCCTAGAAGGGAGTGGCTTTGGAGCGGACGGAATGCCGCTGTTTGGCGGTACAGCGAAGCTATCGCACGATACCGACGTACATTTTCTAGAACCGCTTTGCTGCTCATGATCATTCCTCCCCGTCCTGGTCTCGGGGCCAAATGTGTCGCGGACAATTTTCCAATTCGTTAGCGGGGCAGACCGAAATGTCGAATGGTTTCCGGATTATTGACCTTTACGGGCAGCCACCGGGCCCGGCAGCGATCCGCTCGCACGTCGGCGAGCGGCGTTGAGCATTGCATCATTTCGATTTCGAAGCTTTCTTCTTCATCCTCACTCCTGCTCCGCTCCTCCTCAGCCTCTCTCTAGGGTCCTTATTTCATTGCGCACGGAGGCATTTGGAACGTGATTTAGTCCGCCGCGACCAGCCAGCATGCTCCGTTTCAGAGACGAGCTTTAATCCGATCGCGCCTGCGACGATGAGAACAATGCAGAGTATCCTCCGCGGCGCAGCGGAATTGCCAGCCGCCATTCTCAAAATTGCGATAAATCCGAGCGCGCGAACCCCGTCCGTCCGCGCGCCGATTTACTTCCTTATGGGCACACCCTTTGTGGTGAAACGCTGCGTCCCGCCGGGCTG
>CAVTWC010000005.1:0-145383 GCA_963738105.1 uncultured Alphaproteobacteria bacterium | reverse complement strand
GCCCCCAAAAGGCGACATCGGCTCGCCTATTCGATCACCTCGTCGGCAAGCCCGAAAAGCGTCGGCGGGACGTCAATGCCAAGTGCGCGAGCGGTCTTTAGATTAATCACCAACTCAAACTTGGTCGGCTGTTGGATTGGCAAGTCGCTCGGTTTGGCACCATTGAGAATTTTCCCGACATAGTCGGCGGCCACCTGACGAAAGACACCTCGGCCGACACCATAGCTCATCAGGCCGCCCTCAAAGACGAAAACCGAGAAGGGATACATTGCTGGTACTTTATGGCGAGCGGCCAGTGTCAAAATCGTATGGCGTCGCTCGGCGGCCCATGGAGTATTGTTAACGACGAGTGCCCCGGCCCCACGTTGCACAAGGGTGTCAAAGGCGATCTCAAAGTCGAAGTCGCTGCGACCTTCGACCACAATAATTTCACGCCCGAGCGCCTGCGCCGCTTGACGTATCTCGCTCGTCTGTTCTTCGAACACCGGGGAGTTTGAAGGACTGCCAAGGTAGGCAATCACCTTTGCTTCCGGAACCATCTGGCCTACGAGGTCGAGCCGCTTGCCCGGAAGCCCCGTGTCAACAAGGGTCAACCCTGTAACGTTGCCACTCGGCCTATTAAGGCTTGCAACAAGGCCGCGTTTGATAGGATCGCCGATGCCTACCAGAACGATGGGGATCGTTGTCGTTGCCCCTTTCGCCGCAAGGGGTGCGCCGATTGCGCCGGCTGCAACGATCACTGCAACCTGCGAGGCGACAAGATCGGCAGCCAGCATCCGCAGCCGACCAAGTTGGTTATCCGCCCAGCGAAATTCCACCCTCACGTTCCGTCCATCGGTGTAGCCGGCTTCCGCGAGACCCTGATAGAACGCAGCCACGTTCCGCTTATTCATGGCGAGCGAACCCGGGTGGAGGAAACCAACCACGGGCATCGTCGGCTGCTGCGCACGCGCCGATAGCGGCCACGACGCTGCCATGCCGCCGAGTGTGAATATGAATTCTCGCCGCCGGATGCAGGTTGCCATGCGAGCCCCCAGTGGAGGTCATGTCCATGCAACGGAGGGGACGATATCACGAACAATGGTTTTGCGGTGCGAAAGTCTTGAGCCGCCCATGTCGCAGTTGGGTCAAGGTCGGAAGTGGAGAGCCATTCGCGGAGAGTCCGTCTACCCCGATGAACGGGCATCATCAGAGCGGGCCGGCTGGTCCGTTTCGTGCCATTGAACGAACCCGCTACCGCGGGAGGGCGCTTGCTGGTCGGTCGGGGTATTACGTCTACCATCATAACTATCTGAGCGAGCGCACGTGACGGGCGGGCGCTCCGTCTTGAGGATTGAGGGGTTCAAGCACTCCAACCTCAAGACAGGAGCCCCCAATGAGCGAGAAGCCCATCAGCCCGCTGCGCCAACGCATGCTCGAAGACATGAACATGCGCAGGTTCGTGCCCGATACGCAACGCGAGTATATCCGTGCCGTCAAGAGGCTCGCGACCTTCCTCGGACGTTCTCCCGACACCGCGACGGCGGAAGAGCTGCGCGCGTTCCAGCTGCATCTGACCGAGACCAGTATGCAACCACCGAGCGTCAACGCGACCGTGACCGCGCTCCGGTTCTTCTTCAAGGTGACACTCGACCGGCCGGAGACGACACGACATCTCGTGTTCGTCTACGAACCGCGCAAGCTGCCGCGCGTGCTCTCGCCCGAGGAGGTGTTGCGCTTGCTGGAGGCCGCACCCGGGCCGAAGCACAAGGCGGCGCTCAGCGTTGCCTACGGCGCCGGCCTGCGCGCCATGGAGGTCGTCGCACTGAAGGTCTGCGATATTGATTCCAAGCGCATGACGCTCCGCGTGGAGCAGGGTAAAGGCCGCAAGGATCGCCATGCGATGCTGTCACCGCGGTTGTTGGAGCTGCTGCGCGACTGGTGGCGCATCGCCCATCCCCAGGTGTGGATGTTCCCTGGCCGCGATCGCATCACCCCGATGACCACGCGACAGCTCAATCGGGTCTGCCACATGGCCGCCGAGCGGGCTCAGCTGCCCGCATGGGTGGCGCCGCACACGCTCAGACACAGCTTCGCCACGCACCTGCTCGAGCGGAACATCGATATTCGTGTGATCCAGGTTTTGCTCGGGCATTCCAAGCTCGACACCACGGCGCGCTACACCCAGGTGGCCACCAACATCATCCGCGAGGTCATGAGCCCTCTGGACAGGCTCACGCCGCTGGTGCCGAAGAAGAAGGACGAGCCGCCAGCGTAACGGGCCCACATGGCCCGTCCAGATCTGGAGGTCGCGGACGTCTTCCGCGACCACGGGGCCGCGTGGCGTCATGCCAACCGCGGTCACGTGAGCCTGCTCCAACTCAAGGTGATGAGCGCCATCGAGAACTGCCGCACGGCGGCGCTGGGCGGTCACGTCGCGCGTTGCGAGGACTGCGCCCACACCACGATCGCCTACAACAGCTGCCGCAACCGGCACTGCCCGAAGTGTCAGGGCGCGGCAGCACGCCAATGGATGGCGGCGCGCGAGGCCGAACTGCTGCCGATTCCCTATTTTCACGTCGTCTTCACGCTGCCCTCGGCGATTGGCGACATCGCCTACCAGAACAAGGCCGTGATCTACGATCTGCTGTTCAAGGCCTCGTCGGAGACGATGCTCACCATCGCGGCCGACCCGAAGCACCTCGGAGCTCGCATCGGCATCACCTCGGTGTTGCACAGCTGGGGCTCGGCAATGACCCACCATCCACACGTCCACATGATCGTGCCGGGCGGCGGGCTCTCGATGGACGACAGCCGCTGGATCTCATGCAAGTCAGACTTCCTGCTGCCCGTGCGCGTTCTGTCGAAGCTGTTTCGGCGCTTGATGCTGGAGAAGCTTCTGGCCGCACACGAGGCGGGAAGGCTGCAGTTCCTGGGCTCACATGCGCATCTGGCCGATGCCAATACGTTCGCGGCGTTCCTGGCCCCGCTCGGCAAGAAGCGCTGGTTCGTTTACGCCAAGCGCCCGTTCGCGGGCCCAAAGGCCGTGCTCACCTATCTGTCGCGCTACACCCACCGCGTCGCCATCTCGAACAGCCGTCTGATCGCAGTCGACCAGCGGAGCGTCACGTTCAAGGTCAAGAACTACAGGATCGAAGGCCCCGGCCGATATACGACGATGACGCTCGACGTCGGCGAGTTCATCCGCCGCTTCCTCATTCACGTGCTGCCCAAAGGCTTCCACCGCATCCGCCACTACGGCTTGTTCGCCAGCGCAAACCGCGCCGAGACAATCGCACGGGCGCGTGAACTCCTGGGACTGGCAACGCCCGCGGCCGAAGCGGCGGTCGAGATCGATCCGGCGGCGGCGCAGCCACTCGCAAAGCCTTGCCCCTGCTGTGGCGGCCGCATGTTCGTGATCGAGACCTTCGAGGCCGGCTGCCAACCACGCCACCGCCCGACGACACCTCTCGTCGCAATCAGAATCGACACCTCATGAGCGCGGCCGCCACATCACTCACCCGCATCGTCAAGCGCGTTTCTCGCTGGTCACAACCCGGCCAGGGCGACGCTCGACCGGACAGATGCCCGTCAGCGCGTCCCACAGCGCAACTGGTCCCGAAAGCCATGCTCATCGGTGCTAAAGAGAGCCCGAGACCCACCAGCGTCCGCCTTCAACTCACCGCCATGCTCTCGCGCCTTGCGTCCCCCGCCAACACCGCGATCAAATCGCCATAGCCCGGCATCACCATCGCCACTTCATCTCCCGCGCGTTCCTTCACTGGAGGCTTTCGGACGACGGCCCCGGTGCAAGCCGAACCGTCGCGATGGGCCGTCATCCGAAACCCTTCACAAACTCGGACGTAACTCGATGCGGTCGACACTTCGCATTTGTGCCAACAGCGGCCGTCGAAGTAGGTGATGATCAAGCCGCGTGATGATCAGGAGCTACTTCGGCTACCAGCTTACCTACGAACGCTGCGACGGCAGGCGCGCATCTGAATTAGCTGCCGCGCTGCCCCTCTGTTTCTTGCCGCCCCCTTCGACACCGAGCTTGAGCAAAGGGATAGCCCCACAGTTGCGCCGGCTCTGGCATAGGTGCTCGCGATATAAGACGATGGTGCTGGAGATAGCCCTGGGTCCTACGAGCATCACGGGCCGGCCCGCGCGATGAAATTGCGCACCACGGGCGACATCTCTCCTCGCCGGTAGGCGAGAGCAAGCTGCGTCGTCGGCGACTGGCCGGCAATCTGCCGATAAACGATGCCCGTCACACGCACTTGCATCATCGACGCCGGGACGATCGATACGCCAAGCTCTGCGGCCACGAGATTCACGATCGATGTAAAGTGCGGGGCGACCTGGCCGATAATCGGCTCGAAGCCGGCCTTTCGACAGGCGTCGACAACCGTGTCGTAAACCGTCGGAGCGACTTCCCGCGGGAACAGCAGAAACGGATCGTCCTTCAACATCGCGAGATCAATCTCTTGCAGGCCGGCAGCAGAGTGACGCTTGGGAAGGGCGACTACCATCGGCTCCTCCGAGAGCCGGCGCAGCTGCAGCTCTCCGGTATCGGGCGTGCCTGGTCGCAGGAAGACGGCGTCGAGCGTTCCCTCGCGCAAGCCGGTAACGAGCCGTGTCGTATTGGCTTCCTCGAGCGTGAGGTAGATTTCGGGATAGGCGCGTCGAAAGCTGCGGATCGCGGACGGTACGACAACGTTGAACGTCGCGGTTGAGGTGAAGCCGACACGCAGCGACCCCAGTTCGCCACGCGCCGCGCGACGCGCCGCCGTCGTCGCCCTCTGGGCGATCGAGGGCATCTCCTTCACGCCGGCCAAGAACGCTCTCCCCGCCTCGGTAAGCTCTGCGCCGTGGGCCAAACGATGGAACAGTGCAGCACCGACCTCCCGTTCGAGGTCCTTGATTTGCTGGCTGAGCGGCGGTTGGCCGATGCCGACCTTGGCCGCCGCCCTCGTGAAATGCCGCTCCTCGGCAACAGCCAGGAAATATCGGATGTGGCGAAGCTCCAAGGTCATCTCCAAAACAGATGATATTAGCTGGTATCATATATTGGACCAATGAGACGCGCGGGTCTAGGTCTTGGGACAGGACAATCTGTCCAAGCCAATGTCGAGCGAATGGGTCGCTCGCGTATACGCAGGAGGAACTCATGATCACCGAAGACTACGTGCAGAAGATCTTCAAGGGTCTCGAGCAAGGCGATGGCGCGAAGTTCTTCGCGCATGTCGACGATAAGGTCGACTGGATCGTCGAAGGCACACATCCCCTCGCCGGTCACTATAAGTCGAAATCCGATTTCGTGGCCGGGACCTTCGCGAAGCTCGCCAAGGTTCTGCCCCGCGGGGCTCAACTCGTCGTCGAGCATCTGCTCGTGAAGGATGATCAGGCGGTCGTGGAACTTCACTCCTTGGCCACGGCGAAGAACGGACTAAGGTTCGACAACAGGTACTGCTGGGTCGTCCACTTCGATGGCGGCACCATCGACCGAGTAAGGGCCTATCTCGATTCGGCGATGGTCGCGCGTCTCTTCGCGGAAAACCCGATCTAGCGATCGGCGCAGGGGTCTCACCACTCCGTCGCTGATGAGCTGGCAGGCCCGCGTCTGCTTCCGATGCGGGATGGCTTAGGTCGCAGCAAGAACTTCGCCGACCAGAGCCTCAGTGGAGACCCGGTTGGCGAACAGCTGGCCTAATTTGGTGTGGACCTGGATCGTTCTAGAGAGCAGGAGGGAAATGATGTCGACTTCTCACATCCAGACACTTCGAGCGATGCTGCGCGAGGAGAAAGGAGTTATTCTACCTGGCGCGCCAAATGCGCTCGCGGCGCGGATCATTGCTGATCTGGGCTTTAAGGCGGTCTATCTGACTGGGGCTGGACTCACCAATATGCACCTTGGCTTGCCGGACCTTGGGTTCATGGACTTGAGCCAGGTAGCCGATCATGTGATGGCCATCCGGTGTGTGATCGATCTGCCGCTGATCGTCGACATCGACACGGGTTTCGGCAACGCGGTCAACGTCACCCACACGGTTCGCATCCTGGAGCAAGCCGGTGCCAGCGCCATTCAAATCGAGGACCAGCACGCGCCAAAACGGTGCGGTCATTTCGACGGCAAGGAGTTGATCTCCCTGGAGGAGATGGTGGGCAAGGTGCGAGCCGCGGTCGACACCCGGCGGCAGGATTTGGTTGTCATCGCACGCACCGATGCCTGTGCCGTCGAAGGCTTCGAGGCGGCCATTGAGAGGGCCGGTCGCTACATCGAGGCGGGCGCGGACGTCACATTCGTCGAGGCTCCAGAAAGCCTTGAAGACCTCAAGGCGGTCCCCCGTCGCCTGAAGGCGCCTCAGCTGGTCAACATGGTGCTCGGCGGCAAGACACCCATTATCGACGAGAAAGCGGCGGCCGAAATGGGCTTCAGCTTAGTGCTCTACGCCAACGCCGCCTTGCAAGGAGCCGTGCATGGCATGCTGTCGACGCTGTCGGCGTTAAAGGAAAAGGGCGTCCTCGACGAGCGCGCTGTCACATCGTTCGCGGAGCGCCAGAGGCTGGTGGACAAGCCGGCCTTCGACCTCATGGAGGCCCGCTACGCGGCACATGCGGCGAGCGACAATAGATAACGGCGGACATAGTTCGTCGTTCGTGCGGCGCAACCGAACGTTCTAACGATAAGGAGAATCGGATCATGACCCAGATTGAAGCTGTTGCGAGGGGCAAACCGGAGCCGGTCATTTCGGGCCCCAGCCAGGTCGATGGCATCGCACGTTTTGCCTTGCGCGCGAAATACGACGATCTGACTGCCGAGCGGCGCGAGCGACTCAAGGTGAGCATCCTCGACGCAGTGGCGTGCGCCATCAATGCGCTCGGCGCGCCACCGATCGAAGCGTGCCGCGCGCAAGCCGATGAACTCGGCGGTCCAGGCGGCCGCTGCACGCTGGTCGGCGGTGGCCGCGCCAACCCCGTCTATGCGGCATTCTACAATACGGCGCTCATTCGATACGTCGATTTCATGGACAGCTATCTCGCCCGAGGCGGGCTATGCCACCCCTCGGACAATACGGGGGCGATCCTCGCCGCTGGCGAGCACGCCGATCTTTCGGGCAAGGACTTCCTGACCGCGTTGGCGGTGGCCTATCAAGTCGAAGCGCAGCTCACCACATCGGTGCCGTTCATGGCCCACGGGTTCGACCTCACCACACAACTTTCGTATTCGCTCGCAGCCGGACTGTCCAAAGCGCTCGGCCTCGACGACCAAAACACAGCGGCGGCCCTCGGCATCTGTGGCGACTTCATTCCACTGCTCGTCGCGCGAACGACGCCGATCTCGCAGTGGAAGGGTCTCTCGTCTTCCCACTTGGCACTGGGGTGTTTCCATGGGGTCTTGTTGGCGTCGCGCGGCGTGACGGGCCCGAGGTACGTCGTCGAAGGAACGGATGGCTTGGCTCAAGCACTCGGGGAGCAGATCCGAATCGATTGGGACTGCGTGAAGCTCGACGCCTTCGACCGGCTCGCCCTGAAGAGCTACAACACCGCGGTTCCTGGTCAGGCGTCGATCCATTGCATGCTCGAGCTGCGTAACGCCCACGCAATCGATCCGGCGCAGGTCGAGAGCATCGAGAATGACGCCTTCCAGGACGCCTACGATTTCATGGGCGGTGGAAGATTTGGTCCGAAGACTGACGTTCACACCAAGGAACAGGCGGACCACAGCCTCCCCTACCTTCTGGCCGTCGCGCTCCTCGACGGGAGCGTCCAGCCGGCGCAGCTCGCACCCGAGCGGATTGCGAAACCGGACGTCCAGAAGCTCCTCCGAAAGGTCCAAGTTAGACCGGACGAAAGCTTCACCACTCGCTACCCGAGCGAGACGCCGAGTTGCATCACCGTCCGGCTCACGAGCGGCAAGTCGTACACCCATGAGGTGAACGACTACCCTGGGTTCGCGACGCGGCCATTCACCTGGGATGAAATCGTGGCGAAGCTCGACGATCTCGCGGCCGATCGCGCGGACGAAGGACTGCGCATGGAAATCGCGGCTGCGGTGCGCTCGCTGGAGAGCATTCGCGTGAAGGACCTGATGAACCTGCTCGATCGCGTCGACTAATCGAATTTCTCGCCTCCGCGCGCGCATCCGAGACAATTAGGAAGAGCGGGAGGAGCCGCTGGTGACCTTAAAGTAGGATAAGTTGCTACCAGGCACCGCCGACTTGGCGGTGCCGCGCAGCTGGGCTCCATAGTCCGTCTAGGCTCTCGGCTATTACAACGCCATACGGCCGACCGCCGGCGAAGACCCGGGGCAATTGCAGGCCACGCCGACCTTTATTTTTTCAGAGCAACGGACACGGCCAGTTCTAAGAAAGGGGCCTTAGGCCGCCACTTCCGCAATGGGTCTTGGCCGTGTAAAAACACACTTCCAAGGAGGTAGGCGAGACGCCAGGACCGGTTCGGTCTCAGGCCATGATCGCAGCCATCAACGGCTTGGTTCCGACGATGTTCATGACCCGTGTCAGATTATAGGCAAGGACCGAGAGAGCCATCTCGGCAGCTACTTTTGGAAGCGTTTTGGTTACGAAGTGTGTCGCTCCCATGCGGGCCTTCATCGTGCCGAACGGATGCTCGACCGTCTCGCGACGCAATCGCATGGCGTGTGGGTTTGCATCAAGGCGCTGCTGCACGGCATCGAGCAGGTGCTCATGCTCCCACCGTGGAATCCGCCGCTCTGGCCCGGTCGTGCACTGGGATTTGAGCGCACAATCTTGACAGGCTGTGGGTCCAGTAGCGCCGTAGCCGCTTGCCACCCTCCTCGCTCGTGAAGCGATAGGGCAATTGCTCCCCAGCCGGACAGCGATAGGCGTCCTGCTCTGGCAAATAGACAAAGTCCTGCTTACCGAAGCGCCCCTCCGATTTGGTACCCGACGTCTGCGGCTTGGGCAGAGTTACCGTGATGCCGGCCTCGTGGCACGCGAGGATCTCCAGATAACGCCTTTCAGGGCATGCGTTGCGCGGTCGTCGGCCGTCGCCGACCAGTATTGTTTGACCGGCGCGTTCGCCGGCACCGTCAAGCGATAGGTATTCGCGCCGTCGAAGCTCTGTCCATCCTTGTCCCTGATCGTCATCAGGTAATATTGGCCGATCCCGGAATGCTTGGTGCTGAAGAACGCCATCGAGTAGGTGACGCCACGGCCCTCGAGCCGCCTTTCGTATCGAAGAACGCCATGAAGTAGATGACGTCGGGATTGGGTGTCAGCGTCTGGTTCTTCCAGTCGAGAGGCCGGACCAGTAGACGATCTGGTTCGACTTGCCGCCGAGCTTCAGCATCGCCTGGTACATCAGCTCGGTGTTAACCGCCGGCATGCCCCAGATCACGGACTCGATCGCACGCCGCTCAACGGTGCGGCGTGCGAGGTCCTCCGCCGAGAGAGTTTGGGCTTGCGCGAGCGTCGTTATCGCGAGAGTTGCCGGCCACATCCCGAGGATACGAAGAAGAGCCCTGAACCTAGACATCTCCGCCTCCAGCAATCTTGTTTGAATTATCCTGTCAGGCGCTTCGTCTCATCCGTCTTTCATCCTCGCTGACGTCGAACCGCCTCTAAGCAAGCGAAGGAGCGTGCCTTTCATTGGCTCCGAAAGGCAAAGTCCCGCTTCAGTCGCTGGAGTTCGCCTCGCTTCTGGGGACTGGGCTGGTCCGCCCCGAGCTTGACGACGACCTTCCCGAGCGCGCCGCCGAATCTGAACGGCATCCGTGCGTCGTACTCGTCGATGACCGGGGTTCCGGTGTCCTCGCCGACGTCAAAACTTTCGTCCAGCGAGAAGCGGAAGGGCGCGGTGTTCTCGATGCGGCCCTCGGCCACCTTCTTGCCGTCGACCGTCAGCGTTCCCCGTCCGCCTTTGCCGATGCCGCCGCCGTCATAGGCGAAGTCGAAAGAGATGGTGTGTTTGCCGGGGGCGAGCCTTTCGTCGCCGGCGATGCGCGTCTTGGTCTTCTTCTGATCCGGATATTTATCGCCGTCCTGGTTCGAGAAGGCGTAAGCGAACACCGGTTTGCCATCGAGCACGAGAAGGCCCCAACCTCCGAACCGTCCTCCCTGCGTCACGAGGACGCCGTCGGCTCCGCCTTGAGCGACATCGATCTCGGCGTCGATGCGGAACGACTTGTTCTTGATGTCCGGGGCGTTCGCCTCGGGAATGCGAATCATGCCCGGATAGTAGGTAAAGTCCGTCGGTCCCTCGTTGAAGCTAGGGCGGATTGCCGGGTTCGCCCGGTCGGCGAAACTGGAATCGATCGGCAGCACGTTGTGCCTGGCGGCTTCGATCAGAAAGCGCGCTTGCAGGTCGGCGAGCTTCTTGGGATTCTCCTTGGCCAGATCCCTCGATTGGCTGAAATCGTTTACCACGTCGTAGAGTTCCCATGGGAAATCGTCCGGGTCGGGTTCCGCCCCCGACACCACCCATGGCGGCCGGAGCGGCGTGGTGCTGGCGATCCAGCCGTCGTCGTAGAGCCCGCGGTTGGCCGCGATCTCGAAATACTGCGTCGCATGTTGGCTCGGAGCCTTCGCGTCGCCGAACGTATAGGCCATGCTGACGCCTTCCAGCGGCATCTGCGTCACGCCGTTGAGAATCGCCGGGGCCTGCAGGCCGGCCGCTTCCAGGATAGTCGGCGCGATATCGGTGACATGTTGGAACTGGGAGCGGATTTCGCCGTGGGCGGCGATTCGCTTCGGCCAGCTCAGGCACATGCCGTTGCGCGTCCCGCCGAAGTGCGACGCGACCTGCTTGGTCCACTGAAAGGGGGTGTCCATCGCGTGGGCCCAGCCCACCGGATAGTGGTTGTAGGTCCGGTCGCTGCCGAGCGCGTCCATCATCGACACCTTGAACGCGAGCGACTCTCCAACCAGGTTGCCGCCCAGCTCGTTCGTCGTTCCTTCCAGCGTGCCTTCGCCGCTTGCGCCGTTGTCGCCCTCGATGTAGATGATCAAGGTGTTGTCGAGCTGACCCGACTCCGCAAGGCTGTCGATGACACGGCCGATCTCATAGTCGCTCTGCGCGACCGCGGCCGCATACACCTCCATCATTCGCGCGTAGACCTTCTTCTGGTCTGCGTTCAGCGAATCCCACGCTGGGATGTCCTTCGGCCGGGGCGTCAGTACCGTTTCGGCCGGCACGATTCCCAGCTTCTTCTGGTTCGCGAGCGTCTCCTCCCGCTGCTTGTCCCAGCCCTCATCGAACTTGCCCCTGAACTTGGCGATCCAGTCCTTCGGCGCATGATGCGGCGCGTGACCGTTGCCGGGTGCGAAGTACATGAGGAAGGGTTTGTCGGGCGCGATGGCATGCTGCGTGCGAATCCAGTTGATCGCGCGGTCGCCCATGTCGTGGATCAGAATGTAGTTCGGGTCTCCCACGGGAGGCAGAATCCGGCTTCGTGTTTTCGAACAGCGCTGGGTGCCAGTTATCGGTGTCGCCTCCGAGGAAACCGTAGAAATATTCGAAGCCCAACCCACCCGCCCACTGGTCGAAGGGGCCGTCCGGACTCTCCAGCCAGTCGGGGATCAGATGGTTCTTGCCGAACCAAGACGTATTATATCCGTTGTTGACGAGGACGTTGCCGATCGTGCCGGCGCTCTTCGGAAGGATCGAGTTGTAGCCGGGGTACCCCGTGGCGAACTCGGAGATGTTGCCGAAGCCAACGCTGTGATGGTTGCGGCCGGTGAGAAGCGCGGCCCGTGTCGGCGAACACAGCGCAGTGGTGTGGAATCCGTTGTAGCAAAGCCCGTTCTGGTGAACCCGCTCGAGGTTCGGCGTCGGGATCGGACCTCCGAAGGTGCTTGATGCCCCAAAGCCGGTGTCGTCGGTCATGATCAGCAGGACGTTTGGGGGCACCTTTCGGGGCCGTCACCGCTTTGGGGAAGTCCGGCCTGGATTCGCTGGCCTTGCGCCCGATCAAGCCATTGAAAGGCGGTGCGGGCGTCGGCAGAATTGTTGCGCCGCTCGGCGGCGGTGATGCACCCTGGGGAATTGCACTTGTCGAAAGACCGATGTAGCCGCTGACCAAAACTGCGATCGCGGCGGTTTCAAGCAAGTATTTGCTATAACGCATGGACCTCCGCAAATCAGTTCGGATGTTGACGAACCCAATGCTGTTTCCTGCAGTCCTTCCCAAGTCGCCAGTTTTTTGCCGGCCCGATGCTGCCTCCTGTGATTGCGTCGCCCATGACGCATACCAGCGCAAGACAATAGTAATTCTGATCCTTGATCGACTGAGCTTACAGGATTTTTAAGTGAGGGCTTGTGCAATTTGTGCCAAGTTGAGTTGATGACGAAGCGTCAAGATCTCAACTTGCAGCGACACTCGCGATCGGAACAATCCGATCAGCGCCAACCAAATCAGGCTAAAAACATCTCTCATCAACCAAGAGCATCACCTAATTCGCCTCCACTTACTAGCCGGATTGAGTTTCCGACAATGACACCTGCCCGGTGCGCCTACCGGCGAGAAGCAAGGGTTGGACCCGGAGATTTTGCTTGATCCGCAGGGTCGCTCTGCAGCGTCGCTCGCCGTTCGGCGACGGCATGATCGAACAGTTCAAGGACCAGTCCGAATGCGGCCAGGTCATCTTGTTCGAGCGCTCCATCATCGTAGCACTTGAGTGTTTCGCCGATGATCGCGTCGACTTCCTGTTGCAATGTTAGGATGTCCTGTTCCGACCCGGCATTGCGAAGCTCCGAGACCACGGCGAGAATCCGGTTGCGATGGCTGGTGGTGTCGTCCCGGTCGTCCCGATTCAGATAACGACGCAGCCAGGCGGCGGCCGAACCGACCCCGGAAAGAAGAAGCAAGGCAAACCAGAAGTAGTCGCTGTACTTGTCCAGAAAGGTCCGCTCGGTCCCGTTAATGACCGCCGCGGCACCCCGATGCACGGAGGGCTCCGCCTCCTTCTCCGTCTCGGGCTTCGTGATGTGCGTCGCGCCGGCGACACGTTGTGCGATCGAGTCGCGGACAGCGAAAAGCTGCCGGTAGAAGGCCGCCGCCTTTGCTTCTGACAGTTCTTTTCTGGCCAGGATGAGATGGTTGACGCTGATGGTGTCGACCTTGTCCGCCGGCCATGCCGGTTTCGCGTTGAAGACACTGCCCGGAATTTCCTCGGCTTCGTAGCGGGCGTTGTTCAGAGCGATCGCCTCGGATGCTTCGACCGGAAGGAACTTCGGAGTTCCGCGCGATCGCGAAGTCGCGGCGATCGCGGCGGCAGTGATCTTGCTGTCGAGCGGACCGACGGCGAGATAGGCATCGAGAGAGGCGTCTTGCGCAAGTTTTTCGATTTCTTCGGTCCCGAATTGGACCGTCGCTACCTTGTCCGGCTCCACTCCGGAGCCCACTAGAATCGTCCGCAGGAGTGCGAGATTGGCTCCGGTCCGTCCTATAATGCCGACTTTGCGACCCGCGAGATCGGCGATCTCTCCGATCCTGCCGGTGACCTTCTTCTTGGAGTCTTTGCCCGGTCGCCCGGAGGGCGACCAAAGGACGACGTAGTTCTTCCGCAGGACGGCCAGTGTCTGCGCGTCGGCAGGCATGTTAAGGTCGCCGCGACCGATTGCCAGGTCGGCTTTGCCGGCGCCCAGCAGGGTCATGGATTCGGCCGCTCCTTCCGTCGTGATCGGGGAGAGCTTGACCATCCTGCTTTCCTCTTCGAAAGCCTCGGCCATCGCTTGGACCACCTGATGATCGTCGCTGCCTGCGGGTCCGACGGCGATCCGGAGGGTCTCGGGCTGCACGACGTAGAACAGGGCGGCCGCAGCGGCGCCGAAAACAACAAATCCCAAAGCCAGCACGAGCAATAGCCTTCGTTGGCGTCGATCGTGAGGGCTCCTGACTGGATCGGACGGTGACATCAGCAGAACCTATGTGAACAAACGCCTGCTTGGGAGTTACAGGTTCGCCGTGGGGAACTGGGCGAACAAGTGCCCGACCGGAATGTTCCGTCGCGAGAACGAGTTCACGAAGGGCCCGGATTCGATCGCGAAAGAATACTTTCCCGGGTTCGATGGCGAACTTCGCCTCTCGACGCTGCCGCATGGGTCTACAACCCCGGCAAGGCGCGAAAGGAGGAGGACGGGAACCGAACCTGCGTTCGAATCTTTCGTCGCCGCAGAGCGCGCCGCATCGCCGCTGTTGGACGGCCGGTCCGTGGGAAAAGGACCTGAGGCAGCCGAAGGCGGCGGGGTCGTCGCGATGAATATCTGATCTGAAGGTGACAAAGATGGCCGCGGCACGGTTGAGGTGCCGAGAACCTCGGTCAGCCAGAGACCTTCGGCAGGTCCGCAATTCTCACAAGCCCGTCCTGGCTGGTGAATGTCAGCGTCCGATCGGCGCTTTGAGCCTGCGCGACGCCGAAAACCCGATGCGATCCGGTGTCATATACCGAGACGGTGCCCCGATCGTCGATCACCAGCCGCCGGGGCTTGGGAAAAACCGCATATCGGATATCGTTCTGCGCACCGACCGCGGCCGGCCTCCCCAATCCGGACGGCCACCAATTCTCCGTCCGGGTCTGTGAACGATAACTGACGTCCACTCCCGCGCCTGCCCCGCTTTCCGAAGTGTCCAGATGGGCCGCGATGTCGCTGCAGGTGCGTCCAGCTTGGCCTTGAGTTGCGTGTTGAATATCTCGCCGACCATCGACATGCCCGGCGACCACTGCGACATCCCGCCGAACTCGGCGTGGCTGAATTGGGCCATCCGGCCGCCTCCGCTCCGGAGAGCCGCTAGCACGACCTGCACCGCCGCGGGTGAGACCGAATGCTTGTTCGCCATCCGGTCGACGAGATCGCCGTCGTTTGCTGACATTTCGTGATTCCTGATTTTGAGGTTCGCCGACGAAACGCTTTAGGCGGGAGAACGCACCCGTTCTGAGCCTGCGTCACCTGACGAGCGGGAACGTTGGTAGGCGCTGATGGCCCGGTTGGACAGTGCCAGCCGGCTGCGCTGGCCCCGACGGATCATGGTCTCGATGAGGTCGCTGAGAAACCGGCTTGCCGAAGCGCCGTCCCCCAGTTCGCCGCTCCGCTCAAGGTACTCCCAGGCGATCTGGAACGAATCCTCGAGGAGTTGGGAGAGCGAGACGGTCATGAGCAAAGAACCAACGAGAACCGTTCGCGTTCCCCGTCATCTCCGCTTCGCCGCTCGCCTTCCTACTTTGATCGCAACCGGCTCGGACCGAAAGAAGATATCGCCGAAAACGTGGGCCTCCGGCGTGTCCAGGGCATTGCAGACCGCGAAGCGCAGATTCCGCCAATCGCGTCCGGATGCGATCTGCCGAGCCTCCTCGGTGTCCGCTGCGGCTCCCTCGCCTGTCGCTTAGCGTTTTGCACAGGCAAGCGGAACACGTGGACAAGCTGCAGCCCTTGCAAAAGCAAATCGCTCGATACAGTTGGCATGTCTCAAGCGCGCCGCGAGCGGAAGTGAGCGTCACGACATTCATAGGCGACGTGCCGCAGGTCTGATCCGTCATTTCATCGCGTCTGCTCTCAGCATCGCCAACAGTTCGGCTTCGCGCTCGGAGGTGAGGCCAGCGCGGAGCTTGCCCTGACGCTCTGAGGGCAGCGAGCGGAACCAGGCCAAGGTTTCGGCGGCAGTGAGTGGCAGCGGGCGGTAAGTGAGGCCTTCGGCGACAGCGCGGCTGAAGTCGCGACGGTGGAAGCCGAAGGTGCTGCCCCGGCCGGGAATCCACACGGGCATGTCGCTCCAAGCGGAGACGTTGTTCGCCTTCAGGAAGTCCGTCGGTGCCCAGACGAGTTTGGAATCGACCTCGATGCCCTGCGCGATCCCGGCCAGCATCCGCTGCATCGTGGTCGAGTTAGCGGGACCGGTGGCGTTGAACACGCCGGTGGTCCGCTGCTCGGCCACGCGGATGGTCCATTCGGCGAGGTCGCGGGCGTCGATAAACTGCACCGGGTCGCTGCCGTCGCCCGGCGCCAGAATCTCGCCGCCGCGCAACAGCCGCAGTGGCCAGTAAGTGAAACGGTCAGTCTCGTCGCCTGGCCCCACGATCAGGCTCGGGCGAATGATCGTGGTGGCCTCGCCGTACCGGGTCTGCGCCTCCTTTTCGCTCAGCGCTTTCAGGGGGCCGTAGAGCCGCGGGTTGGCGCCGAGCGACTTGATCGTCTCGGCCATAGGGTCGTCGCCATTGTAGGTCACGAGGGGGGCGGTCTCGTCGGCTGGCTTGTCGTTGGCGGCATATACCGAGATGGTCGAAATGAAGACGTATTGGCCGATGTGCCCCTTCAGCACACCAGCGGCGTCGCGAACCCAGGCCGGCAGCGAGGTCGGATTGTCGATGCAGACGTCCCAGTCGCGACCTTCCAGCGCCTTGAGGTCGCCGTTGCGGTCGCCGAGCAGCTCCTCGACGGGACCGGGCCAAGCCTCCTTATGACGACCGCGGTTGAAGACTGTAACGTGGTGTCCCCGGGCCAACGCGTAGCGGACTTGGTGCGGGCCGATGAAGCCGGTGCCACCAAGGATCAGCAGGCGCATGGGCTTCAGGGGCTTGGTGTCCGCAAGGGCCGGCAGGGTCATGGCCAAGGCCGCAAGGGCGGAGCAAGTGATAAAATCGCGGCGATACATATCGTTCTCCTGATTCAGGAGTCGGCATCCTCGAGGTACTGAAAGCGCGCAGGCAGCGACCGGCTGTCAACCCGATGGAAGCGCATTGTGGTCACTTCCACTGGCGGGTGGCTCCTTATCGGGATTCAACCAGCAAACTGCGAAGCTCGTCAATCCTGCGGGCCAAATCGATGGCGTTTGCCTTTAAAACTTCCATCGCATGACCACGATGACCTTCCTTCTCAAGTTCGATGATCCGTTCGTTGAAGGCATCTAGATCGTTTTCTAAATTCTGAATTTCGCTTTGAACCGGAAATAGATGAATTGGGAATTTACCTGCGGGTTGCTCGTTTGCGCCCGCGGTCAAACGGTTGGGCCTTTTTCGCTGGGTGGTCATGGTCCCCCCAAATCACGCGGCTGCGCTCTGCGCATACTATCTGCTTTACCGGGCACCAAAACCGCGGACTCAATAATGTTGGCTAGGGTGGTCTACTGGCTGCCGTCACCGCCTCCTGATGCAGCATCAGGTTCCAAATCGGCAACGCGGTTCTGGGCTAAAAATGAGCTGAGGTAGGCGGACGGCGTGCCCTTCAGAGCGAGCAGGTCGGCCAACACACGAAGCCGAGCCAATGCAATGTCAGTGCGTCCTTCCGATAGGAAAAGTGCGTGCAAGACAGCTTCCATACTGCTCACCCGGTCAAGGATGTCCTCCTTCAGCCTCAGTACGCTGCGGGCCTGCCGTTCTTCTGGTGTCACGCACTAAAAGGCGCAAGCCACCACGTATGTTCCGTGAAGACAAGTCGATTGGGCTGCAGTAATTCCAGCGACTGGACGCCAAAACCGCCGCGTCCCAATGCCGCGTCCAGACAGTGACCCGTTTCACAGATCGTTAAGCTTGCGAGGAGGACACTCGGAACCAAGGCATTCGATTCAACTTGTGCCGATGAGGTACAACGATGACCATCCAATATCTGCAGGAACAAGCCGACAGAGCCGAAAGGCTGGCAAGGGGCGTCCTCGACACGTTAACTTGTGAAGCTCTGATGAACTATGCTCGAGAGTGCCGGGAACGAGCTAACGCGACCGCTCCTTTCGCGACCGCGCCGTTGATTGGGCCGGAGCTCTCTCCAGTAATATGCTCCGATATGAGTGCTAGGCCCAGCGCCCTCGCCTGACTCGTTGCCAACTTCTCCACACCCGCGACCGCCGGTGGCTCGATGCCGTTCCCGGCTACAAGAGATTGATAATTTGCATCTCGGCGCCGAGATCGCTTCGATGTGCTTATGCCCTGGCGCCGCAAACCAATTCCTCGACTGCACTATTGGACCAGCGGAAGCCCGTCGACCGCACAGGCAGGCGGCTTTAAGACCATCCTAGTCTACTGCGTTGGCCCTCCCGTTGGCGATCCACGCCCGCGGTGCTGGCACAACGCCAGAATTTCGCTCGATAGCCTTCCCGAATGGCCGTGGCACGACATCTGCGCCCACCTGAAATGTACAAAGTGCGGCAGCATTGGTTGGGTCGATCCGCGGCCGGACTGGACCGAGGTGATCAACTTCAACAAAGGTGTGGGCTGAGAGGCATGCGTTGGTTCAGATGCCTTAGACTAAGCGCGGTACTTAAAGTCGTGTTCCTAGGTCAAACGGACCGTGCGTTAAACGGGACCACTCTCAAAATCAAAAGGGAGAAGTCACTTAAGTTGGGGATGGAAAGGAGCTAGTAGGTAGTGGGTCGGTTTGAAAAATGACCCCGCCTCGGCCCGCGCCTTCCCGCCCTTCTTGCCCATTGCCACCGCAGCCGGGTCCTTACCTGTTCGTCGGGCGTAGGATCGCGGTCAGGCTCGTTCCCCGTCGTAATAATCGACTTGGCGAGCTGGTTGGGGTCCCTAGGGCGCGTTTTGGGGTCATCAAATCCACTCGGGCTTCATGTTGCATTTGACGCAAACAATGTCGCTATCCTGACTTGGTTTCCGGTGAACCACCTTGAAACCTTCGGACAGGCTATCGACGGACCGCCCGTAGTCCCCGCCCCCCGGAGCGTGATCTTCCGACATTTGGGCATGGCCAGTGCGCCCGCACCCTGGGCATTTCATGTCCGCTTCCCATCGGTTTCGCGCTGCCATGCCGCCCAATATATGCGCCCGGAGTTGGCCCTTTTCCAGTGCGTAAACCTGCCGCAATCAAACTGACCCACTATCGACGGCCTCATTCACGGCCGCACCGTCGCGCCGTTGTTCGGGCGATAATCGCGTGATGGCATCATGGAAATCGGGGGGATGCTCAATGTGCACTTTCTGACATGCCGACCAGCGTGGTCCCGGCCTTGCGCCGCACAAGATCACGATCAGCAGAATCTTATCTTCGGGCCTCGATTTTTAGTATGGACTTGCGGCTTTCGCGGTTAGAAAATTTCGACCATGGAGCAGAGACCTAAAGCCATAAGATGTCCGCAGTGCGGTTCGCTGATGCGTCTTGCGTTGTCTCCCGGCGATAGAGGGCTGCGCTCGCTGCGATGCGAGCAGTGCGACCGGCTCGATCCTCTCAAGGCCGACGATGTTATCGGCTGGCTTGAAGGCGAGCTTCGGCCGCCGAAGCAAACTTTGATCCCCGGATCACCCGCCGGGTGTGCTGCATTCCGCATCAGGCCCGGCATTTGCGCGACTTTCAAATATTGAGCAAACAATTGCCTGTTAGACGTACATAAGCCGTTTCACGTAGTCTGCCCCAGCGCGCGTCTCGCTCGCCGGTCGCATCCAATAATTTCATGCCCTCTTATCCCATCGAGAGCTTCGTAAACGACCCTCCCATCGGCCCTCCCGCCCATCGTCGTGTGTATCTGCGCAAAACGCGGTGGAGGACACCACTCTGCAGATCACAGACGTCTTGGTGGTGGATCTGAGTTCTTCTGGTTTGCCCATCAGTCTGTTCCTGCACGTTTCCGACGGCACGCTCTTTGTCCAAACGGATGTAATAAATGGCGTGACCGCCGCTCAGATCAGCGGCGAGGGCACGAACTCGATCACCATCATCGGCCAGAGGAGGCAATCAATGCCACGTTGTTGGCGAACGGATTGATCTACACGCCGGACTTGAACTTCAACGGCAACGACGAACTGACCGCTACTGCCGACGATTTTCACAATGCCGCCATCCCCGGGCGGGCCGCCATCACAGTCAGCGCGTTGAATGACGCGCCGGTCCTTGCCCATGCAGGTCCGAGCGTCTCCATGCACGGTTTCGCCGTGCTGGATCCCGACCTGAGCGTCACAGACGCCGGTCTCGACTCGCTCAATGGCGGCGAAGGAAACTATGCCGGAGCCACCTTCACGATTGAGCGGCAAGGCGGCGGCAACCCGGATGAGGGATTCTATATCGACGGCTCCAGCGGCATTACCATAGGTGCCGGCAACGTTCTGCAGATCAATGGGCAGACCTTCGCCACTGCCTCCGTCGCCAATAACTCTTTTACGATTTCCTTCACCAGCAACGTCACCATCGCGACCTCCGCGCTGGTCGATAACTTCCTGCAGCACATTGGCTATCAGAACAGCAACGCCACGCCCGGCAGCAACGTGACATTGGATTACACGTTCGACGACGGAGCCCCCCATTTCGGATCGAACGCCGGTCATTCGACCGCAACGGCGAGCATGCAGGTCGATATCACCGTCGCCTGCTATCCTTACCGATCATGGCGAGGTCGCGGTCCAGACGCTGCAAATCGGCGATCGCTTGATCACGGCGAGTGGCGTGACCCGGCCCGGATCGGCAGGCGCAGCTACGGCGGCCGCTTTATCATGGGGCGCCCGCGCAGCTCTTTTCGGGGGGCGATGATGCGTTCGGGCGTCGGCGGCATGGGTTTGATCGACTGGAAAACCCAGGAGTTAGCTTCGAGCATGGCATCGACGTCTATCGACGGAACGTGGCGCCGCGACTGCGTCCTGCAAGAGGCATCCGACAGGGGAGCCAAACTTCTCGTGCGCGGATCGATCGAGGGGCTTAATCTCGACTAGTTTTTTTCTTCTACTCGAACGCCAGCGATCCCTTTGGGTTCCCACGTATAGTTGCCCAAGCCTTCCAGCCCGCTGGTGTTACCGCCTGCGCTGCTATTTTTTCTTCCCGACCCGCTTCATGAACTTTGCGCCGATCTGCACTCCGTTGACCCAGGACAATTCGCAGCGTCGATAGGTCAGCATGGAATATCGAGGCATTAAATACTCCGTCGTTCAAGGTGCCCTGCCGAACGTTTGGAGATGGCGGGTGATGGTTGGTCGACTTGAAATGCTCAGAATGGGCGAAGCGGGAAACGGACTAGCGCCGGCCACTCGAAACGAGCCTCGAAGAAGTCCTGCGAGCAGATAGCCGCGCCGCGCGAGGCTGGACGCAATGTCGAGGTCATGTGGCTGCTGGGTCGGCTCGCGCTTCGGCACGTTCTCGCCGAGTGATCCCGCCTTGAAGCAGATCGGCAGGATGTCCTTGAAAAGCCCGGAGGATGACAAGACGGCGATCGTTGTGCGCACGACCGCAACTCCATGTTGGATCGTTATCGGTCGGAACCCTTCAGTTCGTAGCGATCGACAAGATCCGCCTCTGCGACCAAAAGGGCTCGACGCACCTCGCTATTGTTGACGTGGCCAGGTGCACAGGCACTTATAAAGCAGCCTTTCTGAGGGTCCGCTGACACGGTTACCGCCTCGACGTGACCGCACCCCTGCATCTCCGCGCGATTTACAATGCAAGTCGCTCGAGCCCTGCGCTTCCGAATTAAGTTCCATGGTTCGGAACTCGTAATTCAGGGATGCGGCGATCTCTCCATTAACCCACCATTTGATTTTCGCTGCTCATAGTTGCCTCGCAATGACGCACGAGACCGCATGAGCGAGCCGGAAGAACTACCTGATATTTGCCCAAAGTGCGACGACCGTCATCGTCAAGGCCAAACCGGTGGACGACATCTCGGCCACGACGCCGCCCGTGGTTACCCCGTCGGAAAAAAGATCCCGCGGACGTCGCGCTCGATCGCAGGGTTCAAAGACATTCGCAAAGGGTGCTAAGAAGTTGCGGCGGCTTTGGCAGCCGCGCTCCTAGAAATCAGTTGCAATGATCGTCGGCCATTGACCGGCGCCGGCGCGCACTTTCGCCTTCTCGAGGGCACGTTCGCATGCGGCTCGGTTGCCGACCTGTTCAGCACTCAAGACGGAGCCTGCGACTTTAAATTTGCCGTGACGCGCGCGGCGCGACTTTCCGCCTTTGTCATTCGGCAACGAAAGCTCTTTCACGCTCGCCACCTTGCGGTAGGGACCGGCGCCGAGCCACTGGCGGTTGGTGGTGTGGAGAAGTGACGCGGAGGGTAATGTACGATGTCAGCTCTTGAGAACATGTCGGAGGTGCCGTAGACCGACTTCCGTTTTAGACCGGAAGTGGATATTCAACGGTTTCGGGCCATTCAACAATTCAGTCATATTCACGCCGGTAATCAATGGAACCGAATCGATTGAGCTGTGTTTCAGTAGATTGATGTCCCCACGCCCACTGGGGCGGGGATAAGATTCGTATGGAAAATCACTTCGAAGCCGCCCAGTCCAGCGACGGCCGCTACCGGCTCCTCATCGAGGCGATTACTGATTACGCGATCTACATGTTGGATCGCGGGGGTCGCGTGACCAGCTGGAACCCGGGCGCCAAACGCTTCAAGGGCTATGAGGCGGATGAAATCATCGGTCGGCATTTCTCGACCTTTTACACTGAAGCTGAGCAGGCGCAGAACGTCCCTGCTCTTGCGCTGGCGGAGGCGGAGCGCACCGGCCGCTTCGAGCGCGAAGGCTGGCGCGTGCGCAAGGACGGCACGCAGTTCTGGGCCCATGTTGTCATCGACGCAATCCGCTCGCCCGAGGGGGAGCTTGTCGGCTTCGCCAAAATCACCCGCGACTTGACCGAGCGAAGGGCCGCCGAGGCAAAACTGCGCGAAAGCGAACAACAGTTTCGGATGCTGGTTCAAAGCGTTACCGACTACGCCATCTACATGCTCAATGTCGATGGCCACGTGGCGAGCTGGAACGCCGGCGCGCAGCACATCAAAGGGTACGCCCCTGAAGAGATCATTGGCCGGCACTTCTCCAACTTCTACACGGAAGCCGATCGCGCCGCTGGGTTGCCGCGTATCGGCTTGGAGACCGCAACCCGAAACGGGCGCTGGGAGCACGAAGGTCAACGGGTTCGAAAGGACGGCACTGCGTTCTGGGCGCACGTCGTGATCGACGCCATCCGGGACGACGCCGGCCAGCTCGTGGGCTTCGCCAAGGTGACGCGGGATATCACCGAACGCCGCGAGGCGGAAGCAGCGCTTCAAGCGGCTCAGGCGACCATGATCCGTTCGCAGAAGCTGGAGGCGATCGGGCAACTCACCGGCGGCGTCGCTCACGACTTCAACAACTTGCTGCAGGTCATCAGTGGAAACCTGCAACTGCTGAGCAAAGATATCGCCGGCAATGCCCGGGCCGAGATGCGGGTCCAAAGCGCCCTTGCAGGTGTTGCGCGCGGTTCGAAACTTGCCTCCCAGTTGCTTGCCTTCGCGAGGCGACAGCCGCTGGAACCAAGGGTGCTGAACGTCGGTCGTCTGATCAAAGGCATGGATGAGATGCTTCGTCGCGCCCTGGGTGGGGAGATCGAGGTCGAAACGGTAGTCGCGGGTGGGCTGTGGAATAGCCTCATCGACCCAGATCAGTTGGAAAATGCGGTTTTGAACCTCGCGATCAACGCCCGCGACGCGATGAACGGCGAAGGCCGGCTGACGATTGAAACAAGCAACGCCTTCCTCGATGACGAATATGTCCGCCAGCATGATGAATTGTCTGCGGGACAATACGTGATGATCGCGGTGACCGATACGGGCACTGGCATTCCGCCGGACATCCTGGAACGGGTCTATGAGCCATTCTTCACAACCAAGGCAGAGGACAAGGGCACGGGCCTGGGCCTCGCCATGGTTTACGGCTTCCTCAAGCAGTCCGGCGGACATGTCAAAATCTACAGCGAGGTAGGTGCCGGAACGACGGTGAAGATGTACTTCCCGCGAGAGGTGGCAAGCGAAGACATTCTGGTCGGGGCTCCGTCCGGCGAGGTTAAAGGCGGAGAGGAAACCGTCCTCGTGGTTGAGGATGACGATGAAGTTCGCGAGGTCGCGGTCGCGATGCTCACCGAGCTCGGTTACCGCGTCGTCAAGGCGCGAGATGCGGCGAGCGCACTCGTCGTCGTCGATAGCGGCATCCCGATAGACCTTATCTTCACCGACGTCATGATGCCTGGCACGCTGCGCAGCCCGGACTTGGCGCGAAAAGCCAAGGAACGATTGCCCAACGTCGCCGTACTTTTCACATCTGGCTATACTCAGAACGCCATCGTGCACGGCGGGCGGCTCGATCCAGGGGTGGAGCTCCTAGCCAAGCCTTACACGCGCGAGGCGCTCGCCCGGAAAATCAGACACGTGTTGTCCAATCAAGCTCAAAGGCGCGTCGCTCAGGGATCGCAACACTTGGCAAACGAAAAGACCTTCAAGGCCGCAGCCGTGTTGCTCGTCGAAGACGACGACCTCATCCGCCTTACGACGACGGAGATGCTGAGCGATATTGGATGCAAGGTAAAAGAGGCCAGCACGGCGCAAGAGGCCCTGAATATCCTGGAGGAGGGCCCCGTGGACATCTTACTCACGGATGTTGGCCTTCCCGGAGTCTCCGGTCTGCAGCTCGCAAGGGACGTTTACGCGCGCTGGCCCGATCTACGCCTAGTTCTCGCAACAGGTGACAGCGGAGTGCAATCTGAAGCCGCGCGATTGGGCGCGACGTTCATCGTGAAGCCTTATACCCTGGCGTCTCTTCGCCAGGGTCTGGAAACTGCGATGAAGAAGCGTCGCTGAATGGAGGTGGTCTCGCCTGTGAACGACTAAGTCAGCTCTTGACCCCCGTATTGCAAATGGGCGTACCAAATCGCCGTTGCAGGGTTTCCCAGACCGCTGTCCCTAACGCGCGGGTGACGTGATCGTACGAAACTGATTTGTGAGAATCTAGCTTAATTCCCAGCCCCAACGCCGCCGAGGCCCTGGTCGGCCCCGCGTAAAGGGGTGCTCTTCTAAAAAGCTGCCTCGCAACGAGGGGGCGCGCCTTTGTAACGCAACGAGCGACCCTAGTGGAATATGCGCGCATCGGGGAAGACGGTCGCCCTCAAACTGGCCGCTGGTACGACGGAAAGCGTTTGCACAGCCGACGCCCCCTAGACTAACGGCCAACTTCTCAACACCCGCGACTGCCGGTGGCTCGACGACACTCCCTGCCCCAAGGGATTGATAATTTGCATCTCGGCGCCGGCATCGCTTCGGTGTGGGCTTGACCAAGACTGAAAACCGAGCGGCCGTTAAAGCATTCCGGCAGGAGAAAGAGCGCAAGTGGCGTGAGGAGGAACACGCACAAGCCGTCGCCGCGGACCTCGAGGAGCTTCGGCGCATCCGGCACTATCTGATCTTTAACAAGAAGGCCGGCGTACCGCATGACGACCTAACCAAGGCCATCGACGATTACGTGGAGAAGCTAACCGGCGACCGCCGAACGCTTCATGCGCCAGCCCACAGCATCGGATGACGGTCGATCGCTGCAAGGCAGCTGTAAAATCCATCGGGTCTCTGCGAAAATGTGCTATTGTAAACTTTCCTGTGGCAGGGAGCGTACCTAGTGAAACATCGCACCGTTGATTACGATGTGCAGGAGGTCGAACCAGGCCTTTGGCGTTGGAACATCTTTCCTGGCAATCGGATCGTCCAAGGTCCGCCGCATTTTCGAACGCGGGAGCTGGCTGTTGAGGCCTGTCATTACGAGATCAATGACGGGATCGAGCGGACACGACGGCAAGCGCAACGGCGCGCGTGAGAACTACTCCGCGTGGGGTGATCCAATGAAATGCAAGGACTGCACTTGGTGTGCGAGAACCACCCGACGCGCCATGGGAAGGTCCGCGCGCCCGCTTTAAAATCGAGATCGACAAAGACGGCTGGCGGCATTGAGCTTTCCACGAGCCCATAGAGCTTGCCGACGGCCGCAAGCTGGTCACTCTGGAAGATGCCGCCCGCGACATTCAGAAGCTGACCAAGGCCCAACACGACCAACCACTGGCAAGACGCCGTAGAGCATTTGATGCTGGCTTCGGCCGGCTCACCGGCCTGGCTGATGTTCGCCCATATGTTCACACTGCGGGCGATGAACCTCGGCGTCGAGCGCGTGTTCAAAACCGATCGCAAACCACCGAAAAATTGCGTGGCTCAGATGGCTACGCAAAATGACCCCAAGCGCCGTAGGGACCCCCGGTGCTCGGCGCCGCTTCCTCCTCCAACAGATTGATAATTTGCAGGTCGCTTCGATGTGTCATGCCCCGGCGCCCAAACCATTTCTCGGACTGAACCATTGGACCAACGGAAGCCCATCAACCGCTCGGGCGGATGGCTTTTAGTCTGTTGCGTTGGCCCTCCTGTCGGCGATCCGCGCCGGCGGTGCTGGCACACCGCCAGAATTGCGCTCGATGGCCTTCCCGAATGGCTGTGGCACGACATCTTCGCCCACCTGAAATGTACGAAGTGCGGCAACGTTGGTTGGGTCGATCACCGGCCGGACTGGTTGCAAACTTTTTGAGCTGGCGCCTGGTTCGGATGCCTCAACCGCAGGTGGGCGCCAGGTAGATTAACGCGATCTATTGCCCGCCCTTGCCGAGCACACGGCGATTGCGTTCTTCGATTACGGCCATCGTCGTCGCGGTTGCGCCGGGTCCTGGCGCGAAACGGACATCGCGATACGACAATGCGCTTCCCTTTGACCCCTTTACGGTGATTTTTTCGACCGTCTTGCCGGTCGCGTCTTCCACCAATTTCGTCGGCGGCTTTCCACTGGGACAAAGCCAGCGATCGCCCCACTGCATCAAGGCCACGATGACGGGATACAGCTCCTCGCCCTTGACAGTCAGCCGGTAGCCATCCGTATTGGCGCGATCCTCCAGCGGAAATCGCTCGATAATTCCAAGCTCCGTCAGCCGCTCCAGCCGGGCGGTGAGGATGTTGCGCGCAATCCCGAGTTCGCTCTGAAACTCGTCAAAGCGGCGGCGCCCCTGGGTGCATTCGCGCACGATCAGCAGACTCCACCATTCGCCCACCTCGTCCAGGGCGCGGGCGATCGAGCAGTTCATGCCGGTGAAGCGTTTTCGATACATGCACTCAACATAGCGCAGCCAGTTGCGTCACGCAACTATCTAGACTATAGTTGCGTCATGAAACTATAAAAAGGACGCCGATATGGATCGCCGCTTGCTCGTTTTGGCTGCTGGTATGTTCGCGCTTGGAACCGACAGTTTCGTCGTCGCGGGGGTATTGCCCCAAATATCGCAGAGCTTCGACGTGTCGATCGAAGCCGCCGGACAGATGGCGACGATCTACGCAATTACCTACGCCCTGTTGGCCCCGACGATTGCTGTCTTGGCAGCGGGCGTGCGGCGCAAATCCCTGCTATTCTGCAGCCTGGCGCTGTTCGTGGTCGCCAACCTCGCGACCGCGCTGGCGCCGACCTATAGTCTTGCGATGGCAACGCGCGTGCTGGCGGGGATAAGCGCGGCGATGTTTGCGCCGACGGCAACGGGTGCTGCCGCGATGCTGGTAACGCCCGAGCGGCGCGGCTTCGCACTCTCGGTGGTCGCCGCCGGATTGGCCGGCTCAACCGCGCTGGGCACACCGATCGGCGCGCTGATCGGCAACTTTGGCGATTGGCGCTGGACGATGGCGTTCGTGGCCGCCATTGCCGCCGTTGCCGGGACCGGCGTCTGGACCATGCTGCCTGAAGTCCCGCTGCCGCCCAAGGTCGGCCTCAAGCAGCGGCTTGCGCCGCTCGCGGATCCCCGGATTGGCCTGACTTTGCTCACCACGCTTCTGACTATGGCCGGGGTCTTTACGGTCTACACCTATTTCACCGTCGTGTTCGATCGTGCCATCGCGGGCAATGGCATGGTGCTCGGCGCGCTGATGGTGCTCTGGGGTGCAGCCGGCACGTTGATGAACCTGCTCTCCGGCCGGCTCATCGATGTCATCGGGGGCCGGAAGGTCATCTTTCTGCTGTTGGCGGTTCAATCGGTGAATACTTTGCTGTTTCCCTGGACCAGCGCCAACCTGTGGACCGCGGCGGTGGCGATTGCCATTTGGGGCGCCTGTGGCTGGGGCTATCTGGCACCACAGCAGCATCGCCTCGTCACCGTGGCGCCGCAGGCAGCCCCGGTGTTGTTAGGCATGAACAACTCGTTTTCCTATCTGGGCCTCTCCCTCGGCGGCGTAGTCGGCGCTGTCGGCATCCACCTGGCCGACGCGCATCGCCTCGGCTTCATCGGTGCGGTACTGATCGTCGGTGCCTTCATCGCAGCCGAACTCGCCTCGAGGCGCATCAACGCAGCCAACGTGGTAAAGCCCGCCTGTGCGGCGGCCTCGGCTTAATCAAGCGAATATCTCGTCCGCCTCACTGCGGGCAAGATATATCCGGCACTAACAAACGTGCCACGAACCGAAACGTATGTACGAGCTAGGATCATAGCGCTTCGATTAGGTTGGGTTAGAAGTGGTCGCGTGGCAAGGTTGACGCCCGCTTTGCCAACATACCGCCGTGTCTGATCCGGATGGAAGCCTGCGTGGCACGCATCATCTCAGTCGCAAACTTTATGGTACTGATGCCCGGCTGATTGCGGCGAAGTATGTTCGCCCTTACTCGAAGGGGCAGAAGAATGACATCCGCTATGCAAGGCGATCACCGAGACGGTGTAGCGACCGACCCTGAAATTCGTGGCGACCAAGACCGCAGATCCCACTGAAATACGCGGCCATTTCATATGCTCGACGCAGCCGGGGCACACCAGCGCCGTGTGACGGCACTTCAAGCTTCGCAAATGAGTCCGCTACCGCACAGAACTTTCTTTTGCGGCTAGGGTTACACCCATCCGAAAGGGGACCATCGGGGTGGAGTATCGGGCTTATTTCGTCGGCAAAGACGGGACTTTCAATGGACTCGAGCCGCTCGTCTTTGCAGACGATGCAACGTCGAGAAGGCCAATCGCCTGGTGAACAGATATGGCCTTGAGCTTTCGTGCGGTGCTCGGCTGGTTATTCGGATTCATCCTCAGTCCAGTTGGGCGATTAAAGGTCGCATGCAATCATCTGAGGACCTGGATGCGGAGGCTGAAGCCGCACTCGAGGCCGCCAGATTGATGCCGCCGGGACCAGAAAAAGCGGACGCCTTGAAGAAAGCCGGTCTCCTGCGCAAAGCAGCTGACGCCAACGGAATTGTGTTCGCTCCTCGAGGCAGGCGTCCGAAGTAACATCCTGACCTTGATCCTTGCAGGGCAGCGAATTAACTTCTGGCTTAACGTCAGTTGCGCGAGAGCAATAAACGCCAGGTGATTGAACTTTTTTGATTTGAGACCTAGAATTTAATGTTGGATATAGGGTTATTGAAGCGAGGTCGGGGATGGGCATGGCCAGTCAATGACTTGTCTGGCAAGACAATTATGCAAGGCTGGGAATCCAACGCGCGAAGGCCAGATATCAAGCTGAACGCGCTGTGTGTACGGAAAACCTTATTCGAGTTGATGACGTGATGTTATCGCCTAAGCTGGCCGAATGATCGGGGTGCTCTGTTTCGTTCTGGCCGTCATGACCTCGCCGTTCAAGTCGAAGGTGCGGCTAACCTGAGAACGCGGTGCTTCGACGCCAGTTGATTGCCTTGAGGCGCAGGCTCCATGGTCGCGTCCGGCTCACGAACGATGATCGCTGGTTCCTTATCCAGGTGGACCGCTGGGTTCCGTCGATCCTGAAGGTCCTTACGAACGTCCGGCCGGAGACGCTCGTGCGGTGGCACAGGGCCGGCTTTCGCTGCTACTGGCGTTGGAAGTCGCGTCCATTGGGAGGGCGACCGCAGATCGACACGGAGCTGCGCGTATTGATCCGGCAGATGAGCGTCGAAAACCCGCTTTGGGGCGCGCCGCGCGTCCACGGCGAACTGCTCAAACTCGGGTTTGAGGTCGCGCAGTCGAGCGTCACCAAGTACATGGTCGAACGGTGGGCGCCGCCTAGCCAGGGATGGCGGACCTTTTTGCATAACCACGCGCCGGGCATGCCGCCATGGACCTATTCGTTGTTCCAACTATCGGTTTCGACCTGCTCTATGCCTTCGTCATCGTCCGGCTCGACCGCAGAGGCCTCGTCTGGATCAACGTCACAGCAAGTCCGACGGTAGAATGGGTTGCGCGTCAAATCACGGAGGCATTTCCCTGGGATGATGCTCCGCAGTACCTCGATCGCGATAGCGACCGGATCTAAGGCCGCGTAGTCACGCGCCGAGTGCGCGCCATGGCGTCCGGGACAAGCCTACCGCACCGGCCTCGCCCTGGCAGAATGGCATTGTCGAACGGCTGATCGGATCGATCCGGCGTGAATGCGTGGACCACATCATTGTCTTGGGCGAGACGCATCTGCGCCGAATTCTGAAATCCTACGCCGACTATTACAACGGCATCAGCACGCACGCGTAGGCGCCGCCATCCGCCGCAGCGGGAATCCCGCGAGCGGCGATGTCGGCGACGCCAAGCTGATCCGGAAATTCGGCGACGTGCCGGGCGGACCTGAGCGCCTTGTAAGCCCCGATTAACCCGGGTGCGAATGCTCGAGGAAGAAGCGCAGCATCTCCCTCGTCGCGTCCTGGACAACATGATGTTGGAAGTATCCGGCTCTTCGTGTCCTTCCGCCCGGTTGCACTCGCGCGGCATACCGGCCCCGCATTGGCAGCCCTCAGACGCGGGAGATGGGGATGATTCTCGCAGACCCAGCCGCGGCAGAAACGATAGGGACAGCTGGGTTTCACCGCGGCTCCGAAGCGCGCGGGCCCTCCTCCAAACATCGCTGAAATACCGCGCGCCATAGGTAACGGCCTATGGACATGGGCCGCAACCGGAAAATGCGCGGACATCCTTCTTGTTCCCCGGATGTCGTCCACGCGGTCCGGCCCAACCGGACGTGAACAATTCTCAACTTGGCGGATTAGCCCGCGAAGATAGAGATCCAGCGTGAATTTCACCGCTCTGGTCGTCGAGGACGATACCCTTCAAAGAGAGACTTTGGCCGATCTGCTGAAGGATGAGGGCCTGGAGGTGATCGAATGCACCTCGGCGGAGGCGGCGGAACTTGTGGTCGCCTCCACTGGAACCGAACTCAAGGCGTTGGTCACGGACGTCTCCCTGTCGGGCGGCATGTCTGGCGTCCAATTGGCCCAATATGCGAAACGCAAGTTTCCGCATATCAACGTCGTCATGATATCCGGTCGTTCACCGCCCTATATTCCGCAGGATGCTTCGTTTCTGCTGAAGCCCTACCGACCCAGAGAACTTCTGGAAGCAGTCCTTCTCTAAGAGCCTCCCGTCCGTTCCTATTCGAGTGTGTCAATTGGCCATCCCAATTATAGTAGCGAGCGTCACCGCAATTCTTGTCCTGGCCGTCGGAGGCTGGACCACGACGGTTGGAACTTGGTACGCATCCCTACGCAAGCCGCAATGGAATCCTCCGAACTGGGTCTTCGGGCCGGCCTGGACGGTCATTTTGGCTCTGGCCGCATGTTCGGGCGTGTTGGCTTGGACGAACGCCGTGGGCGACGATCCGGGACGCGTTTTGATTCTAGCGCTGTTCGGCGTCAACATCGTGCTGCACATGCTCTGGAGCCCGCTCTTCTTCGCGTTAAAGAGACCGGACTGGGCCCTTATCGAAGTGCCTTTTCTCTGGCTTTCGATCGCGGCCCTCATGCTCGGGGTCGGCCGTTATTCGAGCTTGTCGGTCTGGCTTCTGCTGCCCTACCTATTTTGGGTGACGTTCGCGGTCATCCTGAATCTCAAGATCGTCCAATTGAATTGGCCGTTCGGCGAACGTGCCTGAGTCAGAAATCCGGCATCCTGAACTGCAGGACCCCGCCCCGAACGGTGCGGTGGTCGCCGTCTCGGTCGACGGCAAGCATCGCTTCAGCAAGACGTCTCGGCTTTCCATCACTCTGAGGAGCGGCCATGGCATCGAAGGCGATGCGCATTGTGGACCCTTCGTGCGACACCGGTACCTGGCGCGCCGCAATCCAAAGGCGTCAAACCTCCGGCAGGTCCATCTCATCCCGAGCGAACTGTTCGATGCCCTCTGGACATCCGGATTTGAAGTGCGCCCCGGAGATCTCGGCGCGAACATCGCGACGATCGGGCTCGACCTCGAATGCCTTCCTCTGGGCACGTTGCTGATGACAGTCGCAGGCCGTTCGGCGCGACGTCGATCGTCGCAAGCGTGACCGGCGGCGCCCCGCGCTTCCCGGATTTAGGTATAGCACAGGCGCGACGCTCTCAGCTTGCGACCACGCCGCCACCGCCCCGCTCCGCGGTGGGGTTCGCCTGCCCGCGCTCACTCGATCGTTTCGTCCGTGTTCACCAGCAGTGATTGCGGGATGGTCAGTCCCAGCGTCTTCGCCGCTTTCAGATTGAGGACCTGTCGGAACCGCGTCGGCTGCTCGACCGGCAGGTCGGCGGGATTGGCGCCTTTCAGTATCCGGTCGGCATAGCCGGCGGCGCGGCGGAAGAATTCAGGAAAGTCCGGGCCTAGGACATCAACAGTCCGTAGGGCACGGCCTCCGCGATCAGGGAAATGGTGGGCACCTTGTTGGCCAGCGCTGCGGCGCCGACGCGCTGGCGCTCGTTGAAGAACATTGAGCCGCCGATCATCGCGCCATCGTAGCCTTCCTTCGCGATCTCGGCGAACACCTCTTGTACGGCTTCCGGTCCGGAAACCCGTACTTCACCTGACGAAAGACCCAAAGCTTCGACGGTCTTCCTGGCGGCGCCGATCTGATGGGAGTTGGGATCGCTCGGATCGATCACGAAGGCCACGCGCTTCAAGCCGGGTACTGCCTCTTTCAGGAGCGCCACGCGCTTGCCGGAGAGATCACTATGCATCAGCGAGAGGCCGGTCATGTTGCCGCCGGGATGAGCGAGGCTGTCGACCAGCATGGCGGCGACGGGGTCGGCGGCGATTACGAACACCACCGGCGTGGCGCGAGTGATCTGCTTCAGCGCGGCAGCGCCACGAATGTTCACCGCTAGGATCACGTCCTGCTGTCGACAAGGTCTTTTGCCAATTGCTCAAACCGTTCGATGCGTTCGGCCGGATAACGGTGGAGGAATTCGGCGTTCTTGCCCTCGACGTAGCCGAGATCCTTGAACGCCTGCATCAGCACAGAATAATACTCGCGCTCCTCGTCCTCGCTGCCGGCGTGCCAGAGCACGCCGATCCGGGCGACGCGATCTCCGCCCGCCCTCTTCTGGGCTTGCACGGCCAGCGGCCATGCCGCTGCTATGCCGAGAAGATGGATGAATTGCCGTCGTCTCACGGATGCCCTCTCTAGTCGGGAATTGCATGCACCGTCGAGCAACCCATAGATCGCAATATCCCTTCCCCTAGCTGTGTCGGCTTCGGCTCCAGGCCAGCTTTTCCATCTGTTTGAGGGTCGGCATACGTCAGGATGCGGTCGGTCGATCATCCTTCCGTTGTTACCATTCTGCCAAGATCGCGCAAAAACCTCTTGTCCGAAGTATCATTCGGTCTGCATAATACGGGCGCGGCATCACGTAAGACTATTGCAAAATCAAAGCCGGCTAGAAGTTTCTTTCTTGAGGGCCGTCCTTGAAGCCGACGAGGCCGAGATTCAGGATCGGTACAGCATACACAAAGAGGAATTTGTGTTTTCCCACACTATCCGGCACCATGGGTAACTTATCGATCGACGTACTGCGCCAGCCGGCCTTGCGCCAGAACCGGACCTTCATTGGCGCTTTTGGCCCGACAGACGTTTTGGTCAGCTCCGCGACATCATGGGCGCCCCGCTCAGGCCCTGCCGCCTCGTTCAGACTCCCTCGGATTGGCCCCGACCGCGGTCTTTCAAGACTGTCGAAACGCGACCGTCGCGGATTGTTTCATCTCGGCTAGAAATTGGCGGGCGGCCTTGCTTATTGCGCGAATGGATTGCCAAGCCTCGGTGGCTTCCAACCATCCCTTGGCTTCGCGGAATTTTGTGTACGTCCAGACAAAGGCTGGAATTTTCATCAGCTTGTCCCGGGTAAGGCTGAACAGGCGCTCGACCAACACGAGCTTTAGAAGCTCGCCGAAGATCAATGTCACAACGCTGCTCATCATCTGACCCGTAGCAGCCAGATAAGCCGCCACCGGTTTGACCGGTTCCAGCATGATCACCGGTATCGAAAATAGCGCCAGCGACGGATACGGCCGCAACGATCTGATCCAGGCGCGCAGTCGCCTCAGCACGACATGCCTAGCAAACCAGTTCGAGATCGGCTTGGCAACGCCCAGAAAAGCCGCGTCCGCCAAGAAATACAGCGCAGCCAGGACATAAGTAACCGGTTTCAAGATTCGCTTCACTGCCAATTCTCCTGGCAACTCCAAACCCCGAGAGCTCAAAAGGTTTCCATCAGACAGTGCGACCTGGGGTCCCATGTGACAGAACGAGTCAGCTCCTGTGACCTAAGTGCCCGCGCGGCCCGAGATGCCAGATGCGAATGCTGTCCACCTCCGTCGCACCCGCGACAGTACGGAGGAGCAGACGTTCGAATGCTTGAAATGCCACGTTGAAATTCGCTCGACGCGAGCCGATCCCCCTCAAGACCAACGCAGAAGCGATCTCCACTGGATACGATGGCGCGGCTTAGGAAGCCGGCGATTTACAGGCGCGCGGCCTAACTGCCTTCAGCAGTTGGAGAAACACGGAAGCCCGATCCGCGGCTTCCTCTTTTTGAAACTCGGGGTGCCCGCCTTCCAGACGGTCTTAATCGGAGACACGCCGGATGACGCCCGAGGCGGGCCTAAGAGGAACTCAAGATCACTCAACGCAATTACCTTCCCGGAGATGCTCATGAGCAAAATAAAAGACGGGCGCAGACAAGGAGGCTCTCTTGGCGCCTCGGATATCGCCGCAACGCTCGGATTTTTGGCCGTCGCGTTCATAGTAGACCGCGTGGCTCCGACGAAGGACGCCAAGCCCGGCCTTCAGCCGAAAAAAAGCGCCCACGCGTCGCCCGCTAGACTCGCCGCCGAAGGCGGGGACCGCGGGCGCGACGCGGCATCCCCATCCGACATTCCGGCGAAGGGATGGAAGGACATTCTTTGGCGCGTCTACAACAACATAAGCGACCACCGCATTCTCGCGCTGGCCGCCGGCATGACTTATTACAGCATCCTTGCGATCTTCCCGGCGCTTGCGGCCCTCGTCGCCATCTACGGACTGTTTTCCGACCCCGCCACTATCGCGAAGCATCTCGACGAGATCTCGGGCTTTATCCCCGGCGGTGCGGTTGATGTTGCACGCGAACAGTTGACGCGGGTCGCCTCAAAGGAAAACCAAGCGCTCGGATTTGCGTTCGCGATAGGTCTTATCGTATCGCTCTGGAGCGCGAACGCCGCGATGAAGGCGCTATTCGACACGCTCAATATTGTTTACGGCGAACAGGAAAATCGCGGCTTTCTGAAGCTCAACGCGATGTCGCTGGGGTTCACCGTCGCAGGGATCGCGTTCATCCTGTCGGCGCTGGGCGCAGTCGTCATCATTCCCGTTACGCTGGAAAATCTCGGCCTGTCGAATGCCGCCGATTTACTGATCCGGATCGCGCGCTGGCCAGCAATGTTCCTCGCACTCGCGATCGGCCTCTCCTTCATCTACCGCTTCGGGCCCAGCCGCGAGGCACCGCGCTGGCGATGGATCACTTGGGGCAGTGCCGCGGCAACGATCTTGTGGATTGCAGCGTCCGCGCTGTTTTCTTTCTATGCCGCGAATTTTGGCACGTTCAACGAAACCTACGGTTCGCTGGGCGCGGCCATCGGCTTTATGACATGGCTCTGGATTTCTGCAATTGCTATACTGTTGGGTGCCGAGCTAAATGCCGAGATGGAACATCAGACTATCCGCGACACGACAACCGGAAAGCCCAAGCCGCTCGGCGTGCGCGGCGCTAAGATGGCTGACACGGTGGGCCCGGCTTGATAGAAAACGCGGCGAAAATAATCTACGTATACGCTACGCGGACGGCTTCCAAATTGAGCGTGGATATAAGGAAGGAGATCTACGCGGGCTTCATCTGAAATCGTAATGCCCCAGCTTCGGGACATTTTCTTGCTAACCAAGTTATCGGATTTTGACCGAGCCGAGGGCCACAAGCTGATATCTCATTCATCGCTCGACCCCGATGTAACTCAGCAAACATCCAACTGATTTAATTGCAACTTCGGGCCAGGGGCAAGACGTTCGATCTACACTGACTTCCGTTCGAGAGCGGGTCGAAACACCCACTCGCGCCATACGGTCAACAGCGCTGCCATGATAACCGGCCCCAGGAACAAACCTATAAGACCGAAAGCAGCGAGACCGCCGAAGATTCCGACGAAAGCCAGAAGAAACGGAAGCCGGGCCGCGCCGCCGACCAGGGTCGGCCACACAAAATGATCGCCGGCGAGCATGACGATCACACCCCAACAAAATACGCCTGCCGCGGCCAGTCCACTGCCATCACCCGAGACCAAGACCAATGCCGCCGCGGTGAAGGCCACCCAGGCGCCAAAAGGGATCATTGCAAAAGCGGTCGTGAAAATGGTGAACAGAAGCGCATTCGGCACGCCTGCGATGAGATAGCCAACGCCGATCAATAATCCCTCGCCCACGGCGACCAAGACCGTGCCATTCACGGTACCGCGGGTGGCGTCGACCATTTTTTCAATCAGGCCCTCCCCCGCCTCTCCAAAAAGGCGGTCGCTCGTCTCCAGGAAGCGGCTCGCGACCGCGCGGCCATTTCTGAGCAAAATGAACAAAGTCAACAATGAAAAGAAAAGCAGAAATAGACGATGGGTCAGTTGCCCGCCAAGAGTTCTGAACAGCTCCGACGCATTTTCAGTATTGACCGTCTTCAGCAAAGCCGTCGCAGCTTTTGGATCCGAGAGATTTTCGCGCCACCACTGCTGCATGCTTTCTGCCGCGACCGGTAGGCGGGCAATCCACTCAGGCACTTCGATCCCGCTCTCTCCTGCCTTCTTCAGCCAGCCGATCAGCACGTCACCCTGCTGAGCCACCTGGTAGACAGCAAGCGCCATGGGTATAAACAGAACCAGCGCGACGATGAGGGTGAAAATGAACGCAGCCAAGTTCGAAGGGCCCAAGGCGAAGCGATTCGCAAACTTGAGGTAGAGTGGCCATAGCGAAACCGCGAGAATTGTGGCCCAGATCAGCGCCGGCAGAAAGCTGGCAGCGGTCCACAATGCAAGGCCGACCAGCCCTACCGCAAGCACGACGCGGGCCTTCACACGTGCCGCTGCATCCAATGGCAGCGGCTTTCGATCCTTGTTGGTTTCGGTTTGCTCTGGACGCTTCTTCGCTGCGCCCGGCTTAACGCGATCGGTCATCGCGGATTACGCGCCGTTTGCCCGTGGCACTGGAGCCGATGAGGGCGATGCTCGCAACCCAGGCCTACTTTTGCTTCTTGCCCATCCATCAACCCTGGTCCTCCTCCCATGTGCATCAGAACAGCGAAATGGCATGCCGAGTTCCATCGGAGAAGCGCGGCGGCAATGATTCGCCCCCTCGATCAGGAGCTTGAATCGCGGCAAGACGGTCCGGCTCAACGTGGCCCGCCAAGGAGCGGTGAGGTCGCTATGCACCCGAAAGCGGACCTATTATGCTCGCCTCGAGTTTTGTCGTTCATGACCCAAACCGGTCATTTCTACCTAGACAGGCTTCTGGCGCGGAGGAATCATGCGACGACAGAGCCTGGGGCGCCATCATGGACGTCGGAGGTTGGCTGCGGAGGCTTGGCCTCGGACAATATGAGGCGGTATTCCGCGACGAGACGATCTTCCCAAAGCTAACGGCGGAGGACGCGGAATTAACAAGGCGACGCCTGCAGCACGCGCCGATTAATTGGCACCTCTAGAATGCTCCAATGGATCGGTATCCATGGACGGGAATATCTTCAATAGCCAAGGCGTGAAGATTGCGATCGATCGTCCGCGGACGCAGTATTTCAGTTTTAGAGGTGAAACGCCTACGATCTTAAAAGCACCAAGATTTACAAACTGTCCGGCGAGCTTGTTGGGCATCTCCCAGACGAGCGCGCGTCCGATAGGCGCCTGACAAGGCGACGGCTAAGCTATTCCCGGCGTCTAATCTGAAAAGCGTTTTCCCCTACTCTAACTGCACGCCAAGACGCCCTTGCCGTCGCAATCCTGGAATTTCCGGTTGAGCTGGTTGAAGGAGATCTTCTCGGACTCCGATGTGGCCGGGTACCCAACGATGGCCTCGTCGCCCATGCGGCTTCGTTCTCCGCGCCGTGGTCGTCGGCGCGTCGCGGAGCCATCAGTGTGAATAGCGCCGGAACTGCGAGCGTTCTTTGCAGCGCATGTAGCGTTCCACGCTCCGACTACATTTTCGATTTACTTTGAAGAGCACGTGCAAAATAGTCGTGAGCTATCGCATCTAACGCTGCGGTGATTTTTTCGCTAGGCTCACACGTCGTGACACTTCTTCGTTCGAGTCTTTCCGCCTCGCCAATGTAATTCATTGAAAGTTCGCGCAAGCGCTGGACTTCGATATCATCGGGTAAGGGTGCGATTTGAGCTAAAAGGTGTTGTGCCCGCGCGCGTGCGCGTTCGCTGCGAGAGCCATCCATGATAGCCTCCGAGAATTTTGTGCGTTTCTGATCAGTTCCCTGTGCCGAACAATTACATTCGGATCAAGTGAGCCAAACGCGCCGCGTAATGTGGGGTTCCCTACATAGTGCCGATTCCAGCTCAGTCATCGATGTGGCAGTCGGCTGGGATAGGATCTCGGCTTGGGTTTCCGAGTCTGGCTGCCGAGGCTGCGACGGGGGGTTGGCGACGAGACCCGCCGTGGCGGCAACCTGGAAGAAATCTCGGCGGTTCCATCTGGTAACTCTGTTGCTGCTCATCAGGCTGATCCAAGCTCCGGTTATCGCCCCCCTCAACTCGACGGCCTGAAGTAGGCAAGCCGAGGGCGACGTGTACGCTCGCGGGCGCCATCAGAGCTTTAAGACGGTTCTTAGACCGAACACGGCAGCGTCCTTGAGAACCTTGCCCGGCTGGTTGACGCCGAGTGGATTCGTCGCGCCCCCGCCCGGATGGGTGATGTACTGAAAGTTCGGCTGCAGCGTGAAGCCGGCCCTGGCTTCGTACTGATAGACTGCGGTAACGAACCCTTCGTAGGTGCGGGCGGGCCAGACTGCGCCGTTCAGGTGCTGGAAATCGGTGTCGAGCGCCTGAGCCCACGGCGAGACGCGCGCATAGCCTCCGGCGATACCGAATTTATCTTTCGGTCGACTTTCGCTGAGACCCACGAACTCGATGCCCGCATCTGAATAGACATCGATGATATTGCGGTCCGACGGGCTATAGGATGCCCGCCAAAAACTCCTACCCCTCGGTCGTCGTCCTGCCCGACGCGATAGATCTTCTGCTCGAACACGGAGTAAACGCCGAAATCGCCGGATAAGTTGGCCGGAACGCCACCGGACGCCGGGTTGGCGAGCGATACACCGGATAAGGTGAAGCGTTCGTCGGTAAACGTGCCGAAATGGCGCCAGCCACCGAGCTTGAATTTTCCGTCCAGCCCCGGATCGCCCTTCTTGCCGTTCCAAAGAAACTGAGCTTCGGCGAGCACCAACGGAGGATCATTGACCCGAAAGTTGACGCCGTAACGGTCTCTCAATTGCGGATCATCCTGGCCCGGTCCGGCGGCATCTCCGTCGAACAACCCGCCGATCAGCGTCAGATTGTCCGAGACATCTGCCCGCAGCCGCGTTCCCATGGCCGCCAGCGGTGGTGATGCCCTCCGCTCGGCATGTTCGAAGCAAAACCGGCGGGCCAACCCAAGGACGAATTGGTGAAGACGTCGGTGTACTTGGCGGTCATGAATTCGGTGTCGGCGGCCAATTGCCCCGCTCGCCAAGCGACCTTGGTTTCCCATTTCTGTTCGAACGCGATTTCGTAGAGCCGGGTCGTCGGCAGCGCTTCGATGCCGCTCACGACCAGAAAGTTCAGAAGCGCGCCCCTGGACAGACCGCCGCCGTCAATCTGAAATACGTTGGCGTGGAAGGTAAGTCGCTTGAGACCGATCAGCTTCTCGAAATCGACGTCGGTAGCGAAGTTGATGCGGTCTTCGTAGGCCACGCCCTGCTTCTCGAAAGGGTTGGGTAGCAGTCCGAGCGTCCCCTCAACTGTGCTCTCTCCGGTGTCCGGGTCAGCGGGTTTGAGGTCGTCGGTCTTTTTGTCTTCGTGCGCGAATGCGCCGCCCCCGAAGGCCGCCATCGCCGCCAGTGCCAATAGCCAGGAACGCATCGCTCCAACCACCTCTTCGCGGGACCATGTTGCAGCTTTGGCCAGCCTTCATAATGCCTCTCCCGAGCTGCTAGAACATCCGTTGTGTTACGAAGTGAACGCTTGGATTTGAAAGGCAGGCTCCGGTGGGGCTAAGCGCCGTAAACAGTATACCGGAACCATCTTCACGGGGTCGTGTTGTCACGTACTAAATTATCAACCGCGGAGAGTCATCATGGCCGACAAGGATTTGAACGCACTGTTCCTCGATACTCTCAAGGACATCTATTACGCCGAGAAGCAGATCTACAAGTCACTCCCGAAAATGGCGAAGGCTGCAAAATCGGATCAGCTTCGCGCGGCCTTCGAAAAGCATCACGACGAAACGGAAGGACAGATCCACCGCCTCGAGCAGATTTTCGAGCTGCTGGGCAAGCCGGCACGTGGCAAGAAGTGCGACGCCATCGAAGGCATCCTCGACGAAGGCAACGAGATCATGGACGAATACAAGGGCGAGCCCGCGCTCGATGCCGGCCTGCTCGCCGCCGCGCAGGCCGTCGAACACTACGAGATCTCGCGTTACGGAACACTCAAGACGTGGGCTTCCAAGCTGAACATGAAGGATGCGGTCCAGCTCCTGGACCAAACGCTGGCCGAAGAGAAGAAGACGGACGACGCCCTAACCAAACTGGCCGATACGGCTGTCAGCGCCGAAGCAGCATAAGGATTCGACCAATGAAACGCTCGCTTGCCATCATTGCCTTAGGCACGGTCTTCCTCTCGACGGCCGCGTTCGCGCAGTCCGCCGGCGAGAAAACCGGCGTCAACTCTGCCCTCGGCATCGCACCAAAGACGGAAGATTTCATCGAGGAAGCCGCGATGAGCGACATGCTCGAAATCGAGGCCGCAAAGATCGCGCAGCAGAAAGGCAACGCGACCGAGAAGACTTTCGCTCGTCAGATGATCACCGACCACACGAAGACGAGCTCGGAGCTGAAGGGGATGGTTTCCGGCGACATGAAGGCCGCCATTCCGACTGCGCTTGACGACTCTTCGCAGAAGAAACTCGACAAGCTGAAGGACACCAAACCCGGAGACTTCGCGGCGGAGTACGATCCGATGCAGGTCAGTGCGCACAAGGACGCGACGTCTCTCTTCGAGCGGTACGCCAAGGGCGGCGACGATCCGAAGCTGAAGGACTGGGCGGGCAAAACCCTTCCCGCGTTGCAGCACCACCTCGAAATGGCGCAGGATATGAATAAGAACCGAAAGTAGCGAACCAGAAGCCGCCCCTCCGGGCGGCTTCTTTGCTGCAGGAGCCACCTAGGAAACCAGTGACACGAAAAGGAGATGAAGCGCCCGCAGGCGAGGTACACGACAGTCTTTTTGAAACGCTTGGGCCGGGCTTGATCACCGGCGCTTCGGACGACGATCCCTCGGGCATCGGCACCTGCAGCCAGGCCGGCGCCCAACTGTGTTTCGGTATCGGCTGGACCATGCTGCTGACCTACCCGCTGATGGTCGCCATCCAGGAAATCTCCTGACGGATCGGTCGCGTCACGGGTCACGGCGTTGCTGGCCACGTCTGCCGGAACTTCAGCGCCCCCGCAATCTGGTCGCTGGTCGTTCTTCTGTTCGCGGCCAACACGATCAATATCACCGCAGATCTTGGAGCCATGGCCGACACGCTCAAGCTGGTCGTAGGCGGCTCATCTTCGGCCTCGTCTCCGTGCTGGCTCAAGTCGGCGGTCCAGTGGAGAGCTTTGAATGGGAATGTGCTCGCTTCTTTGCGTCTCATTGTTGCCGAAATCGGCGCGTGCTATCTTGCGTGAGCGCGGTTAGTGAATAAACAGTACTATGGTGCGAAGACCAGCGAGCTCCGGCAGGAGCAATTAGCGGTCGTTCCAATAGCGCAAGCGTGTGCCGATACATATGCCGATAGCAAGTCGGTATACTAAGCGGCCGGCACTGCGGCCGAACCGAAGTGAAGGCGGTATGCTCATGAACACTGCCATCGAGCGCATCCTCACTCTCCAAGCCGGTCCGGCCTCCAATCGGCGGTTACTCATCTTTCGACAGCAGCGGCACCTCCGAGCACTGTGATTCCAGCGCGAGAGGCCTGCTCGCTGGCGTGAATGATGAGGGGAGTGTCCTTGACCAGGACGACAGGATCGGACGGCTGGGCCGCTCGCAAAACGGCTGCATCAGGCTAACCAAAGCGCAGCCGCGTCTCATGCACTGACAGGAGACCAGGAGGCGATCATGAATGGACCGGGATTGAACGCTAACCGGATCGCACATTTTACCAAGTCCGCGCTCGGGCGCGAACTCACCCGTCGCAGCTTGCTCGCGCAAGCCGGGATCGCCGGCTTCGCACTCTCCTCAATCCCATCCCTCGCGGAGGAGATGGTGAAACTGCCCCTGCCCAGCGATCCATGTGAGCGGCCGATCACGCACGACTTCCCGCAAAAGGGCAAGATGATCCTGCAGCGGGCCCGGCCGCCACTGCTGGAAACGCCCATGGACGTATTCGACCGGGGCGTCTTTACCCCCAACGATGAGTTCTATGTGCGTTGGCATTGGGCCGTGATCCCCACCTCGGTTGATGTGAACACGTTCAGGCTTTCGGTGCGCGGCCACGTCAATCAAGTCTTGTCGTTGTCGATACCAGACATTCTGCGCCTCTCCCGCGTGGACCTTGCCGCAGTCAATCAATGCTCCGGCAACTCGCGCGGCTTTTTCTTGCCACGCGTGGCCGGTGCGCAATGGGCGAACGGTGCGATGGGCAACGCAAAGTGGACCGGCGTACCGCTGAAGGATGTGCTGGATCGCGCCGGCGTCAAGCCGGGTGCGGTCCAGGTTCGGTTCAACGGACTGGACCAAGCTGTTGTACCCGACGCTCCCGATTTCGAGAAATCACTCGATATCGATCATGCGCGCGACGGGGAAGTGATGATCGCCTTCGCCATGAATGACGAACAACTGCCGCTGCTGAATGGTTTTCCGCTCCGGCTGATCGTACCCGGATGGTATTCGACTTATTGGGTGAAAATGCTGAACGACATTGAGGTGCTCGATAAGCCCGATGACAACTATTGGATGGCGGTGGCCTACACTATACCCGACACGCCGTATGCAAACATTACGCCCGGGCAGACCGGCGTAAAAATGATTCCGATCAACCGGATGCCACCGCGTTCGTTTTTCACCAATGTTGCAGAAGGCGCGTCGTTCCCTGCGGGCACGAGCATACCCGTGCGTGGCATTGCCTTTGGCGGCGACACCGGAGTTGCCAAAGTCGAGCTCTCTTCCGATGGCGGCAAGACCTGGCAGCCGACGACGCTGGGCAAGGACCACGGCAAATACAGTTTCCGCCAGTGGGAAAGCAATGTCTCGCTGCCCGCGCAGGGCAATCATTCCTTGACGGTCCGCTGCATAAATCTTGCGGGCGAGGTGCAGCCCGACGCAGCGAACTGGAACACCAGTGGCTTTATGCGAAACGTAATCGAAACGGTGCAGTTGACGGCCACCTGAGGAGCTGCACATGCAGCGAACCATCATTGCGATCGGCGTTTTCACTGGGGCGCTGTCGGTTTTGGCGCCGTCCTGGGCCCAGCAATTGCCCACGATCAAATCCACGACCGTGGATCTCCCAGCCGGCGATAGCCTGTTTCCCGGAGGCTCGAGGGCGGATGCAATCAACCAAAACTGCTTGGCCTGTCACTCGACCGACATGGTGCTGAACCAACCGGCGCTTCCGAAGGCGACCTGGGAGGCTGAGGTGCACAAGATGATCAATACATACAAGGCGCCAGTCGACACCGCCGATATTGCGCCGATTGTCGATTATCTCGTGCAAATCAAGGGCGCGAATTAGCGGCCAGGCTCCGATAAATCGCCCTAGCGTTGGGGAGGGAGATCGAGACCATGCCAATCAACCTGCCTGCGATTCCATCGATCGCCGTATTCCTGTGTTCGGCTCTTCTTGCTTTTGGATATGCCGCCCCCGCAACCGCCGCTGCGCCAGCAAAAGGAGACTATTTCCATACCGGGGCCGGCGCGCGATATCTGGAGCAAGCCAAGGGCGACATCGTCACCGTACCCTTGCGCGGCAACATCAATGTCCTGATGGGATCCGGAGGGAATATCGTGGTTCTGTCGGGAAGCGAGGGCAAGTTCCTCGTGGATGCCGGCATCGAGCCGTCGAAAGACAAATTGCAGGCGGCTCTCGAAAAGATCGGCGCGTCACCGTTGAAATACGTCGTAAACACCCATTGGCACTGGGATCATACCGACGGAAATGAGTGGATGCATGCAGCCGGCGCCACGATCATTGCGCAGAGAAATACGCTGAAGCATCTTTCCGAGACCACTCACGTCGATGATTGGAATTGGACGTTCGCTCCCGTTCCAGCCGGCGCGCGCCCGACGATCATCGTGGAAAATGAGACGGAGTTCACCTTTGCGGGCGACTCCATAAAGGTGGGGCATTTCGGCCTTGGCCATACCGACGGCGATGTGTGGGTGTATTTCGAAAAGGCCGATGTAGCGGCCTTCGGCGATACGTTCTGGAACGGGTACTATCCGTTCATCGACAACGAAAACGGCGGCAGCGTCAATTCGGCCATCGCCTGGGCCAACCAGGCTATCGAACGCATCACGGATAAAACAATCCTGGTTCCTGGTCATGGGCCGGTCGGCAACCGCGCTCAATTCATTGAGTTTCGCGATATGCTTGTCACGGTGCGCGATAAGGTCCTTGCACTGAAGTCACAGGGAAAATCCCTCGAAGACATCATAGCCGCGAAGCCGACCGCGGCCTTCGACGATAAATGGGGAAGATTTGTGATCGATTCGCAATTCTTCACAAAGCTTGTGTACGACGGACTATAGACAGTATAGCCGCGCCGCCACCCATCTTGGGCGGTTGCCTGTCACGCTGGCCGCCGGTGCGACGTGAGAGCTCACGCAGATCTTCGATGGACATGTTTGCTTTGCCCAACGCCATTGTCGCGTAGGACCGAGATCGATCAGGACGGCTGGCGGAGTCCGCAATGTCCCAGATATCCGACATTCCGGGAACGCAGTACTGCTTTTAACAAGAGGTTCGCTATTGTCTATAAGGTCGGCGTATTGCCGCGTCAGAATGGATATCCGAAGATCGGGAGCTGCGATCTACTTATCCGTGAAGAACGTCAATAAGACTTTGCCTTTTTCACCGATGAGACACAGAAACGTCCGACGAGTATCCTTTTTGCCTTTTTCCAGGTAGGCGTCCCCGATAACAATGGTCTTGATGAGCGTGTCTTCGACTTTCGTGTTCGCCTTGGCAACCGTCATACCATCAACATCGAAGGCCACGTCTTTAATCGACGGATTGCGCTCTCTCAAAGCTATTAGTCCCGTAGATCGACACGCGTCCAACTCCGGCGTTGCTGCTTGAGCCCACACGTGATCGATCGAGGTGATCGTAAGAAGTATGGCGAAACCCAATTTTAGAAATTTCATGTTGATCTCCATAACGCGAAAGGCCGCCAGAAAGCCGAAACGGCTCCAGTCGCTCACATGTCAGACACTGCTGGAGGAAAACGTGGCTCTGTGAGAAGACGTGGCGCTCTGAATAGTTCCGCCAGGCAAAAGAAAACGGCCCGGCGCATTGCGAGGCTCGAGGTGCAGACAGCGTATGTAGGTTCGCCGTCCGCAACAGCTACTGGCGCAACTGTCTTTCGTTCGGTGCAGCAAGTCACGATTGCGAGGGCCAAAGAAACGGCCCAAGTCGGGGCTACCGGCTGAGGTCCGGTGCGAGACGGCCGATCTCATCCAGCACCGACAAACCATTGAACTCCCGCTTGGCAAACGCGTTGTGATGCCGATTGCCATCGGCTGTCGACCTGACGTGACAATTCGAAAGTGATGCGGATGCTGCAAACCTCACAATCGCAAGCCATGATTTGGACCAGCATCCCGTTCCGCCTCGATCGACTGCCTTGGAGTCGGTTTCACCTGCTAGTCGTGATCGGGCTTGGCATCACCTGGATTCTTGACGGACTCGAAGTCACCATCGTCGGTTCGTTAGGGCCGGCTTTGCAGAGCACCGAAACCCTCCATCTTTCCAGCGCCAATCTCGGAGCGGTTGCGTCTTTCTACGTCGTGGGTGCGGTAATCGGGGCCCTCGTCTTCGGCTGGATCACGGATCGGTATGGCCGACGTCTGGTTTTTTACGTTACCCTGATCGTCTATCTATCTGGCGTATTGCTGAGTGCGTTCGCTTGGGACTTCTGGAGCTTTGCAATTTTCAGGATGATCACCGGGCTCGGCATCGGTGGGGAGTACGCCGCGGTCAATTCCGCAATTGATGAACTCATTCCGGCAAAATATCGGGGTCGTGTCGACCTCATCGTCAACGGCAGCTTCTGGTTAGGCGCAGCTGCAGGCGCGCTCGCGGTTCCGTTTCTCCTCGATCAGCACCTGTTCGCACCCGACCTCGGCTGGCGTCTCGGCTTCGGTATCGGGGCCGTCCTCGGTCTCGGTATCCTACTACTCCGACGTTTCGTACCCGAGAGCCCGCGGTGGTTGGTGACACATGGGAAAAACGAGCAGGCGGAGAAGACGGTCAGCGAAATCGAAAAGGACGTCGCGAAGGCCACAGGACAACACCCGCCAGCGCCAAAGGAAAGCATCGAGGTCCATCCCAAAAAGGTGTTTGGGATCGGATTGATCCTGTCTTCGATGATCGGGCAATACCGAAAGAGGAGTATTTTGGCGCTGGTGTTGATGGTAGCCCAGTCTTTCCTCTACAATTCCGTTTTCTTCACGTTCGGCCTTGTCCTTTCACATTTCTACAAGGTTCCCAGCGAGCGCGTCGGGCTCTACCTTCTTCCCCTCGCGGTCGGCAATTTTTGCGGACCACTGCTTCTTGGGGCGCTGTTCGACACGATCGGCCGCAAGGCCATGATCGCCGGAACTTTTGCCATTAGCGGCTTGTTGCTGTTGATCACCGCCTATCTTTTCTCGGCCGGCTTTCTCACAGCGATAACGCAGACAATCGCCTGGTTTTCTATCTTCTTCTTTGCCTCGGCAGCCGCGAGTTCGGCGTACCTGACCGCCAGCGAGATCTTCCCTCTCGAGACGCGTGCCTTGGCGATCGCATGTTTCTATGCACTCGGCACTGCCATTGGCGGAAGCACGTCGCCGCTCCTGTTTGGCTGGCTCATCCAGTCGGGATCGGCTTGGCGGGTGAGTGCCGGATACGCGTTAGCTGCTGCATTGCTCCTTATCGCCGCAGGGACGGAACTGGCATTCGGAATAGATGCAGAAGGAAAGTCCCTCGAAAGCATCGCGGATCCACTGTCTAGCTAGTGTTCTTGCGGCTCCGATTACGTGGCTCCGCTCCAGGACTGGTTGCCTGTTTGGGAAATTTCTTCAGTGATCACGCTTTTTCCGCAGATAGGCCCGACGGCTCGAAGCCGGCGGGCTACTGCTCTTACGTTCAAAAAGTGCACCATCCATCGCCGTGCCGGTTTCATGTCCTGAAGCATCGCACCCTTCAGCAAAATTGAGGAACCCGATGCATTCTGCGGCCATATTCCGGCTCGAGCGTGCTGTCCACGAGTTCGCCCAATGGCGAGCGGTCCCAGACACGCAGCGATCGCCCGCGCCGGCGTGGTGGTGGTGGCAACCCGCCCTCGAAGCACGCGAGCAGACAGAAGAGATGCGACCGATATGGTGTCACCACCTCGAGCTGCCGATCGGGTCGAGCTACGCCACCGGCGCCGCGGCACTCCTAGCGACGCTCGCCGATCAGACATCCTTGCCGTGGCCGGAAGAGTTTCCCCGGAGGATCAAATCGACTGCCACGCCCCATGAAAAGAAGGGCTTGCGCGAAGATCGATGAATTGGGGACCAATTGCCAGACAGACCGCCACTGCGATCGGCATTGCGTTCGTCGCAGTGGCATCAGTTGCTATCGTAATTAACCTATTAATGATGGTTTTTTGATTACCAGGAACATACCCAACCGCGCCGAGTGGAGAGATGGAGAGAGATAGCCTTCGAAGCGGAGATTTCGGAAATGACGCCTCTTGCCGTCTTCGCTAATCCGATTTGGAAGATGTAGATTTTAAGGGTGAGGAAGGAACATGAATAAGCAAAAGAGGACGGCAACTGAACTGGAGGATATCGTGAAGCAGCGGATCGGCGCGCGCGATTTCAAGATAGCCATTCATCACGATCCGCAAGCAGCTTGGCGCGCGACGATCTACGGCCGTCAGCAAGCGGAGGTCCGCCGGCGCACGATTGCGGTCGAGCTATGCCAGCACTATGAGCTTAACGATTAGATCGGCGCTAAATTGTCCCTCGCAATTCGGGGCCCAATTTTGCCAATTGGTGCGGTTAGCCCCCGAGAGAACGCGCGTCCCCTCCGAACGCGCGGGCGGGCCTCCCTACCTGCTTTAAGCGGTTCATCGACACAATCGGCGGCTTGGATAGTTCCCCGCGCGATTATGAACACCCAATCCTGTTTACACTTTAGGAGGCATCCACATCCCTGTTATCAGCTATGGAATTTTCTCGGCGAAAGCCCGCCGAAACAGCCGCTGGTGGGCGCGAGTGGCATGGTCACCGCAGCACCACCATCGTGACGGCTTAAGGAGGCGCGGTCTAGTGTCGCAAGCGCAGTAATGGTCGCGTGGCAGTCTGCGTTAAGCATCGAATTAGACTGGCTAAGGTCGCAAATGGGCAGTGGAACAGAACGAACTTGACTCAGTCTTCATTTGGAACAAATGACTTTTCAGTTGTTTAGTCCCCCAAAGGGGATCCCTCATGGCGCATGAGGCTACAGTCGAACAGGTGACCAACAGAGTATGGGGCATCTTCTCCGCTCTCGATCACGGCATTGCCGGAAACAACATTCGCCGAGCGTTACTTAGAGCGTACATCGCATCGCTTGCTGAGCGCGGAGAGCGCAATGCCGACAAGCTCACGGTTGACGGCCTTGTGTATTTGCAGAACCTCACTTCCCATAAGAAATCAGTTAAGCGCAGGGCTTGATAGCAATTTCGATGCGCGGTCTGCTTTATCGTGACCGCACTGGTCGCCTGTCTCGGTATCTGACTAAGCTGTCTACGCGAAGGATGGGCGCGACCGCGGCTTTGGCGGCGTCGAGGCGGAGGACAGGAAGGCCAATCTACGATCCGGCGACGCCGCTGATCCTAGCGCGTTGAGAGGTAAGCCGGAACCTCTGCCCCGGCATTAAACAGTCACAACATGGAACGGATCATAGTACGCATCCGACGAGCGCCGTCTTGTCTGAGGCGTGGCATTTCGCGAAGCGTGTGACCTTAAGTCTAGCTTTAAGGTCATCGGGCGATGCGGGTCGAGGTCTTGGGCGGCCGTCGGTCCTGCGCCGACGATCAGCACGCGGGGGTCTGCCATTGTCTTCTCCTCTCGTTTTCAGGACGGCGACTAGAAGGCGTGAAGCCGGGAATCTCCGGCGCGCACCTCTCCCCGGACTTAGGCGCGCACAATCACTCTTGAGACGGTGTCAATTACGGCCGAAGCCACCTCGTCGTGCCGGATACGGACAAGGTCGGGGAAATGACTCGCCGATGACCATGCGCGCCACCCTATTGGTTGGTCGGGCGGCTCAACACGGCTGCTGCTCCCGAGAGAAGACGCGGCACGAACTCGTTCCATGGACCATCAAGGGGAACCTGAGTGGCACTTTCAACCCGGGGCGGCCGCGGCTATCCGTCCTTGAGAATGGATTTCACTTCCCTGACGGGCCAGCTTTCGTCAGCCGGTATCACGCGCACCTTTGCGCCGGCGCCCACCAGCGCGTGCGAACTGACCTCATCGTCGATGGGCACGACCGAGAGCTCGGTTTCCGGCTTCCAGTCGAGGGTGAGGTCGAGGTCGCCCGGGAAGATCTGCCATCGCGAGCCCTCATCCAATTCGACGATGTGGCTCTCGGAGTGGGACCGGATTCTCATGCTGCGTTCATTCGGCGTCGGCGGGCTCAGTGCGTCGTCCGATCGGCTATTTCTGTCCCGAAGGGGCCTGAGCGTTCGAATTGTTTGGAGCAGGCTTGTTGGCTTCGTGATGGCCGACCACACAGCCCGCCGCAGCGCCGAGCTTGCCGTGGCCAGCCATGTGGCCGGCGACGCCGCCGACGATAGCGCCCTTGATGCATCCCTTGGCCTCCGCCGACGAGAAGGAGGCGAGTGACAGCAGGCAAACGGTGGCGAAAATTGCTTTCATGGTTGTTCTCCGAAATCACGGGGGTCCAACGGGTCAAGTCGTTGGGAGACGGGCCGGTTCCGTCCCGCAGCGATTTTGCTGAGCTGGCTAGGATGCCCCGGTTCGCAGCGACCTTGCGGCCACGATCCGACCGAGAACTTCGGCGAGGCCAAGTTGCTCCGGCAATTCGGCGGCTTGGCGGACGATCTGAGCGCGCTCTGACGCCCTAACATCGAATACTTATGAAATTCGCCCGCGCCCCGAAACCGATGATCGCGCTCTGGACGGTTCAATTTTTCAGATCAACGACGAATATGCCCATATCCCGTCCGGCCCACGCCACGTTGCCAGCCGGCTCTCCGTCTGCAACGGCTAACCAAGGCGTCTGGATCAGATTTCCTCCGCACGCCTGCATTCCCGCACGACCTAAAGCTTCCTCGAAACCGAATTGTGACATTGTGTTTTCATCTCCGATATCAGCGTCACCAAGACCATGACGCCGGCGGATGATGGCGGAGGCTGAACTTTGATGAATTCAAATTCCCGTATGCTTCTTCTTAATTGGCTACGCGTGTAACCTCACGTCGGCTCCCGATGATCTTAGGGAGTCGTCGTCGACTTCGACGCAATCTCCTTCAATGTGCCCGACATTGCCTTGACGACGGATCTGGCGACTTTACCTATGCCAGGCCGATGCGCGACATTGGCCGGGTCACTATAGGAAAGTTTCGCCAGCCTCGTCCTGCCAGACCATCGCCTTCAGGGTGTCAGCCGCCGCACGGCCTGCAGCGAAGCTTCCCGCGAGGCCCATCGATCCCACCACGAAGTTCCTTCGGGACAGACCGGCTCGTCTGCGGTTAATGCCCTTCTCTTCAGGGATATCGCTCTGATGGGTCATTACCGGATTCTTTGCTTGTTGAGGATTACTCGAACGTGCTCCTGCCGCGCCAAAGCGAGCGCGATGAGCTCGCTTTGGCGTCTTGTGCTGATGTCCGGTCTTCAACCGGGCTTCACGGAACACCGCCTGTCGCGGCGCCGGGCTATTTGCGCATCGCGGTGTCAATCTGGCCGACGAGCGTTGCCCAAGGCATGTCGAGTGCGCTGTACCCAGGGCCCGCCTCCGGTCGCCTATTGTCCTTGAGGATTTCGACCATCAACGTCGCGTAATCGGATACGATGACGCCGGCCTGCCTCATGCGCAGCAATCCGGCCTGGCGCTTGGTTTCGCTGAACGTCCCAGACGTGTCGACCGCTACATAGGCGCCCAGTCCACGCGCCATGGCGGTCATCGCCGGAAAGGCCGCTCAGACCTCGAGTGAGACGCCGGCGAAGATCAGCTTCTTCCTTCCGGTCGCCTCGATAGTTTTGACAACGAGGGGGCAGCCGAGGCATTCACCCACGGACGATCGATGATCTCAACGCCGCCACCGAGCGCTTCGACGAGTTCGGGAAAGGCTGGTCCCCACATGCTGTCGCTGGCCGTCGTCGTAACGACGATCGGCAGCTCCAGACACATGGCCGCCTCGGCGAGAGCGACCACGTTGTGCTTAAGTTCACCGATCGAAATGTCCCGGATGCCGGTCATCAGGCCGATCTGATGGTCGGCCAGAACGACAGCGGCTTTCTCGGCGGTGAGCGGTTCGTAAACGCGATTGGTCATTGGACTGTCCTCAGTGGTTCCATTCGAGTTCCCGCGCCGGATGAACCGACGTCAGTCATGAGCGGGGAATGGGGGCATCACGCTGCCCCTGAACGATGTGCAACCTCTACTCGATCAACACCAATCAGCCGCCATCATCGCGCTGTTCCGGATCGTCAACTGCCATGTCGGCAACCTGGCGCCGATGCCCGGTGTGTTTCCGGGTTACAAAGCTCCGATCGTGCGTAACGCCGTGGATGGTCACGAACTCGCCACGGCGCAAGGGTAAATGCCGTCGTCATCAAAGGCGCTGATGGACGCGCGCGCTGTTTGACCCCTTATCGGCGCCGAAGGTTGACCCAGGGCCTGACGAAGCCCTTGGACCGTTGCCGACATGGGCAACCGTAAACAAGGAAACGCACGGAGGGAAGAAAAGCGGCTCAGGCCGCGGAACCGAAGAGGACCATTCGCCATCCCGCAAAGGCGCCGCCTGGGCGGTGCCGCGGCGGCCAAGCGCCCCGCAGCGGAGCGATCGCGGCCGGCCAAAAAGGGTGCCCAGACGAGAAAGCGCCGCGCGGCCTAAGATCCGAGTTTGTCAGCCAGACGAGCCGTCTCCGGCGCGGGAGATGGAGCGCGCGGACTCGTGGATGTCCGGATTGAGCGGCCACCTCCGCTTCCCGGGCACACCGGACTGGATTCTCGACGTCTGTTCGGCGGATACCTGGAAAAGCAGTGGCCAATTCGCAGAATATGGGGGAGTGCCTCTGATTGTTTGCATTGGCGGTTCGCCGGTGGCCGCGATGCAACTTTCCCGTTCGCGCAGCGTTCGAGCTTCAGAGGATTTTCTGGAGATTCTAATGCCCGATATCGCGCAGATCAAAAAGCATATGGACGTCATCTCATCCGACCGGAAGACCGTGGGAAAGGTCGACCATCTGAACGGGGCCGACAAGATCAAGCTCACCAAACAAAGCTCGCCTGACGGCCAGCATCATCATTTCATACCGGTGTCCTGGATCGATCACGTCGACCAGCACGTACACCTGAACAAGACCGGCGCCGACGTCACGGCGCATTGGCAGCACGAAGGACGGACCTAGACATCTGAACGACCGGCTCGATCGGAGGAGGGCCGGGCCAATTTTGTTTCACTCGAATGTTCATTTCACCGAAATACCTCAGATGTGCGCCGTCTGGAAAAAGCGGCGGAGGCCGCCATGGCACTTGAAAGACAGAGGAGCCGCGTCCGGCTTCAATCGACGCGTTCATAGGCGAAGCAGCGGGGGCCGCGGCCCTCCCCGTGTTGGCCAAGGCGGCCGGCGATCCGAACGCCGCCCCGGCCGCGATCGACCGGGGTCAACGACGCAATCCAGTTTCTCAAAGTCGACGCGCGCACCACCTTGCTCGACGCTGCGCGAGCACATCGGGCTAACGGGCACGAAGAAGGGTTGCGACCACGGGCAGTGCGGAGCGTGTACCGTGATGGTGGACGGAAGACGGGTGCTATCCTGCCGAACTCTGGCGCTGGCCGTCCAAGACCAATCGATCATCACCATCGAGCGCCTTTCACGGGACAACAAGCTGCATCTGATGCAGCAGGCCTTCATCGATCAAAACGCCTTCCAGTGCGGTTGCTGCACGCCCGCAAAGATCATCTCGGCGATCGCTTGCGTAAAGGAAGGCCACGCTGCCAATGACGACGACATCCCCGAGGTCGGCGCCAACGCTGCGGTGTGCAACGCTATCTTTCACGCCACGGGTCAACGGCTCCGCAAGCTGCCTGTACAGCTCGAGCACCTCGATATTTGACGGGCGATCGCGCCCCCACGCGTTGGGCCCGCTATTTCACGAGTAGCGAGTCTCCGACGCGAGCCAATATCGCCGGCCGGTCCCGGGCATACAAACGCATCCGGCCTGCCATAGGGAAGTCTCTGTGAGGCCACCGCACAGCACCCGATGGTCCCGATCCTCGCCTTCCCTGCGGCCGTCCCGACATTCTTAATGTTCTTATGATGCCCTGGTGAGCATTTCGTCTCGGCATGCTTCCGACCAATCGTGGCAGGAGCGCCCGGCCAGCAGACCGAGGAAATGCGGATTCCCGCTAAAGCCGGGCACCAAAAACGTTAATGTAGCTCCTCCGGGGGTTGGGGACTATTGAGAAAGAAACGCAGCATCTCCTTTGTTGCGTCGGGCCCCTGCGGATCCGTGTACGAGCCGGCCGGGCTGCCTCCAGACCACGCGTGGCCGGCACCGTGAATATTCCAGTGCTCGAGGATCTCGCGTTCGCCGTCGGCGTAGGTGCTGCGTGTATAGCCATGGCCACCTGGTATCTGCCCGCGATGCACCTTCTTTTGCGTTCTGGTCGCTCCGATAGCCTGTTCAGCAGCCTGAGCCCCGTTGTCGGGATGCACGGTGCTGTCGCGGTCGCCATGAAAAACAATAGTCGGCATTATCGGGCCGCCCGCCGCAGGTTGGCGACCGCCTTTGCCTCCTTGCCGCATGGCAGCGAACGCTGAGGGCATGTCGGTGGCCGCCCCGTAGGCGAGGCCGGAATGGATCCCGACTGCCGCGTAAAGATCGCTGTAGGTGACGCCCATGATGGCCGCAGCGGCGCCTCCGGCCGAGAGACCAGCGACGAAGACGCGCTTTGGATCGACCGAATAGTCCTGCATGATCTGGCGGGTGATGCCCGCGATCAGCGAAGGCTCGCCTTCGTCGCGGCGCTGGTCGGTCGCGCGAAACCAGTTCCAGCATTTCGACGGGTTGGCGCCGCTAGGCTGCGCCGGATAGACCACCAGGCAGTTCTGTTCTTCCGCCATGAAGTTCATCCTGGTGCCGGCCGCAAAATCGTTCGGCGACTGCGTGCAGCCGTGCAGCATGACGACCAGCGGAAGCGGCTGATCCTGATGGTAGCCGCCGGGGACAAAGAGCTTGTAGATTCGGCTTCCAGCTTTGTTGCTGTAGGTACCTTCGATGAAGTTCGCTCCCGCGGGCACGATGTCGGTCATCGAGGCGGGCGCGTGTTTGACGCCTCGCAGGCCGAGCCAGGTGCCGTCCTTGGCGCGGTCGAACAACGGCCGCCCCCGACGTGCCGTGGTGGCGGGCGTCTCCGCCGGTGCCGCCCGGTCGGCGTCGCCGACGCCGTCGGCCTTAAGATCGATGGTAGCCGGCGCGCGGTCCGGAAGATGGATGGAGCTTGGGGCGGACGATGCCGCCGCAGGCGGGCGCTCGCCGCGGAACATGCGCTGCAGCAGCGCGGTGGCTTCCGTCAGTTGCCCGGCCTGGGTCAACCGTGTGGCTTCGCGCAGTGAGTCTTGATTCAGCATCGTATTCACCTCGTTCTGTCGGCAAGAGCGGCCTTGACCGCGGGGGTGGCATGCAGGGCTCCGAGCACGGACACCGAGGCGATGGTGGCGCGGGCGAGATCGGCCGTGACATCCTGCGCAATGCTGGCAAGGCCGAGGACGTTAATGTGCAGCATCTCGCCGGCTCGCCGCGCCGCTTCGAGATCGGCGCGGGTGTAGTTTCGGAGACCGAGGTCCAGGCCTTTGCGCGCCGTGGACTGCTTGACCACGTCGGCGTGACGCTCGAGCTGATTGCGGATCGCGGTTCGGATGAAATCGGTGCGGTTCGAATAGAATCCGTCCTGTACCATCAGATCGACGTGGCCCAAGTCGACATAGCCAAGATTGATGGTGATTTTTTCGGTTTCTGGAGGCTTCGGCCTTAGTTCTTGAACCTTTGAGGGCATCTTTTCCATCCATATAACATCTATATGGATGGTATATGGATGGTTTCGAGTTAAGCACAAGGGACGAGCACAAGGTGGAACCTTCGGAACCGCGGTGCGTCATCCCGGCGGCCTTAATCGGGCTGCCGCCCATTTGCTTTCATTCCCTGTTGATCATCTCGCGTGCCCTGGGGCCGCGTCGATAGATCCTGCCTTCTCGAGACTTGAGGAATATGGCTTCGAACAAACCGCGCCGTCCCTTGGATCGGGCCACTGCGTTGAAGGCCCAACAATCGCTGAAGATGGCCCGATCGGCCCATGCATACGTGCGCGGAAGCACGGTGAAATTCTACGAATGGCTTGAGGCGCAAAAGCGCGGTCGACTTCCGGAGGGCCCGGCCGTCTGGATATGTGGCGACTGTCACGCCGGCAACCTCGGTCCGGTGGCTGCCATGGACGGACGCATCGCAATCCAGATCAGGGATCTCGATCAGACGGTGATCGGAAACCCCGCGCACGACATCATCCGACTCGCCTTGTCCTTGGCAACCGCGTCGCGCGGCTCAGATCTGCCGGGCGTGACGACCGCCCGAATCCTTGAACAAGTCATCGAAGGCTATCAGGCGGCCCTGCAACAGGACGCCGATTCGATCGAGGACGCTCCCAAATCGATTCAACTCGTCATGAAGAAATCGTTGGCGCGATCGTGGAAGAAACTTGCCGACGAGCGCCTGGAAGACCAGAGCCCGACGATTCCGCGGGGCACGAAATTCTGGTCGCTCTCCAAGTCGGAACGAGTTGCCCTTGACGAGATGTTTCAGACGCCTCCTCTACGCCACTTGGCGACGTCGTTGAAATCCCGGGAGGACGATGCCCCGATCGAGGTGGAAGACGCGGCCTATTGGATGAAGGGTTGCAGTTCGCTGGGGTTGTTGCGCTTCGCGGTCCTGCTAGGGATCGGGGAGCGCAAGAAGCGCACTCTGGCGCTGATGGACGTCAAGGAAGCCGTCGCCGCTGCGGCTCCCCGGTACGCCCGGGAGAAGATGCCGAAGGATCAAGCCGAACGCGTTGTCGAAGGTGCTCTGCATCTGTCGCCGCATCTTGGCAAACGGATTGTGGCCGGTCGTCTGGATGGGCGATCGGTCTTCATCCGCGAATTGTTGCCGCAGGATCTCAAGATCGAAATCGAGCGGTTGACCGTTCCGGACGCGATGAAGGCCGCCAGCTTTCTTGCCGGCGTCGTTGGCAAGGCGCACGCCCGACAGATGGATGAAGCCACCCGTAAAGGCTGGTTTAAGGAACTGGAACGCAATCGCTCTGCCACTTTGGAGGCTCCTTCCTGGCTCTGGTCTTCCGTGGTTTCGCTCATCGGAAGCCACGAAGTAGCGTATCTTGAACATTGCCGCAGATATGCAACGCAGGTGCCGGCTTAGATTTTGCTCACACAGCCAACGCCTACCACGGCGGCCCCCTAATATTCGTGCGACTCTTGGTACTACTTTTTGTACTATCCGTTTAAGGATGACTGATCGGATGGAGTTATTACATAGTTTTACTTGAGCAGTTTTTGGATGGCAAATGACCGTTACCCACATCAACTTTGATGCGCCCGCAGAACTCAGAAAATGGCCATCCCTTCGTGGTCAGCGCGTCAAGGATGCAGCTTCGTATTTGGTGGTGAGCGGTACATTGGGCCAATGCATCCAGGCCTTCCTGCCAAAGCACGTCGGCGGCCGTCACTTGTACGAGATTCATACCGCACCGCAGACCGACGTTGTTACTGAGGTACTCTCTGCCGAGCACGTCGCGGAGTTGGCCAGGCTCCAAGAGTATCTTTAAACCTTCTAGTTGGGCGTCTGCAGCATCCGGAACGGTCGGAACGGTTCTGTGGGTTTGCCCAATGTTACTTCATCACGAGCTTTATCTTGCCGTCTTCGATACAACCGCTCGCTAGGGCATCCCGCGCCAGCCTCTCGATCATCGGCCAATTGGACATGAGATAACGGCTCGCTTGCCCCTTCGTCACAAACTTCGTTTGTAGCGTGCAAGCTTGTCGGCCATTGCCGTTTGCGATTTCGAAGCAAACCAATTGCGTCGCTTCGTGAATTCTCATTTTTGCCTTGGGTGCAGCCATCTCGTTCCTATCGCCGTTCGGGAATGCGGTCACGGCAGTCGCACTTTTTCAATGCGCGGCCCGCGTTGCGTGATGCTGCACGGCCTTTTTGCCGTCCGGGCCGCCGGTCGGAGCGCTTGTTTTCAAGCGCTCCGCTTGAGTTTCGTTCCAAGCTCCCGGAACCCAATGCCTTGGTGTTCGTTTTGTCGGCGGAAGGAGATTCTGATGACAAAGCCATTTGATCCGGCCCCCTTGGATAAACATGCTGATGATCCGAGAGAGGCTGCGCGCGCTGATAAGGCGAAGCAGGACAAGCTGGACGAGGGCCTGCAAGGAAGCTTTCCGGCATCTGACCCCGCTAGTGAAACACAGCCAAAGAAGGGCAAGTAGCGTATCGGGCGAAGTCGGCCGAGAGCCAAAGTCCGCCATGCGTTCTTAAAAGGCTTACGGGAGGATGCGTGAAATGATGTCGTCGCGGTGGAGACTGGAAATTCACGATGAGACGAAGGCCCGCGGATCGATACTTTCGTTCTTCGAGTTCGATGACTTTCCCTCCCTTAGATCGAAGATCGCGGAAAATCGTGGGAGAGCATTTCTTGTGCGGGTGCCCGATCACGCTAACCAATCGGAACTTGCTGGCCTTCTCGATCTTCGCGGTCAGGGCTTCAATGTTGAACGAAATTAGCGGCGACGCGCGAGGCGCACTTTCGAAGCTGTCGGCCGGCGGACAGGGCAACAAACGGAGGATGCCCTTGATGCCCATTCGGATATTCCCCGTTTGATGGAACTTGAGCGGCCCCGTTACCTTATTCGACGGGTGCCGGCGACATGGCAGGAAACTGGATGTTCGAAGGATTCATATTTGATGTTGAGGGCACCCTCGTCGACAGCGTCTTGCGGAACCAGCGCAGCCTGCAGGATGCCTTGGAGAAATCGGGTCACCGCATCCCGATTCAGACGCTTTGTCGCTACTCCGGCCTCGACGCTTCAGCTCGCGGTCCCGGAAGCGTCCGAACGCGAGCGCCGCGCTATCCTGGAGGATCGTCGTGAAATCTTCGAGCGCGACTACCTGCCGAGCGTGAAGTCGTTGGAGGGGGCGCGCGACGTCATCAGGATTCTGGCTGAAAAAGGGCGGCCGCATCGCGCTCGCCACGGACTGCAAAGGGCCGTCCTTTGCGCGATACATGCGCTTCTGGACGCGAGCGACCACATTGCGGTGACCGCCTGCGGCGACGACCTGGAGCACGGCAAGCCGGACCCGCGCCTCGTCGGGATCGCTTTGCGCAAGCTTGGTCTTGGCGGTTCTTCGCAAACGGTCATGGTCGGCGATACGCCATACGATGCCGAGGCGGGCCTCGAGGCCGGAACGAAGGCTGCGGGCGTTCTGACCGGCGGCTTCCCGGAAAGCGTGCTTGGTGAGGCCGGCTGCTTTGCCGTGGCGCGCGACTGCGGGCGCTTCTTCCAAATCTGCTGTCCGGCGTAGGCGGCGCGGCATCCAGTCAATATTGGCTGCGCAGCGCTTGATAACGTTGGAGCCGTCAGAACTGCGCAGGGCATCGTGCGTATAGCCACCTTCAACATAAACAACGTGAATCGACGCCTACCGAACTTGTTGCACTGGCTGGCCGCCACCGCGCCGGACGTCGTGTGTCTCCAGGAGTTGAAATGCTCGCGCGGTGACTTCCCCGTCGATGCGATCCGCAAGGCTGGATACCACGCAGTCTGGAAGGGCGAGCGGTCCTGGAACTGCGTCGCCATCCTTGCCCGGAAGTGGGAGCCGATCCTCATCCGGGATGTTCTGCCCGGTGACGTCGATGACAGGCAGAGCAGATACATCGAAGTCGCTGTCGAGGGCATCGCGGTCGCTTCGATCTACCTGCCGAATGGCAACCCGCAGCCGGGCCACCAGTTCAAGTACAAGCTTGAATGGTTCGACCGCCTCTACAAACACGCCACCGAATTGTTGGCGCAGGACGCCCCGGCCGTCCTGGCAGGCGACTACAACGTGGTGCCGACTGACTTCGATATTTACGCGACGCGATCATACAAAGACAACGCGCTGCTTCAGCCAGCGCCTCGCGCGTCCTATGCGAAGCTCTTGGCTGCTGGCTGGACCGACGCCCTGAGGACGCTCCGTCCGGACGATCCAATGTTTACGTTCTGGAGCCATCTGAGGAACCGGTGGCCCAGGGACGCGGGCCTCAGGCTCGACCATCTCCTGCTGAGCCCTGCGGTCGCGTCGCGATTGAAGGCCGCCGGCGTCGACCGAGACGTGCGTGGCGAGCCCGAAGCGAGCGACCATGCGCCGTCCTGGGTCGAGCTGAAATCTCGTCGACGGGTGGCCCGCAGCTAGGCATTCGCAAGGCCCCCGAAGCCAAAGAAACGTTTTGGCTTGTTCTCTGAGGCGCTCTGGCTTCGTTCGCCAGTCGCACTTCAAAGGGAGTCTTGCTCTTAATGCGGCAGCGCTCAATGATGAGGCCCACCCGAATTCAGTCCACTCTTATTTACCAAATCGTCACGATTGCTTCTTGGAAGTTTGTCCCGGGCCTTCTCGACCTTCGGCATGAAGGGTCGTCTGGATCACATGCGCCGCTCGGCCATGGCATGCCTTCAGCTGGAGTGGCGAGGAATTATCTGGCCGCTTATCGCCGATTGCCTGCTCTCCGGCAGAATGCCGAGCTCGACGTCCTCACCATTCCCGCGGATGATAATGCAATCAGGATGACGATACCTGCCGTTGGCGTTGGGCGCAGCCAACGCAGGCTGACCGCTTCTCATGGTCTGTCGGGAACGGAATCATCAGGGGATGGTTTACCTCGACAGAGAGGAAGTCGCCATCATGCGCCGCTCGAAGCCCCAGCCGATCCGGAACAAGCTTGACCTCACCGACCGTATCCAGGTGCGCCTCATCAAGAAGCGCCTGAGGCTCTCCGAAACAGAGCTTACCGCGATCGTCGCCCGCATCGGCAATTCGCTGTCTGCGATCAGCAAGGAAGCCACCCTGCTAAGGGCGGCGACCGTGCCGCCCGCGCCGGCCGAAGTGCCTCCCGCAGCAGTCATCGCTTCGACGGCGCGCGGCGAGCAAACCACACCCGAAGCCGAGGCCGGCGCGCTCACATCTTAACGGGATCGCTTTTTGGGGGAATATGGATCGACCTGCACATTCAGACGACGCCCTGACGCGGGCCGCCGCAAGACTGCGCCGCTCGCGGATCACTGAGGGCAAACCTTTTCCTTTGGGCGCAACCTGGGACGGCCTCGGCGTCAACTTCGCGCTGTTCTCGGCTCATGCGACCAAGGTCGAGCTTTGCCTGTTCGACGACACCGGGGAAACCGAACTCGAGCGGATCGAGCTCCCCGAATACACCGACGAAGTCTGGCATGGCTACCTGCCCGCAGCCCGTCCCGGCACCGCTTATGGCTACCGCGTTCACGGTCCTTATGAACCCGACGCGGGACATCGGTTCAATCCAAATAAGCTAGTGCTCGATCCCTACGCCAAACAACTGGTCGGGCAGTTGCGTTGGGGACCTGAATTGTTTGGCTATCAGCTCGACCACGCCGACAAGGATCTATCCTACGATGAGCGCGACAGCGCGCCCTTGATGCAGAAATGCCGCGTCATCGACCCGGCCTTCACTTGGGGCCTGGCCCGCAAGCTCGAAACGCCATGGGAACGGACGATCGTCTACGAGATGCACGTCAAGGGATTCACCCAGCAGCATCCGCTCGTGCCCGAGGCAGATCGCGGCACTTTTTCCGGGCTCGCACATTCGGAGGTACCTTCCTATTTGCGCTCGCTCGGTATCACCAGTGCGGAGCTGTTACCGATTCACGCCTTTGTGGACGACAGCTACCTCGTCGAGAAGGGCCTGCGGAACTATTGGGGCTACAACTCCATCGCCTTCTTTGCGCCGGAACCGCGCTATCTGAAGACGCCGTTCGCAAACGAATTCAAGGCCATGGTCAACCAGTTCCATGCCCACGGTATCGAGGTCATTCTCGACGTCGTTTATAATCACACGGCGGAAGGAAACGAGCTCGGCCCCACCTTGTCCTTCAAGGGCATCGACAACGTCAGCTATTATCGTCTGCTGCCGGACCAGAAGCGCTACTACATCAACGATACCGGCACCGGCAACACCGTCAATCTCTCGCACCCGCGCGTGCTTCAGCTGGTCGCGGATTCCTTGCGCTATTGGGCAACCGAGATGCGGGTCGACGGCTTTCGTTTCGATCTTGCGACCATTTTGGCGCGAGAACCATACGGCTTCGACGAAGGCGGCGGGTTTCTTGATGCCTGCCGCCAGGACCCTGTGCTCTCCAGCGTCAAGCTGATCGCCGAACCCTGGGATATCGGCCCGGGGGGTTATCAGGTCGGCCAGTTTCCGCCCGGATGGGCGGAGTGGAACGACAAGTTCAGAGACACCGTGCGCGCCTTCTGGAAAGGCGATCCAGGCACGCTCGCCGACTTTGCGAAGCGAATCTCGGGGTCAGGCGACCTCTTCAACAAGCGCGGCCGCCGGCCCTCGGCCAGCGTCAACTTCGTCACCGCGCATGACGGCTTCAATCTCAACGATCTCGTCTCGTACAATGACAAGCACAACGAGGCGAATGGCGAGGACAACCGCGACGGGCACAGCAACAATCATTCCTGGAACTGCGGCGCCGAGGGGCCGACGGTCGATCCCGATATCCGATCATTGCGCGAGCGTCAGAAGCGCAATCTGATGGCCACGATGCTTCTCTCCCACGGAACTCCGATGCTGCTCGCGGGCGATGAATTCGGACATACCCAGCAAGGCAACAACAATGCTTATGCGCAGGACAACGAGACCGCCTGGCTCAACTGGATGGGCATCACAGCAAACGGTCGAAGCTTGCGCGAATTCACACGGAAGCTGATCGCCACGCGCAAGGCATTTCCGATCCTCTACCGGAGCCGCTTCCTGGTCGGCTCGCACAATGAGGAACTGGACGTCAAGGACGTCACCTGGCTGTCGCCGTCGGGGGAGGAAATGACCACCGAGCAATGGCAGGACGGTAACGCCAAATGCTTCGGGATGTTGCTCGACGGCCGGGCGCAGGAGACAGGCATCAAGCGTCGCGGCTCGGATGCGACATTGCTTCTGATCTACAATGCGCATCATGACGTCGTGAACTTCACATTGCCGCCCGTCGCCGACGGGCGAAACTGGTTAGGTCTGATCGATACCAATCAGCCCGAAGCGCAGATGCCTGCCTTTGAGCTCGGGCACACTTATGCTGTCACCGGACGTTCCCTCGTGGTGTTCGGCCTGGCGACTGAGAACATTGCGACGCGTCGTTTGCGGCAGGGCCTCGGCGCACTGCTCGACGTCGCAGAGGCCCCCCTGCCCGATTAGACAATGAAACGCCGCACGACGGCCGGCGTTCGATGGTCACATCAGGAGCGTTTAGGCCGAAGCATAATCGATACATTAACATTATCGTCTGCATGGAAAAAAACGCCGGCGCCGCGCATAATGTTTTCGCTATACGCATGGTCGGCTCAGCGGCAGGGACACCGCGTGAATGACGACGTTACCTTATTCTTTAATGAGGATGGATAAGGTGGTCGCGGCATCGTGGCATCCCTGGCCGCGGTGGTCTTTGGCTTTCGGGGTCCTTGATCAACGTTCCGAACAATATTGATACGGTCGTCGGCGAGCTGCAGCGCATCGGCAAAGTAAACGCTTGGCCTGCTGAAGCTGCACTCGTCGCCGCTGTCTGTGCAGCCTATACTTTCTGGCGCCAGATCAATAGATCACGCTGGCATATCAACTCGAAGGTAACCAGATATGAATGAAGCCGAAACGAACGGGCGGCTTATCGTCCTTGAGGCCTTTGTGATGATGTCGCTAGGCCTTTATCTTGCGAATTCGAAGAATGATCCTGACTATTCGAAAGCGGCGGCGCTCCTCGATCATCTCCGGCAAACTTCGACATCAATTGCCGCAACGTACCTACTTGCCGTGCAGGAAGCCGCAAGGAAATACTCTGACGATCTCACGACTGTGCTGGCCGAAACTCTTCGACAGATCCGAGGCGAAAGCGGGCAATCGCACTGAGCTTACGTAACTCCTAATCCTGTGCCTCTTCTGCAACGGTCGCGGTGTTCCCTATTAGGAACCGCAACTAAGACTTACGCATGCAACTGAACCAGGTGCAGGATAAGTCATCGGGGATGGCGGATCGAACATTTTCAGCATCCAACTATTTTGAGCCCGGTGGCCGCAGCGCGACAATGCCTGCGGCTTTTTCAATGCACGTCACGATCACCCTGCTGCAAACGGTTTTCCTGACTATCCGGGGTGGGTGACGCCATTGCGGTGTGAAACAGCGGACGCGCGAGCCATCCCGGCGCACCATCAGCCGATAGCCGTCATGCTTGATTTCGTGGACCCGGAGCGGGCCGGACCGCGGGCCTTCGTTTGCGGGAAAGTGGTCGGCTATTAAGGGGCGAGGCGCCATAAACCTTCGTATCGTGCCGTGACCCCTACGTTCAATTGAGCCGCTGACCGCGATCGTCTTAGGTAGGGTATGCGGTAGCGTCCCGCCCCCAGCGCGCTATCGTTGCCCTCCTTGGGCGTTTCCTCCCTAGACTTGGGCCGCTTGTGGCAACGCAGGCGGCCTTTCTTTTTGTGTGCCCCCATCGTTTAACGCGGGCAGTACTCGGCCGTATTCGCCGTGGCTCCGCGATCCGATCGCGCGGCCCGTCTGCGAACGCTGGCGCCCATTTTCCAATTTTTTTCGATGTCGGTAAGCGCCGACCGGCGCGTTTGAGCCGGGCAAATGTCCAGATGGCAGATTGCGAGATGGTGTCGACGGCGGCGGCCGACCGCTCGGACACGTTGACAGGGGGGCGGTCGCAGGGTGTGACGGGTCGCCGCACATGATCTGGATCAATGCTGCTGCCGCCCGACTGCCGTCAAAAATGGCGTATGAAAAACATCGTAGACGAAGACGGTGAGATCATCGCCAAAGCAACGGATGACCATACGCTGATCGGCGGCCACCACCGCCTCGCGGTGGCGGCCAGCCTCGGTCAAAAACTGTTCTGGAAAGATACCGGCGAACCTGTGAAGCTTGATCCCTTCTTCAAAGGTTCTCATCGACATACAGCTTGATGCGGAGGCACGACTTATTCGCGTCGCGGGGCGTTTTGGGACGCTCTGGGGGAACCGTGAGGCGGATAAGCCCCCACTTGAGGGAAATGCGAGGTACCGGGGAGTTTGAGGCTTGGTGATACGAGCGATCAGCAAATACTACGCAGTTTTCTCGTGAAGAAACCCTAAAACATGAACCGCCTTATCGAGTGGCCAGGAGCGTGCGAACCCAAGACTGAAATTGCCCCCCTGATCCACCATCAACGCCACGTCACTGATCTGGCCGACCATCACGTTGCCGAGCAAGCTGATCTTCCCCCGAAAAAATGGACAGGGTTAAGCTGCATTCGGGGACCGCGCGACCATACGGCAGGAAGATATTCCAGATTTAGGGTTATCTACTTTCGTTTCGAAAATTGGAGCGACTAGCAGCTTCGCCCGCTTGGCGGCTGGTTATGAACGGTTTCTGAATTCAACGTTCACCCGGCATTGCAAAATCGCTTGCTACATCAGGCTGCTGGGGATTTTGAGGGCCCGGCAAACGATGGGCACGGCAGCTGGCTGAGGTGGCGGTCTCTTTCCTGCAAGCAAATCCACTCCCGCCGTCGCGGGGTCCCGCTCTCGTGGCATCACTGCCGAGCCGCGCTCGATCGCCAGTTTTCCGCCAGCTCGTGCGGCTTATGTTCCGCCCCTCGCAATTAGGAGACCATTCACTCGCCCGCGAATGGCGCGGGCGCGACAGTCCGGCTACCCCGATGGCCGCCGGGAGGCTAAATTGATTTCGGTCGCTCTCGGAAAACAATTCGGGCGAAGCAATCGGCTGGCTTAACACCGCGATCGAGATGGGTCGCGCAAATAAACAGCGCAGGACTGATCGCGATCGACGCTTTGGAGATGTCATGCAGGATAATGTTCTTGGTAACAATTACAGCATTGAATCCTTCGTCGACGAGCTAGGTGCTGTGCTATCTCAGACGGGAAGCGCGTGAGCAATCGATCTGGGAAAGCCGCTCACAGTGTCGAGATGATTTTAAGCGGCCTCGGGCTGGACATCGTCAGGACCTGCAGGATCGACGGACCCAGCGCTACAGCTGGATAAAGAACCAGCGATCATGGTTCGTAAGCCGGACGCGGCCAGGCAGCCTACGCTTCACGATAATTCTCAGCCTGAAGCCGCAAAGTTGAATGGCGCGCCAAGGACGGCCAGAACGGAACAGAGTTCCATCAACTCGAATAAGGTTTTCGGTACACACATTGCCGCGCCCGGCGGTTGAAGCCATAAAACGAGATAGTAATGTCATTATAAAACTGTGAGCGGTGTTTCGCGGCAACATCGCGGTGCTGTCGACGACTTCCTTAGGAACCCCGTCCGGGTTCGCTCTGACTTCATGAAGGGTGGGGGAATTGCGCTGATCAACACCGCGTTTACCACCTGGCCCTTATCGTACTAGCGCCGCTCATCACGAGTTCGTGGGTTACGTCTAAGTTCTCGGGGGTCACAGCGTTGATCTCTAGGCATTCCCTCCGAGGCAGCGCCTTCTTTGATGAGCGCACGGGTTCGGTTAACGATGTCGCCAGTGCGCATTCCGTCCTTGACAATACAAGCGAGCAACCGCTGGACTGCTTCCGTACCGTCGGCTGGGCGAGAAGCAGCCGCAGAGCGGCTTCGGCGTTCATGACGACAGCGCTTGATGCAAGCTTGCCTATTCTGAGAGCCTTATCGTTGGCATCTGGGATTGCCGAGATGCCATATCAGGTCAGGAAAGGTTCATTGATTATCGTTGCAGACACTGCGCAAGATGCGTTGGTGATCTTCATCGACCCGGAAACCATTCGGATGGAGGCTCTCTGGAATGATCAGCCGCCAATTGCTTTTCAGGGCTGCCGCGCTGTTGACGCACCAGATCGCACCGTTGCCATGAGTCCGTAATGAACCAGCCATCTGCCGCGTTCACCCTTTCGCGGCCGTCAAAACAAGGAGAGTGGCTTGTATCTTTTGGTCAATCCTGATGGAGCCAGATACTGGCGCTTGGCGTACCGGTGGCTCGGTAAGCAACGGACGTTAGCGCTCGGCATCTATTCTAGCGTCGGCCTTATGGAGGCGCGAGCTGGACGCGACGATGCCAAGCGCAGCTTAGCAGCCAATGTCGATCCCTCCGCGATCAAGCGCGCTGCCAAAATTGCTTCGGGCAACACTTTTGAGATCGTGGCGCTTGAATGGCATGAAAACTGGAAAGGCGCTCGGACACGCGAAATTATTACCTGTCAGTCCGCGTGGAGAAACAGCCGACGGGATCAACGCTGACTGCCCGCTCTGGCAACACGCTGGCGGCCGAGCGGTACGCATCTCTCGTGCTGAGCTGGGCCTCCGGTGACCAAAACTGTCCAGCGCTCTGACGTCCTAGTCGCGCATAGTCGGGGTTAAAAACGAAAAGCTTGCATGTTTCCAGTTCATTACCCGAAAGAGACTGCCGTCACCTCCGATGCAGTTGAGAAATCCGTCGGAGCCTTCATTCTGCGATTCGGAAACGTCGAATACGCACTCACGCTCACCATCATTGAGATCAATCGGATCATCGACGGGACAACCATACAATCGAAATTCCCGTATGGCATCGATGAAATGCGCAAGTTTTTCCGAAAGTCCGAATGCAAGTTTCTTGACGATGCCGAGTTGCCGCCATTCGGCGAGATCGCGGATGAACTTGAAGATCTAAACAAAATCCGCACTGTCCTGGTTCATAGCTATCTGAGCGGCTCAATCACTAAAGCGGATGGCACCTGGTTTCGATTCGAAAGATTCGCAGTCGGTGACGTGAGGAACAGCCGAAAACTCGAGTCGTACCAAGTGAAGCGAGAGTTCATCGACGACTCGTTGGAGGACTTAAAACGAACGCGGAGTTGGCTTATTCAGCTTTCTCACCGGTTTGAAAAAAGCCGGCTCGGAAAGGCTGAGAGTGCCACTCCACGGCCTCCTTGGTCACATAGGGCGCGGTCAGCTCCCTGGGCCGGGCCGGAAGGCAATGCCTTTGGCATCGGAGATTTTCAACAAATCGGCGGATTGGCAGCTACGGCAACTCCGTCGGACTATGCTCGAACATGCTCGCCAGCGGTACCTTCAGAGCTTTGCAGATGTCGAACAAGCGAGCCGCGCTCACGCGGTTCACGCCATTTTCATATTTCTGCACCTGCTGAAAGGAAACGCCCAATTTCTTGCCTAAGGCTTCCTGCGTTAAACCAAGGTCAGTTCGGCGATCCCGCATCTGAACGCCAATATAGACATCGATTGCTGTCGCCGCCCGCGGGCTGCTTTCTTCCTGGACTTCACGACCTACAACTACAGCTAGTTTTCCTTGCGGGGCAAGGGGGAATTCGAAATCGGTTGTGATCTTATGCAGGTTGAGTGTGAGCGGCCTCCCTCGCCTGACTCGTTGCCACCTTCTCCACACCCGCGACCGCCGGTGGCTCCATGCCGCTCCCTGCCCCAAGGGATTGATAATTGCTTCTCGGCGCCGAGATCGCTTCGATGTGGCATGACCAAAACTGAAAACCGAGCCGCCGCGAAGGCATTCCACGAGGAACGGGAGCGAAACGGCGCGGGGAGGCCCGCGCGATCGCGGTCGCCGCCGACCTCGATCAATTGGACAAGTTGCGCCGCTACCTCATCTTTCACACCAAGGCCCGCGAGCCGGCGCGTGAGCTAATCGATGCGATCGACGACTGTGGAAAAGCTGACCGGTGACCGGCGGACGCTGCACGATCAGAACCACGGCATCGGATGATGTCTGTCGACGGCTATCCGGCACGTTGACGCTTTCTTAGCTGTGTTCACGGGCCCTGTAGTTCCCCGGAGTTGCGAGTGCCTCGCGGAACCTTCACTTTGCACGCGAACGGGGGATGGACACATGCGCAACGCGATTAAAGTACTGCGGTCTAAGGCGGACGATTGCGAGAGCCAAGCCAGGGCGGCCAAAGGGAGCCTGATCAAGGCCGAACTGTTCGGCATAACCGCCAGGCTGCACCATTTGGCTGGCGAGGCGGAAAAGCTTTACCAGCGGGAATTGGAAATCGAAATCGAAGCAGGTTTACGTACCAATGAACACATCCCGGCTGCAGGCAGACAGCTTGCGTGGGCAGAGTAGGGCCCCCTCTATCGGATGTTGGTCGACCGCTGCGATTTCCAGGTACCACCGGCCGGTCTGGGCTGGTATGGCATCATCGCCGGTGACGCGGGCGGAATGTCCTGCATCAGGCGGCATACTGGAACGGCAGCGACTGGGTGAAATATCCTGTCAGGGCCTACGCCCGCTTGATCGGGACCTTTCCAACGAAACAGGCCGCCCTCGATTGGGCGGTCGCACGGCCGGATTAAACCGAGTGAAACTGACAGAAAGCCGCCCCTACGCCGACCCGGAAGTCGCCCGCCCGCAAACTGATCGAACTCGCCAATTCGGTCGAAGCCGTTCAGGACGGCCGGATCCATATCGACTGATCAACGGGCCGATGCTGTTTGAACTAAAAGCCACGCCAGCGGAGTACACGGCTGGGCTAAAACTCGCGATCCAGCGCGGTTGGCTGGTGATGCATGAGAGCGGCACCTACGTGAAATTCACGCAGTCTGGTGCGGATCTGTTCGCGTAGGCCAACGAGCAATTTGTCCTAGGCGCGAAAAACGACCGGCCCTAGCTGGTGGTAGCAGGGGAAGCGACGCCGGGCCGGTCGACACCGTGATTTAACGCACGATGCCACTCAATAAAGTTTTGCGTGTCGGATGGTTCACTGCAAGTCGGGAGAAATGGATCAGTACGCAAAAAAAGAATTGCGAGTTCGTTAGCTCGGGAACGCTATGCAATTCTAGGCATTTTGTAGGCGGCCGGTCATCGCTCAAATTTAGGAGGGGCAATTGGAAGTGGCCGGCAAGGGGTCGTCAGTTATTTTAGACCCAGGCTGGCGACCCCGCACTACATCGCGACTTTAACCGGTTGTGACCTCGTGGTTTTTGAGGGATCGCGAGACGAATGAAAGTGGCCCGCCCATGGAAGGACTTCACCGCACAAGCATAAGCGCGAACCCGGAGGCGATCAACAGCAGACTGGTCGCCGAGTAGATTACTGGCACAAACGGGTTTGGGCGGTTGTTCATGTCTGGCAACGATAAGCGTTGTGTTCGGTTCCTGACATAATCAAATTAAATCGGAAACGATCGCACCGCCGGAGGTTGACGAAAATGGCGAGCTTCCCGATTCGCAAAGCAAGACGTCGTTCCTAAATCGCGGCCGAGGCGGCTGCCCCAGCCACCCTGTCTAGGGCTGGGCGTTTGCTTTCCTATCCCCGCCGCTTTTCCGGGCTGCCGATCGCTTGGTTCCGATCGGTGGCCATTTTGAAAATTTTTTGTGCCTTTCTTGAAACCAAAACCGGTTTTGCTAATTCATTGGCCGCCACCTTGAAGGTGGCTTCCGGGGTGCCCTCTGGGCCTCGGGGACTGAGACGGGCGCCGGTTGTGTCCGGTGCCTCATACCCATCTTGCTCTTTAGAGGATTTGGCTATGCGGACTTATGACTTCTCTCCCCTCTTCCGATCGACCATTGGTTTCGATCGCCTGTTCGACCTCGTCGAGACGGCCCAGCGGGCCACGGACGAAGGTTATCCGCCCTACAATATCGAACGCCTGGCCGAGGACCGCTACCAGATCACGCTGGCTGTGGCGGGTTTCTCGCCCGACGAAGTCTCGATCACGGCCGAGCAGAACGTTGTCACCATCGAAGGCGGCAAGACAGAAAAGACCACCGAGCGCGAGTTCCTTTACAGGGGGATCTCGACCCGGCACTTCAAACGGCAATTCCGCCTGGCGGACTATGTCCAGGTGAAGGGCGCGACCTTCGACAACGGCTTGCTCAAGATTGAGTTGGTCCGCGAAATCCCCGAAGCCATGAAGCCGCGGCAGATCGCCATCAACGGTGCATCGAACACCGGCAACATCCATCAGATCGAGGGCAAGGCGGCCTGATTGATCTGCTTTGGAGCGCCGCGCGTCGCTCGACGCGCGGCATTGGTATTCGTCTAAAATGGAGGACACCATGCGGCCGACGACCGCTTTTCACGGCAACGTTTTCGACATCAATGCGCTGCTGCATCCCGATGCCGGCGCGATCTTCGACCATCCGACGGACGTGCTGGCGCATCCTTCGCTGTCGGTTTCGGAAAAACGCGCCATCCTGGCGTCGTGGGCATCCGACGCATTAGCGATCGCGTCCAGTCCCGCGCTGCGGGCGCCGGCAGGCCTCAAGCGACCCGTCACCGTTGACGCGATACTTGATGCCCTGCGCGAATTGGACGGCGGTCCGCGCCCGTCGGGCGGCAAGCCAAACGTCGACTTCCAGGGGCAGCGTAGAAAAAGAGACTACCGCACCACGTAGTGCTTGGCGATGCCATTTGCCGGCTTGATGTCCTGTATGGATGAGGCCACGCTCATGTACATGGCGGAGCACGCCCGCGAGCGATGCGATACGTTCAGTGGCCGCCGAAGCAGTCGATCGAGCGGCGTGCCGCCGGGATTCTCAAGCACCAGCGTCCTGCGGCCGTTATCGCGCGTAAGCGCGACGGGTCGCCGCCTAGTCGGCGTCGGGTTCGTACTTGAGCGCACATTCGTGTTCAAGCGGCTCGACACAACTGGGTGACCTGCAGCAGCATACGTGCATTTCGTCGACCGTCACGACGACATGAATCTGCTTGTAAGTCCCGCGAGCGAGCGCGGTTGGTTGAACTGCATAGGTCCGGCACGTTCGTTAGGTTCACCCAAGCCGGGGCGGATCTGTTTGCCTGAAGAAAGCGGCGAGCCGCAATCATACCCGCCGGGCAAATGTTCGAAGCGGTGGTGTCCTATTGGAACCTTAGCGAGGAGGAGGCATTTTTTAGCGTAGCCAACCTATAGGAGGCTGCGAACATGGCATACAGGACATCTATGCGCTGGCCAGCGTCTGACAATGAGACGCTGAAGGAATTTGCTACAAAGCGGCCGGTCGCCCAAATTGCCAAGTTCCTTGGCAGAACAAGGGGCGCAACAGTTGCCCAAGCGTCGAAGCTTGGCATCTCTCTTCGCGTCCCTATGAATGCAGCGTCGCCAGCGCGAAGCTCGGATCACCTGTCGGACGTCGCCGCGACACGCGAACAAGCCTGAGGGCGCTGGCCCATGATCGACGAGAAGGGGACGCCGTCATTGACGATTGGGCGGTGGTTACTGCGAGCCCGGCTTTATAACCAAAGCCTCAGGCACAATGCGGTCGCGCACTCAAACGGACGTACAAAGCACGTTACGCTCGGCTTACCCGCGAGCTCGTCGCTGGGAACGAAAATGCCGCGCTCCGCTTATTCCTGCTTCACCCTCAAGACGGAGCACGAAAGCATGAACCGAACATCAGACAAGGCGGTCGGCGTAGCGAACGAAACAATCGGCAAGGCCAAACAAGGCATCGGCAATGCTGTCGGATCGGACAAAGGCGCAGCGCAGGAAGTGAAGGGCGATGCGCAGAAAGCCGTTGGCGATGCGAGGAACGCCACCAAAAAAGCGGTCGATAACACAGCCGACGCGCTGAAAAAGCCCCTGGTTGAGGACGTCTATTTGCGACAATGATTCTCGGCGTCGCGAGCTATGCCACCAATGACCGGGACGCGCCCCGTATGCCGGAAGGGTTTAAAACCGAGGTCGATAAGGACAGCTGGCGGCACTGAAAAAAGCCGGGCTCAGCGATCGCCATCAGCGTGGCGAACGGATGCTCGACGGTTTCGCGGCGCACACGCATGGCTTGCGGGCTCTGATCGAGCCGCGTCTGCGCGGCCTCGACGACGTGTTCGTGTTCCCAGCGTTTGATGCGGCGCTCGTTGGACGTTGTGCACTGATCCTTGAGCGGGCATGTGCGGCACGCCTTCGTTAGGTAAATCCGCATTTTCTGACCATCTTCATCAGCGGTGAAGTGGTGCGCGAGTTTCTCGCCGGCCGGGCAGCGATAGACATCGTCCTTGGCTAAATAAACAAAATCAGATTTCCCAAAGCGGCCTGCCGACTTGGCCGCCGAGGTTTGCGGCTTGGGTAGCGTGACCGCGATCCCGGCCTGTTCGCATGCCAGGATTTCCTCACCTTTAAAGTAGCCCCGATCCGCAACGACGTCCAAGTTATCGCTGCACAGCGCGGCTTTCGCCGCCTGCGCCATCGTCGCCAGTTGCGATCTATCGGTGCCGACGTTGGTGACCTCGTGCGCGACGATCAGATGGTTCGTGGTGTCGACCGCACTTTGTACGTTGTAGGCGACCATGCCTGAGCCGCGCCCGCTCGTTGCCATCGAGCGGCAATCGGGATCGGTCAGCGATATCTGCTTGTCGGGCGTGGCGAGCAATGCCTTTTCAATCGCGGCCAGCCGCTTCACTTCTTCTTCGAGCTTCGCCAGCTTTTCCTTAAGCCGCGTCTTGGTCAGCAGCACCGTTTCCGACGGCTCTTCTCCTGCTGCAGTCTGGCGGTCGGCGGTGTCGAGTTGGCTCATGTAGCGCGCCACGCTCTCTTCGATCTGCTTCTGGCGGCGCTGGATCTTGCCCTGCGTGAAGTTGTTGTCGCGACTGTTCACGGCCTTGAACTTGCTGCCGTCAATGGCAACGCTGGCCTTCGCCAGCAGGCCAATCTTGCGGCACAACTCGACGAATTGCGCGCAAACCTTCTTGATCGCGGGACCATTGTCCTTGCGGAAGTCGGCGATGGTTTTGTGATCCGGCGCGAGACGTCCGGTCAGCCACATCACCTCGAGATTGCGGCCGGCCTCGCGCTCCAGCCGCCGGCTCGATTGGACCCGGTTGAGATAGCCGTAAATGTAGAGCTTGAGCATCGGCGAAGGATGGTACGCCGGCCGGCCGGTCGCTGCTGGATCAACGCCATCGAACCCGAGGTCGCGGAGTTCCAACGCATCCACGAACACATCGACCGCGCGAATGGAATTGCTCTCATCCACCCAATCATCGAGGCATTCCGGAAACAACGTCGTCTGCTGGCGATCCGCCCCTTGAACGAAACCCTGCATCACTTCCCCCGCCGATTCAGCAGGAGAATCATAGCATCGACGGGGTTTTCACACAGCCTGGGTCATTCTCAGAAGTCGCCACCAAAAACTCTGGGGTCCGCTTTGGCCGCAAAACCGGACATCGTCACCCTGGTCCAAACGCGTCTTCGAGCAGCGACGCGACCGTTGGCGGCAATGCGGTTTGACGCGTGACCCGCCGGCCGTCGCGTGCATGCGCGCCATCAATATCAGCGCGCGCATGTTGCCGATGGTTGTCGTTGCTCGCCTGGCATGGCTGGCTCTGCTGCAAGTCAATACAGCATATGTCAGTTAACAGTTAGAACGAACGCACTTTCACAAGTCAAATATGCAATGTTCACCGCAAATGGTGGTGCATATATTTCAACCGTTGGTTGGACCGATACGCGCGGCAATTCTGTGACGATTGGCGTCTTTGTAGGAAACTGAGAGAATGGCGCAGCCTCCCCTACATTGGCGAACTTGGCGCTGATTCACCGCGGCAAGCGATGGCGAGCCCAATATCCAAATTCAGACCTCCTTTTTTGCAAAGCAAGAACTTGTTTTCCGATCGATCGGCTTTATTTTGGAGCCATGAATTTAACCAACATCCAATCCCTGGCAATCACCGCGCGAATGGCCGCGATCGTTGGCGCGGAGACTTTCGATCGGCTGTTCGCCGGCGTCGAGTTCTCCGAGGTCGATGGGTATATATTGTACGTCTATGCGAAGGACGAAGAATGCGCGGCCGAGATGGAGGATAGTTTCGCCTTCCACATCTCAATTATTGCTTCGAAAATCCTCGATCGTGAAATCGACGTGGTGATGGTCCTACCGAAGCAAATGGTGCAGTAAACACAGGTTGTCAGGCTAGTTGTCGGTCAGCGCTTTGTAACAGCGCCTGAATAAAGTCAGCGGCACTCGCGGGGTCAGGTTCGATGCCGATCGCCTGCAACGCTCGCGACAAAGTCTTCTCAAAGGCATCTGGTAATCTAGAGCGAAATGCCTCCGCGGCTTCGATCAACGGCGGCGGAATATCGTCGACGCTATTGCTCAGATTTTCGAAGATACCAATTGCACGCTCATCCTGATCAGAGCGAACGAAGGATCTGCCATCTGCCAGAACTTCATAGGATTCGAGGCTGAGATCCATCGGGTGATCTAAAGCAGCGTTTCGCTTGGGCGCGCCGTCTCGAACGCGCGCGCCTAAAGAAGGCCGTTCGAGCGTGGGCCCCCCGACATACAGAACGCAGCCCATTCATCCATTGACAGCTGCCGGCCAAAGCGTCCGCGCGCCGATGGGCCGCTTCCGTTCAACCGCACGGGTGATCCTGCTACGGGCGATTTCAGCGATGCCCAAGTTATTCGGAAATTTGGCGCCGTGCCCGAGGATCTAAGTACGCTACAACGAGGGCGGGATGACAGACTTCGCGCCTCCGACATCGCGTCGACAAATCACTCGTCGCAAGCGAAAGAGACGGTCCCTTGCGCTTAGGCGCATTCCTCGTGGCTTCACGGCCATACCTGCTGAATGGCGTTGGGGCAGGTTTTCGCCTCGCCCCAATTGTCATCTTTGAAACCATGCGAAACGTAGCCCGCTCATTTGTCAAAGATGGAACCCGATACTTCGTCTTAACGAAGTCGTATGCTGGGTGGCGTACCTTTTCGGAAGGCGTCCGCGCGGCTTCTGACGGCGAAGAGGAATGGCGTCTACTTAAAGAAACAATCCTCAGCCATTGGCATCCCAACGTGGCGTTTACTGCCTTCTCTAAGCGAGCCCACGTAGCGGCACTTCGACCACACCTCGAAAGTAAATATTTCGCAATTATCGACCTCAAAGGCTTTTTTGATCACGTCACCCGTACAAAGGTTTGCCGCGCGCCTGAATCTTATCGGACTCGCTCGTTCCGCTGCATTCCAAATTGCGGGTGAAAGTGCCGTACGCCAGGGCGACAAATGCACCTTGCCACGCGGATTTCGACAATCTTCCCTGCTCGCGACTTTAGTATTGGAGAAGTCGCTATTTGGATCAGCTTTGGTTGGTAATCGTTTCGAATCAAGAATTACCGTCTATTGCGACGACATCATTTTCTCTTCCAATGATCCCGAAACACTCGCCGATGAACACTCGCAGGCAATAGAACTTTTGCGGAGGGCAAACTTTCCGGTCAACCCTGCAAAAACTCAGACCGTCAGAACTGAAGTAGACATTTTCAACCTTCGAATGTCTCACCGAACACTGCGTTTTACCGATGAGAGGATGTGGAAGTTCCTCAAACGAGCTGCGCTCTTCGTGAAATCAGAGGACGTTGAGCACAATTTACACCTCTACGAGAAGCTTTTCGGCGACTACATTCGGTCCATAAATCCTGACCAAGAAAAACGACTACGAGCGAGCCTAGGTCTCTCCTAGATTTCCCAACGTTATTTGAACGGCGATCGCGCTCCGCCTGAGGGGGCAATCCGTTCAGCGCGCTTCCGCGCGCGGGCCATATTCTACCATCAGGCAAAGGTCGTAGTTGTATTGGAAGCGGTCGCGACCTTCGAATCCAAGGGCTGTCAGCGCGACGTCATCCATTTCTTGTGCCCATTGGTAGGCATCGCAGTCGCTCGCGGGTGCCCGACCATGAGCTTGCTTGAATAGGTCTACCAGACGTTCAAGGGCTTCTTCGTCGGAGACGATGCGGTTCATCTCTGCGGCAACGTATGCTGGCCAATCTGTCCGCATGGCTTCCTCGCTTTCGTTGGGGGTGAGGCTAAGCTTCACCAATCCGGGACTTCTTAGGTCGATGTGCACACGCTGAACCCGGGCCGCGCGGCATTGAAGCGCGCGACCCCACCGAGGATAAAATTGAACGCTTATACTCCCACCCCGGTTTTCACAGACTTGCACCGGGCGAACAGAGGGCACCAATCAAAAATTGTTCCTCGCCGCAACAGATCGAGGCGCGGACCGAAACCGCGCGCAGCCTCGGCTGCATCGCCGGCCGAGTTGTGTCTCAGACTGGGGTGTTGCATTAACACACCAGCCCCGTCGAAATTCGAGCGTTCTGAAAGAAACTCTTTGATTGTGCAATGGGTGAGTCGTTCCTTTCGAGCAGAGACTTAGTGAACGGTGGTGTACCATGCGGGATGAGTTCGCTTCTAAAAGCTTCCTCGCTGTTACTGTTGCAGGTGTTGTCCTGCTTTTCTCTGGCGTGGTCGCTCTCGCGTTTAGCTGACCTATTGGTGCGTAGCCTCTCCCTCCATATCGGGCTCGAGGGTTATTGCTATGGGGTTTTTGATTACAGGAACGGACTCTGCGGCCGGATCGTACTTCGGCGCGAAACGGCTGCGGATGTCCTAAAAAAGGCCGCCGAGCTGGCTCAAGATGGCTGTCACGAGATTTCGATTACCACGCCGGACGGGCATAAATATCCGTCGCAGAAGTTCGACCAGCTTCCGGCGGATCACTGATCTGCGAAATCCCACTTCAACGGATTGTCACCATCGGTCGTGAGCACAGGACCGAAGCCCCCTCGCCCGACTCGTTGCCAACTTCTTCACACCCGCGACCGCCGGTGGCTCGATGTCGTTCTAGGCCCCAAGGGATTGACAATTTGCATCTCGGCGCCGGCATCGCTTCGATGTATCATGCCCTGGCGCCGCAAACCCACTTCTCGACTGCACTACTGGACTAGCGGAAGCCCATCGACCGCACGGGCGGATGGCTTTAAGTCCATCTTAGTCTACTGCGTTGGCCCTCCGGTCGGCGATCCACGCCCGCGGTGTTGGCACAACGCCAGAATTCCGCTCGATAGCCTCCCCGAATGGCCATGGCAGGATATCTGCGCACACCTCAAGTGTACGAAGTGCGGTAGCATCGGCTGGATTGATCAGCGGCCGGATTGGACCGAGGTGATCAATTTCAACAAGGGCGTCTGCTGACGCGCGAACTCATTGCCGCCCTCACCTCGCCTTGTCCCGATGCGCATGGTCCTTGATGCCCGTTTGCCGTCAAATTGCGATCATCGCGTTTTTGCCTCGCGTCCGCTGCGTGTTCAGGCATGCACGATATGCCCGAGACGCCGAGCTCGGCACCTGATATCGCGAAGGCTATCCCGACCGTCAAAATGGTAGCCGGCCAGTATCATCTGACGGGGCAGATCGAGATTGCAGGACCGATCGAGGCTCCCATCATGTCTTCCATTCCTTGGGTCATTTGCATGAGAGCCGCAGCGGCCCCCCAACAAACCTACGCAATCTTCTTCAAGGCGGACACGTTCGTCTCAGCTCGGATGTCAACCCTGGGCGATCATTGCGACGCTCAATCTTATCGACCGCTCCCAAACTGAACCGGCTGGCTCGATATGCACGAGAGCGGCACCTCCGTGAAGTTCACCCAGGCCGGCGCGGACCTGTTTGCGTAGGAACTATCACAAAGACCCAGGACTTATTTCCGTGCGCGGTTTGGCGCCCCCGGCCGCGCTTGAAGTGGGCCCCAGGCTTGGAAAAGTTGCTCCTGGGCCTGGGGGCTTTCTGCCGGGGATTCGTAATTGCCGGCGTGAGCGCTTATCTTCGCTCCATGCCCGGCAGTTTTATCCTGATCGACGCGATCATGTCGGCGATCGACGACTACGCCGAAGGGGGATGACCGCCGCGCCACGCGGGATAGGCGTCTGTTCAGGGAAGCACAGGCACTAATCGCCCCAACCCATGACATGGAGGTTCCGGTGCGTAATCTGGCCTTTGCGATTTTGACGATCGCGACGATTTTAACAGCGCAACGGGCATCAGCCCAAACCTACTCACCCGACTACCCCGTTTGCCTGCGGTGGGACAAGGCTTACGATTGCAGCTACACATCGCTGGCTCAGTGCAACGCGTCAGCATCGGGCCGTACGGCAGAGTGCTATATCAATCCATATTTTGCGAGAGCACAGGTACCCGCAGGTCATTGGCGGCATCGCCGCGCCTACTAAAGCTTATTTTGTGAACCGCATCACCGCATATGTTCGGCCCATGCCCCGCAAGCCGATAGAACTACCGAGCGGCAGGAAGCTGGTCACGCTCAAGGACGCCGAGACCTACATCACTGGCCTTCCGAAGAAGGAATCGGCGCTCCCCGAATGGCAAACGGCCATCGAAGTCCTGATGCTGTGCAGCTGCGGCGGTGATCCAATGATGGCGAATATCGGCTTCATGAAAGCGCCGCACCGTGACCGGGTGCGGGAGTTCAACTCCGATCGCAAAGAGACGCATCGGGGAAAGCGGAAGCTGAAGCGGGACGAATGAACCGCCGGCGGCTGATGGGCTCGGCGAATCGTACCGCACGGAACCCGATTTGAGGTGGCCGGTCAGTTTGATTGTGGCAGGATAGCTGGCTTGAACCGGACCGCCATAGGCGCATATTCGAAGGATGTCCGAGCAGCGGCCGACTTTCGTGGCACGGAAAAATCCCGGGTCTGGCTGGGGTGTCGATATTCTGTGGCCCGATGGCGAAACGGAAGAGATCAAGGGCTTTATTACGGAATATGACGCGATTAAGTGGATTACTGAACATGAGAACTCAAAGGGCGTGGCAGGAAAATACAAATAACAAGCCATCCTAAAACGCCCCTGAGACCCCTCGCTCCTGACGCCGGCAGCGCGGCTCCTAGCGCTACGGCCGGCGATGCGCTGGAGGCGCTTTCCTGACTCTAGGAAGCCCGCTCGTGAGTCCGGGATGCGTGGGCTCCAGGCCCCGGGTAATCTTGGCCACCGCATGGCTTGCGTTGCCGCTAGGCACGAAACCATTTCGTAGAATTAATGAAACGATCTTGAAACAAGCGAGGGCGATCGAACGTACCCTATAGCGTAGGTAAGGGTGCGTAAAATGATTGAAACGGTGACGGTGGTCCTGTGTCTGTTTTGCTTCGGCATCTTTTTAGCCCATGCAGTCGATGCTTACCACACGCTCTAAGGCCGGTTACCCCGCGAGCTGGGCTGTTCAGCGGCGTTTCGAAATGGAAAAGCCGCCGCTGGGTTGAGGCAGCGACGGCTCTTACGCATTGCGTCAGATCCCAGTCCAAAAGGTCGACGCTGAATGGCTGCTTAGGGTAAAACAGGCTGTTACCCCACCGAGCATGATCAGCGGTTGTTGCCATCCTCTCGAAGGAGGTCACGTCGGCGCAGCAGGTTTCCCTGGCCAATATTTCGCTTTGGTCGCAATCCATTCTTTCGCTTCTGCTTCGGTCTCAAAATCTCCGATATGAGAGTCCGGTCCGTTTCCTGTTCTTACGCAAACGAACCAACGGCCGCTCCTTGTCATCTGGGGTTCAAAGTGAGGGACTGTTTTTGCCATTCCCGTAGTATGCGAGGTGGAGATTCAACATTCCAGCCGGGATATCCCCCGCACGGCGACCTGGGCGTTTGGCTGGTTCGCCGCTTACTTCTCCACACCCGCTGCCGGCCGTGCTCAGACGGGTTAATCCAGAAGAGCGCGCCGGGATGAAACGTGACCGTGCTAGGTTCGGTCCACTGTGCTTGGGGCCCCGGCACAACAGCCCGCGGCCTCAGATCTTCTCCGAACTGGGGCCGTTTATTTGGCTTGGCAATCACAAGGAGGTCAGCCCTGGGTGCGGTGAGTGTCGAGGATGGCCACGGCGGTGGAATGGCTATGCAGTTCACCCGCGTCGCTAATCCAGTCGCAGACATGGAAATATGGAACGCGAGCAGCGACGGCTTTTCGTTCGTGATCAGTTACGAGAGCCGCGGCGGTGCCGGCTTTCGCGGACCGCCCGGCTATGTGGCATCGTGGTGCCCGCTCTCTCAGAACACCGGCGCCATCAGGGTGGCCGGCTCGCCCTTCAAAACGCTCGCTGAGGCTGAAGACGCCTCCAAGGTCATGCTTGGATACCTAGCGACAAAGCCCAATGGGGAATGACAGCCGCATCAGGGGCACCGCTCGTCCAGAAAGCGACGTTGTTGTCGGCGTAGCCCCGATGCCTGCCGTCGACAGCGAACACGATTGGGCAATGGGCGATATGGCAGCAGGCAGCGTCAACGGAGCAATCGACGGCCGCCAACCTGAGGCCGACCGATCGCTTGACGGGCTCGCAACGCTGCTTGAGAACGGCTTGCTGCTAGACGTTTCGGGCCGCCCGCCGATCGCTGCGAACGATAACCATCTGACTTGGCCCTTCATTCCGTTTCCGGAAGGCTGGCGTGGCCCCTAACGATTTCGGGCGGCGGAGACTCGGCAGATCCTCAGACGACGGCTCGGGCGTTTGGCTGATTTGCCCGCCAACTTCTCCACACCCGCGACTGCTGGCGTTTGGACCGCCCTCGCCGCACGATCGCTTGTAGGAACAATGTCCGCGAAGCCGAGTTGAAGGGCCGGTTCAATTGCGTGGAGTTCTATGCAATGAGCGATCAAGAATTGGCCGTTCAAGCCATCAGTGCGGCGCAGCAAATTCTTGAAGAATATCTTGAGCCAATTCATCACGACAATGAAAGGCTGCTCGACAGGTTGGTGGAGGTGCTTGAACGGCCCTCGCTCCTCATCGCGGTCGATCGTTTGAAGCGCGGCAACGGTCAATAGGCTTCGCGCGCGGCGGCGTAGTAAACCTCTCCGAACCACAGCATAGGATGATGGCGGTCGACCGCTGCGATTTCCAGGTGCCCCCGACTGCCCCGGGCTGGTACGGGATCGATCCTCACCGAGACCGGAAGCAAGCCGTGCTCTGGCACGGCGCGGACTGGGCGGAATATCCCCGACGCGCTTACGCGCGTTCGATGAAGGCTTTTGGCACGGAAGAAGCCCTGGATTGGCGATCTGGTTAGGGTCCTAGGGCGTTTGGGGTGGCTTGTCGTGCGGGCTTTCTGTTCGTGGACGTTCAATAAGTTCATATGAGGGAACGTGGGTGCTTTCTGACCAAGATTCTAGCGCGGCCCCGCAGACCACGCAGACCGCGTCACCCGTTTGCGGTACCAAGAACTTCTCTTCAGTGCGTCTATACTCGGAGCCGCAATTGCATTGGACAATTGTGGACATCCCCAGAATATGCGGCCGCGACGGTCCGTTTTCTAGTGAACGATCCTGCCACAATCAAACGACCCACTGCCGGCGTGGGCCTTAAGCGGGCGATCGATCGCGGCTGGATCGAGATGCACGAGAGCAGCACCTTCGTTAGGTTCACACGAGCGAGCGCGGAGCTATTCGCATGAAAGAGGCCGTCAACTGAGGCGGCCTTAGTACACCAAAAGCAAGTACAGGAACGCGGCGGCTAGAACAGCGAACCAGAGAGATTGCGATGTACAAACTATCGCGGATCATGGTTACGCCCCTGATGGGCACCTGCAGAGAGCGCTTTCATCGTTCGGCCGTTGCGAAGCTGGGCTCCGTATAGCCCGGCTAGACGCTTTGCCTTCGGACTACATGGCTATTCGGGCGGTAGCAGTCCGGGCGACTTTAGCCACTCGCTCATATGGGCGGCTGTATCTAGTTGTCTGAGCTTCTTGTTCAGCGCATCCATTTCTGGACTGGGTCTTAGAGTGGCTAGTTGGGCTTCCAACTTGGCCTTCTCAGCGGCGATGTTCTCTTCAAACGTCTGGGAAACGGGTCGTTGGCGAAGCATGACAACCTCTCTGGCTTTTTTTTACGGGTCCTAACCGTAGGGTTTGGGTAATTGACCATATGCAGTTAGCCGGGCGTCAGTTCCAACGTGAACTTACAAATTAAGTCATCGGGAATGCTGGGTTCCGCAATTGGAACTAACTACGCTGATCCGGATTGAACCCGAGTTTTATAGCGTCGAGTATGAATCCGATGAAATGCGCCCTTTGCGAAGACTGCGGCTGGGTCTGCGAGCGCCACCATGGGAAGGCCCGCACGCCTGTCAGTGCGGCGCTCCTGGCGCCCCCTGCCCAGTCTGCAACGCCGCCAATGACGGCGACAAGCCGCGCATGCCGGGCGGTTTCAAAACCGAGGTCGATAAGGACGGTTGGCGGCATTAGGTCGAAAAGCGGCCGGCCTCAGCTGGGGGGCTGAAGGTATGATGCCGGGCCGACCTCGTTGGGGACATCGTGGTTTCACGCACGATGCGAGAGAACAAAAACTGCCCGGTCAGATGGTTCCTGAGATTCCACAACCATGCGAATTACCCACCAATTGTCAGTCATCTCACATCTACTTGGCACGGCCCTTGCTCGCCTAGTGTTGCTGGGAATTTCAGAGACCAGTGCCAGGCGCCGCCGGGGCACGACGTTTCGAGCCCGACGACGAGTTATTTTGCCCACCCGCCCTGCCAACCGGCGACGGTGATACCCCATCCGTTGCCGGTTACGTTTTCCGACCGATCGGCGCTGGTGCTTTCTTTGTTTGCATGGGCATGCTCTTTGCTGCCAATGCTGGAAAGGACAAGCGTTGGTCACCCATGCTGTGCCAAAACCGATCAGCGAGGCACCATAATGACGCGAGAAAGTCATTTTGAGATAGCTACCGGAATGCTCGAGACGACGACTATCGAAACCATGATTGTCAGTGCGCGTAGGGTTACCGGCCGTAGCATATTGCTGAATCAGCAATTCCAAACCCTTGGTGGTTCGTTGAGACGTGCGGTTGTTGAAAACGCACGCAACCAAGCATACCGGTTTGAGTCCGTGCGTTGTTTTGAGGGCGAGCCGGACAACGAACCGATAGATCGATCCAAGTTCGAATTTTATACTTGGCGGCTAAGGAAAACGTCGCGGTGAAGATAGCGAGCCGCTGCCTCCTGTGTGACGACCGTGGCTGGATCTGCGAGCGCCACGCGGACAAGCCTTGGGACGGCCAGCACGCGTGCCGGTCGACAAAGACGGCTGGCGGCGTTGAGCTGGACGACACCCTTTGATGATCTGATCTCACTCCCCGGCGGCCGCAAGTTGGTCACACTCAAAGCCGGCACCGAACTATTTGCATGAAGAGGCCGCCAACTGATGGCGCCATTCGTCCTGTTCTATTTCGACCCAGGGATTTAACTCGCTATCGGCGCGAATTAAGCGCCTAGACTAGTGAGGTCGGAGGGCGTTACCGCGTCTCCGATGCTATACGGTTGCATCCGAAGCAGCGGAACACTTTGAATAGGGGTTTACTCCCGATAGCGGGCAGCTTGCCTGTCGGCTGCATTTCTGCGTGGCAATTCTCGCATTGCTCAGCCATCCTGCGATCATGTGCGCGCAACTAGTCGGAAGAATGAAGATTTGCTCCGTAACACTACGGGCAAAAGGCCGCCCGTTATTGGTTTGCCTTTGGCACCATGCACTCATCTTCCATTTTGTGGCTGACGGCTTACGGCTTGTGCGTGGAGATCACCGCTTCAACGTCGCGCGCCATGTTACCAAGATCGACCGGCCAGTTTTTTGAAAAGTTCGCGCTTGTTGAGGTCGGTGGCCAGCTTGCCGATCAGTTCGCAATCCTCAGCTCGATGAGTAGCTTTTCAAGCCTCGCGCTCAGTTCATTCATCGGCTAGGCGCCTGCGCTCTCACAAAGTCCACAAATAAAATACAAGGGACCGCTCAATTTAATCGGAGTTGGAAAGGGGTCAATACCCGTTCGCGCGGGTCAAATGGCAGCGATAATAACCTCGGTGTCTTCACACGCGGCACAATAATAGGTGCGCAGATCAAAACCCGGCTCCGCCGTTTCGATCTTGGTCAATATCAACGGCCTGCCGCACTTGGAGCAAGGCGGCCGAAGATTATCGACGAACTTAAAATCCGGGGGGATCATGGCACGGGTTAGGCAACGCCTTTACCAACGGAATAGCGAGTCAATTCCGCGCCGCGAAACAAAAAGCCGCCGCGAGTCGAGATCAGCGGCGGCTCCAGCGTTGTAAGCCTTTCAGCTGACCCTGAGATTTTCCGCAGTGGTTTTGCCCCGGTTTTCCATCTCTTCATAGCTCACCTTGGCGCCCTCGTTAAGGCTGCTCAGGCCAGCCTTCTCCACGGCCGAGATGTGCACAAAGACATCCTTGCCGCCACTATCCGGCTGTATGAACCCAAAACCCTTTGTCGAATTGAACCACTTCACTGTACCTGTCGCCACGTCCGCACTCCCTTTCGAAACGATGGAAACGATCATGGGCGCAAGCGTAACCCACCGCAAGCGAAAGCCGCCGAGCTGGCCGGCGGGTTTCGTTGATTGCACTGTCCGAATAGGCGGCCGACCAGAACAACATCTCCACATGCTGTAGTCCGGGCTTGTTACGATATAGTCAGCCTGCTGGTGGATCCGACCGCTCAGTAGCGGCCGCACAGCGCCCAGAGTTCCCGAGTCGCCAAAACTGTGAAGGCAAAAAAATGATCAAGCCAAAGCGGACCGCAGAGCAACAGATCGCGGACGAGGCCGAACGGAGGGCACTCCATCCGCTGACGTCGAGGCAGAAGATAACGGACAGCCAAGCCGATCCAAAATTCGAGGAGAACCACAAGCGCCTCAAGGCCGATCGGCTGGCGCGAGAGGCGGCAATGCTGAAGGCGAAGGGGAAGTGGGTCCGTCAGGGACTAGAGAACGTCCATTGAACGACGACAAAAGTCCCCTGATCGATCTCTTGAACTGCATCGTTTGCAAAGAAACAATGAGGATTGAGAAAGCAATCCCGATGCCCGGGGCAACGACATAATCCAGTATCGTTGCATGCGCTGCGACGGGATTGAGCGAGTGCGGCTCATACGTTGCAGCCGAGATGACGCAGCCTCGTAGTGCCCCCCTTTTGGGGCGCTTCTCAAAGGTCGCCCACCTGCTGTCTACGGCCTCAGCACTTTCTGCTTACGTCAGGCATATTGAAGCGCCTCTCCGGGTTTCAAACCGAAGTCCTCGATCTCCGAGTCTTCCAAAACCCTGTGGGCCTCAACCATCGCCTCGGCGATGGCCTTCGGGTGGTTCTTTACAGCGGCTTCGGCCGTCCCTTCATCGGGAAGCCCCACCATAAACCACTGCTGTCGAAGCTCACCCGCTAATCGGGCGTAGACTCGGACCGCCCAGCCATACTTCGCAAGTTGATCTGCCATGCCCCGATATGCCCCCAAGATGTTCCCCTCCCGGAACTATGCAATAATTAAACTGACCCGCTACCAAATTGACACTTCCGGCGTCGATAGGGTGAAGTTGTCCGCAGCATATCCACGGCATCTGCACAGGCAGGATTAAGCGGATGCTCAAGCGTTCACATGGACTTGCTGCGCACCCGTTCACAGGGACGAGAAAGCTCCACGTCGCAAAAAGAACCCGCCATTTGGCGACGGGTCCCAGTCAGGGAGGAAACGCCAGCATCGTAAGTCGATTCGTGGGAGCGTTATGTGTCGGAATTCACACAGGACGAGGGAAACTCCTCGGATCGCCAGGCACGGGACCGAAGCCCCGCCCGCTCTCCTGTTCGATATGTTCTCAGCCTTGTGGAGCTGGCGTGAAAGCCGGAAAACCTAGGGGAGCTCCACCAATCGAGACAGCCCCTACAGGTTTAGGCTGCGGAGCTATCTTGTTACGCACCACCGCGGATAGGGATAGCCGGTTGCGGGCGCGCCTTTTTGGAATGGAGGAAGTTATTTCCGGCGCTATTGCATTTTGCAGCGTGTCGACCTTCGCTATGAGCGTGGAAATCTGAGCGGACATCTTCTTCACATCGACATGCTCATCCGCTATTTGAGCAGATACTTTCTTCACATCGACTCGTTCATCCATGACGCTCTGCCTTAGCGAAGCAAGCGTAGTTAAATCCTGCTGAAGCAGAGCTGTGTTTTGCTGCGATAACGTAACATTCGCTTGCAGCGAAGCGGTGTGTTGCTGCTGGGCTGACTGAATATCGCTCAAGGCCGCGACAACTGGATCCGGGATCGAGCCTGACGCCGACCCATGCGGAAGCAGTTCGGCCACCAAACCGCTAACGTTTGGCAACGCAAAATCGGAAGGCGACAGTGTATAGACGGCCGCAGTAGCATTTAGGCCGAGAGCGAACACCGACAGCGCCAAAATCGACTTTCCGCCGGATTTTGTGCTCGGTGCTGCGAATTCGGGTTGTTCGGTTTGGCCTCGCATTTCCGATGTCTTGGTCACGTGCATCGACCTCAAAGGGGTAAAAAAGAGAGCCGTCGCGGGGTCGTCCTTGCGACGGCTCCCTTACGCGGCACACCAACTAAAACTGCCCCAGATTATGGGCTGATGAGATTAATTCCGCGTTATCGTCGCAACCGGTGGCTATGGCGCGTCAGCCGTCGCCGGTTACCCCCGCGTTGAAAGCACAAATCGTGTCTCAATCTGGCAACAGTCGGTACTCCCGTGAGCAAAGCGGTACAGTTTAAACTCCACACCCATGCAATTCCGCCTCAATCTCCAAGGCCGGGGAATTCGAGGGGGCTCTAATGAATACGCGGACGTTGAAGCCAAAAAAGCAGCTAACCGCAACGATGAAGCGGAGGGCGCTCAAACCGAAATCCATCGGAGTTTTACCAAGGAAGGCGCGGAACCCACAGGTCCGCGCCATTGTCAGTTCAGCGCCGCAGTCGTCCGGCATGTGAGGCCAACGTTGCCGGTTGCGCCTCCTGTGAGATCGGCTGCCAGCGAGACAGGCGCGACGCTTTTAAGGGTTGTCCCTCCGGGGGCGCTTTGGCGCGGCCGAATTCCATAGCTTTTCTCGCTTGTGAAGCGCAGTCTACGATATGGGTCGGGTCAGCGATAGAGGCGCGCCATGGACGGAAAGATATTCAACAGCACAGGCGAACATGTCGGCAGAGTGCTCGGCCCGTGCATTTTCGACTGTCAGGGCAACAAGCTCTATGACCTCAAGGGCGCCAACGTCTACAGGCTCACTGGTGAATTGGTGGGTCACTTTTCTGCCGATCGCCACGGTTCGGAAAAACACTTGGACAAATCGGCGGACAGGCTTTTTCGTTAACAGCCCTCTCTTTCGGACGGAGGCGCTTTGGCGCGTCTAGTTCCAGAGCCCGCGGCTGACGGCATCGCCCCTGGTCGTGGATCCGTCTTCGAACATCACCTCATCCAGAGACACCAACGGGCTGTTGCCGAACTCGGCGTATTTGGTCGGAAAAAGAGTCCATTGAAATTCGACAACCTAGATTTGATGCGGGCGGGCACCTCATCGCGTCTAAGCGATTTCCGTTAAAATCCACCCCCAATCTTGGGGACAGCAGGGTGTTAGGTCAGCCTGACTTCATTTTTCCAGTCAGCGAATCGATGTCTCCTTGCACCGGGTCGGGATTATGACCGGATAAGAGTATGCAGTTCACCCGTGTCGTGAGTACCGTCGAGAACATGGAAATTTGGAACGCGAGCGGCGACGGCTTTTCGTTCGTGATCAGCTATGAGAGCCGCAGCGGTCCCGGTTTCCACGGACGAACTGGTTTCGTCGCGTCGTGGCGCCCGATTTATCAGAACAGGTGCGCCATCAGGGTTAGCGGATCACCCTTTGGAACGCTCTCGCCTGCATGGCCACGCTGGGTCATCTGACCAGATAGTTATCGCCACGGCGGCCGGCGCGGCGGACGTGTCATCAGCAGGGCAAGCGCAAAACCGGTGCAGCCCGCGATGAGCAGTGAGCCCAATGGATTCTGCTGCACCTTTTGTGCTACGGCACCCGAACCTCGGAGAGTTCTCGCTGTCCTCGTGCGCATCCTTGGCATAGTTGGTCGCGGTGTCGCCGGCCCTGCGTGCGGCATCCTTAGCCTGTCCGTAAAGATCCTGCGCCGTACCAGCCGCCTCCCGCGCAAATCCTGAAGCCTGCGTCCTAACGTCGCCGGTCGCATCACCAACCGCGCCCTCAAGCTTACCGCCGATATCTTTCGCCGAGCCGACTATTCTGTCCTTGTCCATCTCGACCACTCCTTGTTCAAAAGTAACCTCAACGGATGATTCTGGTTCCTACGTAAGCCAGTCTTGATCGCATCTGAGGTGGCACCATGATGTCGCAGTCCAGATGGAACAGACCCGGCGCCGTCGCGTTCGGTCAATGCGGACCACCGCGCCGCGGTGACCTTCAGGATGTGAAATGTTCTGCGTATCGAAATCAGGAGATCAATCACCCGCAGCTCGAATGGAGCGGGCACGACAATCTGGCTACACCGATGGCAGCTAGGAGGCCAGATTGATGTTGATTGCTCTCGGAAAGCAGTTCGAGCGAAGCAAAGCTATCGGATGGCTCAACACCGCGGTCGAGAAAGGTCGCGCAGATAAGTTGGTTCAGCGCGCGATTGGTCGCGAGATCGATGCTTGGGAGATGTCATGCAGGATTATGTTCGTGGTCACGATTAATGCATCGCAACGCTCGTCGAGATGGCAGCGAATAGGTGCCTTCCTTCTTCAGACAGGGCATACCGTCGAGCGTCCGCGCGAGCCGGACGGCTCTTGGCATTAGCGGCGATGAACACGATCGCCAATGAGTTGATCGAAACTTGCGGCCGGGACATTGGCGTAATTCTTTATCGCTGCAGCGATTTCATTGCTTCCACCTTACCATCACTCGTTTCAGTGAAATACCAAGCTGTTCGGATCGCGATCGAACAGCAGCCACTGAACGTTGAAATTCCATCGATATTTCTTCCGCGCTCTTGCCTGAAATTATCAATGCTTTTAGCCGCTCCTCCTCTCTGGTCGTCCAAGGTCTTGCAGGAAAACGCGGTCGGTTCATTGTAAGATCCTCCGCACTTTGTATTTTCGGAACGCAACTATCACATCGATCCATAACGCGTCGCACTCGTGACCGCACTGTCAATCTCACCCGCCAATTCGTCTTCACCTATTCGATACAGGTCCGTTGCCAATAGCGACGCTTGCTCAGCACTCATCGATAGTGGCTGGTCCACATCGTAGCTGAACTTAATACGCCAAACTCCACCACGATTTCGATGGGGCTCAATAAGGACCACTGGAGCGGCGGGTAAGCCGTTCTGGAACAACAGCAAAGATAAATTTGTCATCTGGACTCCCGGCGCCGCAGCTCAGCTATCGAAGGCTCAAAGTTTGGCTCAATGCGGCTTGCCGAATGCCCCGAATTGACCGGCTCATTTCATGCGAGTGGCACGCTTTTTTACCGCGGAATGCCGTAGCAGATTGTCAAAAGGCTAGTTTTGCTATCGTCAAAGATTAACCGATCCGTCTTGGCCATTTCGGCTCGCATCGCGTTGCAGCAGAAGATCATCCATGGATCAAAAACGGGAAGTTTGCTGACAGACCTGTACAGCTCGCCACACTCGATGGTCAGCTCTTTCCGGCCTTGCGCGCTCGCCAACTGGAACCGGGAGCGGATCTCTTGCCGAAAGTGGTCCGTGGAAACCATGCCGCGCCCGATCGCCGGAGCCCCGCCGACAAGGGGTTCGGTGGGCCAAGGATGAAGCTGAAAAAAATGTACCTCGTCGCTTCGGACGTCAGGTTTCCCAACCATAGAGAAATGCCGAGGCAAAGATACAGTTTAATATATGGATTTAATTCATACGCTCGTCTCGCTATTGGACACGGCGTCCCCATATACTCGATATCACCGCCCGCCCTCGGCTGTTATCGGTGACTGAGAGCATTGCGCTCCCGCCTCAACCAAGCAGGCGGTTCCATGCCCGATAGCCCAAGATCCAATTTTCGTGAGTGGCTGGTGCCGCCAGTTCTGCTGCCGATCTTCATCGGCCTGTTGGTCGCCGCGTCGGTCATTATGCACTGGGAATCCATCTTTAACTGATCTGCGGCGGTGAAACCGGCGCGCATCGCGGATAGGAGACGGCATGGCAAATACGGCAACCATCAGGAACGCGAACGGACTTCCCGCGACATTCGCCGGATCAAAGACCGGGCAGGATGACGCCCCGTTTGTTTTTGTCAAAGTCGGCGATGAAGAGCGCCGCATGCGTTGGGCCGAATGGGACGCGCTCCCCGCCTGGACCGGTCCCCGTCCCGCACGGGCGGCCAAAGAGTAAGGCTTAACCGATTTTTCCTGTCGTTTATCCACGAATGTGGAGAGGGAGTTAAAGGGTGCCAGCAGAAACAGGATCAACCGGGGTACCCAACGTGCTTGTCGTCGAGGATGAAATGGTGCTGCGAATGCGGGCCGTCGATATTGTGGAAGATGCCGGATTTACTCCCGTAGAGGCCGTAAACGCCGATGAGGCGATCACCATTCTAAAGTCGCGCTCGGACATCGACCTGTTATTCACCGATATTCAGATGCCGGGAAGCATGGACGGTCTGAAGTTGGCTCACGCGGTGCATGATCGTTGGCCCACCATCAAAATCATCCTGGTTTCCGGCCAGGTAAAACCGTCCGATGAGGAAAGGCCAGCCGACAGCCGCTTCTTTGGCAAACCGCTGGGTGTCGGGCAAATGATAAGTGAATTGCAGGAGATGGTCGGCGAAGGCGCCTTGAAGATCCTGCCCCATGCCCGGATCGCTCAGGCGGTCGCGCCCATCGATCTGTCGTCACGTTCGGCCCATGAGGCGGTGTTGTCAGCGGAAAACGACAGCCTGCGTCTCCTGCTGGAACAAGCCGGCATCGACGCTAAAGTTCTGCTCAAGCAAGCCGGCATCGATGCCAAGGAGCGGGAGGCCGCAGACAAGTTGCAAAAACTCATCCTTGGCGAATTGCATCATCGCATCAAGAATACCTTGGCCACGGTGAGCGCGATTGCTTCACAAAGTTTTCGAACTGCGACCAGTATAGAACATGGCCAGCAAGCCATGGAAGGACGCCTAGTCGCGTTGGGTCGCGCTCACGATCTGTTGCTGCAGGTGAGTTGGTCGAGTGCCAGCCTTACCCATACCCTTGCTGGCGCGACGGAGCCCTATGACAACCTAGGGGCCAGGCGATTTCATTTCAACGGGCCGGATGTCAGAATTACCTCCGGCGCCGTCATCGCGCTCGCGATGACACTTAACGAGCTGTGCACCAACACCACCAAATTTGGCGCGCTCTCGACCGCTGCCGGCCGCGTCGAAATCGCCTGGACGATTGACGATGAGAAGCAGCGGCTGCGCCTGACCTGGACAGAAAGAGGTGGTCCGCCGGTTCAGCGTCCGACACGGCGCAGCTTTGGCACCCGCATGATGGAATCGCTCGGCCAACAATTGAATGGCCAGGTGCAGCTCACCTACGATCCCTCAGGGTTTGTCTATGTCCTGGATGTACCGCTGAGCTCAATCATAGCGGCAACGTGAAGGTCCCGATCGTTTGCCGCCAGCACTTAGCCGACATCTACCGGCAGCCAAGACCAATCGCGCCGCGCCGCGCGGGCAAACTGCCCCGTTCCAGTCCGTAGCGCCAGAGGTGAGGAGGCTCGCTTGACGATCGAACACACCATTGTACGAACCAAGCCGAAGCCCTGGGGCAGCAGCGATCTGCGCCCATGGAGCCAGGCGTCGACAAGCGACGGCCCGATCGGCGAATTGTGGTTTGAGCGCCCAGGCCTCGCCGCGCCTGAAACTGCGCTGTTGCTCAAATTGCTCCTCACCACCGAGCCGCTATCGATTTAAGTACATCCAGGCGATGTGTTCGCGCGGTCGATCGGGCTCGCCAATGGCAAGACCGAAGCATGGTACATTCTCTCCGCCATTGCCGGCGCCAAGGTCGCGGTGGGACTGAATTATCCGCGTTCCGCCACCGAGTTACGAACGGCCATCATGGAGGGCACGATCGCCAACATCGTGCATTGGCACCCGGTTCATCAAGGCGACGTTATTTTCATTCCGGCCGGAACCATTCACGCGATCGGTGAAGGCATTGTTCTCGCCGAAATCCAGCAGCACAGTGACGCCACGTTCCGGCTGTTCGACTATGGACGGCAACGCGAATTGCACATCGACAACGCCGTCGCCGTGGCAACGGCCGGCCCTCGCGGAATTCAATCGCCTCCCGAACGATTGAGCGACGCGCGAACGGTCCTCACGGTCAATTCCTACTTTGCGCTGGAGAAAATCGACCTCGCCCCAGGCTCCGTTTGGATGCTCGATGCACCCCGAGAAACCTGGCTTCTGGCGATCGAGGGTGACGCCCAGCTCGGCGCAACGAAGCTGGCGCTGGGTGACGCCGTTTTCCTGCAAGCGGACCACGCCGAAATCGAGGTCGGTGCGGACGGGTTGAAGGCGCTACTGGCCTATCCCGGCCCCACCGCAAATCCCGATGCGCTGAGCGAGCGCCGCGCTGCCGGCCACCTACCACATGCTTCTTCGTGCGGCCCTCTGGTGCCGACTTCCCAAGAAGGTGGCGCGCTCAAACAACCGGAGACGCCAAATTGGCCGTTGTAAATCGTATCGCGTTCATCGGAAACTCGCTGCCCCGCCGCTGCGGCATCGCGACCTTCACCACCGATCTGCAATGCGCCGTTGCGGCCTCGCGTGGCGATCTGGAAACCGTCATTGTTGCGATGACCGATCACGGCCAGGTCTATGATTATCCGCCCACGGTCGGCCTGCAGATCGCCGACGACCGGCCGGATGATTATGTGCGGGCCGCCGAGTACCTGAACAGCGGCGGGTTCGAGGCGGTTTCCCTGCAGCATGAATTCGGCATTTTCGGCGGCGAAGCGGGAGGTCAGATCATGACCCTGCTGTCGCGCCTGACCATCCCGATCGTGACGACGCTGCATACGGTCCTGTCCGAGCCGACCAAGGTCCAGCGTGATGTTATCGGTCGAATTGTCGAGGTATCATCCAAGGTCGTGGTGATGGCCGAAAAAGGCCGGGAGCTATTGCGCTCGGTCTATCAGGTCCCCGACGAAAAGATTGAAATCATCCCCCACGGCATTCCGGAATTTGCATTCTTGGAGCCGGACGAGGCCAAAGCAAAGCTCGGTTTCAGCAACAAGTCGGTGATCCTGACATTCGGCCTGCTCTCGCCGAACAAAGGCATCGAAGTCATGATCGACGCGATGCCTTCGATCCTCAAAACCCGGCCCGACGCCGTTTACGTCGTGCTCGGTGCGACGCACCCCAACCTCGTCCGCGATCAGGGCGAGGCCTATCGTGAGAGCCTGGTGGCACATGCGCGCCAAGCCGGCGTCGAGGATCACGTGGTGTTTCTCGATCAGTTTGTCGATCAGAAGACGCTGCTTGATTTCATCTCGATGTCCGACGTCTATGTGACGCCGTATCTGAATGAAGCCCAGATGACGTCGGGAACGCTCGCCTATAGTTTCGGGCTGGGAAAGGCCGTGGTTTCCACCCCGTATTGGCATGCTCGCGAACTGCTCGCCGATGGCCGTGGTATTCTGGTTCCGTTCGGCGACGCTGCCGCGCTCGGCCTCGAAATCGCAAAGCTCCTGACCAACGACGTGCTGCGGCAGGCGATGCGCAAGCGCGCCTATTCGAGCAGCCGCTCCATGACCTGGGAACGGACCGCCGAGCGTTATATGTCGGTATTTGAAAATGCCGGCCGGAGGCATCGGCTCAAGACGATTGTGCGCTCGGATACCAGCACGCTGCTGCGCGACAGCCGCGCGCCGCCGGAGATGCAGCTCGATCACTTCCTGTCGATGTGTGACGACACCGGATTGTTTCAGCATGCCGTTCACAGCGTGCCGGACCGCGCCCACGGCTATTGCGTCGACGACAACGCCCGCGCGCTGCTGGTGGCCTGCGCCCTCAACAACCCGGGCGAACAGCGGCTGCCGGAGGTTCTGACGGCGCGGTTCGCTGCCTTTCTCCAGCACGCCTGGAATCCCGGCCCGCAGCGATTTCGCAATTTCATGGGCTTCAATCGCTGCTGGCTGGAGGACAAGGGGTCGGAGGACAGCCACGGACGAACGCTCTGGGCGCTGGGCGTGTGTGCGCTGACCGACGCCAATCTGTCGCGGCGATCATGGGCCGCATCGCTGTTTTCTGAGGCGATGTCTACGGTAGAGAGCTTCCGCTCGCCGCGGGCGTGGGCCTTTGTTCTGCTCGGGCTTGACGCGTATTGCACGGCCGTTGCCGACGATATCAGTGCGATTCGTCTCCGTGCCCTGCTGGCCGATCGATTGATCTCGATTTTTGATGCCGTCGCAACCGACGACTGGGTTTGGTTCGAGGAGGGGCTTGCCTATGACAACGCCCGATTGTCGCAAGCGTTGATCTTGACCGGAATCGCCAGCAAGACGCCACGCTATGTCGATACCGGCCTGAAGTCACTGCGTTGGCTTGTGGTTCGGCAAACCTCAGCCAAGGGCCAGTTCCGCCCGGTTGGCACAGCGGGATTTGGCGACAGGCACCAGCCGCCGCAGCCGTTCGACCAGCAGCCGCTGGAGGCCGCGGCGACCATCGCGGCCTGCCTCGCTGCCTGGCGCGCCGATCACGATGTTGAATGGAAGGCCGAAGCTGCGCGGGTTTTCGCGTGGTTTCTCGGCAGCAACGACCTCTCGGTCTCGCTGGTCGACCTGGAAACCGGAAGCTGCCGCGATGGGCTGCACCCTGACCGTCCCAATGAAAACCGGGGCGGAGAATCCGTGGTGTCGTACCTGCTCGGCCTTTCCGAGATTCGACAAATTGCCCGTTTGAGCGAAAGCCGTGCCAAGCCTGCTCCGCTGGTCGCTTGACGGCGCCGATAGCTCTTCACTCCTTCAACCAGTTAGAGGCCGCTTTGCCGGAATTCCCATTCCTTAATCGCCAGGCCCTTCATCTGCGGCCTGATCCGACCCGCGTGATCGTTCGGCCTTTCAAGCCGGCCACGGAGCCGCGTGATCTCAATCCGACCGACAAGACCCGTGCCAATCATATCGTCGAACGTGTGCTCGCGCTCGATCCCGAGACAGCAGACCGTCAATTGGCCGATGTTCTGGAGAACTTCCTCGGCCGTCATCGCAATTTGTTGCAGACCTTCGAGGCGCGCGCCGCGCAGATGGAAGAGGCGCTGGCCGACCATGTCGCGTTCACGCAGGTGCAGCGGCAACTCGTTGGCGCCTATTTTCTCAACGAATATTCGTTCGAGGCGTCGGCGCTCTTCAATCCGAGTATCGTCGCGCATCCGGATCAGTCCGGAACGCCGGAAGGCAGCCTTCGCTTCATCCTCAGCCTTCGCGCAGTCGGCGAAGGCCATGTGTCTTCCCTGACATTTCGCTCGGGCTTTATTGCCGCAGACGGGACCGTCAACCTCGACCGGACGGCACGTCTTGCATCCAGTCCCGATATTGTCAGGCTGACATCGGGCGCAGGCGGCGACGATATCGACGTCACCTTCTCGGCCTGCGAAGATATCAGCGAGCGGGTGATCTTTCCGGTCACCGAAGCGCAGTCGAACGGGATCGAGGACGCCCGCTTCGTGCAATTCAGCGACGCCAAGCAGAAGATCTATTATGCGACCTACACCGCCTATAGCGGACGGGCGATCCGATCGGAGCTGATCGAGACATCCGATTTTGCATCGTTTCGGCTTTCGACCTTGAAGGGCAGCGCCGCGCGCAACAAGGGCATGGCGTTATTCCCGCAAAAGATCGACGGCAAATATGCGATGATCGCGCGCCAGGACAACGAAAACCTCTATCTGATCTATTCCGACGATCTCTATATGTGGGAGGGTGGCCAGCCGATCCTGAAGCCTCGCTACCCCTGGGAATTCGTGCAGATCGGCAATTGCGGATCACCGATCGAACTCGATGAAGGTTGGCTGCTGCTGACGCACGGCGTCGGCCCGGTGCGGAAATATTCGATCGGGGCAGCGCTGCTCGACAAAACGGATCCCTCGAAAGTTCTCGCCCGCCTGCGCGAGCCGCTGTTGCGCCCCGACCCTTCCGAACGCGAAGGATACGTGCCGAACGTCGTCTACACCTGCGGCGCCCTGCGCCATCGCGACAAGATCATCTTTCCTTATGCGGTCTCGGACACCTACTGCAATTTCGCTACCATCGATATCGCCTCCTTGATCGCGGCCATGGACAGTAGCGCGTGGGAACGGCGCTAACCGGTCTCGAAATCAATTAAGTCGGTGCGAGGCTAAAACAGATGGGTATCCCGATTGATTCGGATCACGACAGCGGTTTACTTAAAGAGCGGTCCTTCGTCCGAAGGTCCGTTAATGGGATGGTCCGGCCGTGCTCCTGCCCCGCCAGCAAGCGAAGCTGGCAAGGGGCGCCAAAGACAAGGAGCACGCCATGTCTCAGACACCCAATACCGCGATCGCCGTGATCGGCATCGATATCGGCAAGAACTCGTTCCACGTCGTGGGCCACGATGCGCGCGGCGCCATCGTGCTGCGGCAAAAGTGGTCGCGTGGCCAAGTGGAAGCGCGGCTCGCCAATATACCGCCTTGCCTGATCGGCATGGAAGCCTGCGTCGGCGCACATCACCTGAGCCGCAAACTCGCATCGCTTGGTCACGATGCCAGGTTGATGCCGGCCAAATATGTCCGCCCCTATAGCAAGGGACAGAAGAACGACTTCAATGATGCCGAAGCGATTGCCGAAGCCGTGCAGCGCCCGACGATGAAGTTCGTGGCGACCAAGACCGCGGAGCAACTGGATCTGCAGGCGCTGCATCGGGTGCGCGAGCGGCTGGTGTCGCAACGCACCGGCATCATCAACCAGATTCGCGCCTTCATGCTGGAACGCGGGATCGCCGTGCGCCAGGGTATCGGCTTCCTGCGCACGGAACTGCCCACCATCCTTGCGACGCGCACCGATGCCCTGTCGCCACGCATGTTGCGTGTCATCGAGGAGTTGGCAGGCGACTGGCGCCGGCTGGATCAGCGCATCGATGGCCTATCCGGCGAGATCGAAGCACTGGCCCGTCAAGATCAGGCATGTTCGCGCCTGATGACGGTGCCTGGCATCGGGCCGATCATTTCGAGCGCCATGGTGGCCGCGATCGGCACTGGAGACGTATTCTCCAAAGGCCGCGACTTCGGCGCCTGGCTCGGACTGGTGCCCAAGCAGATCTCGACGGGAGACCGCACGATCCTCGGCAAAATCTCGAGGCGCGGCAATCGCTACCTGCGCGTTCTGTTCGTGCAGGCGGCATGGGTTGTGCTGGTCAGGATAAAGAACTGGGAACGTTACGGGCTCAAATCCTGGATCGAAGCCGCCAAGAGGCGGTTGCACCACAACGTGCTGGCGATCGCGCTCGCCAACAAGCTTGCCCGCATCGCCTGGGCGGTGCTGGCTAAAGGACGCGCCTTCGAGCTGACGAGGACCGACGATGCAGGCGTCCGACCCGCTTGATCCTCGCGCCGTGCTCGGCGCGGTCAAGGCGCAGCCTGGCAACGCCGGAGCCAGCCGCAAGCCAAGCGCGACGGCCGGCCTTGACCGCCCCTGCGCGCGACGCGATCGACGTTCTGCGGGCCGGGACGAAGGAACGGCCCTTGGCTCGAACAAAGGAACTGCGCGATATGAGGAGCAAGCGATGACGTAACCCTATCAACAGTTTCCAGCCGAGGTCTGCGAGAGGATGAGACGAGATGGAGGTTCGGTCTTCCGAGCGCGTGCGAACACTGGTGACCCAGATGGCCCGTTGAGGCCTGTCCGCTAATGAGGTCGCACGCGCGCTGATATCCATGATGGCCCGGAGCAAAACAGCTCCAATCTAGAGACCGGATACATTGATGCAAGACCGCTCACCGCCAGCTCGACGAAACCTCTTGCAACGCACGGCCGGACCATATCAAACTAAGAAGAACTCCGCCTGAGAAACGCCTTCCGGGTCACACTTGAAAGCGGACATCGCTCGATACGGTCGGCATGTCTCAAATGTGCCAATTTCAGACTTATGCACCGCCGCAAGCGGCGCCGCTATTCAATCACAGTGTCAGCACGGCCGAGTAGCGTCGGCGGAATTGTGAGACCTATCGCTTTTGCTGTTTTGAGGTTGATCACCAACTCGAATGCGGTGGGCTGCTCGATCGGAATTTCGCTGGGCATTCCGCCAGCGACGATCTTGCGGATGTAAACCGCTAGGCGACGAAAGAATTTTCTTGAATTAGGCCCGTAGGTCAACAGCCCGCCGCTCTCCGCGAACTCGCTCCATCCGGATATCACCGGGATCCGCTTATCCTTGGCAAACTCCGCCAGCCGCGTTCGCTCCAGCATGATCAGATTGTCCGGGACGGCCACGATACCTTCCGTCTTGTTGTCGCTCATGGCGCGAAACGCTGCATCAAACTCGGCCGGTGTCCGCACCTGGAGGTACTGGAGCGACATGCCGAGTGCCGTTGCAACCCGTTGGGATTCGGCCACCTCCAGATGTTCGCCGGGATGGATGGGGTTGGTGAGGAGCGTGACCTGCGTCGCGGCCGGAAGTATTTCCTTCATGAGATCAAGCCGTTTGCCGTTCAGCTCGACGGCCATATAGGACAATCCGGTGAGATTTTCCTTGCCATGTGCCAGTGTGTCGACAAGACCCGCCGCAACCGGATCGCCGCTAAAGGCGAAGACGACCGGGATCGATTTGACTTTTTCCCGAACGACCCGGATGGCTGGCCCCGGCGAGACGATAACTAAGACGTTTTCACGCAACAGTTCGTCGATAAGACCTGGCAGCGCCTCCGGCACACCCAGGGCTGAACGCGCGATCAAGATAATATTCTTGCCTTCGACATAGCCGAGATCGCTGAGACCGGCGCGGAAACTGTCATAGTATGAAAAGATGTCGGCAAAGCCTCCGGCAGGCGAGCCAAGAATAATCCAGCCGATGCGAGGTATCTTTTCGGCCGGCTGGGCACTCGCTCGCAACGGCCACGCGGTCGCCGCGCCGCCAAGAACCGTGATGAACTCGCGTCGTCGCATCGGGACCTCCGGAGGGTCAGCCAGCTAATGCCTGCAACCTAGCACCTCGTGAACGGCAGCCAGGGATTATTCGGTCGTATGTCCGAGTTGGGTCAAACTGGGGCCCGAGCCCACCGCCGTGGCATGTCCGTTCGAGCGGCTTTTGATGATCTTGCGGTGGCGTCACCTAGATTCGTTGGCAGCTCGGCATGCTCCTTGAAGGGTCCATTCGAACCCACGGGACGCTTGAGCACAACGCCTGGCTTCGCCATGGTTGCTGCCACGATGTCCGGATCCTCGCTCTGCTTGGCCGCGCCCTGGTGAAAGAGATTGCTGTCCGCGCCCAGGCTTCCAAGGCGGCCTTCATCGAGGGCGCCGCTATCGCCAGGTCGAAGAATCCCAGCGAAGTTTGGTAAGTCTTTAGCTTCTTAGCCACTCGACATGTGCTTTCATGGACATCATCGGCAACGCTTCACACCGCCAGTCGATCGAGGTCGGTTGCCAGTCGGGAGTTCGGGAATGTTTTTGTCGCCTCCGCCAGGATCTCCTCGTCGGCATAGCGGCCCGAGATGTGCGTAAGGACGAGTAGCTTCGCGCCGGCGACCGCGGCGAGCTCGGCCGCTTTCGCCGCGGTGAGATGGCCGTAGTCGAGGGCCATAGCGGCGTCGCGTTCGAGAAAGGTCGCTTCGATCACCATGAGGCGTCCCGGACGGGCTCGACCGGGCCGTCGGTCGTTTCTGTGTCGCCCACCACGATGAGCTTCTTGCGCCCTTCGTGCGGTCCCAGCACGTCTTCGGAATCGATCGGCAAGCAAAAGCCGCAGGCATTTTCGCTCTGCGGCGAGCCGGTTTCGAAAGCTGTCAGCCGACCCTTAGATTTTCCGCGGACGTTTTTCCGCGGTTCTCCATCTCTTCATAGCTGATCTTGGCCCCCTCATTGAGGCTGCCTAGGCCCGCTCTTTCGACAGCAGAGATGTGTACGAATACATCTTTGCCGCCCTTGTCAGGTTGAATAAACCCATAACCCTTAGTCGCGTTGAACCACTTCACCGTACCAGTCGCCACTTCAGTGCCTCCCCTTTTCAACAATCCGTGAAGGCTGGGGATGATTCATGGCGAAAGTTCGCCGGTTCTGATGGGTAAAATGGCGTAATACGCCTTCCCCATGATCCGCGCGCCGCGCCGATGACCGCTCTACCAGACCTACGATCCAATGCTGCGCCAGATGCTGCCGGGCTTCCCGTGCAGCGGCCGCTTCTTCGCCTGCGGCGAGGTGGTACCGCGCTTCAGGCGTGCGGTTGGAGAGGTCGACTGCGCTGGGCCGCGGGCATTGAACCGAAACGTCGAAATGGCCGGCGCAAATCCGGCATTCACGGTCCATCACTAGGTCTGTCACGCACCCGCGATGGAAAGTTTACCAAGGCGGGCTCAGTTTTTTGCCGAGAGTGAAAACGGCGCTGTAACATTTTAGTGCCGGGTCTTCAAAAACAAGAAACAAGGAATATTCCATGAGACTTCTGATTTTGGCTGCAGCCTCCACACTCTTGATCGCCGGCACGGCCATGCCGGCCAACGCGCGGCATCACCACCATCACTCTCGCGAATCCAACGCGTCCGTGCCCAACGCTTACGTGCCCGACGGCTCTGCTCCCGCTGATACCCTCAGTAATCACGACGCATATATTCAGAACCTGCGCGACTCGGGATACAATCCGGCCAGCGATCGCGACGCCGCCGGGAATGAACGGACAAACTGATTCCGACGCGAAAGCACGAAAACCGGGTGAAAGACCCCGGTTTTCGTACGCTCCCTCTTGGCAACGCATCGGCTTGTTGTTGGCGGCAGAGAGCGCGAGTGCCGCGCGCGCTTCAGTGGAGCTTAAGCGCCGCGCCGCCTGATGACTTTCTTCTACTTCAGGTGTTCGCAAGCCTTGACCTGCCAGCGGCGGGTGCCTGTGCCGGGACTTTGGCGATAGCGTGGGGATAAGGTGACGGGCTTGGGGGCTATGCGGGATCCGGTCGTTTCACCGGGCCATTCGCGGCGCGGCGTTATTAGGCGATGAGCCATTGGCCTTTGTGAATGTCGAACTTCGCGGAACCGTGGCTAAGATCAATCGATCGTTCCCTCATCGGTTGGATCGGTCACAGGCACGAGGAAAACGACCCACATGCTCGTTTCGCTATCAATCTCGCCCGATCGCATCGCGTGAACTTGCGACGCTCTCCACTTATGTTGCTCCTCCGGAGATGCTTCACGCACAAACAGCTCGCTCGACCCATCCCATAAAGGCTTTCCATCGTGGATGAGCACCGTCAAGTCGGACGCAAAAGCACCGTCCAAAGCAAAATGCTTCGCTTCTGGTAGGCTCTCGTCATTGAATGCAGCCACCCCCCTACCTTGGATCTCAACAACGTATACGGTCATCGATTGCTCACTTTCTTGAACGGTGGAGTGCAGAGGCGGCCGAAGCCGACGCCCTGCCCCCTCAGACCGTCATCTGCATCAAATCGCCGACGATCGCGCGGTTCATAAGTCTCAGTTCATCGTCCGCTGTACGAATGCGGCGCCTCGCGTAACCACGCACATGAATGAATAAGTTTCCTGCGCCCCGTTTGCGACGACGTCGATGTCAACGATGATAGGCCGCGATTGCCCCTGCCACGTCGACAGAACTGCCGTCGAAACAGCACGTGTCCGAGTTTGCTTGATGACAAGTCCGGAAACATGCGGTAGCGCTTGGGTGGCCTTTGGGATGCAGGGCTGGCTGTCTCGAGCGTCAGTAGGTAAGGCAAACAGAACCGCCGTCGCAACGGTCAATGCCAACAACGCAACACGCATTGAGTGTCCCCCCGTCCGACATGGAATAGATTGGGAATGAAGTCTCGCCGTGGCGCCCGCCGCAAGAAGAACAGTTGTCGTTCCTAAGCTTCGGCAATAGCTGTTGTGTCCGGATGACGAAGAATACACTTTCCCGTTCCCGCGACACGATATGCCCGGGTTTTGCAAATCACTTGCCCACACAAAACAGGGGCGCGCGGGCCCCGGAGGAGGGCGCGGGGAATACCGGGTGCCCGGCGGCAAGTCGCCCGGACGTCACCGGAAAATTCGGCTCAATCGTGCGTCTGATCGCGTGTCAGCTTTTCCCCCGAAAGCAGATATAGGTCGAGGAGGTCGGCATGTCTCAAACGTGCGCCAAACGCGGACATTGCACGCTTGGATTTGATTGGAAGGGGCCGCAAACTGAGGTGGTCTACGGCCTCACCGCAACGTTGCACGAGATACAATAGAAATCCGTGAAGTCCTGCTTGGCGACAACCCTGAAGCCATGCGGGACGGTTTCCACGATTAGCGCGTCGTCGTCGGTCTGGGACAGACTGGCCACCCCAGTCTTGCCGCACGCGGGACACTGCAATTTTTCTCTCCAGTGGTCGGTCGCAGGCATGATCCAGATTGGGGCGCCACCCAACAACAGCTCTTGATGTGGATCAAGGTAGGCCACAGCAATTTAGCGGAGCATTTTCGCGTCGTTCCGCGATGCCTCATTTGGGTCAATCGTTGTTCGTCCCCCCGGTGGCGTGATTTGGTTTTGGCACAAACTGCACTGGCTGCGTTCCCCGACGGGGTATGTTTCGTCGGATGGAAAATGATCTCGCGTTTTGCTTGGGTGTCGTTGTAGTGGGCTTGGCGCAAATAGCGCTTACCGCGACAGTCGTCTTTGCGATAGTGAAGTAAGGACGCATCAGTTGACGGCCTCTCCGGGCCGCTTTGAACGCCTTCCGGCTCCGGTCTCGGACCATTTTTTCTCAACCATTCAAGCATCCAGACTGACCGTCTAGTAGCGGACCTTGAAGCAAAGAAAGCCGCTTTGCATCCGAATAGGACCCTATGCCCTGAGTTTAATCTGTGAGCGTCCCAATTCGAATGAACTATATAGTCCGCCATCCGTCTACTTGGTGAAAGGCGGCCAAATGGCTCACAAAAACGAGCGCGTTCGATTCGAAATCAAAATTATCAAGTTCAGGATGCTCGCGTACCGAACGCAGGACAATTTGACGAAAACGCGCATTGAGCGGTTGATAGCTGAGACTGAACAAAAGCTCCGCGAGATTGACGAGTAAGGCTGCGTCAGTTGGCAACCCACTTTCTTCCATCATCTGTCTTCATCAGGATGCACCCATTTGTAAGGCGTGATGTCCTGCCGTTCCGTCAGCTTGATCATGCGCACGGGCGGCGCGTGACGGCCCTTCTTGCATGACCGACACTTTAGGGACGCTTCCAGCTTCCAGATCGGCGTGTCGCCTGGCCGGCGGATGGCGTCCAGCGGCAAGCTTGCGCGGATCTTGCAACGATTGCATCGACTTCAAGCCAGCCAAGGCCGCCGCGAATACACTGGACGAGCGTCGGGGATGTCTGCGCCGGGCCGCCATAGCCTTCCATCCGGACAGACCACGCGTAGGCTTCCGCGCGGTCGGCCCACGGGCGGCCTTCTGAGCTTCCTCTCGGGCGTGGCGCGCTGATCTCGGCGCCCATGATCGTGCCGCCCCAGATCACTTCCCGCGTTTTCGTACTCATTGCCGCCCTACAGGTGCGGGCTGTGTATAACTTAGCGACCCGCCGGCTCAATCATTTGCCAGATCATACTCCTGCCGGAGCTGCTCAACCAAGCGATCAAAACGCTGGCCAAAGATGGGATTTCGCTTTCGCTCCGCTGGGCTCAACAGTGCCGTCCAGCCGTGGGTTTTGCTCGGCGCGATGGCCAGAGAGACGCTTAACGGACAGCCTGCGATGCCCTTAAGACGTTCATAGAACTTCGCAGCTAAATCGCCGTTCGATAGCTTCGTTTTCTTGGCCACGCCATGCCTCTTGGGGGAAAACCAGATCGTGGCGCGCCTCCCGGCCTATGTCGAGTACCGAACATAGCGAATTAGAAAATAGACGGTTTGTTTGTAGACTTCGCTGCATTAAAGGCGCGAGGTTCCCCTCATGAAAGACCTGAGAGCGAAGCTCGAAAAGCTCCAAACCGAGGCTGAGGATTGCAAACTGATCGGCAGGCTGGCCGCCGATCCCAACAAGCGCGACCTTTTTAAAAAACTAGCCCTCGATCTCCGTACTATAGCGCGCGACGTGTAGGCGATGATCGCCGGGCAAGAAGTCAACCACAGGATCGAAGAAAACGGCCGTATGGCGCCAAAGACATCGCCGTAGGGCGCCGCTTCGTTGATTTGAACCTTTCTGATCTGGATCAGACCTAGGCTTTGATGTTCGATATGGGGCTATCGAAGCGACGCCGGGGATGGGGATGGCGAGTCAATGACTCAGCCGGCAAACCGGTTATGCAGGGTTGGGAATCCAAACGCGCGAAGGCCAGATATCAAGCTGAACGCGCCCTGTTTCTGCTTTTAATGGCCACACGAGCGCGCGAACCCGAGCCCAGACATAAGCTGTCTTGAGCGGAAAATGGCGTGTACCGTGACATGGTCAGCGCCGCGTAGGCACCAGGCGCGTTTCCCTGACCAGCAAGCTTGTGCTCCCGCCATGCAAGCAGGAGGCGTCGAAATTCGGCCAGACCTGGTCGGAACAGGCTCCCGCTTCGCTATGAAGCGGAAGGCGGTCGGCCTTGGCGTTCACCACCGCTTCGTCTGCTTTCACTGGAGGTGCAAAGCCAGGAAGTGTGATTACCGATGCTCCCAGGATCGAAAATATCGCGAAGGCGGCAAACGATTTGATCATTTTGGGGCTGCTGACTGCGCTGTCGCCAATGCCACTACGCTTGGGGATCGGTTACCAACATAGTCCGCGATGTGAAGTTCCGCATTCGGCCGGCGGAGGCGACGAACGCCTCGACGGGAGAATCCGTCGAAGGTTGGCAGGATCAACTGCGCGGCGGAAATTAGGCGGCGAGGTGAGCCATGCGTTCTTTCAGCTCGCGCGCGAATGACCGCCAGATAGCCCCCCAGGGGCAGCTTGTGGCTGGCGCGTGATGAACCTCTTGGCATGCCCTGTGCAGACAGATCAGTACCGGGGATTGCCTTGTCCGGACCTATCCCAGCGCCGAGCATTATTTAGCTTTGGCGGACGTTGCGCATTTCGTTGTGCTAATTCCCCATCCCGAGTGTCCAAGCAAAACGGCCTCAGGGGGCCTGAGGCCGCTTGAGACCTCCCGCCGGGCATTGGGCAAAATGTAGACCGGTCGGTGGCCTGGCTTTCGGAGACAGGATCGCCGAAGGCTGAGGACGAACCCTCAGGATAAATCGTTCCGCCGTAATCTGAAATATTGTGCCTGCTTAATTCGGCCAACACCGCCATCAGTGGAAAACCGAGTTGTCCCTTTCGGGATTGGCAAAAGGGCCAGTACCAAAAACCCGCCCTAACCGGCGGGCTTTTCTCTGCCCGAAAGAAATGACCCAGCCAAGGGCCGGTCTTCGTAACCTTTCCGGATCTGGCGCGTTATATCAGTGCTGGGGGATTGCGATTTCCAGCCCTGCGAAACGCCACTAAGCAGTATTCGGCTTGGGGGCGTTTTGCGTTAGTGGCCTGGTTTGATTCCGCGATCGGCCTATGGCCACGGCCCCAGGGCTGAGATATCTGAGGCCGTTCTGAAAGCGCCCGACCAAGGGCTGGGCCGTGAACAATGGTCTCGTAGCGTCACTCACTCGATGACAATTCCAGCAACGTCTTTTCCGCAGCGTCGAACACCTTGACTTGGAGCATCGGAAACTCGTTTTTTAGATCCCTCGCCCTTTTCTGCGCCGCTTGGAGCGTTGGAAATACCGTCTTAATCCGGCCATCGACTTGCAAGCCGAAGCCCTCGGTCATCACAAGGTCCGCGCGTGTGACGTTACGAGGCTGCGGCTCGTCCGGCATCGTCAGAGGTTTTTTCATGGCAACTCCCTTTGTTGCCCCCTCCCTATGTAATCGTTGCCGTCCTCGATAGAAGAGCAACGCCTTCGCGAGATGGTGTAACCGTTCCGACGAATTTGCATCCGATCGGTCCGCAGGACTAATCGGGCTTCAACGGATGACGGGTGCGCGCTACGTCTGCACTCAGCCTCCTATTGCCCGAGTTGCGTCAATTTCGGACCCTCACGGGCGCAGTCGCGTCGTCCGGTTTGCGCCGATTAGCCGACACCGTTCGCGCGAGCTGACGTCTGCTAGTACCAGAAATCGGTGGTGTCGTCGGTGTAAATCTTGTCGTCTGCCAAGGCCGTTCGTCATTTCTGACGTCCGATCATAAGCACCTCATCGGGCGGCAGACTTGCGCTTTTTGCTGCGCTTCTTACCCAGCCTCTTGGCGTTCGCCTTAACAGTGCGTAGTGCGGGCTTCAAGGCCGCGGCTACGACCGCCGAGGCGGCATGCGGTGTTTTTTTCCCGTAAGGGTCCTAGCCGCGATCCGCATTGTTTCAGTTTGTGCGGCACCCGCGCCAGAGGTAGCCGCGGCTACCTTCTCCGACACCATCCGGTTCAATTCGGCACTGTCTCTCGTTGTCATTCCCGCCGCTATTAAAATCGGCCATCGCCACCACAGTGTGATGCTTGTGTCGAGAACTGCCGCGCCGAGGTCAGCCGCCAATTGAAGTGGTGTGTGTCGTTTTGCCATAGAAATAAAGCTCAGCAGTGGCATGTTTGTTCCGCCCTGCGGCGATGCTGAAGCTTTTTCATTCGGGGCTAAAATGTCCGTTCCGGGTCAACCTGAGAAGAACTCAGTGTGAGCAAATGTCTTCGGGGTTACACTCGAAAGCGGACATCGCTCGATACGGTCGGCATGTCTCAAATGTGGCGATAAGCGACATCGATCCCGGATTCAAGCAGCGGGGATCGTAAACTGAAAGAGTGCCCCCCGCGGCTCGCACGTGGTCGCCCACAGCCGGCCTCCGTGGGCATCGATGATCGACTGGCAGATCGAGAAGTCCCATACCCATCCCGTCGGGCTTGGTCGTGTAGAAGGCGGTAAAAAGCTGGTCCGCATTCTCGGCGGAGATCCCGACGCCGCAATCCGTCACACTTACCAGCACCTGTTGTGCCTCGTCCTGACGCGATCGGACCAACAGTTCGCGCGGCCGATCCGTGATCGATTGCATCAATTCAATTCCATTCATCACCAGGTTAATGATCACCTGCTGCAGTTGGATCCGATCACCGAGGATCATGGGTAAAGTCGGTGCTAACTCCATTCGCAACAATACCTGATGGCTGATCAACTCATGCTGTACCAACGGGATAGTCTCCCTCACGACGTCATTGACGTCGAGCGGTACCTTCTCAACGCTGGTCTTGTTAGCGAGCGACCGGACCCGACGGATCACCTCGCTTGCCCGATTGCCGTCGGCGATAATCCATTCCACCGAGCGGCACGCTGCGTTCACGTCGGGAGTTCCGCGGCGGAGCCAGCCCAGACAGGCTTCGCCGTTGGCGACGACGGCGGCGAGCGGCTGGTTCACTTCATGGGCGATCGAGGCCGTCAACTGCCCCATCGTCGCGACGCGGTTGGCGTGCGCGAGCTCCAGTTGCGCCTCTCGGTATCGCTGCTCGTTTTCGCGAGCTTCTGCCTCAATCCGCTTGCGCTCAGTCAAATCGAGTACGTAGGCGACACCTTGGTTTCCGCCCTCTTCAAAAATTGCTCCACCAATCAGTACGGGCACACGGCTACCGTCTTTTCTGGCGTATTCCTTTTCGAACGGCTCGAACCGGCCGCTACTTTTTTGCTGTTCGATCCTGGCGTTGTTCCTGTCGCGCCAGTCGGGCGGCGTCAGGTCCGCCCACCTTATGCGGCCCGAAATCAGGTCTTCGCGGTCGTAGCCCACCATGCGAAGAAATTCGTCATTGGCCTCAAGAATGCGACCGTCGAAATCCCAGATGAAAACTCCCAAGATGTTGGAATCGACCAGGCGCCGGATTTTCGTCTCGCGTTCTTCGATCTCTCCATGCAATCTTGCCAATGACTTCAAGTCAGCCTGCAACATGTCGCGGAAGTGCAGCAGTAGCTTGAGATAAGCCTCGCTATATTCGTTCCTCTTATTGTCGCGAACGCAAATCGTCCCGAATATGCGGCCGTCGGGCCAACCGATCGGAACGCCCAGGTAAGAGATCATCCCCAATCTGACATGCGGGTTCGCTTTCCATGCTTCGTTCTCGAGGGCGTCAGGGATGAGCAGCGGCTGACCGGTCTTCATGACGATCTCGCAATAAGGTCCCGTATCGAGCGCGCCCGGCTCGCAAGGATTTCCTTCGGACGTGCTGGAGACGAATACTTTGATGTCGGGAGGATCGACCCGCATTATGGAGGCAGAGGGCACGTGCATGATCTCGGCAAGAAGATTTACGATCTCTTGCCATTTTCGGATGATTTCAGAGGGTTGTGTGTACCGAAAACTTAAGCTCGGGCGTAGTGGTGGTGAAGTCCGCCGAGGATGGCGTGTGAATTGATGACTTCCGGTTCGCTGAACTGGGCGAGAGACCGGCGCATCTTTATTTAATGATCGATGAGTTCTGATGTCGTTGTAATAATCAGCATAGGATTTCAGGATCCGACGCAAATGCGCCTCGCCCAAGACAATGATTGGTCCAGACACTCACGTCGGATCGATCCGATCAGCCGTTCGGCAAAGCCATTCTGCCAGGGCGAGGCCGGTGCGGTAGGCTTGTCCCGGATGCCCATGGCGCGCAATCGGCGCGTGACGACGCTGCCATAGATCCGGTCGCGATCGCGGATGAGGTAGTGCGGAGCCTCATCCCAGGGAAATGCCTCGGTTATCTGACGTGCAACCCATTCTGCCGTCGGATTTGCTGTGACGTTGATCCAGACGAGGTCTCTGCGGTCGAGTCGGACGATGACGAAGGCATAGAGCAGGTCGAAACCGATAGTCGGAACAACGAACAGGTCCATGGCGGCAATGTCCGGCGCATGGTTATGCAAGAAGGTCCGCCATCCCTGGCTGGGCGGCCCCCGTCGTTTGACCATGTACTTGGCGACGCTCGACTGCGCGACCTCAAACCCGAGCTTGAGCAGTTCGCCGTGGATGCGTGGCGCGCCCCAAAGCGGATTTTCGATGCTCATCCGCCGGATCAATGCGCGCAGCTCCGTGTCGATCTGCGGTCGCCCTCCCTGTGGGCGCGACTTCCAACGCCAGTAGCAGCGAAAGCCGGCCCTGTGCCAACGCACGAGCGTCTCGGGCCGGATGATTGTGAGAACCTGCAGGATTGATGGAAACCAGCGATACAGCTGGATAAAGAACCAGCGATCAAGATTCGTGAGCCGGACGCGACCAGGCAGCCTGCGCCTCAAGACAATCAACTGATGTCGAAGCATCGCGTTCTCAGCTTCAAGCCGCACCTTCGACTTGAATGGCGAGGCCAGGACGGCCAGAACGAAACAGAACAGCCCGATCATTCCGCCAGCTTAGGCGATTCCATCACGTCATCAACTCGGATAAGGTTTTCGGTACACACAGCTACGGCCGCGCGGCCGCTGCGATGACGCCGCTTGATGCGTCGCGTCTTCTGATCGCCACCGCCGGCAGCACCTTCGCAAAAAATTCCGCCGATGTCCTCAAGCGGTTTGCCAAGCTCAAGCCACTGCGCACGAGGAGCGCCGGCGATACCCTCGAGCAATTCCTGGCAGTCCGTATTGCGGAGCTTCCGATGGAGATTCCTCCAGCAGACTATGTGAGACAGCAGGTCCCTTCTGGACGACCATTTGGATCCCGCCGACTGGCGGAGACTGCGTTGCAGTTGTTCGAGCCGATCGGCTTTGGGCGTGACAATCTTCCCTGCCTTGTCGTCGTGCGCTGGCTTTCATTCAAGGGACACAGCAACGTTTTGCTGTTCGGTGCCGACGAAAATCGGCGCGGGCTACAGCGCGAAGACTCAGATGACCAAGAGGCAAGAACGGGAATTATCGATCTGATCGAGCGCTACGCGGACCACCGCTTTTTTCAGGTCAGAGCTGTTCGGCGAACTGCACTCATCGATATCGCGGCTTCTCTGAAAGGCCTCAAGCCGCCTTACGGTAACGCTTATGGTAACACTCGGTAACAACGAGTGTTGAGGACAGCTAAGTCATTGAAAAATGGCGCGCCCGAAGAGATTTCGAACTCCTGACCCCCAAATTCGTAGTCTGGTGCTCTATCCAGCTGAGCTACGGGCGCGTTTTTCGCTAGGCATCGTGGGCTTTGCGGGCCCGGACGCATTCCGGAACGGGTCCGGACGGTCGCGAAGAGCGCTTTAGCTACCCGCTCCCGCCCCGATTGGCAAGCGCGGCAAGCGCCTCCGGCGGAGCAATTCTGGGCATCAATTCGGGTCACTCCGGGATGGCCGACGGACCGGGTGACGGCGACTCGGCCGTTGGCCTAGGCCCGAGCCCGCTCGTTGCGGATGCTGAGCAGTTCCACCGGGCGGTCCGGGATCGCGATCCGGAAGGTGGCGCCGATGGTGCCCTCGACCAGATTGATCTCGCCGCCATGGGCGCGGATCAGTTCGGCCGCGATCGCAAGACCCAGCCCGCTGCCGCCGGGCCGACCTGAGGTCTGGAACGCCTCGAACAGATGATCGCGCGCCTTGGCAGGCACGCCAGGGCCGGTATCGGAGACCTCGATGATCGCCACGGTGCCCTCGCGCCGCCCGGTGATCCGGATCTGGTGGGTCGTGGCATCGCTTTTGGGGCGGCTCTCGAGCGCCTGCGCGGCGTTGCGCACCAGATTGAGCAGCACCCGGAACAGCTGATCGGGATCGGCGTCGATGGTCAGCCCGCGTTCGATCGCGCTGATCCAGGCGATCGACGCATCCGACGCCAGGCCGACCGATTCGCGAACTTCGCTCACCACCGGCTCGATCAGGATCACGCGGCGATCCGGTGCGGCCTCCTGCGCGCGGCCATAGGACAGGGTCGACTGGCAGAATGCGATGGCGCGCTCCAGCGAGCGCATCAGCTTCGGTGCAAAACGCTGCACCCGCGGGTCCGGCACGCTGGCAAGCTGGTCCGACAGCAATTGCGATGACGCCAGCAAATTGCGCAAATCGTGGTTGATCTTGGAAACCGCGAGGCCCAGGGCCGCGAGCCGGCTCTTTTGATGCAGCATCGACACCAGGTCGCGCTGCATGTCGGACAATTCGCGTTCGGCCACCCCGATCTCGTCGCCGCGCTGGCTCGGAACGATGATGCGCGCCGAGCTTTCGGGGTTTTCGTGGAACCCGACCAGGCTCTCGGTCAGCCGCCGCATCGGCCGCACGAACAGATAATGTAGCGCGAAGTAAACCAGCGCCGCCGTGAGGATCGCGATCATCAGCGAGACCCACAGCAGATTGCGGGAGAACCGGTACATGGCCGCGCGCAGGGGCGCCTCATCGATGATCGTTTCAATGAATTGCGCGCCACCGGGCGCCGGGCCGACCACGCGTATGGTCTGGTTACCGGTCTCCAGCATCAATTCGATCGAATCGACGATCGCCGACCACACCGTCATGGTCCGCATGTCGACGTCATGATCGATCGCCGCCGGCAGGTCAGCGCTGGCGAGCAGCCGGCGTTGCTGCCCCATCTTGATCGCCACCGCGCGCGCGCCGATGCTGCTCAGGATTTTACGGGCCAGCGAGTCCGGCACCATGCCGGACGGTGCGGCGTCGAGCACCAGAGCCGCGGTATTGGCGGCCGCCAGGCGGTCGTTGAGGCGGTTCATCCGGAAATTGGCGATCGACGGCACGTAGATCAGGACTTCGGCGATCATGACCAGCGGAATAGTCAGCAGCAACAGCTTGCCGGACAGGCCGAGCCGATGCTGCGGCTTCGGCCGCGGCATCTCCGTGGTCGGCTGTTCTTCGGTCGCTGTCACTCTGTGTCTGCTTCCGCTGACCTCTAGGGTTTCGACGATGCGATTTGCACAGGAATCGGTCAAATTACAGTTCGATAATGTGCATTGTTCCGTTTAGATAACGTCCAATGTTCCACGTTGCCTGTTCCGCGTTCTCACGCGCCCGCCCGGGAGGCAATTTGCCGGCCTCACCCCACAGAACACCGTAGTCAAGCTTATATTCGTGCCAAAATGCGCAGTTTCAAGGATTCAGTTGCGGCATGGTGCCTCGAATCCAAGGTTCGCCCAGGCGGCAGCGGCGATCTCGGAACAGCAGACTTGAGCGGATGCCGGAAATCAATGATTCCAATGCGATTTTAACCCGAAAAATCGCCTGAAAGTCCGGTTTGCCGGGCAATGGCAGGTTTGTAAACGAAGCTGCCGCCAAGATTGACGAAAACGGGGCGCTCCCTTATAAGCCGCGCCAACTGTCCGCGATGGTCCGGTCTAACCGGGGGCGGCTCATTGGGGCCGCGTACGGCTCATTTTGGGCCGGCCAGCATTACCGGACTTATCTCAATTCAACAGGCACATTGCCCGGTCAGCGGAGAACTACCCGTGAAGCGGACTTATCAACCCAGCAAACTGGTGCGCAAGCGCCGTCACGGCTTCCGCGCTCGTCTCGCCACGACCGGCGGCCGCAAGGTACTCGCCGCGCGCCGTGCGCGTGGCCGCAAGCGTTTGAGCGCCTGAGCCGGGCTTCCCGGAGAACTCATCATGGATCGGCTACGGCAGCGGGCGGACTTCCTCGCTGTGGCCGATGGCGCGCGGGTTAACAGTGCTGCCTTTGTGGTACAAAGTCGCAGCCGCGACGATACCGGGCCGGTCCGGGTCGGCTTTACCGTCACCAAGAAGAACGGCACCGCGACCGAGCGCAACCGTATCAGGCGCAGGCTTCGCGAACTGGTGAAGCGGCTGGATGGGATATCCATGCGACCGCACAGTGATTATGTGCTAGTCGGCCGTCGTGCCGCCCTAAATCGTGACTTTGCCACCATGCTCGACGATCTCCGTTCGGCGCTCGATCGCCTCGACCGGCAGCCCCGAAAACGCGCGACACAAGCCGCGGCCAGACCCGAATGACGAGACCTTGAAACGATGACCGACAACCGCAACACCATCCTCGCCGTCATTCTGTCCGGCCTCGTGCTGATCGCCTGGCAGTATTTCTACAATATGCCGCAGATGGAAAAGCGGCGCGCCGCCGAGCAGGCGCAGAGCGAGATAGTAAAGCCAGCAGGCCAGGCGGGCACCGCCGCCACGCCGCAAGGCGGCGCGGCTCCGACGCCTTCGGCCGATGCCAATGCGAACGCCACCAACCAGCCTGCTTCGACGGCACCGATCGTCAGCCGCGAGGCCGCGATAGCAGCCTCCCCGCGCATCAAGATCGATACCCCGCGCGTCACCGGCAGCATTGCGTTGAAGGGCGCGCGGATCGACGATCTGTCGCTGGTCCAGTTCCGCGAGACCGTCGATCCCGCTTCTCCGCCGATCGTGTTGTATTCGCCGTCGAATACGGCTGAGCCCTATTACGCCGAATTCGGCTGGGTTCCGGCCAGCGGTTCGACCGTCAAGCTTCCCGATCGCGATACCAATTGGCAGCAGGAAGGCAGCGGCGCGCTGACGCCGACCACGCCCATCGTGCTGAAATATGACAATGGCGAAGGTCTGACCTTCCACCGCACCATTGCGATCGACGACCGCTATCTCTTTACGATCAAGGATGACGTCACCAATGTCGGTAGTGCGCCGGTCACGCTGTATCCGTTCGCGCTGATCTCCCGGCACGGCACCCCGAAGGTCTCAGGCTACTACATCCTGCATGAAGGCCTGATCGGCTATCTCGGCGAACACGGCCTGCAGGAATTTGCCTACAAGAAAATCGACGACGCCAAGGAAGTACGACTGCAAGCCACCAATGGCTGGCTCGGCATCACCGACAAATATTGGGCCTCGGCGCTGCTGCCGGACACCAACGCCCAGCTGCAGGCGCGATTCTCGTCGACCCTCGTCGGCACCACGCACAATTACCAGACCGACTATCTGGAGAATCCGCAGACCATCGCGATCGGCGGCACCGGCACCGCCAATGCGCGGCTGTTTGCTGGCGCCAAGGAAGCCAGCGTCGTCGGCCTCAATTTCCCGATCGGCGGTTTCGGCGGCTACAACAAGCAGCTCGACCTCAACCATTTCGATCTCCTGATCGACTGGGGCTGGTTCTACTTCATCACCAAGCCGATGTTCCTGGCGCTCGACTTCTTCTATCACCTGGTCGGCAATTTCGGCATCGCGATCCTGCTGGTGACGGTGCTGGTGAAGCTGTTGTTCTTCCCGCTGGCCAACAAATCCTACGCGTCGATGGCGAAGATGAAATCGGTGCAGCCGCAACTGGCCGCGCTGAAGGAGCGCTATCCCGACGACAAGATGAAGCAGCAGCAGGAGATGATGGAAATCTACAAGAAGGAGAAGATCAACCCGATCGCCGGTTGTCTTCCCGTCGCCTTGCAGATTCCGGTGTTCTTCTCGCTCTACAAGGTGCTGTTCGTGACCATCGAAATGCGGCACGCGCCGTTCTTCGGCTGGATCAAGGATCTGTCGGCGCCGGATCCGACCAATCTGTTCACCCTGTTCGGCCTGTTCAATTACGATCCGACGGCGCTGCCGGTGTTCGGGCACTACCTCGCGCTCGGTGTCTGGCCGATGATCATGGGCGTCACGATGTGGTTCCAGATGAAGCTCAATCCGACGCCGCCGGATCCGACCCAGAAGATGATCTTCGACTGGATGCCGCTGATCTTCACTTTCATGCTGGCGGGCTTCCCGGCGGGTCTCGTGATCTACTGGGCCTGGAACAACACCCTCTCGGTGCTGCAACAGAGCTTCATCATGCGCCGCAACGGCGTGAAGGTTGAACTGTTCGACAATCTCAGGTCGACCTTCGCCTCGAAGAAGGCGACGTAGGATCTTCGACCGCCGGACAAATTAAACTCGTCATGCCCGGGCTTGTCCCGGGCATCCACGTCTTAGGGCGTTAGCGGCGAGTAAAGACGTGGATGGCCGGGACAAGCCCGGCCATGACCAGAAATGGACGCCTTCGCATGACCGCTGACACCGATGCTGACCTGATCGAACAGGGCCGCAAGATGTTCGCGGGCGACTGGCAATTCTTCTGGGCCTCGCCGTCGGTCGAGACCTTGCCGCCGATGGCCGGCATGGAGGTCGCGTTCGCCGGCCGCTCCAATGTCGGCAAATCCAGCCTGATCAACGCGCTGACCGGCCGCAACGCGCTGGCGCGCACCTCGCACACGCCGGGCCGCACCCAGGAACTGATCTTCTTCGAAGGCCCGGACAAAGAGGGGCTGCGGCTGGTCGACATGCCCGGTTATGGCTACGCCTCCGCGCCCAAGGCCAAGATCGCGTCGTGGACCGCACTGATCCACAAATTCCTGCAGGGCCGCGCGAGCCTCGCGCGAGTCTATGTGCTGGTCGATGCGCGCCATGGCCTGAAAGACGTCGATCTCGACGTGCTCAAGACGCTCGACAAATCCGCCGTCAGCTATCAGGTCGTGCTCACCAAGGCCGATCAGGTCAAGGCCACCGAACTTGAAGAGAATTTCGCCGCCACTGTCGCCGCGCTCGCAAAACATCCGGCCGCCTTTCCGGAAGTTCTGGTGACGTCGTCGCGTACCGGCGCCGGAATGGCGGAGCTGCGGGCTGCGATGATGCGCCTGCTCGGCGAGCGCAGTTGATGACGGGGTTTAGCATGTTCCGCATTCTGGTGATTCTGGCCGCCGTCATGGGCGCCGATGGCGTTATCCTGGCGGCGGCTTCAGCGCATCAGCCCGACGCGACGCGGCTGGCGTCGGCGTCCTCGATGTTGCTGTTCCATGCCCTCGCGGTGCTCGCGGCGGTGGCCCTGACCGAGCGCGGCCTCATTCATGTCCGGCTTGGAATAGTCGCGGCCTGGGGCTTTGTGATCGCGGCCGCCCTGTTCGCCGGCGACCTGACCTTGCGGCAATATGCCGGCCATAGCCTGTTTCCAATGGCCGCGCCGACCGGCGGCACGCTGCTGATCGTGAGCTGGCTCGCGTTGGCGGTGTCCGCGGCGTGGCCACGGAGCGCCTAAGCGGCAGCCTTCTCTCCCTCTCTCTCAGGACGCAGGGGCAAGAAGACATCGCCGTCATGCTTTGCGCGGTGCCCGGCAATCGGATAGAACCCGCCCGATCCTTCTGACCGCGAGACCCGCTTTCATGACCGACGCGCCGAACATCAGTCCGCTCGATCAGGCCCGCATCCTGTCCGAGGCGCTGCCTCACATGCAGGAATATGACGAGGAAACCATCGTCATTAAATATGGCGGCCATGCCATGGGCGCCGAAGACCTCGCCAAGGCGTTCGCGCGCGATATCGTGCTGCTGGAGCAGACCGCGATCAATCCGGTGGTGGTGCATGGCGGCGGGCCGCAGATCGCCACCATGCTGAAGCGGCTCGGCATCCAGTCGGAATTCGCCGCGGGCTTGCGCATCACCGACGCTGCGACGATCGAGATCGTCGAAATGGTGCTGGCCGGTTCGATCAACAAGCAACTGGTCGGCTACATCAACGAGGCCGGCGGCAAGGCGGTCGGGCTGTGCGGCAAGGACGGCAATATGGTGACGGCGTCGAAGGCGACGCGCACCATGGTCGACCCGGATTTGCATATCGAAAAGGTGGTCGATCTCGGCTTCGTCGGCGAACCCGACAAGGTCGACCTGACGCTGTTGAACCAGATCATCGGCTACGAGCTGATTCCGGTACTGGCGCCGCTGGCGACCTCGAAAACCGGACAGACCTTCAATGTCAACGCCGACACCTTCGCCGGCGCCGTTGCCGGCGCATTGAAGGCCAAGCGGCTGTTGCTGTTGACCGACGTTCCCGGGGTGCTCGACAAGTCGAAGAAGCTCATTCCGGAATTGTCGGTCAAGGATGCCCGCAAGCTGATCGCCGACGGCACCATTTCCGGCGGCATGATTCCGAAGGTCGAAACCTGCATCTATTCGCTCGAACAGGGCGTGCAGGGCGTGGTCATCATCGACGGCAAAACCCCGCATGCGGTGCTGCTCGAACTCTTCACCAACCAGGGCACGGGTACGCTGATTTACAAGTGATGACGCATGCGGCAACGCCAATAAGAGCCTTCGTGGCCGGATGCATTCCGGCCATCGCGCTGCTCACGGCTGCCGCTCCGGCCCACGCAGACCTGAAACTCTGCAATCACATGAGCTATGTGATCGAGGCCGCGATCGGCATCGACGACAAGGCGGCGACCGCGACGCGGGGCTGGTTTCGAATCGATCCCGCGGCGTGCCGCGTCGTGCTGCAGGGCACGCTGACCGCCGATCGGATCCTGCTCAACGCCCGCGCGCTTCCGGTCTACGGCACTTCGCCGATCCCGCAAAATGGCGGCGATACGCTGTGCATCGCGCCGGACAACTTTGTCATTGCCGCGGCGCGCCAGTGCCGCGCGGGGCAGACCCCGGCGCCGTTTACCCAGATCACGCCAACCACGGCCGATGACGGCAATCAGGTGGCGTATCTGGCCGAAGACAGCGACTATGATGACGAGCAGGCGCGGCTTGCCGCTATCCAGCGGCTGCTGGTGATCGCGGGCTATGACGCCGCCCCGATCGACGGCGTCGATGGCCCGAAGACACAGGCCGCGCTCGCAGCCTTCCTGAAAAGCCGCGGGCTCGCGCCTGACGTCGTGCAGTCACCGACTTTTTTCGCAACCATGATCGACGCGGTGCAGGCGCCCTCGTCCACCGGATTGACCTGGTGCAACGACACGCCGCACAAGGTGATGGCCGCGGTCGCCACCGACGACGGCAAGACCGTCACCAGCCGCGGCTGGTATCGCATCGAGCCCGGCAAATGCCTGCATCCCGATGTCACCGGCCAGCCCAAGCAGATCTATAGCTTTGCCGAAGCCGTCGATGCCGATAACCGCACCATCAAGCTGAAGGACAAGCCATTGAACTGGGGCGGCACCAGGCAGCTTTGCACCCGCGAGAGCAAGTTCGAAATCAACGACCAGGGCGATTGCGGCAGCCGCGGCCTCGCCGCGATCGGATTTACACCCGTTGACATGTCGAGCGGCGGCAAGACGCTGCGCTTTGCGATGCCGTGATGATAAAATGACAAAAGCCCCCCGCGCCTTCAGCCATATCGACACCTGGGTGTTCGATCTCGACAACACGCTGTACCCGCACCACGTCAATCTGTGGCAGCAGGTCGACGCGCGGATCGGCGAATTCATCGCCGCCTATCTGAAGATATCCGCGGAGCAGGCCCGCGTGATCCAGAAGGATTACTACCGCCGCTACGGCACCAGCATGCGCGGCATGATGACCGAGCACGGCGTGCGCGCCGACGATTATCTCGCTTACGTGCACCAGATCGATCATTCGCCACTTGAGCCCAACCCGAAGATGGGCGCAGCGATTGCAAAATTGCCCGGACGCAAACTGATCCTGACCAACGGCTCGGTCGATCACGCCAATGCCGTGCTGGCACGGCTCGGTTTCGGCCAACATTTCGAGGCGATTTTCGACATCATTGCGGCTGAGCTTGAGCCCAAACCGGCGCCGCAGACCTATCAGAAATTCCTGGCACTGCACGGCGTCGATCCCTCGAGGTCGGCGATGTTCGAGGACCTCGCGCGCAATCTCGTGGTGCCGCACCAGCTCGGCATGACCACGGTGCTGGTGGTGCCCGACGGCAGCAAGGAAGTGGTGCGCGAGGACTGGGAACTGGAAGGCCGCGGTGAGGCCTATGTCGATCATGTCACGGATGATCTGACGGGGTTTTTGCAAGTGCTGAGTGCTGGGTAGTAGGCAGCTCACCTTCGTCGTCCCTGCGGACGCAGGGACCCATACGCCGAGGAGCCTCGTTTCGGCAGTAAGTTGAATACCTTTCGCTACCGCGCAAGCCAGGGGTTATGGGTCCCTGCGTTCGCAGGGACGACAGCGGCGGAAGCCTTGACTCCGCCCGCCCAAATCCCGACAAAAGCTCCCTAAACGCCACCGCCACATCCCGTTGTCTTGAGGAAATCTCGATGTCTCTCGCCGCTCTCGAATCCACCGTCAACGCCGCGTTCGATGCCCGTGACGGCATCTCGACCGCCACCAAGGGCGAGGTCCGCGAGGCCGTGGATCAGGCGCTGGAGCTGCTCGACAATGGCGCGGCGCGGGTCGCCGAGCGTGAGGCCAGCGGCAAGTGGAAAGTGCATCAGTGGCTGAAGAAGGCGGTGCTGCTGTCGTTCCGTCTCAACGACATGAGCGCCATTCCCGGCGGCCCCGGCAAGGCGTCGTGGTGGGACAAGGTGCCGTCGAAATTCGAAGGCTGGGGCGAGAACCGCTTTCGCGATGCCGGCTTCCGCGCCGTCCCCGGCGCGATCGTGCGCCGCTCGGCCTTCATCGCCAAGAACGTCGTGCTGATGCCGTCTTTCGTCAACCTCGGCGCCTATGTCGATGAATCCACCATGATCGACACCTGGTCGACGGTCGGCTCCTGCGCGCAGATCGGCAAGCGCGTGCACATTTCCGGCGGCGTCGGCATCGGCGGCGTGCTGGAGCCGTTGCAGGCCGAGCCCGTGATCATCGAGGACGATTGCTTCATCGGCGCGCGTTCGGAAGTGGCCGAAGGCGTCATCGTGCGCAAGGGCGCGGTGCTGGCGATGGGCGTGTTCCTCGGCGCCTCCACCAAGATCGTCGATCGCGACACCGGCGAGACCTTCATCGGCGAGGTCCCGGAATACGCCGTGGTGGTGCCCGGCACCTTGCCGCCCCGGCCGCTGAAGAACGGCCAGCCTGGCCCCTCGACCGCCTGCGCCGTGATCGTCAAGCGCGTCGACGAGCGCACCCGCGCCAAGACCAGCATCAACGAGCTGCTGCGGGACTAAGCCAGGCGTTTCGAACCCGGAGCATTCTGGCGCGACCAACCTACCGGACCGCGGGCATTCCCGCTGCCCGGAGCGCGGATGATGGACTACGCCTGGTTTCTGTTCAGCTTTGAGGGTCGAATCAACCGCGCCAGATATTTTCTGGCGGGGCTGATCATCGGCTGCGGGATCTTGTTCCTGGCCATCGTGGTTTTCTGCATCGCGAAAATCTTCGGCAGCGCTCCGCTATCGCTTGGCTTGAAAACCGACGACATCTTCGGCCTTGTCGATCCCGAAACATTTCGTTCGTTATCCTCGACGGAGACCGTGCCCCTGTTGTTCAAGGTAGTGGGCATGCCGCTGTTCCTGTGGGCGTATCTCGCCGCTTCGGTCAAGCGACTGCATGACCGCAATAGGAGCGGCTGGTGGATGGTCCCGTTTTTCGCCGTTCCGGGTCTCTACAGCCAATTCGAGCCTCGGCTCGCCGATTTGATTCCGGTCGTGATGATTGGCATTGCCGCGGTGGCGCTGCAGCTCTGGGGCACCATCGAGATGTTTTTCCGCAAAGGGACGGCGGGAGCGAACCGGTTCGGCCCGGACCCGCTGGCGCCGGCGACGCTGTTCGATACGCGCCCCGGCTGGGACCAGCACAGCGAGCTGGAATTTGTGCCGCATAGCGCTGGCCCATCGCCGGGGCCTCATGTTAATCGGGGGCCATGAATGATGCTGTTTCCATAACCCGCGACCTGATCCGCTGCCCCTCCGTCACCCCGGTCGATGCCGGCGCGCTCGGCGTACTCGAAGACATCCTGAAAGCCGCCGGCTTCGGGGTGCATCGCGTCACTTTCAGCGAGCCCGGCACCGCCGATGTCGACAATCTCTACGCCCGCATCGGCACCTCAGCGCCGCACATCACCTTTGCCGGACACACCGACGTAGTGCCGCCGGGCGACGAGAGCGCCTGGAGCCATGGCGCGTTCTCCGGCGAGGTCAAGGACGGCTTTCTCTATGGCCGCGGCGCCGTCGACATGAAGGGCGGCATCGCCTGCAGCGTCGCCGCGGTGCTGGAATATCTCGCCGCCAATGACGGCAAGCCACAAAAAAATGGCGGAGGCTCGATCTCGTTTCTGATTACCGGCGACGAGGAAGCGATCTCGGTCAACGGCACCGTCAAGCTCCTGAAATGGGTCGCCGAGCGCGGCGAGAAGTTCGACCATTGCGTGCTCGGAGAACCCAGCAATGTCGAAACGATGGGCGACTGCATCAAGATCGGCCGCCGCGGTTCGCAATCAGGTACGCTGTATGTCGACGGCCTGCAGGGCCACGTCGCCTATCCGCATCGCGCGGCCAATCCGGTGCCGGATATTTCGAGATTGGTTGTCGCGTTGAGCGACGAGCCGCTCGACCACGGCAGCGCCCAGTTCCAGCCGTCGAATCTCGAATTCACCTCGATCGATGTCGGCAACACTGCGAGCAACGTGATCCCCGGCCAGGCGCGCGCGAAGTTCAACATCCGCTTCAACGATAATCATACCCAGGAGACGCTGCGCGCGCTGGTCGAGGCACGCATGGCGAAAGCCGCCGGCAACCGCATCAAAGCGCGGATCGAATGGGACTATTCCAACTCCAACGTGTTCGTCACCAAGCCGGGGCCGTTCACCGAACTCGCGGTGAGTGCGATCGAAGAGATCACCGGCCGCAAGCCGGAATTAAGCACCAGCGGCGGTACCTCCGACGCACGCTTCATCTCCAGCCATTGCCCGGTGATCGAGTTCGGCCTGGTCGGCCAGACCATGCACCAGATCGACGAACGCACGCCGGTCTCGGACCTGGAGCAACTGACGAAGATTTACCGCGGCATGCTCGATCGGTATTTTGGGTAACCGTCGGCAAAACCCGCCTAATAATCCACCCGCACCAGATACAACCCATCCGGCGGGGCGACGGGGCCGCAGGCGGCGCGGGTGCGCGCGTCGAGCGCCTTCTGCAAATCGTCCGCGTTCCAGCGGCCTTCGCCGACCCAGACCAGCGAGCCCACCATCGAGCGCACCTGGCTGTGCAGGAAAGAACGGGCTGACGTGATCACATCGACCTCGTCGCCATTGCGGACGACGTCGAGCTGGTCGAGCGTCTTTTCCGGTGATTTGGCCTGGCATTCGGTGTCGCGAAACGTCGTAAAGTCGTGCTTGCCGATCAGGCGTTGCGCGGCCTCGTGCATCGCATCGGTGTTGAGCGGCCGCGGCAGCCGCCAGGCATGGCCGATATCGAGCGCGAGATTGGCGCGGCGGTTGCTGATCCGGTAGCGGTAATGCCGCTTCCTGGCCGAGAATCGCGCCTCGAACGTATCGGGCACGATTTCCGCCGAGAGCACGCCGATCGGATGCGGCCGCAGATGGGCATTGAGGCCGTCGCGAAACCGGCCCGGCACAAAGTGCTTTTCGATATCGCAGTGCGCCACTTGCGCCAGCGCATGCACGCCGGCATCGGTGCGTCCCGCGCCGTGCACACGGACCGGCTCGCCGCAGATCGCCTTGACCGCGTTTTCCAGTGCACCCTGCACCGAGGCGCCATTGTCCTGCAACTGCCAGCCGCAGAAGGGACCGCCATCATATTCGATGATGAGTTTGTAGCGAGGCATCAGGTGAGCCGCAGCGGCGGTTTGAGCGGCGTGCCGCGCAGAAAATCCTCCGCCTTCATCGGCGCCTTGCCGGCGCGCTGGAGTTCGAGAATCCGGATCGCCCCCCGCGCGCAGGCCACTGTGAGGTGATCGTCGAGCAGATCGCCGGGCGTACCAGCGCGATCGACGATTTCACAGCGCAGGACCTTGATCCGCGCGGGCGCGCCGTCGATCGCGATTTCGCACCACGCGCCGGGAAACGGCGACAATCCGTGGATATGGCGCAGCACGGCGTGCGCTGGCTGGTTCCAGTCGATCCGTGCCTCGGCCTTGTCGATCTTGGCGGCATAGGTCACGCCGTCTTCGCTTTGTTTTGTGAGTTGCAATCGGCCGCGCTCCAGCGCGCCCATCGCCCGCACCATCAGATCGGCGCCGAGCGGCGCCAGCGCGTCATGCAGATCGGACGCCGTCATCGCATCGGTAATCGCGAGACGCTCGGCCATCGCGACGTCGCCGGTATCGAGGCCGACATCCATTTTCATCACCATGACGCCGCTCTCGGCATCGCCGGCCATGATCGCGCGGTTGATCGGCGCCGCGCCGCGCCAGCGCGGCAGCAGCGAGCCGTGCAGGTTGAAGCAGCCGAGCGGTAGCGCGTCGAGAATGGCCTTTGGCAGGATCATGCCATAGGCCACGACCACCGCCGCTTCCGCCTGATGCGCGCGAAATTGCTCCAGCGCTTCCGGCGTCTTCAATGTCGTTGGCGTCAGCACGGGAATGCCGAGCCGCTCCGCCTGCAGCGCCACCGGCGTCGGCTGCAGCTTCATGCCGCGCCCGGCCGGTTTTGCCGCGCGCGTATACACCGCCGCGACCTGATGGCCATGGGCCACGAGTTCCAGCAACGTCGGCACCGCAAAATCGGGCGTGCCCATGAAGATCAGGCGGAGTGGCATGAACTGGAAGTGCCCTAACAAAAGAAGAGAAATTCACTCGTCATGGCCGGGCTCGTCCCGGCCATCCACGTCTTGAGCGCTCAAGAAAGGCGTGGATGCCCGGCACAAGGCCGGGCATGACGGCCGATAGGTTGTCGCCCTTACTCCGCCGCGCGCTTGGCGGCCTTGGAAAATTTCTTCAGCACGCGGTCGCGCTTCAGTTTCGACAGATAATCCACGAACAGCACGCCGTTGAGATGATCGATCTCGTGCTGGATGCAGGTGGCGAACAGTCCTTCGGCGTCCTCCTCCTGCACCTTGCCGTCGAGATCGGTGAAACGCACGCGCACTTTGGCGGGCCGCTCGACCTCTTCGTAATATTCCGGAATCGACAGGCAGCCTTCCTCGTACACCGACAATTCTTCCGACGAGGAAATGATTTCCGGATTGATGAAGACGCGCGGCCGCGGCCTGGTCTCGCCGTCCTCGTCGCGCTTGGCGAGATCCATGGTGATCAGCCGCAGCGGCTGCGCGACCTGGATCGCCGCCAGCCCGATGCCGGGCGCGTCGTACATGGTCTCGAACATGTCGTCGGCGAGCTTGCGGATCTCCACCGTCACCTTTTCGATGGGCCTGGAGACGAGACGCAGCTGCTTGTCCGGTAGGACGATGATTTCTCTGATGGCCATGATTTTTGTGAAGTCCTCGGCGCGCGATTTAAGCTGCCGACCTGCCGGGGTCAATCCGCCGCGGCCGCGGGTTTTCGCCTCAAGGCCGCGATTTCCTCCCCGGCCGGTTCCGTTGAAATTAGCCGATCATTAACCATAAATGTTCTCTCTTCGTTCGCGCAAGAGGCCGAATTGGTTACAAGGGCGGCATGAACGAAATCCTTTTCACGCTCGGCGACATGCCGATTCGCCTCAGCGCCGCACTGATTGGCTTCGCGGCGCTCGCGCTGGTGTTGCTGCTGAGCATTGCCATCGTGATCGCCCGCTCCGGACGCCGCGGCGCCGAACTGGCGATGGCGCAGGCGATCCGGGCCGACGAACTGGAAGAGCGTTTGAGCGAAATGCTGCGCGCCCAGAGCGAGGCCACCGGGCGCGTCGACGCCATGGGCCAGGCACTGGCGGGACGCCAGGCCGAGATGGCACGCGCGGTCAGCGAGCGGCTCGATTCGGTGACCCATCGGGTCGGCCAGTCGATGGAAGCGACCACCCGCAACACCATGGACTCCTTGCGCGTGCTGCACGAGCGGCTCGGCATCATCGACAATGCGCACAAGAACCTCACCGACCTGACGTCGCAGGTGACGACGCTGCGTGACGTGCTCGCCAACAAGCAATCGCGCGGCGCGTTCGGCCAGGCGCGGATGGAAGCGATCGTCCAGGACGGCATGCCGAAAGGCTCCTACGAATTCCAGTTCACGCTTTCCACCGGCAAGCGGCCGGATTGCGCGGTGTTTTTGCCGGATCAGCGCCCGCTGTGTATCGACGCCAAGTTTCCGCTCGAAGCCGTCACCGCATTGCATGACGCGCGGACCGATGAAGAGAGGAAGTTCGCGTCGCAGCGGCTGCGCGGCGACGTGATGAAGCATGTCAGCGACATCGCCGAGAAATATCTGATCGCCGGCGAGACCCAGGACACCGCGCTGATGTTCGTGCCGTCGGAATCGGTCTATGCGGAGATTCACGACGGATTCGACGACGTGGTACAGAAGGCCTATCGCGCCAGGGTCGTGCTGGTATCGCCGTCGCTGTTGATGCTCGCGATCCAGGTCATGCAGCAGATCCTGAAAGACGCCCGGATGCGCGACGCCGCCGACCAGATCCGCACCGAGGTGCTGAACCTCGGCGACGATCTCGGGCGCCTGCGCGACCGCGTGCTGAAATTGCAGAACCATTTCGGCCAGGCCAACGAGGATGTCCGGCAGATCCTGATCTCCGCTGACAAGATCGAAAAGCGCGCAGGGCGGATCGAGGAACTGGATTTCTCCAAGACCGATGCCCCGGCCGAAGTACCCCGGATCGTGAAACCGGGCACGCCCGAGCTGTTCCCCGTGCCGCGCAAGCTGCAGGCGGGGGAGTAGGGAAGTCATCGCCGTATACGACCGTCATCGCCCGGCTTTGTGCGCAATTGCGCACTAGGACCGGGCGATGACGGTCCTTTCCTGTCAGAATCTGCTAACACCCACTCATGACCGCACCTGAAGCCGCCCCCCAGACATCGGCCGCACCTGCGCCAACTTGGCGCGACGGCTTTGCGGTCTACCTGCAGCGGCGCGTGCTGATTGTGTTGCTGCTGGGCTTTTCGTCGGGCCTGCCGCTGGCGCTGTCCGGGTCGACGCTGCTGGTGTGGATGCGCGAATCCGGGGTCGATCTCGGCACCATCGGATTGTTCGCGCTGGTCGGCACGCCCTACACGCTGAAATTCCTGTGGGCACCACTCGTCGATGCGTTGCACGTGCCGTTGTTCACCCGCGGCTTCGGCCGCCGCCGCGGCTGGCTATTGTTTTCGCAACTGCTGCTGATCGTCGCGATTCTACTGCTGGCAATGACCGATCCGGCGCGCTCGCCGCTGTTCGTGGCGCTCGGCGCGCTGCTGGTGGCCGCGACCTCATCGACCCAGGACATCGTGGTCGACGCGTTCAGGGTGGAGAGCCTGCCTGAGAGCGAGCAGGCTGCCGGCATGGCGTCTTATGTCGCGGCCTACCGCATCGGCATGCTGGTCTCCACCGCGGGTGCGCTGTTTATCGTCAGCGGCTTTGAAAGCACCGGCATCGCACGCAGCTCGGCCTGGACGTGGGGTTACGTGGTGATGGCCGCGATGGTCCTGATCGGCACCGTCACGGCGCTGGTCGCCACCGAGCCCGAGCAATCGGCGCGCGCCGAGGCCGCGACCGGCGCCGAGACCGCATTTACGCGCGTGCTGCATGCCGCGATCGGTGCGTTCTCGGAATTCCTCGGCCGCAAGGACGCGTGGGCGGCACTGGTGTTCGTGGTGCTGTTCAAGTTCACCGACGCGTTTTCCGGCACCATGACCGCGCCGTTCGTGATCGACCTCGGCTTTTCCCGCAACGACTATGCCGCCATCGTCAAGGGTGTCGGGCTGGCCGCGACGCTGATCGGCGGTTTTGCCGGGGGATTCGTCGCACGACGCTATTCGCTGGCGGCGAGCCTGTGGATCGGCGGCGTGCTGCAGGCGATCGCCAACCTGTCATTCTCGTGGCTGGCGCTGGCAGGCGTCAATCAATGGGCGCTGGCGTTCGCGATCACCGCCGAGAATTTCACCAGCGCCATCGGCACCGTGATTTTCGTCGCCTATCTGTCGGCGCTGTGCCGCAACCCGCTGCACACCGCGACCCAGTACGCGCTGCTCACCGCGCTCGCTGCGGTGGGGCGGACCTATTTGTCATCGGGCGCGGGGTATGTCGCGAAGGCCACCGGGTGGCCGCTGTTCTTTATAATCTGCGTGCTGGTCGCGATACCGAGCCTGGTCCTGCTGACCTGGCTGCAGCGGCGCGGGCATTTTGATGACGTGGGACCGGTGAGAGTTTGATCTCTCGGGATCAATGCTTCGTCACCACGCTCCATTTGGTGACCACGGCATCGCTCATCTGCCCGGCCTCCTGGGAACAAGCGACCTCGTCGACCTTCAGTGAAACTTCCTTGCCGAGGAAATTCTTCAACTGCGCCACTTGGGCCGGGCTATTGGCGATGATCTGAAAGGTCTCCGGTCCGGTTTCCAGGCCGCACAACCCGTTGCCTGTCGGCAGCCGGCGTGGCTCACTTCTGACCTCATAGGCGGGGACGCGTTTGCCCATCTTGCCCGACCGGACTTTCATCGCGTTAAGCTCACCCGACAGAACGTCTCCGGCCTTGATCAGCTTGGCAGCCTTTGCAGGTTCGGCGTCCTGCGCCGAAGCTGCCGACGTCGCGGCGGGAATGATCCACGCCATCGTCATCGCCAAGCCAAAGCTCAGGCGTTTGCCGAATTGTCGTTTCGTCATATGCGTCATTTCCGTTCGTGGTGGTTAGAACAGCGTCCGCTGCCGCATCGCTGCGGATAGCGTGCCTTCGTCGAGATAATCAAGTTCACCGCCGACCGGCACGCCATGGGCTAGCCGGGTGACCTTGACGTTGGCGTCCTGCAGGAGGTCGGTGATGTAATGCGCGGTGGTCTGGCCGTCCACCGTCGCATTCAATGCCAGAATGATTTCGTTGACCCTTGGGTCGTGCGCCCGCGATACCAGCGCATCGATAGTCAGGTCCTGCGGGCCGACGCCATCGAGCGGCGACAATGTCGCGCCAAGCACATGGTAGGAACCATTGGTCGCATGCGCACGTTCCAGCGCCCAGAGATCGGCGACGTCGGCGACCACGACGATGATCGACGGGTCCCGCCGCGGATCGGTGCAGACCGTGCAGGGATTTTGGGTGTCGATATTGCCGCAGGTCTTGCAGACCTGGATCTTGTCGATCGCCACCTGCAGCGCGCCGGCCAGCGGCGTCATCAGCGCTTCGCGCTTCTTGATGAGATGCAACGCCGCGCGCCGCGCCGAGCGTGGGCCAAGCCCCGGCAGCCGCGCCAACAGCTGGATCAGGCGTTCGATTTCGGGACCGGCAACGGCAGCAGGCATGTCGGTTAGCCGAGCCCCAGGCCCGGCGGCAAGCCAAGTCCGCCGGTCAGGCTCTGCATCTTTTCCTGCATCGCCGCTTCCGCCTTGCGCCGTGCGTCGTTAAGCGCGGTGACCAGCAGATCTTCGAGAATCTCGCGCTCGTCCGCCTTCATCAGCGAGGGATCGATCTTCACGGCCTTGACTTCCATCTTCGCGGTCATGCGCACCGCGACCAGGCCGCCGCCGGAAATGCCTTCGACTTCCACATGGGCAAGCTCTTCCTGCATCGCCTGCATCTTCGATTGCAGTTGCGCCGCCTGTTTCATCATGCCGAGAAAGTCAGCCATCGGTTATTCCTCTAAAATATCTATTCGTCGTCGCTATCGGGGCTTTCGGCGGGATCTTCGCCGATAGCATCGGATTCCGGCGGCTCGGGGGCAAGCCGGCGCACCTCGACGACCTTGGCGCCGGGAAACCGCGCCAGCACCTCTTTCACCCGCGGATCGGCTTCGGCGGCTTGTTCCCGCTGGCTCTTCTCGACCTGCATCTGCGAGCGCAGCGTCGGCTGCCCGGCTTCGTTGGAGACGATCACGGTCCAGCGCCGGCCGGTCCATTGCTCCAGCTTGCGCGACAGCTCGTTGATCAGCGTGCGCGAGGCGTGGCGCTCCAGCGCGAGTTCGAGCCTGCCGTCCTCGATCCGGACCAGACGGACATCGGCTTCCAGCGCCGTTCTGGTCATCAGGTCACGCTGCTGGCCCGCCAGCGCCACGAGTTGCGGAAAGCTGGTGATTCTGAGCGCGGGCGCGGACTGCGTTTCCGGCGTCGGCGCCATCATTTGCGGCCGCGCGGAAGCCTCGGCGCCGGCGCGGGGCGCGCCGGGCGCGCGCATCGGCGCGGAGGACGACGCAGAGGTCATCGAAGAGACCGTGGAGGCCGGCGCACCACGCGGCGCCGCATTCGATGCGACGACGGGCGAGCTGTCGCCATTCTGATCGAGCATCCGGATCGCCTCGTCCGGGGTCGGCATGTCAGCGACATAGGCGATGCGCACCAGCACCATTTCGGCGGCCGCGGCCGGCCGGGTTGCGCCCTGCACCTCGGTGATGCCCTTCAACAGCATCTGCCACATCCGCGACAGCACCCGCATCGACAGTTTTGCCGCGAAGTCGCGGGCCCGCAGCCGCTCGGTCTCGCCGAACGCAACATTGTCGGCGGTCGCCGGTACGATTTTGACGCGGGTAACGAAGTTGACGAATTCGGCGAGGTCGGAGAGCACCACGATCGGGTCGGCGCCGGTATCATACTGATCGCGGAATTCCCTGAACGCGCTGGCGATGTCGCCGCGCGCCAGCGAATCGAACAGGTCGATCACCCGGGTGCGGTCGGCCAGCCCCAGCATCTGCCGCACCGCGTCGGCGCGCACCGGGCCCGCGGCATGGGCGATTGCCTGATCGAACAGCGACAGCGAGTCGCGCACCGAGCCTTCGGCGGCGCGGGCGACGATACCGAGCGCCTCGGGCTCGACCTCGACGTTCTCCTTGGCCGCAATGTTGGCGAGATGCTTCATCAGCACGTCGGCCTCGACCCGGCGCAAATCGAAGCGCTGGCAGCGCGACAGCACGGTGACCGGCACCTTGCGGATTTCGGTGGTCGCGAACACGAATTTGGCGTGCTCCGGCGGCTCTTCCAGCGTCTTCAGGAAGGCATTGAACGCCGCGGTCGACAGCATGTGGACTTCGTCGATGATGTAGACCTTGTAGCGTGCGCTGGCCGGGGCATAACGCACGCTGTCATTGATCTGGCGCACATCATCGACGCCGGTATGGGACGCGGCGTCCATTTCCAGCACGTCCATGTGCCGGCTTTCCATGATCGCCTGGCAGTGCACGCCGAGCACCGGCATGTGGATGGTCGGTCCCGTCACCGATCCATCCGGCAATTCGTAATTCAGCGCGCGGGCGAGGATCCGCGCCGTAGTGGTTTTGCCGACGCCGCGCACCCCGGTCAGGATCCAGGCCTGCGGAATCCGTCCGGTTTCGAACGCGTTCGAGACCGTGCGCACCACCGCCTCCTGGCCGATCAAATCCTCGAAACTGGACGGGCGGTATTTCCGCGCCAGCACCCGATAGGGCTTGCCGGCCTCCGGCGGACCGCCGAGATCGAAGCCGTCCTGATGAACGCTGTCGGACGCCGTGGATGACATGTCGGAGGTAGTATTCGGAGGGGCGCCAGCGTCGGTCATCGATCGATCCGCAATTGATTGTCTCTCGAAGCCGGCTTGCGGACGTACAGGGGAATCAAGCGCAGGACGGGTCACCCCTTTTTGGCGCGATTCGGTCGAAAAAACAGGCGAAAAGATAGGTAGGAGACTGACGAGCGACCCGATCCGGACCTCGTTAGGGCTGCTTCCTTCCGGACCTGACCCGGTTGGCGAGTGGCTCGTCCACCGCCAATCTCCCGGTCCCTATTTGGGGCCAAAAGGGCCGGAAAGCAAGCGCCGGGCACCGGCTTTGCGGGGCTTGTGCAGAAACGCGGAAAGGCATTAGTTGCCGTCATGGCCGGGCCAGGGCGCAAGGTGCGTCTTCGTGCCGCTTGTCCCGGTTATCCACGTCTTGCTTGGCATCCCAACCGAGGAAACGTGGAGCCCGGTACAAACGCCGGGCACGACAAGGGAACCTGCATGCCGGACTCCGCCTGGTCGCTGAACTCACAGCTCAAGAAAGACACCATCGACATCGGCGACCTGCCGCTCAGCCGTGTGCTGGTCATCAAGGACGCGCATTACCCCTGGCTGCTGCTGGTGCCGCGGCGGCCGGAAGCCAGCGAGATCATCGACCTCGACGAGGTCGAGCAGGCGCAATTGATGACCGAAATCAGCCGCGTCGGCCGCGCGCTGAAAGACATCACCAAATGCGACAAGCTGAATATCGCAGCCCTCGGCAATGTGGTGCCACAGCTGCACGTCCACATCATCGCGCGCCGCTCCAGCGACGCCGCCTGGCCCCGCCCGGTCTGGGGCGTGCTGCCGCCACTCGAACATGACGCCGAGGAAGTCCAGCACTTCATCAGCGCGCTTCGCCGCAAAATCTGGCTAGGGTAATTCATGACCGCATTCGATTCATTTCCATTGGGCCAGCCGGCCTTCGTCAGCCATGTTCTCGATCGTGCCGCGCATTTCCGTACCGACGACGCCAAGCTGCTGGCGCTGGAAGGCAAGCGCGATACCCGCGCCTATGTGGTGCACCGTGATTCACTGGTCGTGGCCAGGGAAAACGGTGGCTCGCGCGCGCTGCTGACGATCGACGAGGCGATCAAATTTGGCGCCAACCCCGGCACCATCTTCCTCGGTCTGCGCGAGGGTGCTGCGATCTTCGGCATGGGCATTGGTGCGCCCGCAGTAGAAAAGCTGTTGACCCGTGATGACGTCGCGGTGAGCGAATTGCGCGGCATGGCAATGCAGGGCGTGGTCCCGCCCGATCAGCTCTCCGCGATCGCGATGGCGAAATCGATGGTGAGCTGGCATCAGCGCCACGGCTTCTGCGCCAATTGCGGCACCCGCACCGGGATGACCCAAGGCGGCTGGAAGCGCGATTGCCCCAATTGCAAGGCCGAACACTTTCCGCGCACCGATCCGGTCGTGATCATGCTGGTGACGTCGGGCGACAAGGTCCTGCTCGGCCGGCAGAAGCAGTTCCTGCCCGGGATGTATTCCTGTCTCGCCGGCTTCGTCGAAGCGGCCGAGACCATCGAGGACGCGGTCCGCCGCGAAATCTTCGAGGAATCCGGCATCCATTGCACCGACGTGAATTACTACATGACGCAGCCCTGGCCCTACCCGTCATCCCTGATGATCGGATGCACCGCGCGGGCCACCAACGAAGACATCATCGTCGATCGTTCGGAGCTCGAGGACGCGCGCTGGTTCGACCGCGCTGAAGCTACCTTGATGATCAAGCGGCAGCACCCGGACGGTTTGGCCGGACCGCATCCGTTCGCCATTGCGCATCATCTGCTTGGACGCTGGGTGCATGCGGGGCCCACCAACGGCGCATAGCCGGAACTCCACTGCGTCAGAATCGGTTAACCCCGGACCTGGTTTAGGGCTCCGGCAGGATGCGGAGCCGGCATGACGGAATCCGGAATGAATTTCCACGACGCCGCGCCGAAAATTCCGCCGCGCATTCTGTGTATCGGCATACCGGTACGCGACCTGACATTTCGCATCCAGGAAGTGCCGGCGCGCGGCTCCAAGGTGAACGCCAGTCATTTCGACGAAATCAGCGGCGGCAACGCGCTTAATGCGGCGATCGGTATCGTGCGCCTCGGCGGCCGTGCTTCGATCTGCGGGCCGATGGGCGATGCCCGCGAAACCTCGAGCCGCTATATTTTCGACCAGCTCAAGCATGAAGGCATCGAGACCAGGCACATCGTGCACATGCCGGGCCTGGTGACGCCGCTCTCGAACATCATGATCGACTCCAGCGGTGAGCGCACCGCCATCACGTTCCGCGATCCGGAATTGTGGAAGGTTCGCCTGCCCAACCCCGACAAATTGCTCGAGGACTGCGCCGCGGTCCTGGTCGAGAACCGCTGCGCTGAGTTCTGCACGGATATCTGCGCCGAGGCCTGCAAGCGCGGCATTTCCGTGATCGTGGGCGTCGATCGCACCATGTCGCTGCGGGACGGATTGCTCACGGCGTCGTCACATCTGGTGTTCTCCAGCGAAGCCCTGCAATCCACGGCCGGGATCGCCGACGACGGCGAGGCGCTGAAGAAGATCGCAAAACTGACCCCCTCGTTCCTGGCGGGCACCAGGGGCCCTCAGGGCACCCTGTGGCTCGACGAGCGGCAAAACCTGCAGCAGACCCCCGCCTTCCCGGTGCACACCGTGGACACGCTGGGCGCCGGCGACATCTTCCACGGCGCCTTTGCGGTGGCGATTACCGAGAAACAGGAACTGCGGCAGGCGCTGCGCTTTGCCTCGGCCGCCGCAGCCTTGAAATGCACCCGGTTCGGGGGCGCCTTTGCTGCACCGCAACGTTCTGAAGTTGAAGAACTTTTGGCCCGGAACCAGAATGCCGCCCCGGTTTCGGCCGGGCTCTGATGGGCTTGCATTAGAATAATTTTCTATATATGAGGGATATCAACCTCGCATATGGAAGAAAGTTCTTCTCATGACCGACCTCGCCGTGCAAGTTCTTGAGCCCAACCGCCGGCTCGACGCTATCGACCGCAAAATTTTGACCGTGCTGCAGGACGACGCCTCGCTGTCGGTGGCTGAGATCGGCGACCGGGTCGGGCTGTCCTCGACGCCGTGCTGGAAGCGCATCCAGCGGCTGGAGGCCGATGGCGTCATCCTGCGCCGGGTGGCGCTGGTCGACCAGAACAAGATCGGGCTCGGCATCTCCGTCTTCGTCTCGGTGGAAAGCGCCGATCACTCGGAGGCCTGGCTCAGGACTTTCGCCCAGGCCGTCAGCGCGATGCCGGAGGTGATGGAGTTTTACCGGATGGCGGGCGACGTCGATTACATGCTTCGCGTTGTGGTCGCCGACATGCAGAGCTACGACGTGTTCTACAAGAAACTGATCAGCGCGGTGCCGCTGAAGAACGTGACGTCGCGTTTTGCGATGGAGAAGATCAAGTCCGTCACCGCGCTACCGGTGCCCGCGGCGGGTTAGGTCGAGGACTTCCCGGGTTCGCTACAGTCAGTAGGCGACGACATCATGTCCCGGACGCGGTGCAGCGCTGCGCCGCGTCCGGGACATGCGATCTCAAATCAGCCCGCCTCAAATCTTCTGATTATATTCACCGACTTCGGGATGGGTGCGCAGCACCGAATCCATCGCCTCGAACAGGTCGCGCATCCGTTGCTCGGACACCGGGCTTTCGACCACGACTACCAGTTCCGGCTTGTTGGACGATGCCCGCACCAGGCCCCAGCTGCCGTCCTCGACGGTAACACGCACGCCGTTGACGGTGACGAGATCGCGGATCGCCTGCCCCGCCACCTTCGCGTTGTTCCTCTGCATCGCCTCGAAATGCTTCACCACGCCGTCGACCACGCCGTATTTGGTCTCGTCGGCACAATGCGGCGACATGGTCGGCGATGACCAGGTTTTCGGCAGCGCGTTTTTCAGATCGGCCATCGACTTATCAGACGCGCGATCCATCATCTCGCAGATCGCGATCGCCGAGATCAGACCATCATCGTAACCGCGGCCGAGCGGCTCATTGAAGAAGAAATGCCCCGACTTCTCGAAGCCCGCCAGCGCACCCAATTCGTTGGTGCGGCGTTTCATGTAGGAATGGCCGGTCTTCCAATATGTGGTCTTGGCGCCCTGCTTTTGCAGCACCGGGTCGGTCACGAACAGTCCGGTCGATTTCACGTCGACCACGAATTCCGCATCCTTGTGGATCGCCGACATGTCGCGCGCCAGCATCACGCCGACCTTGTCGGCGAAGATCTCCTCGCCGGTATTGTCGACCACGCCGCAGCGGTCGCCGTCGCCATCGAAACCCAGCCCGACGTCGGCTTTGTGCGCCAGCACCGCGTCACGGATCGCGTGCAGCATTTCCATGTCTTCGGGTTGGGATTGTATTTCGGAAACGTATGATCGAGCTCGGTATCGAGCGGCACCACCTCGCAGCCGATCGCTTCCATCACCTGCGGCGCAAACGCGCCCGCGGTGCCGTTGCCGCAAGCGACCACGACCTTGAGCTTGCGCTTCAGTTTTGGACGCTTGGTCAAATCGGCGATGTAGCGCGCCGGGAAATTCTCGTGAAACTGATAGGAGCCGCCGACCTTGTTGTGGAAGTCGGCATTGAGCACGATCTCCTTCAGCCGGGTCATCTCATCGGGGCCGAAAGTGAGCGGGCGGTTGGCGCCCATCTTGACCCCGGTCCAGCCATTATCGTTATGCGACGCCGTCACCATCGCGACGCAGGGCACGTCGAGTTCGAACTGGGCGAAATACGCCATCGGGGTCATGCACAGGCCGATGTCGTGGACCTTGCAGCCCGAGGCCAGCAACCCTGAAATCAGCGCATATTTGATCGAGGCCGAATAGCCACGGAAGTCGTGCCCGGTGACTACTTCCTGCTTGACGCCGAGTTCCGCGATCAAGGCGCCGAGCCCCATGCCCAGCGCCTGAATGCCCATCAGGTTGATCTCCTTGCCGAACACCCAGCGGGCGTCATATTCGCGAAATCCGGTGGCCTTCACCATCGGCTCGGACTCGTAGGCATAGGTATTGGGAACCAGCACGGGTTTCGGCTTCGGAAACATGCAAATGACCTCGTGGTGAGCTGCTTGAAGCAGTGCCTACCGAAGCCATAGCGAATGCCACCGCGCGGCGGAAGTCGGGACAGCCGTCTTTTGGCGATTAATTAGAGCGAATGTGCAGAGCGTCACCCAGCCATCTTTGCACGACGGCGCAATACACTTTTGCGCGGCGGCGCAATACACTGCGCTGTTGCGCCTCACGAACTGCCTGACCGCTATCGCTCCGACCCAGCATGGTTTCGAACCATGGATGGGCCTCTCAACGAAAATATCCAAAACGACCCCATGCAAAGTAGCATGGTCCGCCCTTTTGAGCGATCCCGCAAAAACATTTTGACACGTCGGGCAAATCACCGGCATATCTTCATCGTCGCAAGAATTAGGCCCGCGCCGGAAAACCCGCCGCGGGCTTTTTGAATCAGACGACACGCTGTCAGGCCACACACTGCCGAGCGCGCCGAACCTGACCAATCGACGCTTCCGCCATTGCGCAAGCCATCCTTCAAGCGCTTTGGTGGCGCCGAAGGTGGCGACTTTCCGAGCCGCAATGCGGGGATCGGTTTCGAGAGCGCGGACCGCGCATGGAATGCGGCCCTCAAGGAAATGCAAGAGCTTGGTGCCCAATATTACCCGAACGAGGCCAAGAGTTCGAGCTTCATCCCGGAGTTAGGCGTCGAAATTTTCAAACGCAATGGACAATACTACTACGATCAGATAGCGCGCGGATACCAAGAAGGAGCGCTAGGCGGTGGTGTGGGGTTTGACGATAGCGGTGCGGTCGCAAGAGGGCACATGCATTGGGATAGTCAGCGCGAAAGTGATGGAGACAGAGACAATGCGCAGGCTTACACTCAGCGAGTTCCCGATTATAATGCATGGGTTGGATCTTGGTATGGATTCTACAAAGTATTGGAATAACGGCAAGCCAACGGAGTTGCGGATGCCGGATTGGAATCGATACAAATATTGAGGCATGTCGATGAAAACGATCGCGCTCGCCGGAGCCTTATGTCTTCTATTTGCCAGTTCAACGTTATGCAAAGCAAACTCTAGTCCCTGGTGTGCGGCGGATGTTGCGATGTTGAATTTCAAAAATTACAAAGGTCAAGATCTTGCGAGGATCGAACTTCGCTCCCTCAAGGCACTCTGCGACCGAAACCCCGAAAAAAAGTGTTTGGGGTAGGCTCGGAACGGTCGATGCGCATTGAACATCATGGGCAATGGACTGACGTGCCGAAAGAGTGCCTATCGGGTATTTCTTTTGGGCTAGATGGGCTGGCGCTATCAGGTGACGAAGCGGGTCTAGGCATAGTTCTTACTGGAAGCTCGACGGACAAAGACGAACGTGTAGAACGCATGATATTTAAATTGCATGATGGTGAAATTTCGTGCTCTCAGATCGAGCCTTGCCCGAATGTCGACAATCCGGACCACCAACTTATGGAGTGCGACAGGGATTTACGGTGAGCGCACCGGAAGACCGGCAAGGAGCAGGCGGTGGAAGTCCACTGCGATGAAGCAGTAGCGATGCCCCTCTGGCGCGAAGGTCCGATATTTTGTGTTACCGGTTTTCGGCTCTTGGAAAATCGACCAGACTACCGGAAAAACTGAGTTCTGTATTTCAGGCGATGCTTAGTGCGTGGAGGTAACTCTGCGATAGACATTTTACGAAAATGCCAAGCCTTGAATACTGAGGGTCGGAGTTCTTTCTGCTCATAAGGTAGCCGCCAAGCGACATTACTCAGGTCGGATTGGCAACCAAGGAGCCTTATTGCTCCAGCACCATCATGCCGTTGGCATATTCGAAGCGCTTCAGCTTCGAAAGAAATGACAGGCCGAGCAGGTTCTCTGACAACGCCTCGTCGGGCAGCACCATGGCGTCGACGTCGCGCACCACGAGGCCGCCGACATCCACCATCGCGATCCGGGTGCGCGCCGCCTTGATGGTGCCGTTGGCGGTGGTGACTTTCGCGGTGTAATCGCCGGGCGACGGACGGAAACCGAATTGCGCCGCCGAGGTTTCGTTCAGTGCGATCACCGACGCGCCGGTATCGACCATGAAGCCGATGCGCTGACCGTTGATGCGGCCTTCGGTGGCAAAATGACCGCGGGCATCATGCGGGATGTTGAGCGTGCGGCCCGATGCAGGGACGGCCATATCGATCGCGGCGGTCGGCTGCGGAACGGTACCGGCGCGCGCCGACGCCATCTTGTCCGCCATCTGGGCCATGAAGGTGCCGAGCACGGCCATGACCGCGGCAAAGATCATTATGTTACGCATCACGCACACACTCGATCAAAAACACGGGACAGCGGATATCACCACGGCCGCCGCCAAGCCGCGACTAACTGCAATGCCGGAGGCTGTTATTTCGGCCAATAGGATGAGGGAAGCGTTAACGGCCTGGATTGGGTGCAGCGGTACTTACGTGCCCCGTGGCTTCACCCGCCGCGTCGGCAGCGCATTCGCCGGATCTTCCGGCCAGGGATGCCGGGGATAACGCCCGCGCAAATCCGAACGCACGGCGGCATAAGAGCCGCGCCAAAACCCCGGTAGATCGCGCGTCACCTGCACCGGGCGGTGCGCCGGCGACAATAGTTCCAGCACCAGCGGCACCGCGCCTTTCGCGATCGAGGGATGGGCGGTCAGACCGAACAGTTCCTGCAACCGGACCGCAATGGTCGGCCCTTGCTCGGCCTCGTAATCTATCGCCAATGAGGTGCCGGTCGGCGCCTCGAAATGCGTCGGCGCTTCGCGTTCCAGCCGTGCGCGCAATTCCCACGGCAACAGCGTCATCAACGCATCCGACAGATCGCCGGCCGACAGATCCTTCAGCGATATCTTGTCGTAGAGCGCCGGCACCAGCCAGGACTCGCGCTGCGCCGCCAGCGCGTCGTCGGACAGATCAGGCCATGGCGACGCATCGCCTTCGGCCTTGCGCAGGAACATGACGCGGTCACGCCATTGCTTCAGGGGCTTCGACCAGGGCAATCGCTCGACCCCTGCCGCGATCAAGCCATCAGCCAGCACCCGCGCGGTTTCCGCCGAAGGCGTCAACGCCATCGGGGCTTCCGACAGCGTGATCGCATGCAGCGTGCGTTTGCGTCGCGCCCGCAGTGCCATCGCATTTCGATCGAACGAAATTTCGTCGGCGGTTTCGATCTCGTCGGCGAAGTGCCGTTCGATATCGGCCTGCGCGATCGGTGCCGCCAATAAAATACGCCCTTGCGCCGCCGTCCCCGTCAGTTCCGCCACCGCGATGTAAGGCGCGCGGGCGAGCGCGGAGGTTTGCTCCATCGATGCGCCGCGGCCGTTGGCAAGCACGAAACTGCCATTGCCTCGATTGCGCGCGACGCGGTCGGGGAAGGCAAACGCGAGCATGATGCCAGTGGTTAATTCCCCTCCCCCTTGCGGGGAGGGGGTAGCCACAGCCGCTGAGACAGTGCCTGGAGACCCCCCACCCCGACCTCGAGAGCGAGCTTCGCTCGCCTCGGACCCCGCAAGGGGGGAGGGAGAAGAACCCAGAACTCCATCGGCAGTTTCTGAAGCGGCCACCTGCTCGGCCCAGCGGCGCGCCAGGCTGCGGGCGCTGGTGGCGCGTTGCGAGCGATCGCGTCGGAACTGGTCCAGCCTGTATTCGAGATCGGCACTGTCGCCGCCGAGGCCACGCTCGGTCAGGACGGCCGCAATTTCGGCGGCCTCCTCGCCGGCACCGAGGCGATCCGAATCCACAATCATGCGCGCTAACCGCGGCGGCAGCGCCAGTGCGCGCAGGCTGTTGCCTTCGGCGGTGATCCGGCCGTCGCCATCGAGCGCGCCAAGTTCGCGCAACAGGCTTCGCGCTTCCTTGAGCGCCGGCGCCGGTGGCGGATCGAGAAACGCCAAAGCCGCGGGATCGCTGACACCCCATTGCGCGAGGTCCAGCACCAGCGACGACAGATCGGCGCTGAGGATTTCGGGCTGCGTGTAGGCGGCGAGCGACGCGGTCTGCGGCTCGTCCCAGAGCCGGTAACACACGCCGGGCTCGGTGCGTCCGGCACGGCCGCGGCGCTGATCGACCGCGGCACGCGAGGCGCGCACGGTTTCCAGCCGCGTCAGCCCGATATCCGGCTCGTAACGAGGTACCCGCGCCACCCCGGAATCCACCACGATGCGCACGCCTTCGATGGTCAGCGAGGTCTCCGCGATCGAGGTGGCCAGCACCACTTTGCGCTGGCCCTTTGGCGCGGGCGCAATCGCGCGGTCCTGCACGCCGGCGTCCAGCGCACCGAACAACGGCACGATTTCCACGCTGGCGTCATGCACCCGCTCAGCGAGAAAATTCTGGGTGCGGCGAATTTCCGCAGCCCCCGGCAGAAACGCCAGCACCGACCCGGGATCGGCGCGCAAGGCCATCGCGATGGCGTCCGCCATCTGCCGTTCCAGCGGCGCATCGGCCTTGCGGCCGAGGTAGCGCGTCTCGACCGGAAAGGCGCGGCCCTCGCTGGCGATGACCGGCGCGTCGCCAAGCAACTTGGCAACCCGTGCGCCGTCAAGCGTCGCCGACATCACCAGGATGCGCAGATCCTCGCGCAGACCGGTCTGCGCGTCGCGCGCCAGCGCCAGTCCCATATCGGCATCAAGCGAACGTTCGTGAAACTCGTCAAACAAGACGGCCGCCACACCTGACAATTCGGGGTCGTCGAGAATCTGCCGCGAGAAGATGCCTTCGGTGACGACCTCGATCCGCGTCGCACGCGATACTTTCGAGCCGAACCGGACCCGGTAGCCGACCGTCCGGCCGACCGGCTCGCCCAGGGTTTTTGCCATCCGCTCGGCGCTGGCGCGGGCCGCGATCCGACGCGGCTCCAGCATGATGATCCTCCTGGTGCCGAGCCACGGCTCGTCAAGCAGCGCCAGCGGCACCCGCGTGGTCTTGCCCGCACCGGGCGGCGCCACCAGCACCGCGGCGTTGTTCCTGGCGAGCGTGCCCGCGAGTTCGTCGAGCACCGCGTCGATAGGCAGAGGGCTGTCGAAGCTGCGAGGCAAAAATTTATCCGTTGCATCAATTAACCCTCTCCCCGCTTGCGGGGAGAGGGTCGGGTGAGGGGGGCGTCTCCACAAGCTCAAACGACAAGTCCGTCGAGGCGCCCCCTCACCCGGCGCTATGCGCCGACCTCTCCCCGCGCGCGGGGCGAGGTAAGAAAAGTCACTTCCGCGGTTCGGGGGCGCGGCCGACGCTTTCATAGGTGAAGCCGAGCGCGGCCACTTCGTCCGGGCGATAGATGTTGCGGAGGTCGATGATTACGGGCTGTGCCATCTCGCGCTTGACGCGCTCGAGATCGAGCGTGCGGTACTGCACCCATTCGGTCACGACCACCATGGCGTCGGCGCCCTTCACGCAGGCGTAGGGATCGTCGCAATAATCGATATCGGGTAATTCGCGGCGCGCCGCTTCCATGCCGACCGGATCATGCGCGCGAACCTTGGCGCCCATATCGAGCAGGCCGGTCACCAGCGGGATCGACGGCGCCTCGCGCATGTCATCGGTGTCGGGCTTGAAGGTGAGACCGAGCACGGCCACCGTCTTGCCGCGCAGGCCGCCGCCGACGGCGTTGGAGACCTTGCGCGCCATCGCGCGCTTGCGATTGTCGTTGACCCCGAGCACGGCTTCGACGATCCGCAGCGGCACGTCGTGATCGAGCGCGATCTTGACCAGCGCGCGGGTATCCTTGGGGAAACACGAGCCGCCGAAGCCCGGCCCGGCATGCAGGAATTTCGAACCGATGCGGTTGTCGAGCCCGATGCCGCGCGAGACTTCCTGAACGTCGGCGCCGACCTTTTCCGCAAGATCCGCGATTTCGTTGATGAAGGTGATCTTGGTGGCGAGGAAGGCGTTGGCCGCGTATTTGATCAGTTCGGCGGTGCGCCGCGCGGTGAACATCAGCGGCGCCTGGTTCAGCGACAGCGGACGGTAGATATCGCCCAACACCTTGCGGCCGCGTTCGTCCGAGGTGCCGACCACGATGCGGTCGGGGAACTTGAAGTCGCGGATCGCGGCGCCCTCGCGAAGGAACTCCGGATTGGAGGCGACCACCACATCGGCCGTCGGATTGACCTCGCGGATCAGCCGTTCCACCTCATCGCCGGTGCCGACCGGCACGGTCGATTTGGTGACGACCACGGTAAAGCCCGACAGCGCCGTGGCGATCTCGCGCGCGGCGGCGTGGACATAGCTCAAATCGGCATGACCGTCGCCGCGCCGGGAGGGGGTGCCGACCGCGATGAAGACCGCGTCAGCCTCCGCCACCGGCGTCGTCAGGTCGGTGGTGAAATCCAGCCGCCCGGCCTTGACGTTGGAGGCCACCAGCGCGTCGAGACCCGGCTCGAAGATCGGGATCTCGCCCCGGTGCAGGGCGGCGATCTTGCCGGCGTCCTTGTCCACGCAGGTAACCTGGTGGCCAAAATCCGAAAAGCAGGCGCCGGAAACCAGCCCCACATACCCCGTGCCAATCATGGCGATCCGCATAAGACAACCTGCCTGTAATGGTTAACGACATCCCCGATTTTGGGGCGGTCTTAGATCATTTCGGGCGAATTGGAAACGGCCCGGTCCCAGAAAAACGGCATGACGTTTGTATGAATAAAGGAGAATGAAACCGATCCGGCCGATGATGCCACCGTTTAGCGCCGAAAAGAGACAGTGATGACACCGAACGGCACATCCGCCGCGACACATCGTTCCACCGCCCCGGCGGACGGCCGCGTCGATTGGGTCGATTACGCCAAGGGCATCTGTATCATCATGGTGGTGATGATGCATTCTGTGCTGGGCGTCGAACTGGCGGCCGGCCAGACCGGCTTCATGCATCTCGTCGTGACGTTCGCCAAGCCGTTCCGGATGCCGGACTTCTTCCTGATCTCGGGCCTGTTCCTCTCGGTCGTGATCGACCGCGACTGGCGGACCTACCTCGACCGCAAGGTCGTGCACTTCGCCTACTTCTATGTGCTGTGGGTGACGATCCAGTTCGGCTTCAAGGCGCCGGGCTTTGCCGCGGAGTCAAGCTGGAGCCATGTCGGCGTGCTGTATCTGGAATCCTTTATCGAGCCGTTTGGCACGCTGTGGTTCATCTATCTGCTGCCGATTTTCTTCGTGGTCATCAAGGCGACGCGGCGAATGCCGCCGCTGCTGATCTGGAGCCTCGCCGCGCTGATGGAGACGGCGCACGTTGCCACTGGCTGGACCGCAATCGACGAGTTCTGCGCGCGGTTCATCTACATCTACTCCGGCTACATTTTTGCGAACTATGTGTTCGCGCTGTCCGACCGGGCGCGGGCGCGGCCTGATCTGGCGCTCGCGGGCTTGACGCTGTGGGCGCTGGTTAATGGCGGCCTGGTGGCTGCGGGTGTCAGCGAACTGCCGCTGGTCTCGATCGCGCTCGGGCTGTCCGGCGCCTGCGCCATCGTTACTTTGGGCACGCTATTGGCTCGTGCGCAGTGGCTGACGTTCCTGCGCTTCTGCGGCGAGCATTCGATCGTGATCTATCTCGCTTTCTTCCTGCCGATGGCAACGACACGGACGCTGTTGCTGCATTCCGGCCTCAGCCACGACATCGGCGTGATTTCGCTGATTGTCACCGTCGCGGGCGTGGTCGGCGCGCTGGTGATCTGGCGGATCGCGCTGGCGACCGGCGCCAATTTCCTGTTCGAGCGTCCGGCCGCATTCTGGATCGCGCCGAAGAAGCCGAGCCCCACGCTGCAGGCGGCGGAGTAGGTTCGCATCCGTCGTCCCCGCGCACGCGGGGACCCATAACCACCGAGCTCTATTGTTGCAACGGATGGTGCTACCGCCCGGCGCAAACGATGGGCCAGGGGGTATGGGTCCCGGCTCGCGCTGCGCTTGGCCGGGACGACGATAATTTGGTTGTGTGGCCTTCCAAAATTGCCCTCCCAAGGCTGTCAACGGCGGCAAAAATCCTTACATTGCGGCCATGCCGAAAACATCCGAAAAAGCCGCCCCACAGCCCGTCGCCGTCAAAGCCCTGAAGAAAGGCGACCATGTCTTTCTGGTCGATGGTTCCGGTTATATTTTCCGCGCCTACCACGCGCTGCCGCCGCTGAACCGCAAATCCGATGGGTTACAGGTCAACGCGGTGCTGGGCTTCTGCAACATGCTGTGGAAGCTGCTGCGCGACATGCCGCCGGACAACCGGCCGACGCATCTCGCCATCGTGTTCGACAAGTCGGAAGTTACGTTCCGCAACAAGCTCTATGCGGACTACAAGGCACATCGGCCGCCGGCGCCGGAAGATCTGATTCCGCAGTTTCCCCTGATCCGCGAAGCGGTGCGGGCGTTCGATCTGCCCTGCCTGGAGCAAGGCGGCTTCGAGGCCGACGATCTGATCGCGACCTATGCCCGCGAGGCTGGCGAGCGCGGCGCGACCACGACCATCGTCTCCTCCGACAAGGATTTGATGCAGCTCGTCACCGACAATGTGAAGATGTACGACACCATGAAGGATCGCCGCATCGGCATCCCGGAGGTGATCGAGAAGTTCGGCGTGCCGCCGGAGAAAGTCGTCGAGGTACAGGCGCTGGCGGGGGATTCGACCGACAACGTGCCCGGCGTGCCCGGCATCGGCATCAAGACCGCGGCACAATTGATCGTTGAATATGGCGATCTCGAAACACTGCTGCTGCGCGCCGGCGAGATCAAGCAACCGAAGCGGCGCGAGGCGCTGATCGAGAATGCCGAGAAGGCCCGCATCTCCAGGCAATTGGTGCTGCTCGACGATCAGGTCAAGCTGGACGTGTCGCTCGATGAACTCGCGGTGCACGAGCCCGATGCGCGCAAGCTGATTTCGTTCCTGAAGGCGATGGAATTTTCCACCCTCACCCGCCGCGTTGCCGAATATTCGCAGATCGACCCGTCCGATGTGGAAGCGGACGCCGGCAACAAGAGCGGCGCGTCATCAGCTGCGAAGGCAAAGTCGAACGACAGCTCCGGCGATCTGTTTGCCAGCCCTGCGACGCCAAAGCCCGGCGCCGACAAGCAGGAAAAAGCCGCAAGCCTGAAGGGCACTCCGATCTCGCTCGCCGCGGCCCGTGCGGAGGCGGCACGGAAACTTCCGGTCGACCGTAACAAGTACCAGACCATCCGAAGCCTCGATCAGCTCAAGCTCTGGATCGCGCGCGTGCACGAGACCGGCCATGTCGCGTTCGAGGCCAAGGCCGACACCATCGATCCGATGCAGGCCGAGATCTGCGGTATCGCGCTGGCGCTGGCGCCGAATGATGCCGCCTATATCCCGCTCGCCCACAAGCAATCCGGCGGCGGCGCCGGACTGTTCGATGCCGGGCTGGCGCCGGACCAGATCAAGGCCTCCGATGCGCTCGACGTGTTGCGGCCGATGCTCGAATCGGGCGGCATCCTGAAGATCGGCTTTAACATCAAGTTCAACGCCGTGATGTTCGCGCAGCATGGCATAACCATCCGCAATCATGACGACGTGCAGTTGATGTCGTATGCACTCGACGCCGGCCGCAACGCGCATGGACTCGAAACGCTGTCCGACCTGTGGCTCGGCCA
>CAVTWC010000004.1:0-313268 GCA_963738105.1 uncultured Alphaproteobacteria bacterium | reverse complement strand
CGTTAATGGGATGGTCCGGCCGTGCTCCTGCCCCGCCAGCAAGCGAAGCTGGCAAGGGGCGCCAAAGACAAGGAGCACGCCATGTCTCAGACACCCAATACCGCGATCGCCGTGATCGGCATCGATATCGGCAAGAACTCGTTCCACGCCGTGGGCCACGATGCGCGCGGCGGCATCGTGCTGCGGCAAAAGTGGTCGCGTGGCCAGGTGGAAGCGCGGCTCGCCAATATACCGCCTTGCCTGATCGGCATGGAAGCCTGCGTCGGCGCACATCACCTGAGCCGCAAACTCGCATCGCTTGGTCACGATGCCAGGCTGATGCCGGCCAAATATGTCCGCCCTTATAGCAAGGGACAGAAGAACGACTTCAATGATGCCGAAGCGATTGCCGAAGCCGTGCAGCGCCCGACGATGAAGTTCGTGGCGACCAAGACCGCGGAGCAACTGGATCTGCAGGCGCTGCATCGGGTGCGCGAGCGGCTGGTGTCGCAACGCACCGGCATCATCAACCAGATTCGCGCCTTCATGCTGGAACGCGGGATCGCCGTGCGCCAGGGTATCGGCTTCCTGCGCACGGAACTACCCACCATCCTTGCGACGCGTACCGATGCCCTGTCGCCCCGCATGTTGCGTGTCATCGAGGAGTTGGCAGGCGACTGGCGCCGGCTGGATCAGCGCATCGATGGCCTCTCCGGCGAGATCGAAGCATTGGCCCGCCAAGATCAGGCATGTTCGCGCCTGATGACGGTGCCTGGCATCGGGCCGATCATTTCGAGCGCCATGGTGGCTGCGATCGGCACTGGAGACGTATTCTCCAAAGGCCGCGACTTCGGCGCCTGGCTCGGACTGGTGCCCAAGCAGATCTCGACGGGAGACCGCACGATCCTCGGCAAAATCTCGAGGCGCGGCAATCGCTACCTGCGCGTTCTGTTTGTGCAGGCGGCATGGGTTGTGCTGGTCAGGATAAAGGACTGGGAACGTTACGGGCTCAAATCCTGGATCGAAGCCGCCAAGAGGCGGTTGCACCACAACGTGCTGGCGATCGCGCTCGCCAACAAGCTTGCCCGCATCGCCTGGGTGGTGCTGGCCAAAGGACGCGCCTTCGAGCTGACGAGGACCGACGATGCAGGCGTCCGACCCGCTTGATCCTCGCGCCGTGCTCGGCGCGGTCCAGGCGCAGCCTGGCAACGCCGGAGCCAGCCGCAAGCCCAGCGCGACGGCCGGCCTTGACCGCCCCTGCGCGCGACGCGATCGACGTGCTGCGGGCCGGGACGAAGGAACGGCCCTTGGCTCGAACAAAGGAACTGCGCGATAGGAGGAGCAAGCGATGACGTAACCCTATCAAAGTTTCCAGCCGAGGTCTGCGAGAGGATGAGACGAGATGGAGGTTCGGTTTTCCCGGCGCGTGCGAACACTGGTGACCCAGATGGCCCGTTGAGGCCTGTCCGTTAATGAGGTCGCACGCGCGCTGATATCCATGATGGCCCGGAGCATAACACACTCCAATCTGAGGCCGGATACATTGATGCAAGACCGCTCACCGCCAGCTCGGCGAAACCACTTGCAACGCACGGCCGGACCATACATCCGGGTCAAACTGAGAAATACTCGGAACGAGCAGATATTTTCCGCTCCTCCGCCGATACTGTTGCAAAAACTCGTTTTGCAGAAGGTATCAAAATTTCCGAGGGCCGCTGGCTCGGTTTTCGTGTAAAGATGTGACGGACCTCGTCGCCTCACGCTAAACTCATAGGCGACCTCGGCAGCGCGACTAACGCTATACGAATTATCGATCTCTTCGCGCTTCAAGTTCTCGCCAGAAATTCAGACCGTTGCAACTTTCGACTTTTGCAACAGTATCCCGCCGATAGCAGACATCCTCGGCGGCCGTTTGGCTAGGCTTAGTTCATATCCAATATTCCGCAAATGCCCCTTGGCGAGTACCCTGCCCGCGCCTGAGCAGACAACGTTTTTGCGATCTCCTTGCCGGTTGGAAACTGGATAGTTTTCTGCTCATTCGTTATCGACCACGAGATCCCGTTTGCGTATGAACGGCCGCTTTGCGCCAATTCCGGACTTATGAACCGCGGCAAACGCGGCGGTTATTCGATCCCCTCGTCGGCATGTCGACGCAGACATCGCGAACAACTATTTGCGGAGGGCCTGAGTGTTCAGAACGCTCGCAAAAAACGCTAAGGCGTGCAGTATCACATCCTTGGTTGCCGCCACGTTTGCCGACACATCGCGGCGTTCCTTGCCAGGGTCGTCAAAGTCGTGGGTCGCGCCGGACCGCTGTCAAACTGATCTTTCAATCCACATGCAGGATAGAATACTAACGCCCCCCGAAAACTTGTGGCCGGCGTGAGCAATGCAACGCCAGGTGCGCTGACCGACGCCATTGTGGCGAGCGCGGCGCTACCGCCATTCGACCCACCCTGCAAGGCGATACGATCCGGGATGACATCGTTGCGCTTGCGAAGCCACGCGAGCGCACCATAAGCGTCGAGCGGGCGAACCGTAACTTCATTGAGCGTGTCGGGTCGGGAGGTCCTGACGACGCCGAAACGCGACTTCCGGTCTTCCCCTACCAACGGACGTTGCAAGACCAGCGCAGTTGGTCCGCTTGGTCCAGAAGCAGACATTGAACGTGCAATCAGCCCGGCTGGGCTTCGTCAAAATAGCTTTCAACCCGCTCGCTGATACCTTTGGCGTTTGGCGGTTGACGCCCCCACTAATGTCGCTCGCTGCAACTGTTGCGCACACCTAAACCGTTTGCATTGGCTGCCGTTCCATGAGCCTCTTGCGACGTGCCTAGGGTTCGAAGGGAATGCCGATGATGTCGCAAATGGCTGTATTGATCGGTTGAGGCCGAGATTGAGGCTGAACTGGCCAAGCAGCGAGAGGCCCTGCGTTTTCACTTCGAAAACCGCCGGGTCGTGTTTGAAAAGGAAGTATCGGAAATCCACCGCGCGATCAAGACAAGGGCATCGCGCTACTTCTTCCATGCCAATCCGCTTATCGTCCTCACGGCACCGGTAATTTATTCGCTGCTAATTCCAGTGGCGTTACTTGATGTTTTCGTCAGCGTATTCCAAGCTATATGCTTTTCGAGGATCGTCCGCGCCATCGTAACCCGGCAACGGCGCGGATTGATCCCTATTTGCCTTACCGACTGTGCCGCCGTTTTCGACTTGGGTACGCCGCGGCAAGTGATAGATTCGGGTTGAGTTTTTCCGCCGCTGCTAATGCGGACGGTTTGCCAATTCCGCTTTCTCTCGCTGTATAAGCCTGCATCGCTGCAGGGTCCGAGGACAGCTTCAGCGCCGGGGTCGGTGCTCCCGTCAGGGCATCAAGATAAGGATGAAAGAACGCGAACGCGCCCGGATTCCGAATTACTTCTTGCGCGGTCACGGGTGGTGCCGCCAGTGCTGTTAGAACAATAGTTGCGGCAGTAAATGCTGAAAGACGGGACAATGGACACTCCTTGGTTTGCGGTAAGCAACGACAGTGGAGTGACCGTACGGACCTCATATGAGGTACTGAATGCCGCGAAATCCAACAATTATGCTCGTTCGTCTCAAATGGTGGCTTGAACTGCAGAGCCCGACACCTTCGTTAGGTTCAGCCGGTGCGGAGTTGTTTGCGTGAACAGGCCGCCAATGGCAGGGAGAGTAACTGGTGAAACACCGCACCGTTGATTACGATGTGCAGGAGGTTGAACCCGGCCTTTGGCGTTGGAGCATCTTTCCTAGCAATCAGATCATTCAAGGTCCTCCGCATTTCCGAACGCGGGAGCTGGCTGTTGAGGCCTGTCATGCCGAGATCAATGACGGGATCGAGCGAACACGGCGGCAAGCGCGACAGCGCGCCTAGGAACGATTCGGAGTCGCTTGGGGTGATCCGATGAAATGCGCCCTATGCGAAGACTGCGGCTGGATCTGCGAGCGCCACACGGAGAAGTCATGGGAAGGTTCGCACGCATGTCCTTGCGGCGCTCCGGATGCGCCCTGCCCGGCGTGTAATGCCACCAATGACGGCGACGCGCCACGGATGCCGGGCGGCTCGATAAGGATGGCTGGCGGGGTTGAGTTGGTCTACCCGCTTCCCCAACCCCATAGAGCTGCCGCGCGGCCGAAAGCTGGTCACTCTGGAAGATGCCGCCCGCTACATTCAGAGGCTGCCCAAGGCCCAGCACGATCTGCCCCACTGGCAAGACGCCGTAGAGCATCTGGTGCGGGCTTCGGCTGGCTCAGCTGCCTGGCTGATGTTCGCCCGCATGTTCATGCTGCGGGCGATGAACCACGGCGTCGAGCGCGTTTTCAACACCGATCGCAAAGAGACGCATTGGGGAAAGCGGAAGCTGAAGCGGGACGAATGAAAGAGGCTGTGGGCGGCGCTTTCAAAGACATTTGCGGAAAACCGTCAGCTCAGAGTGGGCTTCATCAAAGTTCGCAGGAAATTCTCCCATTGCGACATCGGCGGCATCACGCCAGAAAATTCAACCAACACCGCCGCTTGCTACCTTATCACGGTGGCAGGGCTATTTTGTTTCCATCAAATTTCGGTCGGCTATGCGCCGCTGGCGGTCTCGTGGCATGAGTTGCGATCACGGAATGCGCGGCGCGTCGATCGTGGCCAGAGTGGCGCCGGGCAGATTGAAGTTCGTCAGGCCGACGCCGGCATTAGCCAGCGCGAAGACCGGCATGATGCCGTAAGCCCCTTCCATCGCCGCGACGTGTTGAAGCAGCGAGGATACCGTTGGGAGCCGGCGGACCGGGGCCAGCCGGGCGCTTGGTGCACCGAGGTTGAAGAATTGGCCTTTGAGGAGGAGTGCCGCTTTCTCCGAACCTACATCTACCGGCGCAGCGACGCCCCGCTCGATACCCGCCTCTTAACCGCCTTCGAGCGATACTCGTCACGCGCGGCGAGTTAGGCGATCGAGAGGTCGCGCCCACTCCCCGGCGGCGACAGGCGCGATACTTTCGCTCCCGAAACCGCACCGTGTCGGCCATCGGCACAGAGCCGGACGTCCAGGACAACGGAACGCGCGTGAACGTCAGCGAGAGCGTCGACAAATCGGTCTTCGACGGCTGGCGCGCCGATCCGTCAAATCGTCCCAGAAACCTCGTCGAATGGGATCGCAAGCATGCCGATCCGAAGCAGATCGCCGCCTCAGTCCGCGGCGACGACCCTAGAATGCGCCCCGGACTGAGGCAAAATCCGGTTCCGAACGGGAACGATAGTGCGGGCCTGACGGGATCCTCAAATGCTCGATGTCGTTGGAACGACTATCGAGGGCAAGGATTCCTCCAACGGGAGGCACTCATGTTGATGACGACTAACGAACGAAGACCAGCATTCCGAACGCTGCGCGGTTGGGCGATTTCCGTGCCGCACGAAGCCGGCGCCATTCGCGAATGCGAGGATCACGGGTGGATGAAGGACAGCGAATTGAACCACCGTATCAAGAACACGCTGGCGACGGTTCAGGCCATTGGATCAGCAAGCCAACGGCATCGATTAATGGGCGCCAAGGGGCGGGCGCAGCGAGTATCGTTCTCGAGGCGATTTCGCGACTTCAAAGTTGTCCAAGGCAAGAACGTGCGCAGCGCAGCTGATTCCCCCTCAAAGGGTTCCATCCAGTTCCGGGGAAGATCACCTTGCTGAGCGGGAGACACTTTCCAGGCGAAATACACCGCGGTTTTGTATAAGATTTCGGATAGGCTTTCTTTAAATCTCACATCTAAGAGTTGTCCACTGGCACTACGGTGCTTCTACCGTGCTAGACGTAAACAGTGTCGCTTTGTCGCACGATCCATGAAGTTACCTATGGGCGGACGCAAACACAACACGGGAGCTACGGCTCACATCTCTCCCGGAGCTTCGTCGTTTGACTCTTCTATGGACAAGCCCGCAACATGGGCGCCGGCTTTCGTTCACATCGTCGATGACGATGAAGCCGTCCGCGTATCCATAGCGGATCTGCTGCGCTCTATGGATTATCAGGTCACTTTGTATGCATCGGTTTCGGACTTTCTGAAGGTCGAGTTGCCTGACGCTCTCGCGTGCCTCATTCTCGATGTCCGCATGCCGGGTACGAGCGGCTTAGAACTCCAAGAATACTTGGCCAGCATCGACGCACGGCTTCCCATCATTCTGATGACTGGTTTTGGAGACATCCCCATGACCGTGCGGGCCATGAAGCTCGGCGCGGTCGACTTCCTTACAAAGCCAATACGCGATCAGGATTTGCTTGATGCCGTTGCCACTGCGATCCGACTGGACGAAGACCGGCGCCGGGGCAGCGCGCAGATCGCTAAGTTGCAGGAGAAATACTCAACGTTGACAGTGCGCGAACGCCAGGTCATGGCGCTCCTCGCGTCGGGGCTAATGAACAAGCAGATTGCAAACGAGCTTTCCATCAGTGAGGTGACCGTCAAGATGCATCGCGCAAGCCTCGTGCGCAAGCTGGAGGCAAAATCCGTCGCGATGCTCACACGAATTGCCGATGCTCTGAAGATCGAGAGCTTCGGCGCTTGATGACGCCATTCGTAGGCTTCGGGTCACCTTCGTGTTGGATCTCAGTGAGCGCAAGCGCGCTGAAGCCGAGGCGCGAGCGAGTGAGCAACTTTATAGTGAAGCACAGATGGAGTTGGCGCACGCAAATCGTGTTGCAATGATGGGACAGCTTACGGCATCGATCGCTCACGAAATCAGCCAGCCCAACACGGCGGTTGTCGCGAGCGCCCGGGCGGCGCTGAGCTGGCTCGATCATCATCCCTCCGAGCCAAACCTCGCACGTCAAGCATTAGATCGCGTTGTCCGGAATGGCATTCGCGCCGGCGAGGTGATCGAGCGGATTCGCGACCTCATCAAGAAAGCGCCGCCAAGGCGTGATCCCCTATCGATCAACCGGGTCGTTGGCGAGGTGATCGAACTGACCCAGACTGAAGCAGCAAGACACCGTGTCCTTGTACGATCCGAATTTGCGCGGAAGTTGCCCGCCGTGGTTGGCGACCGGGTGGAGCTGCAACAAGTTATCGTCAACCTGATTTGAACGCAGTCGAGGCGATGAGTAAGACGGCCGACGAAACACGAGAATTAGTGATTTGCACAGCAGCAGCGGATTGCAGCAGTGTGATCGTAACTATCGCCGATTTAGGCCATGGATTACCGCAGGAAGCTCTTGAGCGCCTCTTCGAACCCTTTTTTACAACTAAACCGAGCGGCTTGGGCCTTGGACTATCAATATGCCGATCAATCATAGAGGCGCACGGCGGCCGATCGTGGGTCAGTGCAAATGTGCCCCGTGGGGCAATTTTTCACTTCGCTGTGCCTACCCACCGCTAGAGCCTGGATTATTAAATTCCTCGAGCGGTACCCTTCGGGACCTTGCCGCCCGGACCTTTGTGTCCTGATGAGTATCTTTGCCCAACATCTCCACCTGCGGCTTTCGTGCATTGGTCTCGTTTGGTTGCAGCGCCGACCGCTACTCGCCAAGACAATTTCCCTTGCGTATCGCATAGCGACTTGGCCGCTGGGATGCACGGAGCAGTGGCGGCCGCTCTACTTTCGATCCCTGGACCCGGTAATGACTCAGGCGGTAGACAATACTCCATGAAACCTTACAACGAAATGCCAAAACCGGAGCACCCCGGACTCGGCTTCATCGCCATCCATGAGGGACGATAAACGGTGGAGGACAACTATGCCTCATGGCACGCAAGTCACTTTCACTCTCATTCTTCTCCAATCTGTCTGGATGCCGGTAAGCAACTACGAATGTCATCTCCTGCCTTTGTTCACATCGTCGACGACGACCAAGAAGTTCGCGAGTCATTGGGAGACTTGCTTCGTTCTATGGACTACCAGGTCACGCTCCATGGATCTGCCATGGAGTTTCTCAATGTCGGGGTGCCTGACGCACGGGCGTGCCTCGTGCTCGACGTTCGGTTGCCTGGGCCGAGCGGGCTTGAGTTCCAGGAGTACCTGATACGCGTCAATAATCAGACGCCTGTTATTCTAATGACCGGCTTCGGAGATATTCCGATGTCCGTGAGAGGTATGAAGGCCGGCGCGGTCGACTTTCTCACCAAGCCGATACGAGAGCAGGATCTGCTTGATGCCGTTGCGATTGCGACTCGAATGGATCAAGACAGACGCAAAGAACTGGCCCACATTTCTCAAATCCGGGAGCGATACGCGCGTCTTACGCCTCGCGAACGACAAGTAATGACGTTGGTGACGTCTGGGTTCATGAATAAACAAGTCGCGAGCGAACTCTCGATCAGCGAAGTGACGGTGAAGATGCATCGCGGGAGCGTTATGCGAAAGTTGGGAGCGAAGTCCGTTGCGACGCTCGCTTTGATAGCAGATGCTCTTGACATTCAGAAGTAACATGGGCGCTTTTTCTAATCCCATACCTAGGTATGGGTGCCCGCATCCCTAGCGAGAGGTTGTGACCCTGGGCTGGCAAACGCATGATTGCGATGATACCCGTGCATTTTCATCCGCGCTGAGCCGTTCATGTCGATTTCGCAGGTCACGACTTCGAGACACCCTTGCGACTTATAGTGGGTTAACGTGCCGCGAATGCCGAATGTCGATAGTTCAGGCTCAGCCGGAGGGACGCTTTGTCGCAAATTCGGTTGAAAATCTTCCCGGGCTCCAAACGAGGGCATAGGTGACGGGCGCCCTCGTCGCAGTTGTCGACGATGACGACACATTGTGCTCATCCCTGGTGGACCTGATGCGCTCTGTCGGCTATCGCGCCGAGCCCTACTCATCGGCGGAGACATGCCTGACTTCTCCCAATTTGCTCAACTGGGATTGCATCGTCGCGGACGTCCATATGCCGGGAGTGGACGGGCTGAACCTCGTAAGAAAGCTCCGCGCGCTTGGTATCAAGACGCCAGTCATCTTGATGACGGCCCTGCCCGACAAGCAATTGGACGACGACGCAATATCCGTTGGCGCGTTGGGTCCTCTGAGGAAGCCATTCTCTACCAACGCGCTGTTCGAGCAAATCGAGAAAGGCCTTTCCAACAAGCTCGCTTAGCGAGACTCACGAATGATTTTACGGTGTCGCGTCGAAGGCCAAGGACTATCCGCACTCGGTGAGCCTAGTCTCCTCAAGTGAGACGCATTTACGACCTTGGCCCTGACCCGTCGAGCACGCTTCGATCATTGGAAAACCCGTACCAGCGTATGGGACTCCCATACAACTGACAGATCGTGACGCCGCACACGGTACCATAGTTTGTTTGCACTTGGCGGTTCCGAGAATGGCTGGTTTCTTCCCATCCGCAAGATCCAGCGATCCAGAAATGAGGCCGCTAGTCAAAAACCGGCCAAGCTCGTGGCTGTTGATGACCCGAAGGCCAGAGCGATTAAGAAGCGTCGTTGAAAGCGGGCTTGACGAAGGCCCAAGAAGTTCAGATTTACTCTCCGCCACCGTCCGACGACATCGCGGCTGTTTCAGACGCTTAGGTCGATCGCCGCCGTTCCTTCCAACTTGATATCTTCTGGTCGCGGTCGATAGTTGAAGTATCCTGTCAACTGATTAAACGCACTCATCATCTGATTGTCCTCTTGCCTGTCAGCGTTTGACAGAACGCCACTTGAAGCTGCGAGATCATTCCCGCCGAAGTCAACACGGGACACGGAAAGCGTTTTTCCATTAGGAAGCGTTGTCTGGATGCGCGAGGTGACGTTCACTTGGCCGAGTAATGGAACCTCCGACCTCGAAGCGCCCGCAGTTGGCAGAGAACCTGTAGTACCAGTTGATGGCGACCGCAGTTCCGATGTTTGCCGCCCGTAAGTCAGAGAAGCGGAAGGATTAAGACCATTAACAGGCACGATTGACTCCAGGGACTAAACTTCGAGCGCTTCTCAGTGGATAGGCAAGCGCCATGCTAAGCCAGCCCCCTTAAAATGCATCAGTTTCGCTGCGCGAACTCGCGGTGACGTCGGCATAATTTGCCGAAAGCCAGAGACCGCAGCAAAATTTTCCGCATTCGATGTCCAGAAGCATAGACCGTCCCTTATCCTTCGTTAGCCCGACATCGGGGCAAACGGATGCTTCGATTATCTCTTCCTTCCAGACGGCTAGGAAGCATCCTGCGCTACCCGGTTCATGCGAATCCTAAGTAAACTCAGCTTCGCCAATTTGCCCCGATCTCCAGACCGCTGAATGCTGCCAGCGATCGCTGAAGAATTGCGGGGCCGAGGCCGTCCACGATAAACACAATTCGCGATCGGCGATCGCCTCCCGGCCACCTCGTCATGTGGGCCGGCGGGTGAACGAGGCGTTGAACACCATGAATGGCCACCGGCAACTCCTCTCCGGAAATGTTGAGAATTCCCTTAACCCGCAACACGCTGTCGCCATGTCGATGAAGCAACATCGTCAACCAAATTCCGAACGACGTCCAATCCACCGGTTTGGACAAAACGAGCGTGCAGGAGCGGATCCCACGCGTATGACACGCCACTTCCGCGGCCCGTGTGGTGACTGATCCCGTCGTCTCTTCGCTCCGGAACTGATCCTTGAACCAGGCACCTGTCGAGTGCGCCGGCGTCTCTGCTTCCAGATGCTGCAATAGTTCATCTGGGCCGATCGCAGCGTCGGCGAAAGTCGTGATCGGAGCGTCCGGGTTGATCCGGCGGATCGCTTCAGTCACCCGTTCGGCTGCATTCTTGTCGACCAGGTCGGTCTTTGTCAGGATTATTCGATCGGCTATGGCAGCCTGACGTATGGATTCAATGTGCGATGCAAGTTGGGACAGGCCGTTTACGACATCGACTGTCGTCACTACGGTCCTAGCCCGAAAGTGGTGCCGCAACACATTGTCGCCTCTCAGGGTAGACAGAATCGGGAAGGGATCGGCAAGTCCGGTGCTCTCCACGACCACGCGCCGGAAATCGGGAATCTTCCCGCGCTCTCGCCTTTCGTGGAGACTGCGCAACGCCTGAGCCAGCTCACCCTGCACGGTGCAGCAGAGGCATCCTGACGGCAGCAGCAACGTCGTCTCGTCGATGCGCTCCAGCAGGTGGTGGTCCAGCCCGATCTCACCGAATTTGTTTATCAGCACGGCGGTATCCGACCAGGCGGGATGAGCCAACAGGCGTCGGAGCAGCGTCGTTTTGCCCGATCCCAGGAATCCGGTCAAAAGATTGACGGGCGTGAATGCAGGAGCGGCCTCAGCCATGGCGCTGCGCCTCCATGCGCTCAATTGTGTTCAAGTCGAGCGGGTCACACGGCTTTCCCGAGAGTCGTTCGGCGATTTGCCAGAGATTGCCCAGGTCCTCGACCATGGCCGTCTTGCCCGTCCGGTTCGCCAGCAAGAAAGAGGCGCCCTGCCAGTCGACCAGTTTCATGCCGAACTGCTTCAGAACTCGGTTCGCGACGCGCACCCTGTTGGCGCGTTCGAGCCGGCGGCTCACCGGATCGGTGTTACGCGTGAAGACACCGGGCCGTGATATCGCATCGGTCCAATGTTCGTTGCCTCCCAAGACACCACAGAGCGAGCACATGGTTCTGTCCTCGATACGGCTAATCGGTGCGCCGGACGGATTTTTGTGGCTGGTCCGGCGCGCTACGACCTATCACTTCTTTCGTGGGAAACACTTGGCAAAATCGTCCGCCATTTCGTTCATCGTAACGAACTTTACGCCCGGATGCTTCGACATGTGCGCATGCAGGCGTTCCAGCATCATCAAGACCTGCGGACGTCCCGAGACGTCCGGATGGATAGTTATCGGAAAGACAGCATAATCCATTTCACGGTAAACCCAATCAAACTGCGCCCGCCAAATATCCTCCACATCGCGTGGATTAACGTAACCGTGACTGTTAGGCGACTTCTTGATGAACATCATCGGTGGGAGGTCGTCCAGATACCAGGACGCCGGAATTTCGATGAGGTCCGTCTCCTGCCCGCGCTTCAGGGGTACCATCCAGTCGGCCGGCTTTTTCGAATAGTCGATCTTGGTCCAGCTATCTCCAACGCGCACGTAATACGGCGTGAAGTCTTTGTGCATCAGGGAGTGGTCGTATTTGATGCCGCGCTCAAGCAGGAGTTCGTTGGTTACGTTGGAAAACTCCCACCATGGCGCGACGTAACCCGTAGGCCGCTTTCCGGACAGTCCGGTGACGAGTGCTATGCACTTGTCGAGCACGGCCTCTTCCTGTTCGCGCGTCATGTCGATCGGATTTTCGTGCGAGTAGCCATGGATACCGATCTCATGACCGGCATCCGCCACCGCTTTCATCTCGTCCGGGAACGTCTCAATCGAGTGCCCCGGGATGAACCAAGTACTCTTGATCTTGAGACGCTCGAATAGCTTCAGGATGCGCATCGAGCCGACCTCGCCCGCGAAAAGGCCGCGGGAAATATCATCAGGTAAGTCTTCCCCTCCATACGACCCCAGCCAACCGGCTACCGCATCTACATCGACGCCGAAGCCGCAAAGTATCTTCTTCACCATCGCTCTTTCCTCACCATCAAAGCTGATCGACATCGGCTACTTTACGTCGGCCCCAGTCGCAGTAGTGTTGTTGACGCATATTCAAGCTGAAGCCTCGAACAAATCGGGCCTGTAACCGCTGGCCTCCACGAGCCACTGTCGCGCTGCCTCTACTTCGCGATGCAATTTGAGAACGTCCACATCGACGAGCTTGCCGCCACGCTTGCGGAAAGCTCCATTGACCATGACGGTATCGACGTCCGAGCGTTCTACGGCCTGCACGATCGCGGCAATGGCGTTAGTCACGGGAAATACAGCGATGCTGTCGGTCCGCACCATGATCAAGTCGGCTTTTTTCCCCGGCGCGAGCGTTCCAACTGCGTTTTCAAGGCCGATCACGTGGGCACCGTTGGCCGTGGCGGCCTTCAACACGGCCTCAACCGTGATGGGGGGCGGAACCTTCAACTCCTTGTGCAACACACGATACCGCATCGCAGCGCGCTGCTGGTGGAACAGCGCGCGCATCTCGCCGAACATGTCGCTTCCGTAGGTGGTTTCAACATCTATGCCCAACGCCGGCTTGAAGCCGTAATTGATTGCTTGCTGATAGGCGAAACCTTCGTCGTCGAACCCGAACAGCACGTCGGAACGCGGGTTGACCGTCACATTGACGCCGGCGCCTAAGAACACCTCCCACGTGTTTTCAGGCAAGCGCGTGCAATGATTGAAAATGGTGTGCGGGCCGAGCACGCCGGGCTTCATGAATTCCGCCGGCACTTCATTGTAATCTCCGACCATCTCGAACAGCACGCGCAATTCCAATCCGCGGGCGAATTGATACTCGTCCATGTTGAACTTGAGATGCCCAAAATAGCCCACCTGGACCAGGCCATCGGCCTGGTTCCACTTCGCGGCAAGGCGCTTCAGGTCTCCCGGCAGGTGGCCCCTGACGAACTGTTTGTCCATCGGCGCACCTGCCATGTGGAGCGATCGGATACCACTGTCCCGAAGGGCATCGAGCGAAGCGTCGCTATGCTCGGGGCTGCGGGTATTATGGGCGGCATCAAGGATGGTCGTGATGCCTGCATCTAACGACGCGACGGCCGTCAGCTTGGTGCTGAGATAAGTATCGATCGGCCGGTATTTCGATCCCATCCGTTCGGCGACCAACTCAATATAGGCAAAAAGGTCCGAGCAATTCGGCATCAGCCGACGTTGCACGCCGAGCCATACGTGATGGTGTGCGTCGATAAACCCAGGCATGATGATGCACCCAGTCGCATCGACGATCTCCGCGTCATCAACGAGTGAACTCGGTGCGATCGCCTCAATTCGCTCGTCGCGCACCAAGAGGTCACCCGTCGCAAGATTGGGCATGCGCTCATCCATCGTCAGAATGATCGCGTTCTGGAACAGCGTGCCGCGTTTCTCCATTTACTGCCTCCTAAAGGCGCGCGAGAACGGACGACCCGTCAGACTTTGCTCCGCATCCGCCGGTGGTCAACCCGGGACCGTCCCTGTCCGGGTTCTCGCGCTCTGCGCGCGGAGGGGATTCGCATGCTGGAATTTTACTCGGCGGCTACCATCCCGCCGGCGCAGCGTTGGTTCGGATCCGCCACCGTGTCCCAACCCACCAGAGAAAGGCGCTTAACATCCTGCTTCAGCAGATAAAACGACACCGCCAACAAGACCAAATCCTTCATCAAGAACGGCACGAGACCGGCCATTGCCGGAAATCCGGCGACCGGATCCCATCCGTTTGGGACGAATGGAATGATCGTAAAAGTCGTGAAGAATGTGATGGTTGATCCGAGAGCCCCGAGAACACCGAACCTCTTGTCCCAGAACCCCGCGAACATAAGAGGCAAGATCGTCCACTCGGACGCACCCAGGAACCTGGCGCCGCCCCGCAACCCGAACGCCGGGTACAGCCAGAAAAGAAACGGGCTGTTGCGGATGAATGGGATCATCTGCTGCGCACCGTACTGGTGCCACTTGGTATATCCAAAGAACGCGAAGATTATTACCATAGCCAAGCGCAGTACGTGATATTCGAGGTCTTTAGTTAGAAGACCGAGGGCATCCATCGTCTTCGCGATGAACCTGAATAAAGATTTAGAGATGCCGGCCCCTTTCGGCGAATGCATCTCCGCCACAACGTCCTGCTTCAGCAAGTAAAATGACACGGCGAGGAGAACTACGTCCTTCATCAGAAACGGAACGTTTCCGGTCATTGCCGGAAACCCGCCGGCAACTTCATCCCATCCATTTGGCATGAACGGAATGATGGTGACGGTGGCGACGAACGTCCCGCATGATCCAAGAGCGCCCAGAATTCCTGCGTGCCTGTTCCAAAACCCCAGAAAGAGCAGAAGGCAAAATATCCATTCCATCACGCCTAAGAACCAACTGCCTCCACGAATTCCGAATACCGGATAGAGCCAGGAGATCAGTGGACCGTTGCTGATGTAGGGAATAAGCACCTGTGCTTCGTACTCAAACCACTTCTGATAGCCGAACAGCAGAAACACGATCACCATCGACGCTCAAATCAATTGGTGATCCAGATTTCCTTTGAAAGGACGCGAGTTTGCCAGTGGTTGCAATAGTTGGCCAATCATTGTCGTCTCGCTGTTGCCTGTTTTGCCTCAAGCTGGGATTTTTCGACCACTGCCTCATCTTGATTGCAGCCGTTATCCTGGAGGTAAAGTATATTTTGCCACGCATCGTTCTCAATAACCGATGTTGAAATAAGTTCTCCTACCGCGCGGAAGACAGCAAAACTGCGCAAATGACGGCAAGCCTGGAAAAATCCCTCGGCCTGACGCGCCGCCAAATGCTGCCATGGATTGTCTTCTCTCAAATCAAGGTAACGATCGTCGACGCTTCTGGACGCTCGTCGCGAATGACATGACTTACCTGCAGCGCGGCGGTGCGAAAGTCCTCGTCCACTACGCCAAATCCGTCCAAGAACCGAACGAAGTCGTCGACACGATCCGCAATATGGGAGCCCGCGCAGACGCCGTAAGCGCGGATCTAAGCGCGCCAGACGGGCCCTTCAAACTTGCAGAGCAGGTTCGAAACCTCGTCAAAGACAGACTTGATATCCTGATTGCTAATGCCGGGGTGGCTAAAGGTGGCGCGATCGGCCAAACGACAATCGCGGACTTCGACCAATTGTTTTCCGTCAACGTGAAAGCTCCTTTCTTCGTCCTGCAACAACTGCTGCCGCTCTTGCCTGAAGGCAGTTCCGTCATATTCGTGTCTTCTTTAGTGGCTCATGAGGTCGTCGGGGTTTTGTCCGCTTATGCGGCAACGAAGGGCGCTATCAACACCATGGTTAAGCACTTCGCCGCCGAGTTCGGGGGCCGCGGCGTACGGGTCAACGCCGCAGCGCCTGGCGTGGTTGCGACCGACATGTCCTCCTTCGTGAAAACCGAGGAAGGCCCGCGAGTTCGCGCTCGGCATGCAGGCTTTGAAGAGACTTGCGGCACCTGCCGAGATTGCAGACGCGATCGCGTTCCTAGCGTCATCTGAGGCACGTTGGATTACGGGTCAGATCATCGCCGTAGACGGCGGCTCGAAGTTGTGACGAATGAGGTTGGTCTCCCTAAGCTCTGGCCAAAGCTGGCATCCAGCGGCACAGGGTCCGAAGTTAGCCCATCCCAAATCGTTCTGATCTTCATCAAAGGGGTGGGCTTGATCCTTGACATCGCCCCAAACCCAAGTGCTCGCCTTGGACAAGCCGGACGCCTCGAGCCGCTGGGCGATCTAAAGAACGGCATTGATGGAGGTGATCCATAATCACCTCTGCACCGTTCTTGTCGATCAGTTGATCGTTAGCCACATCCCTGCGCTCACCGAGAGTGTCCGCTTCCGACCAGTAAGTTCGGCTATGTTCGCTGTCCGTCCCCGAAAGTCATCCGTTTTGGCTAATTCTTCAACGTTGACATCGGCTCCGAAAATGCTGCGACAGGCGCAGTGGAAAGAGAGCCGGCAGACCGTGGTCACTTTGGTTGGATACCTTCTTGCTTCAATCGCCACAATAATACTTCAAATCGATCCTGACCAAAAAATGGCTCGCCCCGAAAGACCATCGTCGGAACGCCCCAATGACCGGAGGCGCGGAGCGACGCATCGTTTGCTGCTAAGCACGCATCGTGATCCGCAGGATCGTTAGCGATGTCCGTTTCCATCCCTAACAAATTCAACCCCGCTCTTGCAGCGGCATCAGACAAGTGGGCACCTTCATGCCAGTTGTCCACTTCTCCATTCCAAAGAAGGACAGATACCTCATTACAAAATGCCAGGCCTCGCCCGCGTCTCGTTGCAGCGATCCCTAATCGACCGAGGCGCACTGCAAGCGGCTGCTCCGATGCTATCGACAGCGAACTCGCATCTTGCTGAATCGGATCCGGCACGGGCCGCCGAAACGGCATGCCATAAAAAGCCGCCATTCGGGCGCTGTCCCTGAAAAAGTAAGGTCTCGCGAGTTTATTCATTCCAGCGAAGTATGATGGGTTCCTGATGGCGGCCGGGTGAACAATCCTAAGGTCGATGGACACGCCGTGTTCATTCTCCAGCCAAACGATCCGCGGCAGGATAATGTAAGAGTACGGACTTCGAAACGACCAATAGAGTTCGACCACAGCCATTGCAGTTCCTTCTTTGAAAACGCGCGCTCGTTCCAAGCGAGTCGTGCCCGAAGACAGTTCGCGCCAGTGGTTTAGGAGCAAGCTCCTATCGTCTGCTTCCGGTGCAGCTTGGACCGCAATGGACCAAGATTTTCGCACCAAGTCTCGTCGCCACTAAAGTCGTCCCGGGGACGCTGAAGAGATGAGATCCGCGCTATTTTCGTCGACGCAAAATCGAAGTCAGCCAACCATCTATTGACAACGGCCCACTGCCTCCAATCACCAGCGCCACGATGCCGGCCAAATACAAAAGATCGGTTTCGTAGCCGGGCTGGCCGAAATGTGCGCCCGTCGGCGTAATCTCTTGGAGCTTGATGGAAGAGAAGCCGTATTGGATGTGAACCGTGAATACAGCCACCAACAGGACGATTGCCATCGGGATGCTGACCAGAGGTACGAATGCTCCCAGCAGCACGCAGATGCCGCCGAGGATTTCCGTGATGATCGTAATCCATGCCATAAGATGGGGGAAAGGCACCCCCATGGCGTGAAGAAGGCCCGTGAAATTGTCCGAGCCCCGCAACAGCTTCGCGAAGCCATGCTCGGCAAACCCGTAGCCCACGATAAGGCGGAGCGGAACAGGTGCCCAGCGAGCGAGTTGTACGGAAAAGATGGCGCTGTAGAGATCAAACGCCTGTCGAAAGCTGCTTACTGACTTCTTGGAGCTTTCGTGCGTTCTTAGTGCTGGAGTTGGAGTCATCGTCTCGTCTACGTTGTTCTGGCTATCTTCGCTAAGCCCGATCGAAGGTGGGGCAGCCGCAGTCATGCTCAATGAGCACGTTCGGAACTACGTTTCACGCACATGGCTTGTTACAGCATACCTGATGTGTCTCTGCGGAGCAGCAGTGAGTTGTGGGCAGCGGAACAGACCAAAGCGATCGTAGGCAATCACGCCACATCCTTCTGGCGTAACCGATCGAGGACAGGAAAGACCGCCGAAGGCTCGGGCCTGCGTGTGTAATCCGCGTTCGGCATAGGCAATGGTGCCGTCCTGGCCGACGACAAATCGGGCGGGCATCGGCAGGGTCCAGCTATCTTCTCCGTTAAACTGACTAAGGTCCGCACCCAACGATTGATGCACCTGACGGAGATAGTGCGGCAACGTCCAACGGACGCCAAACTTGGCGCCGATTTCGCCTCCCTTATCGCTGAGGATAGGAAAGCCGAGACCCATATGACGCTGCGTATGCCGGCTGTTGGGCTGCGTCTGTTGCGAGATCGCGACCAGGCTTGCGCCTCGCGCTTCGATCGCGAGCCGTGCCTTCTCCAGCGCCATCATATCGAGATTGCAATATGGACACCAAGCGCCGCGGAAGAACGTTAGCACCAGAGGCCCCTTTGCCAACAACGTCTTGGAAAATACTGTATTTCCATCCGCGTCCGGCAAAGCGAAATCGGGAGCCTTGTCTCCGACCTTGAGCGCGTTGGCTTGGGCGCCTGATGCAACGAGTTCATCCGTGGCACGGTGCAGAACATCGACAACGGATGGCGGCGCCAACCTGGTCTCGAACTCGGTTTTGAAGACATCAAGCTTACCCTGCAGCGGCAGGTCGGTCTTGGCGATGGATATGAGGGTCTCTTGAGGGGACAATTTGTCTTCTCCTGGGTGAATGCCAAGCGGTCGCTTCCAGGCGCGCTCGAAGCAGATGATTCTTGATCTATTCGCTGCCGAGGCTGCTTCGGTTACAGAAACCGTCAGCTGCTACAAAACAAAATTAGGGCCACCACGCTGAGGAGCAGGAACACGCCGGATCGGTTCCCTTGGCAAATTGCCAATCGGCTACCCGTCTGCGACCGCGCCCAGCAATAACGCCTCGACCCGGGAGGCAATTCTTAAGAGATGTCGATCTGAACTCCTGCAGCCGATGAGCATGAAGCCGACCGGAAGGTCACCGTCGTTAGCCGGAAGCGGCAACGAAACGGACGGGCAATCAAGCATATTGGCGATCCGCGGATTACGAAGGAGAAGCCCGTTTATCTCGTGAAATTTCACATCGCTCTCGATTTCCGACAGGACAGGTGCTTGGATCGGACAGGTCGGCAAGACAAGGATGCCGTTGCTCGCAAACGTCTGCTCAAATCTTTTGATGGCCGCCTGTCGGAGCCGCAACATATGGACGTAGTCTGCGCCGGATACGTGGGCGCCCGCCTCGATCCGCACACGGGTTTTTGGATCGATCCCGTCCAGATTTAAGATGCCGTAGCCTTTGAGTGTCGCGCCGAGCTCAATCGACGGGAACGTACCTATTTTGTCGATATTAGCTACATCGTCCAGCGCCGTGTCGATAGATCCTTCCGAAATGGTCACGCTTGCGCACCGGAGCCTACGGATCGCTTCGTCAAAGGCAGACAGCACTCCCTGGTCGCACCGTTCGAAAAGCCGCCCTCTCGGCACTGTGAGATGCAATTCGTCAACGGAGGCCGGGAGCAGCGACGAATAGATCGGCTTTTCCGCCATGACGGCATCGGCATCGATACAGTCCGCGACCGAGGAGCCAATCGGACCGATCGTGTCGAGGCTTGACGACAATGAGAATGCCCCCAGGGTCGGAATCCGGCCACTGGTCGGCTTGAATCCGACCGCGCCCGAAAGCGCAGCCGGAATCCTGACCGAACCACCAGTATCGCTGCCGATTGCGATGTCGGCCACCCTGTCGAGGACGGACACGACGGCCCCTGAGGAGGAGCCACCTGGGACGCGATCGCGGTCCCGCGGATTGCCAGGCGTGCCATCGTGCGGGTTTGTACCAAGCGCCGAGAAGGCGAATTCGGTCATCTGCGTCTTGCCGATGATCACCGCCCCGGCCGCGCGCAGCCGCTTCACTACAGTGGCGTCTTCGACCGCAGCCGGCAAAGTCTTAAGCACGGCGGATCCGGCGGTCGTCACCGTCCCGGCCACATCGAACAGCGCCTTGACGGAAATGATACGCCCGTCGAGCGCGCCCCGCCTCGTTCTGTTTGCGGCCCGCCGATCGGCCGCTTCAGCCTCAAGCCGGGCGCTATCGGGAAACAGGGAAGTAAACGCATTTACGGCATACGGAGACGCTTCCGCACGCGCCAACGCCGTCTCCAACCGGGCTACCGTCGACGAACTCATACTAAGCGTCCTTCCATGGCACGAGGTCAGGAGACAACCGGCAAAATGTCGATATCGTAGCTATGGCTCAGGGAGCGATGGAGGACCGGATCGATCAGTTCCATCTCAAAGCGCGTTCCAGGACGAATCCCGCTGATTGCGCCTGGCGTCCCACAAAACATCAGGCTGCCGGCCTCCAGCATTTTCGCAGCGGCGTAATGCTCGATGAGATCGCTCGGCTTCCTCAACGACGAAACCGGACTTTCCTGGTAGAGCACGCGTTCGCCTCCAATGGTCGCGCGGGAACGAAGTACGAGTTCATCCCAGTGCCCCTCGACGTCCGAATAAAGCCAGAGCTGATTGCCGATGGGCTTGCCGCACAATTGCTTTGATAGGGCAATTCCCGATGCTTCCGCCTTACGGTCGGTATGGTCGGACCCAATCCCTATCCAGAGCCCGTCGGCCATCGCGACGACAACCGGCTCGACCTCACCTGAGGTGTCCGGCCCCAGCACGGTCAGGCGGCTTCGCTGCGTCAACGTCTGCGCTGCGACACGATAGTAAAGCGGCGTCTTAGAGGGCCTCGGTATGCCGAGCGCCGCAAGTTCTTCTATATGATGCTCAATTGCCCCGGCGTCGCGGCCGGCCCAACCAGCAATCACAAGAGTTTCGATCTCGACACCAACGTGGTCGAACCGGTCCCCCGCGATACGGTCAAACGTCATGAACATGCTGTTTCGTCCTTGGTCCTGAGGGAACGGACCTCGCCGCGTTCGATCTCCAGACTACAGTCAGCAATCCGGTCGAGCAGCGCAGGCGAGGATTCGGTGATGAGCATGGCGAGGGCAGGCCGGTGCTTGCGCAACTCGCCGAGTGTACGCGCATAATCAAGCGCCAATGCCGGTGCCAAGCCCTGGAAGGGCTCGTCAAGCAGCAAGACTCTGTCTGCGACAGTGAGCGCGCGGCCCAACGCGATCATCTTTCCTTGTCCACCGGAGACGCTTCCGGCGGGCCTCGCCCGCATCACCTGTAACTGGGGCAGCAAGCTAAAGATCTCATCGATCCTTCGGGCGATTTCCGCTCGATTAAGCTTCAGCGCGAGCCCTGGAAGGCGAATGTTTTCCTCCACACTCAACTCCGGAACCAGTCGACGGTCTTCCGGAGCATACCCTATGCCGACACGTGCCCTCATGTAGGCGGGCGCTCGACCGAGATCGTCGTCGTCGAGCCGAATGGCCCCCTCATCGTGCGCGATGAGCCCCATGATCGCGCGGAGCAAGGTGGTCTTGCCGGCTCCGTTTCGGCCTATCAACACCGTCGTCTTCCGGTCCACAACGCTGCAAGTTACATCACGTAAGACCCGCACCCCCGCAATCGAGACGCTAACTTTTTCCATATTGAGCATCAGGCGATCCCCACGACACGCTCGCGCACCATCGCGTCGCTGAACACCTCGTCAGGACGTCCTTCAGCCATGATTTTTCCGCTGTTCCACACCAGAACCCGGCTCGCGTACCGGGCAACCACGTCCATGTCGTGCTCCACGAAAAGCGCAGTAATGCGCTGCCGGCGCAAAGCGTTCATGAGCGCTTCCATCAACGAGAAGCGCTCGATCGCGCTCACGCCGCTCGTCGGTTCGTCGAGCAGCAAAAGCCGCGGCTTAAGCGCCAATGCAACTGCGATATCGAGAAGCTTGCGATGGCCCTCCGGTAATGTGCCGCTGACCCTTCCGGCCTCGTCGGCGATGCCCAGGAGGTCAAGCAGCTCTTTTGCTTCCTTCCGCCTGTACGCTGTATCAAGAGGCTGGACCACGCTCCACAGCCCCTTTTTCGCCGCCAGCGCAAGCATCATGTTGTCCAAGACACTTTGGGTCAGGAACAACTGCGGCAACTGAAAAGCACGCGCAACTCCTCGGCGAGCTATCGCCCGCGGCACCAGTTTTGTTATGTCTTCGCCGTCCAGCGAGACGCTGCCTGACTTGGGCCGGATATAGCCCGTGCATATGTTGAGCAATGTCGTCTTGCCGGCTCCGTTTGGACCGATGATCGCAAGGAATTCGCCTTCGAGAATCGAAATGCTGACGCCATCAGCGGCCTTGACGCCACTGAACGCGACGTGAAGATCTTTAGCCTCGAGAACTATCCGCGTCATAGGCCCGGTGCCTCCTTGCGAGCCAGCAGACCGTAGAGCCCCTGAGGCAGGAACATGATCACTGCTATCAAGGTAATCCCGACGATAAGATTCCACGCATCCGTCACCGTGACGGCGGCGCTGTGCAAAAGCTCGAGAAAGATCGCTCCGAGAAACGCGCCTGGAACGCCGCCGATGCCACCAAGCACCGCGATCAACACGAAATGCCCAGACGAGGTCCAAAACGCCGAAATCCGGTACTACGCGGCCCACGGCAAATCCGGCTATGGCGCCGCCGAGACCGGCAAGCGCGGCAGAGATGATGTACGCTATCAAGAGCACCGCCCGAACCGGAACACCAAGATACTCCAGCCTGATCTCGTTGGTGTGCACCGCCGATAGCGCATGGCCCAGAGGACTGTTTAGATATCTTTGCACGGCAAGTCCGACCAGAACCGTGAGCGTCAGGCTGAAATAGAACAGCACGTTCTTGAAAGCCGGCTCACCCAGAACAATGCCAAAAACTGTAGGGACTGGAACGGGCATTCCGTCGGTGCCCCCGGTCACACTGTAGAGCTTGGCGCACAGGGCGTAGCACACCATCGAGACGGCCAAGTTCAGCATTGCAAAGAAGATCGTGCGATAGCTGACCAGGAATAAGCCCACGATTGCACCGGCAGCTCCCGCGGTCAGGACCGAGAGGACCAGAAGCATCCCGAAGTCGTTGATCCCTAAGCTGGCCAGAAAAGCGATGCAATAGGCGCTGATGGCGAAGAACATAGCGTGGCCGATTGAAATCAACCCTGCCCGCAGAAGCACGGCTACGCCCAACGCCGCAAACCCCTTTGCAATTGCGATAGTGAGCACGAACTGCAGCCATGGCGCCGCGAGCGGCAAAGCTCCAAGCACGACCAAGGCAGCGCCAAAAGCGATCGCCCGCATCAAATCCTCCGTGTCAAAGGAGCCCCGAACAAACCATAGGGACGGATTAAGAGGACGACGAGCATCGCTGCATACGGCGCAACGGCGTCTAGCGACGGCATGAGATAGATTGCCAGCACACGCGCGAGTCCGACAATGAGCGAGGCGACCGCCGCTCCTTCGATCTGACCTAATCCTCCGATCGCCGCCACCGCGAAGGCAAGCACCATGGTATCTGCCCCGAGGCCCGGCGCGATACCTGAAGTCGGAGCCGCGAACGCCCCGCCCAACGCGGCGAGGAACACGCCGATGGAAAACGCCAATACAAAGATCCGATTGGTATTGATGCCGATCGACTGGGCCATTTCGCGGTCAGTAACAACCGCCGTAATCAATCGTCCGAGCCGGGTGTGGTTGATCAGCAGGCGTAGTCCGACGACCGCAAGCAACGCCAACACGACAAGCAGTATTTGGTAGTTGAGATAGACGACCCCGTCGATAGTAGAGGTGCCGAGCAGCCGCATTGGCGTGTCCTCGTAAAAGGACTGAACGCCGAACACCATTCTCTGCAGGTCCTCCAGCGCCAGGAATAGGCCGAAGGTGACGAGTATCTGAACGGCCTCCGATTTTCCGTAAGTCCAGCGGACCAGCGTCCGCTCAATCAGCGGACCAAACACAGCAGCTACCGCGACCGCGCTGAACAGCAACGCGACAAACGACAGGTAAGGATTGAGTTGCCGACTCGAAATGAACAAGCAAATCGAGGCCGCGACATATCCACCAATCGAATATAGGCTGCCATGGGCGACGTTGAGGACGCGCAGCACGTTGAAGACCAGCGTTAGCCCGACTGCTGCGAAGAAGATCAGCGCGGCGCTGGCCACGCTGTCCAATACCAATGGGACGACCGCATTTAACATTGTTACACCTGGTGTGAGATGGCGCTTGACCAACGCCTAACGGTAGCTCCCAGGCTTCGGAAAGGTCGTCGCAAACTCTGGCTTAAGGGTCGATATCCAGATCAACGGATCCAGGCCAGGCTGCGCCATCAAGCTATCGCCCTTGTACCGAACCATGTCGCCCATGACGGGAAAGGACTGAGCGGGTGTCTTCACAGTGACACCGACAATCTGATCGACCACGCCGTCGTTGTCGGTCCGGGTCCGCACGACTCCAGTGAGCGTCTCGACCTTGCTTCCCTTCATGGCATTCGCAATGTCAGCCCGGGTCGGCCACTTGCCGCCATTTTTCTGAATGGCTGCGTCGAATGCAGCTTTGATGTAAAGCAGCGTGTTCGCCATCTTCATCGCCGGAGATACCGGGTATTCACCGAAGCGAGCTTTGTATTTCTCGGCAAAATCCGCCGTCGCGGGGTTGGCCTTCGCGTCCGGCGACATCCACCATCCATCGCCCAGTACGCCTAAGATTACGCCATCGGGCAGCGGCACGCGCTGAAGCGCGGTCTCGCCGATCGCGAGGATGACCTGACTGGAAGAGAAGAGGCCTCGGGGCGTCGCCTGCCGGATAAAGTTCTCGAGGTCGGCACCCCACAGGTTCGAGAAAATGACATCCGGATGGGCGGTCGTAAGGCGTGAAATCTCGGTTTGGTAATTGGGCGAGCCGAGTTTGGGGTAAAGTTCAGCGACGACCTCGACGTCGGGCTTGAAGGTCTTTAGCGCGGACGCAAATATCTTCGCCGCATCATGGCCAAACGCGTAATCCGGATTGATGATCGCAACCGTCTTCACGTTCGGCTGCCGTTGCAGTAGATAGATCGCAAAAGCGACGAACTCGGGGACGGTATTGCCGTTCGGCCGGAAGACGTACTTGTTCTTGCCATCCATCAGTAGCTGGTGGGTATCGCAGTTCCAGCCGACCGTAGGAACTTCAAGCTGTTCGGCGATCGGCGCAAGCGCCAGGCAATTGGCGCTCGAAAGGGCCGCCACCATGACCTGGTTGTTCGGGTCCGCTGTCAGCCGCCGATATTCGGATATGACCCCTTGAGTGCCCTGCCCTTCGTCGACGAAGGTCGGGTTGATCGGCACTCCGCCAATGCCGCCCCTCGCGTTGATCTCGTCGATGATGAGCTGCGCGGCATTCTTGCCAGGCACGCCGAATGCCGCGGGTGGCCCGGACGTAAACGTAAAAATGCCCAGACCCAGCGATGCCGGCTTCTCCTGCGCGATGGCCGGGTTGATTGCCACGAAGCCTATTGCGAGTGCGCCGGCCAAGGCTTCAATCGCCAAGTGGAAACCACCTTGCGCGAGCCGGTCAAACCTGAAAGGCGCCCGGATCAAGGATAAGCGACGCGCAAATTCGAGAACAATCCTGCCGAGTCTCATACTTCTCTCCTGCCCAGATCAAATGCAGTTGGTGAAAAACTCCGACGATCCGAAACTAGACCGGGTCAAAATAGTGCATCTCCAAAAGGAGACAGCCTTCGATCGATTTGAAGGGGCCGTGGGGAGCGTGTGGCGGCCGGACGGCGTAGGTGTTCGGCGGAAAACTCTGGCCGCCCTCGCCCTTCTCGTCATTGCCGACGGTCAAGTCGCCGGAAATCAGATAAACCTCTTCCCAATATTCATGGGAGAAAGGCGCCGTCGTGTAGACGCCCGCCGCGAAACGCAGCAACCGGGTGCGTGTACCGCGACGGTTTCCTTCGTCGAGACCTCCTGAGAGGATCTTCTGTTGAATTCCAGCTGGATAACCCGCCGGAGTTTCCCAACCCACTTTCATATCGAGCGTATAGAATTCGTCGTGCTTCTTGTTGACCGGCATAGTTGTCTCCTGTTTCAGGCTGCTTCGCTGGATGTCGAGGCGCTGTTGAGGTCATAGGAATTGAGCATGCTCTGCACCAACCGATCGGCACCGGCCCAGTCGTACGTGCGGTAAGAGTGGCCCTTAGTCACGAACGTGGCACCGGAGTAGAACATTTCGTACTGCTGATGGCGCGAGCCGAACTCAGAGCCGACGGCATCCCAAGCCAGCTTGTAGAACTTCACTCGATCGTGCGAATTCGCCTTCGGCGACTGCTGAGTCTTGCCGATCAATGCAGCGATCTCGGGATTGGCGAAGTCGGCGGTCGACGACGGCAGCATGATCATTCCGCCACCAGCGAGCTCACGCAGAGTGTTGACAGGACGTGAGAGTAGAGCTGCTGCGTCAGCACTTGGGCGGCGTAGAGCGTGTGCCGATCGGGAATGAAGTACGGGCCGACCGGGGCTCCCTTTGCTTCCATGCCCGCGACCAGCGCATCCACCATGCCGGTCTCGGCGGCCAACTGACCGAGCGTCTCGCGCACCTGCGGGAACTGAGCCACCCCGTTCATCTCGGCGGTACGGTTGGCGATGCCGGCCAGAAACTTCAGCTTCACGTTCAGACGCACCATCGCCTGGTAGTTCTGGTAGACGTGGCACGGCGTCGCATGAAACTGCTTCTGACACATCTCGACGTTGCCCTCGATAAAAACACGGTCCCAGGGCACCTTCACGTCGTCGAAATAGAGGACGGAGTTGTTTTCGTCGAACCGGCTCGACAACGGATTGTCGAATACCGAGCTGGCAGCATCTTCGTACGACTTGCGGGACAACATCTTCAATCCCTTTGAATTCATCGGGATCGCGAAAGACATCGCGTACCGTTCTTCGCCTGGACGCATCGGCTGGATGGTCGTCACAAACACTTCGTCGGCGACGACGCCGCCGGTTGCCAACATCTTGGCTCCGCGGATCGTGATGCCTTCCGAGTCCCGATCGACGACGCCGGCCGTCATGAACGGATCCGCTTGCTCGGCCGCGCCTTTCGATCGGTCGGCCTGCGGATTGATGATGACGTAGGTGAGGTAAAGGTCTTTGTCGCGGGCGTAATGATAGTATGACTCTAGGGCGCCGGCGCGCGCGGGATCGTACGCCTTGAACACGTCGAGGCCCATGTACAGGCCAGAAATGCAGGACGCGACGTGGTCCGGCGCGCGCCCCATAAAGCCGGCATGGAGCGCGGCCCAGGCCTCAAGCGCCTTGCGTCGTTCGACGAGTTCGGCATAGGAGGTCGGAAGCTGCCAGATGCGGTTGGCGCGACCCGCCGTGGTTTCGAACGTCATCAAATCAGAGTTCGACGGTGCGCTGGCGAAGTCAAACAAGCCGGCCATCGATTTCGACAGGTTTCGGAAGGCATGATGCGCGGTTACGTCACCGACCTGCGCACCGTTGATAAAGATGGTCCGGCCATCGTTCAAGCCTGACAGGTATTCATTTGCACTTCGCATCGTGGTTTCCACCTCAGCTAGTAATGAATGGGAAGCGGCCATTCCGGCTCGCGCTCAGTGTCGTCGACGAGGTCGCGATAGCGGCCTCGGAAGAAAATGAGCGGCGCGGCTGGCTCGTCGCGCAAAGCGTAACGAACGACGCGAACGACGAAAATCACGTGGTCGCCGCCATCATGGTTCCCAAACGGGGCGCACTCAAAGTGCGCAAGCGCGCCTGAGATCAGCGGCGCTTCGGCATGACCAACCGACGTCTTCACTTGATCCCATTTGTTCGAAAGCGCTCGCGCGAACTGGTTCGATATCTGCTCCTGATCGCGGGCAAGTATGTTCACGACGAAGCCCCCGGCTTCCAGCATCGCCGGCAGGCTCCTCGCCTTCCGGTCGACGCTGAACAGCACCAACGGGGGATCCAGGGAAACGGAGTTGAACGAGCTCATGGTCATGCCGATGAGCTCTCCGCCCCTGCTCCGTGCGGTAACGACCGCTACGCCGGTCGAAAATTCGCCGAGAGCCCGCCTGAACGCACGGTCCTCCATTGGACAGCCCTGCAGTTACACTTTCCATCTATCTTTCTGAGATACCTTTCTAGAGAAGCATTTTTGAGATGTCAACTCCTTGCCCTTCGGGCTTTGAAGCTGGCACAATGGCGTGACGCCGAATCCGGTGTGGTCGGCCGGTGATCCAACAACATGTATGCTGGCGGCCCTTGGCGCATGTTCACCGAGGCGAGACCTAAGGGAGGATTAAGTGCTCGATTCGCTTTTGACCGCTTCAAAGCCTGAGCTGCTCGGTGCGGATGGAGACCGGATGTTTCGGGGCCTCCTCTACGATTATTTCGCTTTCGGGCGGCACCTGGAGGCAGCCCGAGCGCGTTTCGCCAGCTTTGCCAACCTGTCCCCGACCCAATACTTGATCTTGATCGCCGTCAATGGTTCGAAGACGGAAGAAGCTATGGGAATCAACCAATTGGCGGAACGGCTCTATCTGAGCGGCGCTTTCGTCACCAACGAAGTTAACAGACTGGTCTCAGACGACTTGATCGAGAAGACCACGCATCCGAACGACGGACGGCGGGTCCAGCTTTCGATCACCAAACGTGGCCTGGCGCGACTGACGCGTCTTGCAACTCTGCAGCGTCCGGTAAATGACGCGTTCTTCGGAATTATGACCCGCGAAGAGTTTGCCTTCATGGCTCAGCTGCTGTCGCGCCTTGCGGCAAACGCCGAGCGGGCCACGAAACTTGCCGATCACGTGCAAGCGACACTTGAGTTTCAGGTGCATCCGAACGAGGCCGCAGCGAGCGGGGCGACCAAACAGCGCCGCAAGAGAGCAATTCGCCGACGCTCCTGATCTCGAAGGACCGCGCTCGCGATGTCTCACCCGCGTTTACCGACGTGCTGCACCGCCTAAAGGCGCCGGATCCGAACTAGATCAACGACCTGGGCCGACGTCCCTTCTGACCAAAGCTTCGTGCTCCAGCCCTCGCCAACGCCTTACCGATCCTGTGTCGACATCGAAAAGATCCAGCACGCGCCCCATCGTCTGATCGACCATCTCCTCGATATTCGCCGGATGTAGGTAATGCGCCGGCACCGGCGGATATACGATTGCACCCATTTCGGTCACCGCGGCCATCGTGCGAATATGCCCTAGGTGGAGCGGTGTTTCTCGCAGCATCAGAACCAGCCTGCGCCTCTCTTTCAGTATCACGTCCGCACTTCTCGAAAGCAGGCTGCTGGTAACCCCGGTGGCGATTTCCGACATTGTCTTGACCGAACATGGCGCGACAAGCATTCCCGACGTCATGAACGAACCGCTTGCGCACACCGCGCCGATATTGCCGATTTGATGCACTTCGTCGGCAAGATCCTCAACTTGGCTGGCGTCCATCCCCAGTTCTTGCCGGATCGTCAACCGAGCCGCCTTACTGATGATCAAGTGGCTCTCAATTCCGCTTTCTTTCAGCATCTTGAGAGCCCGTACCCCATAGATCGCGCCGGACGCGCCAGAGATTCCGACAACGATACGACGCCTATCCTGCATTTGGCCCATTCCACCGATCATCCTCGTCCTCTGTCAGCTCATGTAGGCACGCCCCCGCCGGGGCCATCGCACCGTCCGGCGCTTCGTGTATCCGGAAGAAGTGCGTCGTGAGATCCAGCGCCGACCGGGCCGGAGGATCGGCTCGTCAGTGTTATTCACCGTCGCTCGGGGTCTTCATTTGGTGAAGAGCCACACCCGCATTCTTCACAAGCCTACCCACCAGGCGTGTGAGCAGGTCGAACTCCGGGCCACTGAGCCCTCCAAAAATCCGGTCGTTCGCGCCGCGGATCTGACCTCCGAGATCCGCCAACCGCGCCAGCCCGATCGGGGACAAACGAAGCAGCACCGATCTCCTGTCGTTACTGTCGGCCCTTTTCTCGATAAGCTTCGCCTTCGCCAACCGGTTGCTCTCGGCGGCGACGAAGGCACTCGTCACATGCAACGCCCGAGCGACCTGACCGACGCTGATGCCCTCTGGGCCACCAAGCTGGCCGACTACCATTAGCAACGAGTACTGCGGCCCCGTCACCTCAATACGCTGCGCAAGCTCGCCCCTCACGAGTTCGATGCGGGCCGTCAGCGTGAGCAGACCATTGATGAGCTCACGAAACTGAGCATCACTACCTTGCACAAGAAGCGTACGGGCCGACACTGTCTTTTCGATTGCAGGAGGCGCCTTACCGGCATCCCCGCGTTCTCGAGGCCCTGATATTCGCCTTTGAGACGCAGTCTTCCTAAGGGCCGGCATGGCGGGCAACTTTCATCGGGGGTGGACCTCTCTGCACACAACACCGCGGCGCAAAATGCACAGGACGCCCAAACTCGGCCTCGCGAGGTTTTCCTTCGAAGAAAACGCGAGCCAGTGAATTACTCGTCAGACCTCACAGGTAGTCTTCAAGACGAACGGAATCCCAATTGATCGGCCAAGCTCGTTCAAAATCGGCAGGATCATGCCTCGACTTCGCCGTCGCGTCGATCCCGATCTTTCCGACGGTTCGCCACGGATGATTGTCGCGCAGCGGGGCTGCCGACGGATCATAAAGGGAGCCGCGCGTCCCGGGGACAACGAAAATATCCTTTGCGGGATCAACTCGAGTTGCGATCGCGTGGTACACTTCGGAGGCGCTGTTGATGTCCGTGTCCGGGCTTATCGCCACTACCATCTTGGTATTCAGCCACGGAGATCCCATGACGAGCATCAATGCGTCGTTCACGAAGCCTTCGCGCGGATAATCGAACTGAATGATGCAGGATAGCGCGGCTCCCCAGGTCGGGAAGCGAATATCTTTCACGCTGAGGCCCATTTCGGTGAGACGGTTGTAGAGTACGGCCTCATGACACAGACGGGGAAGCACCTGATGATCGGTGTCGGGAGTCGTCTGGTGATTACGGTAAATCGGACGATCGCCTCGCATCGTAACGGCAAGGACCTCGACTTCGGGGATATCCTCATAGTGTGGCAGGTGGTACATTGAGGGCGACGTGACATCGCCTACGCGAAAGCGGTCTTTCAAGTTGACACGCGCCTCCACGACGATCTCGGCCTCTATGGGCACGTTAAGGTCGATGGTCTCGCATGGCGCCACCTCGATATCCCGCCCCATGATGGTCCCAATCATGTCGACCTCGCCCCACATGTCCATGTGCAGTCCGGAGAAGTTCGCCATGATTTCGTATGCCGGCGGCACGCCGAACACGAACGCAATGGGCATATGCGAATGCCCGAGCTCAAGGTATTTCCTCATCACGATGTGGGTATGGGGCGTAGCGAAACTAGTGAGGCCCCGCCGCGGCCCCACCAACTGGGTACCGGCGTGGGACGAATTGTAGAACCCGGTCTCCGGGTCTTTCACGATATTCATTGCGGTGATGTAGGGAAACTCATCCTTAGGCTTATGCCTCGGCACCGGCAAAATGCTCCAGTCGGCGTCGCTCCCAAGACGAACGATCTCCTTGACGGGTCCAGTCTTCACCAGCTTCGGCGGCCGTGGCGGCTGGCGGAGACGATATGCAAGCGTGCTGAGGAAATCCTCCTCGTTCGTGCCCAAAGCGCGAGCTTGTGTTTGCCGCGATTTGACCAGGATATCGCAGACCCGGAAGCCGGGCTTCTCGACGATGTTTTCAAACAGGATCGGCCGATCCGATCTGGCGGACAACGCTCCGATGTTCTCGATCGACACCGGCTTGACGATCTTGGTTACAAGATCCGCGTTCACTTCCAGATAGCCGCGCAAACTCGGCTCCGGGCTGACTGACGGGCCAAGCGGCGGCGGAAGGTGCGAAACTGAAAGACGCATGTCGGAGCCTTATTCGCGTACCAGGTTAGTAAAGTTAGTTTACTAATTGACTAGGCGTTGTCAAGGTCGCCTTCCTGCCGAGGAGCTTTCGTCAGAACAGAAGCAGTCGGTCTGAAGGCCGGGGTCTAAAGCCGGGGGATCCAACCCGGACGGCTCAACAGGTACTCGACCATTCGTGGAGGAATGCTCAAAGCATCGGCTATCTGTCGTTCATCTCTCGGTAATCCGGCTAGGATTGATGCTTCACTCTTGGTCCGTACTTTGGAAAGCCACTCCGGATCGACGACCACAGCGCGCCCTACCGCGACCAGATCAGCTCCCATCTCGATCGCCCCCTCAGCGTCCACGCACGTCCGGATCCCGCCGCTTGCCATGACCGCGCAGCGGCCTGCTATGACGCGGGCAAATTCCGTGATGGGACTTTCCGCCGGGGCGTGACCCCTGTCGACCGGACCATCATAAACACGGGTCTCTCCCGTAGGTCGGCTCTTCCTGTAATCATCGAGCGAAACGGAGATGTAGTCGAGGCGACGCTTAGCGAGCTCGTCGCAAAGCAGCTTTGCGTCCTCGAGCGTATAACCGTCAAACTCAGCCTCGAATGGCGTCACGCGAAAGCCCGCGATCAAATCCGGACCGAGAGCGTCGCGAACGGCCTGCGCAACCGCGAGAGGAAAATTCATACGCTTTGAAAGCGTGCCTCCCCAATGATCGATACGACGGTTGGCCCTAGGCGAAAAAAACTGATGAACCGCGTAGTGGTTGGCCCCGTGGATCTCAACGCCGTCGAAGCCAGCCTTGCGGGCGAGGGAAGCTGCATCTCGGAAGCTTCCGACCAAGTTGCCAACCTCGTCCGCCGTCATCGCCCTTGGCGTCTTTGCTCCGGGTCGCAACGATGCGACTGCGGAAGCCGCACGCATCGATTGCTCACCGATCAGGTCAGGCCTTGCGATGCGGCCGCCATCATATATCTGGAGGATCGCGAGACTTCCCGCGACACGCATCGCCTCGGCCAACCCCCGAAGACTGGACAAGTGTCCGTCATGTGTCGCACCAATTCCCAGCCAGGAGCGTCCGTCTTGTTCGACGTAAGTGGCGGATGAAATGGCCGCTCCGAACCCGTTGGCAGCGCGTCGCCGGACAAATTTCAATTCTGTTCGGTAGCCGTTCCATCATCATGGGAAGCGTCGGTCGTCAGCGGAGCAATGACAAACCGATTTGCCACCTCCTGTCCGCAATTGAACTTGAATGGAGACCAAACAACCATCGATCAAAATCTCCGATCTTCCCAAAGCCGGGCCGCAATGGGCGGTAACCCGTTCGCCGCAACCGGATAAAGCTCATCACACCGAAATCAATAGTCGGCATTCGTCCGAGTTCACCGCTTAGCGACGGATATCCGACGTCGTCAGTCCTCCTCGTTCCAGTATGAAGTTCGCGATTTCATCGACCCCTGTCCCTCGTTTCAGGTTAGAGAAGACGAAGGGCCTCGTTCCCCGCATTCGTCGAGTGTCCAATTCCATGACCGAGAGATTCGCACCGACCATGGGCGCAAGGTCTATTTTATTGATCACCAACAAGTCGGATCGCGTTATACCCGGCCCCCCTTTGCGCGGGATCTTCTCGCCAGCCCCGACGTCAATCACGTAAACCGTAAGATCTGCAAGCTCCGGACTGAATGTTGCCGCCAGGTTGTCTCCGCCCAACTCCACGAGGCAAAGCTCCGCATTCGGAAACCTGATGTTCATTTCGTCGATGGCCGCAAGGTTCATCGAGGCGTCTTCCCGGATTGCCGTATGCGGACAACCGCCTGTCTCCACTCCCATGATCCGCTCAGCCGGTAGAGCCTGTGCGCGAGTCAAAATGAGCTGGTCTTCCTTGGTATAGATGTCGTTCGTGATCACATAGAGATCGTAGAACTCACGAAGTTGTTTGCAGAGAGCTTCGGCCAAGGCGGTCTTACCAGAACCAACGGGTCCGCCGATACCGACCCGAAACGGACCGTAATGTGGACGAACGGCTGTCTTTGCTGGATGGGGGCTTTCGATCATTGTGGTCATGAGCGGAATAACCTCGTGTACTGGGTTTCATGCGCGATCGAGCAAAGTTCAAGCGAGAACCCGGCCGATCCCAGATCGTCGATGGTGGCTCCGGAGCCTTGCCGGCATGTGTACAGAATGGCGGATTCGAGTTCGGCGACAGCCCGCTGGCCGTCGGTTTGACCGAGAGGTACGAGGCGCACGCCGGCGCTCACCAGGTTGACGACGTAACTATGCAGGAACGCCTGCAAAGCCAGGGAAAGGGGGATTTTTTCCCTGGCCGTCCTGGCGCCGACGACAACGGCAACGACTGGTGGCGTCCGCAACGCAGCCAAAGCATCCAGGATTGGATCGGGCCACACGCGGCGGAACGTCGAGAGGTATGCGCCGCCTTGCTGCGACGTTTCTAGCGCAAATTCCGTTGTGCCGCGATATGCGGCCGCAAGTTCCGCAACGTTCGCAAGCCCGTTCAGGTCGTTCTGGCCGGCGCACTGGTGAGACTGGCTGAAAAAGATGGCTTCGTTCCTAGCCGAGCCGAAACGCAGATCCGCGTCGAGCCAATCGACGAGACTTGCGCAATCTATGACATAGCCGGCTTCGACCGCCCACTCGAGGCCATGCGAATAGCTGTACGCGCCGCTTGGAAATGTCGGCGACATCCAGCTCAGCAGGCGCAGCATGGCCACAGACGATACGCCTTCGTCATTTCCCAGGTCCTTTGGAATGAGGGCGGACATGGTCAGTACATGAAATAGCGTTGAGCAAGCGGCAATGTCTTCACCGGCTCGCAGGTAAGCAGTCGGCCATCGGCCCGCACCTCATAGGTTTCCGGATTGACCTCCATACGAGGAAGCGCTGCGTTGAGCACCATCGAATGCTTGCCGATCTTGCGGGTATTGAACACGGGCAAAAGCTGCTTGCCGAGATCGCGAAGCCGCGGATTTCCTAGGCCGGCCGCACTGACGAACGTCACGGAGCTGTTGATCAACGAGCGACCGAACGCTCCAAACATAGGGCGATAGTATTCAGGCTGCGGCGTCGGGATCGAGGCGTTCGGATCACCCATGATGGCCGCGGCTATAGTGCCGCCTTTGAGGATCATGTCAGGCTTTACGCCAAAGAAAGCGGGATGCCAGATGACGATGTCCGCAAGCTTTCCTACCTCTATTGAGCCGACATAACTTGAGATGCCCTGCGCAATCGCGGGATTAATGGTGTATTTGGCGATATAGCGGCGTACCCTGAAATTGTCATGATCGCCGACCTCTCCAGCCAACGCGCCGAATTGCTTCCTCATCTTGTCGGCGGTCTGCCATGTCCGGGTGACCACCTCGCCGACCCGTCCCATCGCCTGGCTGTCGGAAGACATGATGGAGATCGCGCCTAGATCATGGAGAAGGTCTTCGGCGGCGATGGTTTCCTTGCGGATACGACTTTCCGCGAAAGCGACATCCTCGGGAATGCGGCGATCGAGGTGATGGGTCACCATCAGCATGTCGAGCGCCTCATCGAGCGTATCCGCCGTGTACGGTCGCGTCGGATTGGTCGAAGCTGGAAGGACGTTAGCCTCGCCGCAAAGCTTGATGATGTCGGGCGCATGGCCACCGCCGGCTCCCTCGGTATGGAAGGAATGGATAGTCCGGCCCTTGAAGGCAGCAATGGTATCCTCGACGAAGCCTGCTTCGTTCAGGGAATCCGTGTGGATCGCGACCTGCACGTCCATGTCGTCCGCAACCGCAAGACAGCAGTCGATGGCGCTTGGTGTGGCGCCCCAGTCTTCGTGAATTTTAAGTCCGCACGCTCCAGCCTCGATCTGCTCGATCAACGCCGCGGGCTGGCTCGCATTACCCTTGCCGAACATGCCGATATTCATCGGAAACGCATCGGCCGCCTCAAGCATCCGCTGAATGTGCCAGGGTCCGGGCGCGCGAAGTCGTCGCGGTTGAACCTGCCGCAGGCCCTGTCCCACCGCCCATCATGGTCGTTATGCCCGAATAGAAGCGCCTCCTCGATCTGCTGAGGGCATATGAAGTGTACATGCGTATCGATTCCGCCTGCCGTGATGATCTTGCCTTCACCCGCGATAATCTCGGTTCCGGGCCCAATGACGATATCAACATTCGGCTGCACATCGGGATTGCCCGCCTTTCCGATCGCTGCGATACGGCCGTCCTTTATGGCGACATCCGCCTTTACGATTCCCCAATGGTCGATGATCAGCGCGTTGGTGATGACCGTGTCTACCGCGCCTTGGCACGCGTGCGTTGCGACTGTCCCATGCCGTCGCGGATTACCTTGCCGCCACCGAATTTCACTTCCTCGCCGTAGGTCGTAAAATCCTTCTCGACTTCGACAATCAGGTCCGTATCCGCAAGCCGCAGCTTGTCGCCGACTGTCGGACCGAACATCTGCGCATAGGCTGCACGGCTCATAGCCTGGGGCATGGTGACCTACCTTGCAAAAGAGCTATGCGTCATACGAGCGGTCCCATGACCTCTCGCCGAAGCCCGAACACCATCCGCGATCCCGCGTATGGGACGAGCGACACGTCCCGCGATTGTCCCGGCTCAAACCGCACGGCCGTACCCGCCGGAATGTCGAGGCGATAACCACGGGCGGCCTTACGATCAAAATCCAGTGATGGATTGACCTCGGCAAAATGGTAGTGGCTGCCGACCTGGATCGGCCGATCGCCGGCGTTGGCGACCCTCAAGGAAATGGCGACCCTGTCCTTGTTGAGCACGATCTCGCCCGATGCCGAGAACACCTCGCCAGGAATCATGGCTGCGCTTCCCCAGTCGCTTGCCGCCGGGGCGAGGCTGAACACTAACGGTCGCATCACCCTCTCCTATCGAATGGGATTATGAACAGGAACAAGCTTGGTGCCGTCAGGGAAGGTCGCTTTCACTTGCATATCGTGAAATATTTCCGGAATGCCTTCCATTACCTGCTCACGCGTCAGGATCTTGCCGCTTTCGGACATGAAATTCGGCGACCGATGCGCCGTCGCGTGCGCGCTCAACGATGAAGTCACTGATGATTGCAATGCATTCGGGATAGTTCAGCTTGACGCCGCGCGTCAGCCGCGCCCGCGCGACAATTGCCGCGATTGCGACCATCAGCTTGTCCTTTTCGCGCGGTGTCAGGTTCATGCATCGCTCCGCATCGTCGTCACGTCCTCAGCAAGACCACATCTTAGGCACGCGAAACGGACCGGACACATCCTCACGACCGAAGTGCTGCAAGATAGCGATGAGTGCGCATCTCAGATCTTGCGGTTTATCGGCCGCCAGCCGGACGATCATCAACCCGCTCACTATCGTCGCCGCGCATGTGCAGGCGACCGTTTCCTCCAGTCTGCGAAGCATCTCGAGCCGCCTTTCGAGACCCGGCCCGAAATAAAGCAAAGTTCCGATCGTCCGGAAGCTCGACAAGAGCGCCTTTCTGCTCAGATGCAGAAACGTCTCATCCGTTATCAGCAAGCTGTCTGCCCACACCAGCTTGCCGTCCAATCTTACGCGCCAGGTATCTCGTATATGCCCTCGCGCCAACTCTTCCCCATACGCGCGTCGACCCAGCACGAGCCATTCCAAAGCCATCAGCTCCGCGCCAGATCCAATGTCGACTTCCATCCGGCGATGAACACGCGCGGAGTCGAAGATGATGGTCTCTTGCGGAAGCCACGCGAGCTTCGCGGTCGTGTCAGCCTTCAATCTGGTCACGATCTCTGCCGGCTGATCGAGAGCGCGATATATCTTTTTCCGCGGCCTGTGACGTCACGGTCACCTGCGATCCGACGAGCGCAGTGATCTCGATTTCAAACCGATCTCCGCCCGTAACGCCACCCGCCGCGTTGATAACGACGGCTTCTTTCGGGACGTTGTCGACAATGGTCGGAAACATGATGCGCGTCGGGAATTTTTGATAGATGTCCAGCACTTGTGTGCCACGTTCGGTGCCGCGTAAGACGACGCGCCCTATTCCATTGGCGCGTTGCAAATCGCGGTCCCGTAGCGAACCTCCCCTCGGACCGGTCGAGACCATCAGCTCCCTGCTAGATCAGCCAGACTTCCCAGAGCATGGGTGAAGGCCGCAATCGCTCCGACTGCCGGTGTCACCCTGGCACCATCAAGCGAGAGCGCGACCAACTTTCGTCCGTCGCGCTCCCGCAAAGGGTTTCGTCAGAAACCGGCAAGGCCCTGCGGGCTGTTGTAGGGAATCTTGACGCTGCCAACTTCCTTGAGCGAGCCATCGGATTGCGTCGCGTAGCAGACCAGCTTCGCCGCATTGCCGTAGATTTGGTAAAGGTAAGCGTCGTCAGGACTAAGCCAGTTATCGGCCGGGCCGCTCGTTACCGTGCCGTTTAGCGCCCTTGCGGTGCCGTCTCCCGGCACCTTCGGACAGGCAGGGTCGCTTGCGATCGACAGTTCGCTACCTGAGATGCGGTAGGAGCTGACGTTGCTGTAGCCGAAGTTGGTGGCGTATATGAGCTTGTCGTCCGACGACACCGAGGCCCAGCACAACTCGGTCGGCACACCTCCGCTCGTGTCGATCTTTACGACCGGGCCGATCTTGACCTTGCCGTCGTCCTCGATCGAGCCCATGCTGACGCCGTCACCGACAGCATATCCGATGATGAACTCCTTCGGACGACTGTGCAGGAACGCGATGTAGAACGGCGAACCGCCTCTTGCATCATACAATCTGGCCGTACCCAGAGTGCCGTCCTGTCGTATGGGGAACACTGCCAGGCCATCCGGATCCGGAGCGTTCGACGCGATCGAATGAAGCGCACCGCCGTTCCGCTGAACCCAGAGGATTGGAGAGCCATCAGGATATAGGCCTGTGGTGACGATGGGCTCGTCGAAAGTTGTTCCGACGAACAAAAACTTTTCATTCGGCGACACGACCACCATGGTCGACACGCGATTGGTCTTGTCATGGGTGTTGACGGTGTGACCGTCAGGACGAGGCGTGAGTTTTCCGTCGGCGCTGACGGACATCAGCCGAACGTGCTCAGGTCCGAATGAATGAAGTACATACAGCGTCTTTGTCGAAGGGCTGTATGCCACCGACTTGGCCGTACCGCTACGCCCTTCGACCGGATTTCCGGTCGGTTGCACGTCGACCAAAGTTAGCCGGCCATCGTCACCCAGCTTAAACGACGAGACGCTGTTGTCGCCACCATTCGTGGTGAACAACATCTTCCGGTCCGACGTGATTACGATGCTCGATGCGCCTTCGAACGCATTCGGCGCGCTGTCCTGGCCGCTGATCGGCTTGAACGTCCCGGAGCCAGCGCCGCCGGTCATCACGCGATCTACTTCAGTCAACAAACCGTCAGTACCACGACGGTAGTGAATGAGCGCATTCGCGATCTCGTTCGTCTGCATGTAAAGATGCCCGCCCTTTGACATCATGGTCCCTTCTTTAGCCATTCATCACTCCTTGCTTTGATTTGCAGCATTCCGGTTGTTTTCTAATTGTCCAGCAACGGATAGAATTGGGTCCAGACCTCGTCCTTCTTGGCGTTGGCGATGTGGCAGTAGGCGCACTCTTCCTTCGCCTTGACCTTGGCGGTCGGCGCCTTCGGCTCGTGATGATTGAAGTTGAAATAGCCCCAGCCGTTCGTCGCGGCGAACCGCTTGGAGTCCTTCACGGTCGCATCCGCCCCGTTATATTTTCCGGGAAAGTATCCACGTCCAGACGGCTCCGTGAGCGATCCGTCCGAACTGTCGCCTGGAAGCGTCAACTGCAGCTCCTTGAACAAGATCGTTCCCTCAGGGAATTCATGCGTTTCCTGATAGATCTTGTAAGCGCCGGGCTCGATGTAAACATTGTGGAATTCGGGAAAATTGGCGGTGCCGCCGTTCAGCGCGTTCGGAGTAAGGGGGGACCCGACATACACCCACTCGTGGAAGTTCTTGGGCAGGATCAGATCACCGCTCGCCGTATACTCTGGAAGATAGCGGCCGCTGGTCTGCGCCCGGCCGTTAGTTAGAGTACCCAGCAGCAATGTACTTGTGACCGCGCTCAGGATGATTGCTATCGCAATCGTACGAAACTTCAGGCCCATGCGTTCCTCCTGCGATATTTACGGTGACGAACTCACTCCCGCGAAGGGAGGAGCCTTTGGTGGCGCCACCGGTCATAGCAGCCAGCTCGATTACCCCGCGTGTCGGCCATTGCTTCCGCTTTCTCAATCTTGATGCTTTCGCGAGCCATTCGGTCGACAGGCCGCCATTGTCGCGCCATCTCTGAAGCGACGAGCCGTCGGCCGACAGTCAACTGGGCGGCACTAGCGCAGAGGAGCAGTCACTCAATGGACGAAACACCGATCTCGCGCGGCTTCAAACCGAAGAGGGGCCAAGGCAACTCCGACCGACGCGTACCGCCGGGACAACATGTGACCACTGATTTTCCGATATTGTCCGCCGGCCCTACACCGAACATCAGGGTGGCCGACTGGAAGCTGGCGCTACAGCTCGGTGGCCGCCTGCTGGGCACCTGGAGTTGGGACGAATTCGAGGCATTGCCGCAGACTACGGTCAAGGTCGACATTCACTGCGTCACCACATGGTCGAAGCTCGACACAACGTGGCGCGGGGTGTCGTTTGGCGACCTGTTCAAGACTGTTGGCCTGTCGGAGCCGCCCGAGCCGTACGTGATGGCACATTGCGACGGCGGGTACACGACGAACGTTCCCACTGCCGATCTCCTGAACGGAAAGAGTATGATCGCGACGCGGTTCGAAGGCCTCCCGATCGCACCCGCCCATGGCGGCCCAGCGCGGCTGCTCGTGCCTCACCTCTACTTCTGGAAGAGCGGAAAATGGTTACGCCGATTACGCTTCATGCCCTCGGACGAGCGCGGCTTCTGGGAGGCGCGCGGATATCACAATTACGGCGACCCTTGGAAAGAGCAGCGCTATGACGGCGACTGATACTGGCACGCCGGCCAGGCAGCTCGAATGGCAGTTTGCCGCGGTGCACGATGTCGTTTTCGAGACAAGCCGGGTCAAAACGCTTCTGCTTCAGCCTGCCCGACCATTCCGCCATCTGTCGGGCCAACATGTGGATGTTCGCCTAACGGCCGGCGGCGGATACCATGCGCAGCGCAGCTATTCGATCGCATCGGCCCCCGAGGACGCGCTGCTCGCATTGACGATCGAACGAGTGACCGACGGCGAGGTATCCCCTTATCTCATCGATGAACTCCGTCCTGGCGACACGCTTCAGCTGCGCGGACCGATCGGGGGCTATTTCGTCTGGGAGTCGGGCACGCTCGACCCGCTCTATTTGATCGCTGGCGGCGCCGGCGTAACGCCATTGATGGCGATGCTCCGGCACCGTTGGAAAGCATCACGCCGTATCCCCGCCGTGTTGCTTTATTCTGCGCGAAGTCATCCGGACCTGATCTTTCGTGCCGAGCTCGATGCGATGGCGCAATCCGACGCAACCCTTCGTGTCGCCTATACGCTCACTCGCGAGCACCCGGAAGGTTGGGAAGGCCATCTAGGCCGAATCGACAAGATAAGTCTGGCTTCGATCGGCTTTCCGGCCTCCCAAAGCCCCACAATCTATGTCTGTGGCCCCACCGGCTTTGTCGAACGTGTCTCGTCTTCGCTAGTAGAGCTAGGGTATGATGCAACGCGGATCAAGACGGAGCGGTTCGGTCCTTCAGGATAGTCCTTGGCTACGAGCATTGGCCGCGCGGCCATGGCTGCGCGTCAACCGATCAACAGTGACGGCAAATAACCAGCCTTCGGTCGAGCTCCTGGTCCTGCAATTTCAACATCTCATCCAGATCGGTGACCCGCTTATGGACCGCCATTGCGCTGGTGGATTCGGGATCGAATGACCGCCCATGCGGCTGAACCTGCACTACCGGCGCCGTTGTGACCGGCTCCGAATACGATGCTTCCCCGCCTCGCTTGGACGGATCGTCGTAGCTGGGAACGTCGTCCATTTGCTGGGACGGCCCTTGCTTCATTCCCCCGGTAACCTGGCTGTGGCGTCGAGATGACGCGACGGTCGGATTCAAAATCAGCATCAAGCTGAAGACGATAATCGCGCCCAACCCGCACTTGTACTTCCCAGGCATTTGCCATGCTCCCTACGCTGGACACCGTGAGAACCTGCACGGCATCCATCTTTATTCGGGTCTGACTCCGATTTAGTTACATCTTCCGAAAGGTTTTCTCCTCGAACCGAAAATCGCCGTTGCTTCCGTTCATTTGCGACGAAAAAACAACGGAAACTCGAAAGCCACGCTGAACCATTTTCCGTCGATTGAGGCGACTTTCTTGATCTTGCTACGACCACTGGAGGACCGGTAGCTACAGAGTTTGCTGTCCTATACGGTCCTTATGCGCAGGAACGATTGCGAACGCCGTGTGACCAGCATGTCTTGCAACGTCTTCTAATTCCGTCTTGCTGCGCTATGGCCCGCGCGACCACCGCCTAGCTCGAAATCGGAAACTGGAGACGACTAAAAACAGGGGGGGCACATGAACACGACATTACTGACCGCAATCGCAGTTGGTGTGACAGGAGCTGTTGCAGCAACGCCGACATATTCGCAATTTATGCGTGACGGCAATGCCCCCGAAATCACGCTGCTGAAACAGCAGTTGCGTTTGATGGAACAGAAACTCGACAAATTGGAAAAGCAGACCGCGGCCAACACCACCGCCACGGCCAAAACCAACGAGAAAGTCGAGAAGGTGGAAGCCAAGAGCAACGCCAAGCCCGAGGATGTCGCGAGCGCCAACACGGCCTATCCGTTGAAGGGGCCGTTTCCCGCTCCCGATGTGACCGTCGGGGGGATTGCCGGCTCCGAATTCGACGCAATTGCAATGCGAAGGCAGGTGGCCTTCTAAAAAGGATGGACCGCCGTAACCGTCGGATCGGAGGCATCATAAGGCAGCCGAGGCTATCACCAAATCGTGCCGCGGCCCGATCCAAGTCTTGGACCAGACGACATGCCCGTCGGAGTGCTATAATATACCAAGTTCGAGCGGCACTATCTCATCCTTAACGAGCTCGGGAGAGGCGAGCGATGATCGATCTGGCAAAATGCACGGTAGAGCGCCTACGCACCGATGACATGTTCGTCCTCTACCGGGCATGGAGCTCGAGCGAGCCATCTTCGCTGCTTGCATTAGTGCCGCGGCGGCACACCATACGCAGTCTGGAAAAACTTGAGAAGGAATACGCCCTGGCGGATGACCTCAGGCCAGCCTGGGCAGTGCTCCCGATCGAACTGGTCCCGCACAAGGAAAACATGATGTTGGTGCTCGAGGACCCAGGCGGCCAGCCGTTGGCCAACATCATTGATAATTCGCTCGATTTCGACACCCGGCTCCATTTGGCTGCGAGACTTACCGAATCGCTCCAATCTCTTCATAGACAGGGCCTGTTTCACTGCAATCTGAATCCGAAAAACATACTTGTCACTGAAGACAACGGGGTCCGTCTGACCGGCTTCTGGAATGCCAGGCGCCCATCGCAGAAGGATTTCGGATTCAGCGCGATGGCCGGGACGTTTCCCTACATCGCTCCAGAACAGACCGGGCGACTTAAGACGCCGATCGATTGTCGCACCGATCTTTATTCGCTCGGCGTCACGTTGTACGAATTGTTCACGGGCTCGCTGCCGTTTTCCGCTTCCACACCGGAAGAATGGATCCATTGCCATCTTGCACGCAGGCCGCGCCCACCCAGCGACCGGCTGCCGGATTTGCCAGAGCAGGTTTCCGCCATCCTTGTCAAGCTCCTGTCCAAAGAACCGACTGACCGATTTCAGTCCGCAGACAGCCTTCTAGTGGATCTCAAGGATTGCGCGACGGACTGGGCGGAAAAACGGGAGATCAGGACGTTCCCGCTGGCGAGACAAGACTTGGGGCGCTCCTTGCGGATACCGCGCAAGCTCTACGGCCGCGCCAACGAGACCGCCGCGCTTCACGCAACCTTCAACCTTGTCGAAACAAAAGGACTATCCGTCCTTACGCTTGTCTCAGGCCCCTCCGGCGTCGGCAAGACGTCGCTCGTCGCAGAGTTTCTGTCCGGCATAGCTCAGAATGCAGCACTCGTCGCGAGCGCGAAGCTCGACATCCAGATGCGAGACGTGCCTTACGCCGCCCTGAAACAAGCTTTTGACTCGCTATTGCAAAAAATTCTCACTTGCGGTGAGGAAGAGGTGACGGCTTGGCGCCGCACGCTGATCGAAGCTACTGGAGCGCACGGCGCCGTCTTGACCCAAGTCATTCCGGCTTTCGAACATGTCGTCGGCAGGCAGTTTCATCCAACTTCCGCCCCTCAAGACCGATCTCACCGGCTCCGCGTCATTTTCCGGAAGCTGATCGGTGCCTTCGGCAGGCGCGGTCACCCATTAATTCTGTTCATCGACGATCTACAATGGCTCGACAGTGCAACGCTCGAACTCCTCAACGACCTTATCGTCCACCGAAACTTGACGGATGTGATGTTGATCGGCGCCTTCCGTGACAACGGCACTGAACCGCTCCATTCGCACCTGAATCAGATCGAATCGTTCCGCGCAGCCGGCGTTCCCGTCGAACAGATCAAGCTGGAACCGCTCGCTTCCTCCGACGTATCCAAACTTATCGTCGACTCTCTGGATTGTCGAGATAACCGAGCGCGCCCACTGGCTAACCTGATCCACTCAAAAACGGGTGGCAATCCTTTTTTCGCCACCCAGTTTCTGCGGACGCTGAACGACGAGGGTCTTCTTGCCTTCGACCCGACGTCGCGCGGTTGGCAATGGGACCTCGCACGTGTTCGCGCGAAGGGCTTCGCGGAAAATGTCGCAAGGCTGATGGCCGCGAAACTCGAGCTGGTGCCTGCCGAGACACGGCGGACCCTGCTGCATCTCGCCTGCCTGGGAAGTTCAGCGACATTGGAAGATCTCTCAACCGCCAGCGGGCAGCCCCTGCACGCCGTCACTACGAACCTAAAGCCGGCATCCCGGGCCGGCCTGATATCTATCACACCGAAATTTTGCAGCTTCGTACATGATCGCGTGCAGGAGGCCTCTTATGCCCTTTGCCCGAGCGCCGATCGCGCTGCGCTCCACTTCCGGATCGGAATGGCGCTGGCAAACTGTACACGACCGGAAGGCGACACCAGCGAACACCCTTATGTCGTCGCCAACCAGCTGAATCGCGGACTCTCTCTTGTGAGCAGCGATGACGAACGGGACCGGATCATCGCCATCAATTACTCTGCCGGACTTCGCGCACGGAATACCGCAGCGTACGGAACAGCCATAAATTACCTCGAAGTGGCCCGTAATCTTCTCGCAGACAGACCTAAATCGGCAGACGGCCCTGACGCCTTCGCGATCGAACTATTGCAGGCGGAATGCGAATTCCTGGTCGGCCACCTGGACAGCGCCGAGGAGCAATTGTGTGCACTGTCTCGTCAATACCCGAACCTCCAAGCTGGAGCCGAGGTGACAAGACTTCGATCGCATCTCTACACCACTCGCGCCCAGCTCCCGGAAGCGGTGGAGGTTTGCCTTGAATTCCTGCGGCAGGTCGGGATCGAGTGGTCCGCCCACCCGAGTCGAGACGAGGTCGACCGGGAACGGCGCGAGCTCCGAGAACTCGCCAACGACGTTACCCGCGACGAGCTTTATCGACTGCCCAAAATGACCAACGCGGATCACCTGGCTACGATGGCGGTTCTTGCCGACCTCGTCGTACCGTCGTTCCTCACGGACCGCAACCTGTCGGATATTATGCTCCTTGCAGCGGCACGACTGACTTTGCTTCACGGAACCAGCGCCGAGGCCTGCTATCCGCTGGCCTGCATCTACGGAGTTCTCGCCGTAAACGCCAACGATGCAGACCTCGCGCTCCTCCTGTCGGAATTCGGGGCCATGCTCGCCGATCAGCGCCCATTGAGCGCAAACAGCGGGCGCGCACTTTACTCCTTCGGATACTACGTCACGCCTTGGGTCCGTCCGATCCGATCCGGCTTGCCATTCATACGACGCGGCAAGAAAAACTCCTTAGCTGCCGGAGATCTTGCCAATTCGGCCTACGCGCATCACGCGGTGATCGCGGTGCGCCTCTTTTGCGGAGATCCCCTCCGGGAGATATTCAAGGAAGCCGAACAACCACATGGACTTCCTACCGGATCCGACTTCGCGCTGGCTGCGGAAGCCTGGACCGTGCAAAAGGACCTGGTCCTCGGGTTGATCGGACGCGACGAGGAAGACAGGCTCCTGGATCCCAGCACGGAAGTCGCGGCCAAAGACCGAAACCTGTCCCCTCCCAGCGCATTTTTTCGCTATGCCGGCCTGGTCCAGTTGAACGCAATCGCCGGGCGCGCCCAGACGGCAATCGCGTTTGCCGAACACGCCGAAAAGCACTCCTGGTGCATGCGCTCCTACACTGAATTTGCTGACTACCGGTTTTATCTTGGGCTTTCACACGCCGCGGCTTACGACAAATCGGCGCCGGAGGACCGAGACAACCATGTCTGCGGACTTCGCGAACAGCACCGCAAGATGACGACATGGGCAACGCGCAATCCGTCGAATTTTGCCGCCCGGCATGCGCTGCTTGAGGCGGAGCTGGCGCGTATCGACGAGCGTGAACTGAAAGCAGAACAACTTTACGAGTTTGCGATCCGCCTGGCACGAGAATCCGGATTCGTGCAAATCGAGGCCATTGCCGCGGAACGAGCGGCACAATTTTACGAGGCAAGAGGCATCCGCACCGTCGTCTTGTCCTACCTGTCGATCGCGCGAGATTGCTACCAGAGATGGGGCGCGGTGGCCAAAGTATCCCAGCTTGAGCATGCCAACCTGCATCTTCCTGCCTTTGAACGCATTCGCGGCTCGCTCAATTCTTCTGAAGTGACCGAGCGGCAGCTGGACATCAACACCCTGTTCACAGCCTCACGTGCGCTCTCCGGAGAGATCGAACTCTCGACGCTTGTCCGGACCTTGATGAAGGTCGTGATCGAGCATGCGGCAGCCGAGCGCGGCATCCTGTTTCTCATGTCCCAAAACGGCCCCGAAGGCGTCGCCGAAGCCCACCTTGAGCCGGACGGCATCGGCGTCACGGTATGGGAGGGAGGCGTCCGCAACCTGGCGTTCTCGCAATCGATCGTGAATTACGTTATCCGGACGCAAACGTGCTTCAGTTCCGACGAAACCAACCAAACCCTGCTGTCGGCCGACCCTTACCTTCAAAAGTCGCCCCACCTCGCACTGCACTGCCTGCCCATCATCCTGCAGGCCAAACTCGTCGGCGTCCTTTATCTCGAGAACCACGCCGCGGTGGGCACATTCACGCCGCACCGATTGGCGCTGCTCGATCTTCTTGCGGCACAAGCGGCGATCGCGCTCGAAAACGCGCGGCTTTACACCAACCTCCAGCGTAGCGAAGCTTTTTTGGCGCAAGGACAAAGCATCAGCCACACCGGCAGTTGGAGCTGGGACGCAAAAAATGGCGATTTCCTCTGGTCAGATGAACATTATCGCATTTTCGGCCTTCATCCGGACCGGCAGCATGCGCTGAAAATCGCCAGCGCATTTCGGGTGGTCCATCCGGAAGACCGCGCTGGCTTGCGTCGGCTGATTCAATCCTCAATTCGCAACGGTAGTTCGTTCACGACCGAATGCCGCCTGATCCGTGCGGACGGGATGCGACATCTGCAGATCGTGGGTCGGCCGTCGTTCGACGGAACCGGGCGGCTCCTCGACTACGTCGGGGCGACGATCGACCTGACGGACTACAGGCGTGCCCAGGATGCCCTCGAGGCCTCACAGGCCGATCTTGCCCGTGCATCCCGATTGACCGCCGTCGGTGAACTGACGGGCCTGATCGCTCACGAGGTAAGGCAGCCGCTACAGGCAATTGCCGCGAGAGCCGGCGCCTGGCGGCACTGGCTTCTTCGCAGCCCTCCGAACGTTGATAGAGCCACGGCCGCCGCTGAGCAGATCGCAGCGTACGCTGATCGAGCAACGGCCGTAATCGAAAGCATCAATCAGTTGATCCGAAATGCGTCGCCGACGCGCTCGCTGCTGGATATCAATGACGCCGTCAAAGAGACCGTAACGCTCCTGGGAAGCGAGATCCGACGGCAACACGTCGTGCTGAGGCTAGACTTTGCCATCGGCTTACCGACGGTGCTGGGCGACCGGGTGCAATTACAGCAAGTGATACTGAACCTGATGATGAACGCTGTCGAGGCGATGGCGTCGGTGGACGGCCGCCCACGCGTTCTCTCGTTGTGCACAGGGAACGATCCATCCGGAGGCATCAAGGTCGCAATTGCGGATACCGGCGCAGGAATTCCCTCAGACACGACCGAGCATCTGTTTGAAGCGTTCTGGACGAGCAAGCCGAGTGGCCTTGGCGTCGGATTGGCCATTTGCCGTTCGATTATCGACAGGCATGGAGGCACATTGTCGTGCGTGCCAAACCAGCCTCACGGCACTATTTTCCAGTTTACGTTGCCTTAGAGGTCGTCCTGATCGAATGGCATGATTATCGGTTCGGCGCTGCGATACCAAGATGGACAAGCCCGGATTGGATGCATCAATCCTCCTTTTCGTCTCGCGTGAGGGCAACGGATAACAGCCGTATTCCAGGCGCCGCGACGAAAACAAGGGGAGCCATCACAGTCCATGATAGGAGCCACGAAACCAGCCAATTCCATGCGAACTCGCCGGCAGAAGCAGGGAAGCTTGCGACACCCGCCGCGACACATGAGGTCAATCCCGACTGGATGACTCCGAACACAAAGTGACTATAACGACGCGGGATAGCGAGCATCAGCTTCTCAAACTTTCAACTTCTGGCTCTGACGCCGGCGCAATATTCCGTCTTCGCCGCGCATCTGCGACGGATCTGGCCGGGGGAAGGCTCACGAGACGAAGGACGCCAGCTTTCTCAAGCCGCGGTGAATATTTACTTTAACCAGGGCTGCAGATTGGCCAGTCGCTCCTGCCGCGCCAGCAATGCTAAGTCCCCTGAGCTTGACGAGGCGGATAACGTCCTGTTGCGCCGGCTTAAGCCGGCTTAGCAACTCGTTCAAAGTCGCGGCATCGATCGAAGATTCCTCGTGGTCCCCTATCGCAATTTCGTCGACCAGCGGCGAGGCCTGATACCGCGTCGCGTCGCGCAAGCGATCAACCCATTTGTGCCGCGCGATGGCCGTGACCCATGCCCCGAAGGGCTTGGACGGGCAATAGGTCTCCCGTTTAGCGTGGATCGCCAAGAGAGCTTCCTGACGCGCGTCTTCGGCCGCGGGGTGAGGAAGCCTTCGCGAATAATAAGCCCGAAGCCACGAATCCAGTTCTCGCAGCAGTTGTTCGTAGGAGCGCTGGTCACCTGCCCGCGCCGCCATCATCAAGCGCCCCCATCTATCCAAACATTTTTGCCATCGTTCCGTACGGGGCGCGTTGCGACCTACCTCGGACCGAGTGTCCCCTTCCTGCCGACCCGGCAAATGCCGATGGTCTTCTGTCGTCGGCGGAGATTGGTTCGCGCCCGAACGTCCTGCATCTTCCTTCAGGAGACTATTCATCCCTGAAGACTCCTTTCGATGCACGCCAGGAACTCTCCCGCGCCGAACGGCTTTCTCAGGTATTGAAGAGGTCCCGTCGAAAGCGAGATCTTGCCAAAAGGCGATCCCGATATGACGACGACAGGGATTGCGCTTTTTTCCGACTCAAGGTGACGGCTCAAGCTGATCCCGCCCATGCCTGGCATGCAGACATCGAAGACGAGGTAGTCAAAACTCGATCGGTGCGCGTATTCGAGAAGGCTCTCGGCCCTGTCGAACGGTTCAGCGCGGTAGCCTACCGATCGCACAAGATCGACGAGCGACAGGCACAGTTCCTCGCGGTCGTCGACCACTCCCACGCAGGGGATACTCATGACCCCCTCCACTGCTTTGTGAGATCATGAGGGATGACACAGGGGCTGACGAATTTAGGAGGTCGCCACACATGCATGATGCGGTTTCCGCAAATGGAATTCCTTGCAGAGCATGCTTTCAGCTGACGTCCCCAACAATCTCTCGATTCCGGCAGCTAATCCCATACTTTGGTACAGGTTTGCCGTGACGGCTCTCGCGGGGCGACGGCAGTTCGGCCAGAGTGACGCTGCTTAAAGCGACAGAACGCTACACCGGGCCGCCTATGGGTATGGGGCGCCGGCCGAAAAACCCTTCGACGAGGTAGCACCGAAAAGCACGAGCGGGCCGGCGCCGGCGCCGAAGTGCGACGCAGGAGCCGCCGCCCGACCAGCACAGCTACTTCGCGGCTGCGCGGGCTGCCTGCACGATCGCGTCGGCCACGACGTCAGGGTTAGAGACGGTGACGGCATGCGATGCATTGACCTCAATGACGTGCGATTTTGCACGATCGGCTTCGAACTTCTGTTCGGCCACAGGAATGGCGAGATCCTGCAGGGTCCTGATCTGCCAGCTGGGCTTAGTCGTCCACGCAGCGGATGTCAGCTTCTCATTCAGGGCTGCCAAGTTCATGGGCCGTTGGGTGGCGAACATCAGGGCGGCTTCGCTCGCGGGCACATCGGCGGCGACGTTGCTGTGGAATTTATCGGCCTGGTAAAGAAGATACGTGTCGCTGGTCCCGTTGGGCAGGGTGTAGGTGACCGGTTCGACGGACGTGGGGAATGTGCTGCCGGGGAATCTTTCGAGCAGATTGCTTGCAGCTTCCCCTGCCGCCGGCATCACTGCGGCCGCATACACGAGGCCTTTGACCTTGGGATCCGTGCCTGCCTGGGTGATGACGGCGCCGCCGTACGAGTGGGCCGCTAGGATCACGGGTCCCTGGATCCGGTCCAACACGCTGCGTAGGTAGGCGGCGTCGACCGCCACGCCCAGCAGAGGATTGGCAAAGGCTATTACCGGATAGCCTTCGCGCTGGAGCCGTTGGATCACTTTGTTCCAGATCGACGCGCCTTCAAAGGCCCCGTGCACAAGCACGATAGTGGGCTGTTCGGAGTTCATCGTGATTTCTTCTCATGAGGTTGCGCAGGAGGCGGATCCGCTGACGTGCTCGTTAAACCATGCCGCCCGAGATCATCATCTGCCTTACCAAACTCTCGCCACCCTTCAATAGGCATTTTGATAAAAAGACCTTTTTTAACGAACGCGAAGAAGACCGTCCATGGCTTGAAGTAAACGTAAATATGAACTATTTTTCAACATCTTACAAGACTTAAGAGAAGCAAAAAACAGTGGAATACGTCACGCGATGTCTAAAACATTATCGTGATGATTATATTGCGGATGCACACACTCAAGAAGGGGTCCGGTCTGAAAGCAGTCGCCGATCATTTCGGCATTGCTGGCTTTGCGAACACAACGTCTTCGGACACTCGCTGCGTCTTGCGCCATTGGGACGGCGTGACGCCCATGTGGCTCTTGAACGCGCGCTGGAACGCCGCCTCCGATTGATAGCCTGCAGCCTCCGCCACGGCACCGGTGGAAAGCGATGATTTTTTCAGTTCGTTCGCCGCCAGTGTCATCTGGATGTCGGTCAGCAGATCGCTGGCCGAGCGACCGAGCTTTTCCTGGAATTGGCGTGCGAGGGTCGCCCGCGACATGTTGCACAAACGCGCGAGCTCAGGCAGCGACCATGCGCGCGCTGGCTCGTCGAACATGGCGGCAACGGCCGGCGCAAGGCGTGGATTCCCCGCCAAAGCAAGCAGCCCACGTGGCGCAGCCTCGATTTCGCCAGCGAGCCGCAGGACAAGCGCAAACAACGCGGTGGATAGCGCATTCAACATGGCAAGCCCGCCCAAGTGATCGTCAACCGACTTCGCTCCGCATCAAACCGACCAGGCCGTGGAGCTGCGCTCCGTGCCCTTGCGTACCGCCGCCGCCGGAATGGACAATGAGACGAGCCGGGAGGTAGCTGCGCAAAAATCGGTCGTGCGGAGGCATGATGGCGAAATGGCCGCACAGAAGATCGAGCCTGTCGTCCGATCCCGGATTCTCGCTAATCGTAAAATTCTGAGCCGACCGATTGCGGACCGGTGACGGAGCAGCACCACCTCCATCGTGCATCACATGGCGTGAGTTGTCCGGAAGAAGCAGAATATCGCCCGCTTTGAGCTGCAACGGTCGACCGCCCGCGGGATCGTCCAAGATCGCAGTTCCGGAAAGAACCGCGTGATAAGGGAATTCGTTCGCAGCGCCAGGTCCCTGGTCGATGCGCCATGGCGCTCCATAGCTACACCGTAGATCGAGCCGCCCCTGCACCGGGACCATCTCAAACAACCGGCTGAGCCAATCCAGATCCCACCTCCTAAAGATGAGACGAATCAGCATATTTATGGCTATTTACGGCATTAAATGTCTCATTTTGGGGTCTTACGGTTCCTCCGCAATCTTCTTCAACCCAACACGGAGGTCTCTCATGTCCCGTCTTTCAGTCCCCAGCCTTGAATCCGCCACCGGCGCCACGGCCGAGATCTACGCGGTGATCAAGAAGTCGATCGGCAGCGTGCCGAACACCTTTGCTGCAATCGGCGCCCATGGCCCTGCAGCGTTGAAGGCCGTGCTCGCCGCCGACGCGGTCCTTGCCACCGGATCGCTAGACAAGCGCGATCAGGAGACGATCAAGCTTATCGTCAGCAACGCCACCGGCTGCGACTATTGCGAGGCCGCGCATAGCCTGCTCGGCAAGCTCGCGGGCTTGAGCCCGACGTACTCAAGAAGATCCGCAATGGCGAGCCAACCGGCGACGCTAAGCGCGATGCGCTGGTGCGTTTCGTCCGCAAGCTCGCGCAATCGAGCGGCACCGTCAGCAATGAGGATTTCGACGCGATCAAGCTCGCCGGCTACAGCGACGCCCAGCTGGTCGAGATCAGTCTTGCGATCTGCCACCACCATCTTCACCAACATCTTCAACCGCATCAACGACACCGACATCGACTTCCCTGCGGTCGCTTGAGGCGACGCGGAAGTCGAATCCAACAGAAGGATCACGACCATGACCACGCTTACAACACCACGCAAAATTCCTTTATCCGTGCGCTTCACGCGGTCCGGACTGCTGCCGGAGATCTCGACTACCACGTCGTTCGCGCCTCGATGGTAATCATGTTCCTTTTCTTCGGTTACCAGAAATGGTTCCCGTACGAGTTCGAGCGTCTGGTTCCGTTCATCAGCAATGGACCGCTGATCTGGTGGCTCTATCCGGTGTTCGGTCATGCCGGCGCCAGCTATTTCCTCGGCGCTTCGGAATGGACGTTCGGCGCGCTGCTGTTCGCCGGCTTCTGGGACAAGCGTCTCGGCGTTCTTGGTGCGCTCGGGTCGACTGGCACGTTCATCGCGACGGTCACCATCATTCCGTTCATGCCGGACGGCTGGGACGTCTCAGCCGGCGGCTTCCCGGCGATGACCGGCAATGTCCCCTTCCTGATGAAGGATGTCGTCCTGCTCGCTGTCTCGTTCTATCTGCTAAGCAGGACCTGGCGCGCTTGGCGCAGCGATAGCTTCCAACCACCGATAGCGAAAAGAGCGCCGGCAAGCCTCGTGCTCGACCGGCGGTCGCTTTTGGCTAAGTCCGTCGATCCTCTACTCCAAGTCTTGGCCCTGGTCATTTTTGGAACTAGGATCACAGTCGTCACGAGATCCGGCTAACTCCGCGTATGGTGTCGCCGGTACCACTTGTTGATCTCGCCGCTGGTCGTAACCCAAACGTCCTTTCGGCTCAAGATGTGGGCAAGGGCCGCCGCCAGATGCTTCGTCCGAAATGCCTGTCCCGAGATGAAGGGATGCAAGGCGATGGGAAGAACCCTCGGGATCCATTCCCCCTCTTCATAGAGGACGTCAAATTGGTCCCGTATGATCCGACCAAAGTCCTCCGCGGACGCGCCGAATGTCAGAACCGACGGAAGATCGTTGCACTCGACGGAGTACGGCATTGCCAGAAGAGAGCCACTTTTCACGTTCATCCGAAACGGCAGATCGTCACACGTATAGTCGCATAGATACTCGATGCCTCGTTCGGCAAGCAGATCCGGCGTGGCGTGCGTCTCCGTTAAGAACGGACTGAGCCAGCCCTTTGGCTTTTCACCGGTGGCTTCCGAGATCACTGCGAGCGTGTCGTCGATCAGAGCCGCTTCCTGCTCCAATGACAGGCCGTTGACGATCTCGGAGTTATTACGCCCGTGCCCCATAAAATCCCATTTGCGCTTCGTGCCTTCCTCGATGACGCGGGGATACTCGCGACAGACATCTGAATTGAGACACACGCTTGCCGGCAAACCATACTTGTCCAATGTCTCCATCAAACGCCAAATGCCCACCCGCTGCGCATAGTCTCGCCAGCCATAGTTAAGTGCGTCCGGCATGAAGTGCGCGGTATGCGGCACGATCGCGGGGCCAGGCCGGTCCTCCGGAAAATGCTCCAAATTGATGTATATCGCGACCGCGACGCGTTCTTTATTCGGGAAGGCCACAAACGGACGATCGACAATCGGCGTGAAGTCGTAACGTTTTGTTTGGGTCAGCATGTGTGGGTCACTCCTCGTAAACTATTTTCGTCGTCAGTCTCACGACAACGCCAGCCACTACGGGGATACAGGCGCCAAGAACGCCGAATTCCGAATTGACCGACCAACCGCAGCAACGACACTCAAAGGCCAGCTCTGCCAAGGTAAATGCCGCGGCCTTGACGTGCTGCCCCAACCGCGAGTGGGTGCATGCTATTTCGTAATCAAAAGCCCTTTCTGCGAGGCGCGTCAGTCTGGCCTTTCAAGGCCCGCGATCCAACCACCGACCGACCCGCAAAAGCGGGGCAGAAAGCCGATCGGCACGATGAATTGTTCGGGCGGCGCGCCTGTTTGGTTACAGTCACGAAAAAATATATATTATAAATATCGGGCGGGGTGCCTATTGTTCCACCGGCACCAGACGGCGACGACCTTGTCGTCGTCGATCGGTGCGACGCATCAAGACAGTTAAGCGGTTTGATATGACCTCCTCAGGCGTCGTACATGTCATCGACGATGATATTCAGGTTCGCGAAGCACTTTGCGACCTTCTCGAATCGGTTGACTACAATGCTGTCTCCTACAAGTCGGCCAGTGATTTCTTGGAAAACATGCTGCCGGACGAGCCTGCATGCATCGTGCTTGACGTTCGCTTGCCCGGCACCAGTGGGCTCGAACTCCAGGAATATCTGAAGACGATCAACGTCGGCATTCCGGTCATCCTCATGACCGCTTTCGGCGACATCCACATGTCCGTGAGGGGCATGAAGTCGGGCGCGGTCGACTTCCTCACCAAACCGATCAGGGACCAAGAGTTGCTCGATGCGGTAACAGTCGCAGTCAAGAAGGATCGGGCGCGCCGGGAAGGTGCTTCGCAACTCGCGAAATTGCAGGAAAAATACGAGCTTCTGACCGGCCGCGAGCGCGAAGTCATGCTTTTCGTAGCGTCAGGCCTGATGAACAAGCAAATTGCGAGCGAACTGTCGATAAGCGAAGTAACAGTCAAGATGCATCGCGGCAACGTCATGCGAAAGCTGGAAGCCAAGACCGCCGCAATGCTCGCCCGAATAGCGCAACAGCTCAACCTTGAGATGTGAGCTACGAGCCTTCTGCGCCTGCATCGCCCCAATACCCATACCTATGTATGGGCATCCGTATCATTACCGAGAGATTGCGACGACTGCCCGCAAAACGCATGTTCCATGCGGTGAACACCTTTTGCAAGGAGCTCACCTCTAGCGATCGATATGTCGGCGCGAGACCGCCGCAAGGGACCACAACCCCACGCGAATATTTCGTCGATCACGAAGGCGTTGGTATCAAGAAGGAAGCGCAGGGTGACAGTAGAGGATGTAAGCACCGTCCACCCTACGGTCGAGATCACCTCACGCGAGGCGGTTAAGCGCCTGGGGAAGGGATATCATCGCTGGTTCTCGGACAACGTTTACGTTCCAAGCGGCGCCACGATCGAATTCCGCTTTCAGGGCTCAATGCATCTGCTTGCGCTTTACATCGAGGGGATGCGCAAGCAAGGAGAGACGTCCGTCGACGACCTCTATTTGTCGAAACTTCGCGGCTTCGAGCACAAGCTTACTTTTGTACCAGCTGGGCATGCCTATCGCGAATGGCATGAAACCGGATCGACCACTCGAGTAACGTTCCTCTACATCGACCCCACTTCCCTTGACAGATTGGACGACAGATGACGCGAACCTCCTGCCAAGAGTTTACTTCGAAAGCTCCGTTGTCTGGGAGACGGCGTCAAAACTGAAGAATGCCATCGAGGCGAGCGAGGCAAATGGCACACCTTATCTCCAAGCGCTCTCCAGCGTGCTTTCCCATGAGCTGTCCAAGTACAATCAAGACCCGTCGGCAAAGATAAACAAAGGAGGTCTCGCCGGCTGGCAAAAACGCGCTGTTATCGAATACATCGAGCAGCACGTAGGAAGCCAAGTTTGCCTCCAAAAGATGGCTGCGCTCACGCACCTCAGCGTCCACCACTTCTGCAGAGCGTTTAAAAGGTCGCTTGGCGTTCCACCCTACCAATACCAGATCGAGAGACGCATGGAGCTCGCCAAGTTGCTGCTCGCAGACAATACGATTGCGATCACCGAAATCGCACTGCGTCTAGGCTACGGACAAACCAGCTCATTCAGTTCGGCCTTCCGGAAAACCACTGGCTGGACACCCACGGCCTTTCGGCGTGAATTTAACTAACTCTCAGAAAATAGCTCCACATCATCGCGTTCGACTTCACGGCGATCCCGAGAGTATCTCTCAAATCTAACCTCCTCTCGCTACGCAAGTTACTCGATGCCGCCTCCTGGAACCAGATTAAGCAGAAGCCGGCAAACAAATCCGTCCGGGGCGAAGTCAAGTTGGACGCGCGCGCCCGACAAGATTTTGGCGAGAAGGATCGTGCCAAATCCCTTACGGGTCGGCTTTTGCACCCTTGGCCCACCTTGTTCGCGCCACTGGATGGCGATGGCTCGTCCGTCATGATCCGCGATAACATCCCAAAGGACCTCAACTCTTCCCGAAGAATGAGTAAGCGATCCGTGTTTGCTGGCATTGGTCGCCAATTCGTGAAACACAATGTGCAGTGACAGTGCCGTTTCCGGCTTAAGAGCAAAGGCAGGACCCGCCAGGAAAATTCGATCGCTCGGATAGATACCGTGCGGCTTCAGCGTACGCTCAAGAAGATCCACGAATGGAATGCTTCCGCCGTTCGCACCTTCCAGCATGCTGTAAGCGTCAGACAGGCTCACGATCCTTGCGGTGAGGGCCGCACGAAAGTCGTTCGCCGTGACCGCTTCCGTATTCGCGACAAAGCATTGAACTACGGTCAACACGTTGCGCATCCGATGCTGAAGCTCCTTGACGATCAGATCGAGCGCTTCATCAGGGTTCGGAAGAAGCAACTCCTGATCAGGGAAATCGCCTGAGAACGAGTTGGCGACCGTCTGCCTCATGTGCACTTCTGCTCCGGCGGAACACCGGTGAAACTTATCAGAAACCATGGCGGCTCCTCATGTTCTAACGGGCTATGCTCGTTGCGAGCCCTGCTTCACAACTCGGACGGTGATGCGCCTCCGGATTCTTTCTTTCGCCCTGACGTCGGGCTGAACGCGTGCTTACCGACCAAGCACGCATAATTATTATATGAAGCCGAGAAGGCTGCGTTTCTTCCGGGTTATTGCGATTGCGGCGATATTGTTCGAATCTCGATCGATCGCCGCCGAATGCGTCGAGAACCAGAATGCAGAAAGGCACAAAAGATTTGTGAGCTGCTGTAACCAAACTCATGCTCCTCACGAATAATAGCTTCGGACGCGACCTGCGACACGAGCGAGGATGGTTTCCTCGCATGGTCTCGAACTGAAACTTACACTCCGCTACCTGACCACTCCCGTCGAGTGAGGCTTGCCCGTGACAAAGCTGCTCTACATCGAAGCATCTCCTCGCGGGTCCGAATCGGGGTCAAGCCAGGTTGCCGCGACGTACCTTGCCGCTTTGCGTGCCGAGAATCCGACGCTCGAAGTCGACACCCTCAAAGTTTGGGACGCATCGCTCCCCGAGTTCGACGGGGACAAGGCGGCGGCCAAGATGAATGTCGTCACCGGGCAGGACCAGAGCGTCTCCCAAAAAACCGCCTGGGAGCAGATCGTCTCCATCTCCAACCGCTTCATTGCGGCGGACCGCTATCTCTTCGCAGTACCCATGTGTAACAACGGCATCCCCTACAAACTCAAGCACTACATCGACATCATCCATCAGCCCGGATTACTTTTCGGACTTGATCCCAAGATCGGCTACTTCGGGCTCCTCGAGGATAAGCACGCCACTCTCGTGCTCACGGCAGGCGCCTTCAGCCTCAACTCTTCTTCGCCCGCCTTCGGCGTCGACTACCAGTCGAGCTATCTTCGCGACTGGCTTCGCCAGTCCGGCGTTGACGAGATTGACGAGTTGCGCTTTCAGCCGTCTTTGCTGACAGGGGACCCGACCGCAGATTTGGAGAGAGCTAAACGAAAAGCGGCTGATCTGGCCAGACTACACGGCCGCTTTTGACAGCAGCGTATTCATGACATCGCCCGCCGCAAGCAAGCTGAACTTCGCCGATCTTCCGCATGCCGTTCGTGAAGCATTCACCGCGATGCTCGCCGAAATGCCGATCTTGTCCGACGCGGTTGTCACCCCGGCAGAAATTGGCGGTGTCAGCGGACTTCGCATCGCGACCCCTGGTGTGCGGAAGGACGCCGTCCTGCTGTACATCCACGGCGGAGGCTATATCGCTGGAAGCGCCGAGAGCATACGCGGTCTCGCCGCAGCGCTCGGCAAGGCCGCCGGCATGACCGTCTATTCGACAAATTACCGATTGGCGCCCGAACGCGCCTGCCCTGCCGCCGTCGAAGACGTGGTCGCGGTCTACAGGGCGCTCATAGCGGACGGACTGTCTCCTTCGCGGATCGTCGTCGGAGGTGAATCCTCCGGCGCAGGACTGGCACTCTCGATGCTGGTCGCCTTGAGAGACGCCGGCGTCCCTCTGCCTGCCGCCGCCTTCCTTATTTCTCCTTGGACCGACTTGGCCCTGGAGGGTTCGACCATCCGGAGCAAGGCCGACGTAGATACGCTACTAACGGAACACGGCTTGCGAGCGTCTGCGGCTCATTATCTTCGCGGCAGCTCTCCGCGCCGGCCTGACGCATCGCCCCTGTATGCCGACCTTCGAGGTCTGCCCCCGACTCTGATCCACGCCGGATCGGTGGAGATCTTGCTCGATGATGCAGCAAGGACGGCCGGCGCTCTCGGATCCGCGGACGTCGACGTTTCACTCCATGTCTGGCCGGACGCGCCTCACGCCTTTCACGTGCTAGGCGCAACCATGCCCGCCGCGCTGACAGCGATCGACGAAATCGGGGCATTTTTGGCTGCGAGGATCCCGACGTAAACGGAAAATGCGAGCTGCATTGTCTCAATTGAGGCGAGCCGACGCTTCACGTCCTCCCCCGACTATCAAGCGCCTCTCGTCTTCGAAGATTTCCTCCCCACAATGCAAGGTAAGCTCATGAAAAATTCGATCGCCGACGTCTCCGTCGCCCTATCGCTCATGGCGGAAGCGCTTCGGTTACTTGATGAACCACAACATTCTGGAGCTGCACGCCATCTTCAAGATGCCATCAACGAATTGCTGCCCGGGAAAGGGTTGCAACAACCTCTCCGCCTCCTTGGTGCGGAAAGCCCTGTGGGTCCTAACGCAAATCCTCGATAATCGAACGACATCCGCAACAACGATCCCAGCATCCCTGCCATCGGCAGCCTGATCTTACACACCGCAATCTGATCACTCAGTCACGTCACGATATCTCGAATGTGATTGCTTTGAAAAAAGTCAGCATCTTGCGTAGTAAAAGAAATTCATTAAACCTACAAATGGCTGATATCATGAGGTTATTATAAATTCATTCCGACTTTATAACTTCCTTACTCCAAGCACTTCTTCATCGTATTTTTATAAAAACGCCTTTCAAGCAGCCCGGTTTTTGCTACAGGGTGCGATGTCGGAAGACCGAATGGATCGGTCACACGCCAACGGAAGGAAGTCGAGATGATCAAGTTTGGATTCTTCGTTGAGTTGAAAGCTAAGCCCGGGAAAGAAGCGGACGTTGAAGCTTTTTTGAAGAAGGGCGCGGAAATGGCGAAGGCCGAGAGCGGGATTGTGTCCTGGCTTGCGGTCAAGGAGGAAGAGCCGGGCATTTATGGAATCATAGACACTTTCAAGGACGAAGTCGGGCGTGACGCGCATTTGGACGGCGAGCTCGCAAAGGCGCTCTTTGGGAAGGCCGACGAGCTGTTCTCGGTGCCTCCCAAGGTCCATCGCCTCCACGTGATAGCCCAGAAATAAGGCGCATCATTGCAGCTGAACGATCGCCTCGAGCGGAGTTGGTCGTTGCAGCTTGCGGTCGGAGGCAGCCAGCGGCCCGCAAGAAGGCTGCCTTCGGATCGTTCGCAGACCGAAAAAGCGCAGAAGCACGCATGAAGGCAGGCGAGACCGCAATCGTCTTCGGGGTGGGATCCGGCCTAGGCTGGGCGCTGGTAAAACGCTTGGCGGCTGACAACATGCGCGTTGGCGCGGTCGCCAGAAGCGCAGCGAATCTGGACACATTAACCGGAAAAGATCCGCTTCCCAGCGTGCGGTCATATTCGGCGGATGTATCCCAGATCCACGAGTCAACGCAGTCTTTGACCGCGTCGCGAGCGATCTGGGCGACCCCGGTCTCGTAGTGTTCAATGCTGGTGCTTTCCAGCGTGGAAACGTCGTCGACATTGATCCAGCCGACTTCGAAAAATGCTGGCGGATTGGTTGTTTCGGAGGTTTCCTCGTGGGGCAAACCGCCGCACGGCGGATGATGGCCAGGAAGAGCGGCACCATCATCTTCACCGGCGCGACCGCTCCGCGGCAGTGCTGACTTCGCCAACTTGGCTGTCGCCAAGTTCAGCCTGCGCGCGCTTGCCCAAAGCATGGCGCGCGAGTTGGGTCCTCAAGGCATTCACGTCGCCCATATCATTATTGACGGGCAGATCGAGGCTAAGCGCTATCGGCACCTTGTCGAAGGGTGCGGAGAAGCGTCCCTGCTCGCGCCGGATGCGATCGCAGGTCTGTATCTGCAGATTCACCGGCAGCCACGCAGCACGTGGTCTCAAGAGATCAATATTCGTCCGTGGTCAGAGAAGTTTAGGCCGATAGGACGGGGAGTTAGCTCGACGATTTGCGCGCCGATCGATACGCCGATCCGCCTGCCGGCCGCGCGACGCTGAGCCGATGGCGTCCAATTTCAGGCAGCAAGAAAGACGGGGCTCCCGGCAAAATACGCTGCTTAAACGCGCTTTTTAGGAAATTGAACTGAAGATAAACCTGCTCTTAGTGGGAATCGCCTCATTGTCGGCTCGCAACAACCGCCCGTTCGCTGATAGACACTGGGTTGGAGGCGGCTTTCGTGCGGAGCGATCCGAATCTCCAGGTCATCCGGATTTGCTCGGAAAGGACTGCGGATCGGCCAGCGCACCGGATGTCCCCTTGTAGTCACCGCCTTCGGGCGATCAACTTGCGGGAGCGACCCTTGGCGAGCGGGTTACAGGAAGGGGAAATCAAGCAGGAACTGCAAAGCGGTGGCCATCTGCGAAATGTCCTCATCATTACCAAGACAATCGAGGGCACAGCCGAGCACTTGGCCTATGTTCGGCCGAGCTGGCGGCGCAAGTTCCTACCGTTGCGAACCTGGGGCGACAAGGAAGATCGCACATACAAAGATCTGGACCGGCTGCTTCTACTTCTTCGCAACGACTTCGGCTATCTGGAATTCATCGGCCTCTACATGGATGGCGACCCAGACTTGACGCGCTACCGCGTGCTCTCGGAGGACGGACAGGACAACGAGGACGAATAACGATCAACGTGCAGGCCAAGCAGCCGTCGCTTTCGTGATCCTTTCGACTAGCCATGGCCAAGTTCCCCGACGTAGCGACCTGGCGGCGGCCGTCCCGGAGTGAACTGCCGCCGCCAGATTGTTCTTCGATCGGAGTTGCGTTCACATCGCCAGTTCGGTTTCCTTGATGTCGGCGATGGGCCCGAGAATCGCCGGATCGAACTCCCGCAGCGCGCCACGCTCTGACAGCCTCTTGGGCAGATCGGGGTTCGCCAAAGCCCCTCGACCGATCGTGATGATATCGGCTCCGTCATTGAGTGCGGCTACCGCCTGCTCGATATTGTGCAGACTGCCGTTGGTGAGGACCGCCGCTTTCGGGGCGTAACGCTTGGCAAGGCGCATCAATGAAGGGCCTCCCTCGACGAATGCGGGTTGCCACGCCTCGAACTCGGTCACATGAATAAAGTCGGCGCCGGCATCGGCCAGGCTGCCGAATATGATTTCCGCGTCACCCTCCGCGCCCGCCCATTTATGATGATAGTCGTTCACTTTGCCTTGCGAGATGCGGACACCGACCGGCACCCTGGCGCCGACCTTCGCCCGCACTGCCTTGAAGGTTTCCACCATCAACCGTACGCGGTTCTCGGTGGCGCCGCCCCATTGATCCGATCGCGTGTTGGCGTAATCGGTCAAGAACTGGTCGAGCAAGTAACCGTTGGCACCGTGGATCTCGATGGCGTCGAACCCTGCGACCTTGATCGCACGCGAAGCCGAGCCAGCAAATCCCGTGATGGCGTCGGCAATCTGTTCCTCCGTGATCTCGGCCGGCCGCATGTAGCAGTCCGTGCCATGATAGAAGGTCATTTGTTTGCCTTTGGGCCGAATTGCGGACGGCCCAACCGTGTTCGGTTGGAAACGATTGCCTTGGCTGATCGCACCGGCGTGCATCATCTGAGCGATCGCAAGCGCTCCATGCGCCTTGATCCCATGGACGATCGGCTTCCAGGCGTTGGCCTGCGCCTCGTCTGTCATGCCCGGCTGGTATACATAGCCCTGCGAGAAAGCCTGGTCGGTGTAGATGCCTTCGGTAGAGACCGCCCCGAACCCACCGCGCGCAAAGCGCTCGTAATAGCGCGTCATGGTTTCGGTCGCCCGTCCGTCCTCCGTCGCCGTGATCCGCGTCATCGGCGCGACAGAGAGCCGATTCTTCATGGTGTGGCCGTTTATAACGATTGGCGCGAAAAGCGGGGTGCTGTCGATGTCCATGGTCCTATCTCCCGATATGCCGGAGTTTTCAAAAATGAGCCTAATTACAACCCATTGACTAACACCTAGCCGTCTACAGGGTCCAAAAAAAGCTGGTATGGACGATAAACACTTTATCGAATATTGTTATAATATGGATTTTGCAGACGTCGCTTTGTTTCGGACCATCACGTCGGTCGGCAGCCTGTCGGCGGCCGCGCGCCAGACTGGCACGACACCGATGCTGGTCAGCAGAAGACTGGCTGGGCTGGAGTCCGAGCTGGGCGCGCGGTTGTTCCACCGCACGACGAGATCTTTGTCGCTCACTCCCGAAGGCGAGGCTTTTCTGCCCCACGCGGTAGCCCTGATCGAAGCCCGTGATGCTGCTTTTGAATCGGTGTCACCGCACGGCCCCGGCCTCTCGGGAGTGCTGAAGATCACCGCACCGAACGTCATTGGTCATGCGGTCGTCATACCGCTCGTCGCCAAGATGATCGCCGACAATCCGGCGCTGCGCATCGATGTGACATTGAGTGATGGTGTCATCGACATTGCCACCGCCGGGCTGGACGTCGCCATCCGCGTCGCCTCGATGAAGCCTTCGGACATGATTGCGACTAAGCTATCCGACAATCCCTATACCCTCTGCGCGTCGCCTGGATATATCGCTCGCTTTGGCGAGCCGGCAACGACAAGCGACCTCTTGGGGCACCCATGCATCAGGCTTCACGCAATGGACACTTGGCCGTTCATGCATGACGGCGAAATGCGCCGGGTCCGCGTGAGCGGTCCCTTGTCGACGAGCACGGTCGATGCGGTTCGAGCTGCCTGCCTCGCCGGCGTCGGCATTGCCATGATGACTTACTGGGACGTCCATGAACTTATTGAGCAAGACAAGTTGAAGCACATCATGCTCACCGACGCCGAGCCTGTCGCTGTCGGAATATGGGGCGTTTTTCCGACCCGCGCGTATGTACCCGCCCGAGTACGAACTTTCCTCGACGCATTGCGGGAACGGCTGCTCATCCGCGCCGGTGACGGACCACATTCTATTTAAATTGGCTTCCTGCAATTGAGCATGACTGCGCTAACTGTCACGAAGCGAACGCGCTAATTCCGAGAGCACAAGTCCATGGCCCGGCATGTCGGATGGACCCATAGTGCTGTTCTGAGACATCACCGGCCAACCGTCGAATAGGGGTTCAAGAAGAGGGAAATCCTCGAGCCAACGGATCGAGCTGACCGCAGCCGCTACGTGTACGAACAGACCCGGCAGAAAATGGGGGCTTACTGCGTTGTCGAGACCTTCAGCAATCAGCGCGAGGTCGTGTGCCGGCGTGATTCCGCCTATCATTGCAAGATCGGGCTGGATGAGATCGACGATCCCTTGCGACATCAGGGTAGTAAGAACCGAAACTTCCTGAATATGTTCTCCGATTGCGAGAGGAACGCGAGAATGCTTCTTCAGTGATTTCAGGCCATGCAAGGCCCGGGCCGGCAACGGCTCTTCGACAAAAAGCAGGCCGAATTCTTCGGCAACGCTCAGCAGCCTCTTGGCCGAAATGAGATCGCACTTTTCGTTCGCATCCACCATGACCCCGATCTGACTTCCAACCGACTTACGGACGGCGGAGATGAGCTCAACGTCTCTCAGCGCACCTGAAACGCGGGGCTTGACCCATTGGAAGCCGTGCGATCTGTGTACCAGCGTCACCTCCGCCGCTTCATCCGGGGACTGCGTCGCCGAGTAATTGCCGCTCGCGTAAACGGGAACCTGGCGCGGTTGTCCTCCCATGGCGACGCCAAGCGGGAGACCTCGCCGCTTTGCCTCCAGGTCCCAACACGCAACGTCGATTGCCGCAAGTCCGATTATGTTCGGGCCGAGTCCGGACCGGTTGAAGCTCTCTATTATTCTCTTCCAAAGCGCCCTAGGCGGAATGATCGCCTGTCCGACAACGAATATCCGCAGCATATTGTCCGCTGCGCGCGCTGCCAATCCACCATCGCCGCCTAGCACATACGAAAATCCCAAGCCGACGAGACCTTCGCTGTCTTCAATTTCAACGACGACGACGTCAACTCTGTTCACGCCGGACCCTCCAACCGGTCGCGGCAGTTCGAAGTGGATCAGTCTGGTCTCCGCGCGTCGCCAGTTCATCGCCCGCCCGCCTCGCGAAGAAGTTCCGCTAGAACCCCCTTATTGCTAGAGGGATCTATCCGAGTCGATTGCCCGATGATGCTGAATACGCCAATTAGCTGCCCCGCCCGGCCGAACACGGGTGCCGCCAAAGCGCTGACACCCGGCAGAAGGTGGCCTTTATTGTGGACATATCCTCGTTTTTTGACCATCGGCGAGAGCCGCTCCAGACCGGCCAAGGTCTTTACGATCGGGTTGAACGTCGTTTTTTTGCTCGAAAGCTCCTTGTCTAGGACAGCGCTTGTCACCGAGCGGGGCAGCAGCGCGGCGAACACGATTCCCGCAGCTGTTTCCAAGACCGGCAAAATCGAACCAGCCTTCATCGTTGTTATGACCGGGCGGTCCGCCTGCTCCACGTGAAGAATAATCGGTCCCCTTCCACTCCAGACAGACAACAGCACAGTCTCGTCTATCAGCGCGCGGAGCCGGGCCTGCCGAGCGATCGCATCCGACAAATCATCTGAGCTGCTGGCTGCTGCTGCGCCTATCTCGAGGGCCAACGCACCGAAACCATATTTCCTTGTGGCGGGGTCCTGATGAACCATCGTCATGTGCGCCAAACTCACCAGATAGCGATGAAGCTTAGCCGACGGAATTCGCGTCTGCGCCGCAAGTTCGCTCAGCGCAACGGCTTTCCTATTTCTGCATAGCGCCACGAGGATTCGACCCGCGATATCGACAGACTTAACCCCACCTTTCTGAACTTCGTCGCGCGCCGCTTCGGTTTTTTGCCCTGCACTCGATCGATCTTCCCTGCGCAATCGTGGCATAAGCAAGCCCTCACACCGCGTTCAAGCTTTTCGCCCAACCTGGGCTCAAGAGGCCACCTTCGTTCGCTTGCTCATCAACACGACACTAAGCGCGCTGAGAACGCCTGCGGCGGCGGTATAGGCCGCTATGGGTCCAATGCCATCATTCGATAGCGCAGAGAACGCGGTTGCAACAAGAGGCGTCAAAGACACGGAAAACACCGCTCCTATCTGATAGGCTACGGAAATTCCGGTATATCTCAGGCGCGCTTCGAACAACTCGCAATAAAGCGCGGCGAGGGGCCCATAAAGAGGCGCCCAAAGCACCCCGAAAGAAATAATGATGGTCAGCGCCGTCAAGATGGGACTTCCCGAATTGCGCATGATCCAGAACGAGGGGAACGCGGCCGCCGAATTCATTAAGGCACCCCAAAAATATACTCTTCTGCGCCCGTAACGATCCGCCAACGCGGCTGCGCACGGAATCGTAAAGACCAGCATCAAACCCGCAATTGAGATCCACCACAGGACCTGTCCGCGGGCATAGCCAAATCGGGTCAACATCGGGATTGCGTAAACGGCATAGGTCGCGAAAACCACCCCCATGATGAGGTTTGCGACCCAACTCAAAAGGACCGTCAGCTTTTGCGTTTTAAAAAGCTCCGCTATCGGCGCATTTGAAACGGCAAGCCTGACCTTGACGTCGACAAACTTGGGTGTTTCCAGAACTTTCAACCGAATAAAGACGCCGGCGGCGAGCAGGAATAGGCTGAGCAAAAACGGAATCCTCCAGCCCCATTCCAGAAACGCCGACGCCGACATCACGTTTGACAAAGCGGCAATTATGACGGTGCTCAAGCACAAACCCAGGGCGAGACCGACCTGAGGAAACGACGAATAGCGCGCACGATTGTTTTCATCGGCGTGCTCATAGGCCATCAAAACAGCGCCACCCCACTCTCCCCCCAATGCAATGCCCTGCAGAATTCGGAGCAGAAGGAGCGCGAGCGGGGCCAGAGAGCCTACTTTTGCGTATGTGGGGAGCAATCCGATCGAGAATGTCGCCAACCCCATCAGCATGAGAGCAAAAATCAGGACTGGGCGACGGCCTAACTTGTCACCGAAGTGACCCCAAATTGCTCCTCCAAGCGGTCGAACAATGAAGCCTATCGCAAACGTCGCGTAAGCAAGGGACGTCGAAACCACGACATCAGTCGCCGGGAAAAAAAGGCGGTTGAACACTATCGCGGTAAGACTGCTGAAGATAAAGAAATCGTACCATTCGATCGTGGTTCCAATTAAGCACGCAAAGGCTACGGTTCGCAAAGACGCCTTGTCGATCGCTTCTTTTTGCGGAACGAGCCCCAAAGCGAGCGCCGCATTCTTTTCCGTGTTCACTGACCACCCGCCCCTCTGCTGTTTAACTAATAAACGCTACTCGGCCGGGTTTTCTACGGGCGGATTCCGCGCGGGCGCGAGACTTTGTTGATAGGCCTGATTGCTGCTTCCCATCAGATTCAGAGCCGATCGCGGGCGGCGGTCCACGTGAAGCTGAAAGATGTCAAAGCGATTGTAGTTGCCGATGATGTCCTGGAGCTGTTTTGGCTCGATGCACTGCTCCAGGTCGATCTCCGCATATGCGATACCCTCTACGTCTATAAGTGGGTCAGAAATCAACTGTCCATGCGGATTGATAATCCCCGAAAACGCATTTGGGGTCCCGGTTAGCATCTTTCGCTCTTCCTCGTTTGTCGCGAGCATATCGACGATCTCATCGGACACGGTCGAGCACGAAACGATATTGAAGATCTTTCCTTCGAACGCATGCGCAGCGCATCGAATCTTTATTGCTTCCGTCATGTCGTAGTTCGCGACGAAGGGAAACCCGATGAAATTCGCGATGTGAACAAGCTCGCCTTCAGCCAGCAGCGCGAATCTGGCCAACGTATTCGTGTTTTCTCCGCAGGCGAGCATTCCGATGCGTCCGAGCGGCGTGTCAATCGCACGCAACCCCTCGCCGTCACCCGATGTCCAAGTCAATTTTTCGGCAAAAGTCGGAACCAACTTCCGTCGCTTGTTGATCAGCCCATGCTCAGGCGAAATCAGGAGATTGGTGTTGTATACGGCACCCACACTGTGCTCGTCGCGCTCGTTAACCCCGATCGCCAAATGGATGTCCAAAGCGCGAGCGATACGGCAGAGTTCGTCAACTTCGGGCCCCGGCACAAATATCGAGTTTAAAACAAGCTTTCGAAACCACGGACTTCCCCGGAAAGGATTATAGATCCAATTCCAGTAAGCGTACCCGGCCACAAAAACCTCCGGGAAAACCACGAGCTTCGCGCCATTCTTTGCCGCTTCGGAAGCCAAATCTTGAACCTTCATCATTGTTTTGCGCACGTCGAGAAAACACGGCGCCGCTTGGACGGCAGCAACTTTGTATTTGGGAAACGACGACATCGGCGATCCATTCATTTCAGTGAGCAGCGCATGCAATCAGGGGCCACGGCGCGGAGGAAAGTCAAACTTAATTAGTGAAACACGTTACGTAATGTGGAACGACTGAGCTTGCCGTCGTCACGTCGCTTGACCGCCGGGGCACGAAGGGCCTGACGCTGAAGTGTTCGGAGCTAGACGGTTCACAAGGAGCCCCTTTCGGAAAGAGCGCCCCAAAGATGTACGGCGGATCGCGGTAGAAGCGATCATCGAAAGGGACGAGAAAGGCGCGGCCTTACTGTTGACCGGCGCCCATATGGACATCACCGAGCGAGCCCGCGCAAAGGAAGAGCTGAGGGAGAGCGAGGAGCGGTTCCGCCTCATTGCTGACAGCGCACCAGTGCCGATGTGGGTTTCCAAACTCGACCGTAAGCGACTCTTTGCAAACCAGGCATATCTCGAATTCCTAGGCCTCGACTATGAAGCGGCCCTCGTCTTCGACTGGCGCAACATCATTCATCCGGACGATAAAAGCAGAATTCCTTGATCAACGAGAATTGCCCTCGCGACCTTACGTATGCGAGCTCGCCCTCGACTGCGGCCGGTACGACGTTCGAGAGGCAATCCGCGAAAGGGTGCATGACGAGGCTTCTGGTCGGAAATCGCTCCTGCCACTTAGTCGCGGTAGCCGCGTGGCTGTCCTGGAACGAGCCATCCATCGCCGTGGTGATGGCGGAAGCGGCGCTGTAGATGCCGTAGTCCCTCGGAATCGAGGAGTAGTGGAATGGTGCGTAATGACCGCGATTGGTGGATTGATCTGATCGAGGCCTACCCGGACCTCTTTCATCCGTTGCCGAACCATCCGGGGTTGGCCGAGGCGTCACCGGAATGCGGCGCGGGATGGCAGGACCTGCTTGAGCGCGCGTGCGCCCGGATCCGGGCGGCGGTGCAGGCTGACGGCGGCAGCTTTAAGTTCACTCAGATCAAGGAAAAGTACGCGACAGCCAGGCTGTACTGGGAAGACGCGCTCTCTCCCGAAGCTGGCGCCCGGGTCGAGGAAATCATCGACCTGGCCGAGGCTCGCAGCGCCTGCACATACGAGATCTGTGGCGCGGAAGGCTGCCTGCACCGCGCTGGCGGCTGGCTGATGACGCGCTGCGCGGCGCACGCCCAGGGCCATCCCGTCCTCGAAAAACCCGGCTGGGAGAACGTCACCATTTCGCATGTAGTCGCCCGCGGCACCAAAACCGTCGTTGTCAAACGCCGACGCTACGTCCGGGAGACGGACAGTTTCATCGAAATCGATTTTTGATCATCGGCGAAGGAGGATAGCGCCATGGCCAAGTTTCGTTGCCGCGCATGCGGCAAGGAAGGCACCTTCGTCTACGACCAGGAGCGCTACACGTGTCCGATCTGCGACTCGATCGACGTGCAGTTTGCGATCGGCATTGAGGAGTTGGACGACGACGACCCCCTCGTCGAGTTGATGAAGCAAGCCGGCAACTCATGTCTCGTTTGGGTGCCGGCATCGTAGATGCGTATCTGGAGCATCGGAAAGCGGCGCTTCAATTCGATCGCACCGTGTTCTGCGCCATCCTTGGTGCTGAACTCGGTCTTAAGCCGTCCGTCTATCTCGATGGCAAAACCGGATTTGGGCAGTTCGATCGTTCGGCCGGGCATTCGAAATCCGTCGATTCCCCACACCGCGGCACCCGACACCTGGGAGGGAGCCATTGATGACGTTGTCTCGTTTCGAAGCGCCGAATAGTTCAAAACGGAAGCCGGCGCGGCAACGTTGCGTGGTTCGTTACCAGAGCCGTAAGGGGTGGATGCGTAGCCCATTTTCCCAAAATACGTATGCAGTTAGCTGCTTTGTAGGAGCATTCCCGTCAGCTGGTCCGGAGCAATGATCATTGCGTCGTGTCCGCAATCCAACTCGTGCGTTTTCCAGCCGGCTGACGGGCTTGCCTTGGCAAAATTCTGATCAAAGGCACTGCTGGTGAAACGCTTAGCTCGAATGTATGTTTTCTTAGTTACCTGATCGCGCCCTCCAGAATATCTAGCCTTTTCGGTGAAGGTCGCAAAAGGCTGTGGCGTCAGCTTCGATTTCGACCAACGGTCGATCCCGCTCATCCACGCCGAAAGCAGCGGACGGAGGAGCTTTTATCGATGCATCGCTTCTGGCTGCGGCCGCGTTAATCATTTCTCTGAAAGCTGGCGACGTCTTATCGAGCACCGATTCGCCGTCCTCCGGCAAGAACGCGTCGAGAAACACGATGGACGATATGCGGTCAGCGTGAGTTTCGGCGACGCCACTAATGACGTAGCCGCCGTACGAATGACCGACGAGTACGATATCAGACAGGTCCTCGAACATAATGAGGTTTTCGACGTCGGTAACGTGCATCGAAATATTTGTATCTTTGGTAAGCAGATGCGCTCGTTCCCCAAGGCCCGTCAAGGTCGGGCAATAAACCTTGTGATCTTTGGATTCCAAGAGGGCCGCTGTCCGCCGCCAGCACCATCCGCCATGCCAAGACCCGTGCACGAGAACGAAAGTTTTGCGCCCAGATTGGGCGTGGCCAGGCTTAATGGGGCTTCTCATCGCTGCAGCGGCAAGGCCGCCAAGGACTAGATGTCGTCTGGTAATCGTCAGTGTCATAGGAACCCTTGAATTAATGGCTGACTGGATAAGCGCTGAAGAAGCCCGCGTGTGATGTGAGCAGCTAAGTGCGGGCATAAAGTCGACGGCGACCTTCGCCGTTGGACTCAACGTGGCCCAATAGGGAAAGTCCTATCCATCGTAATAATCCGACCCAGATTCGCATATCTTGGCCCACCAAGTCTCGCAATTGGCTGAAGATCGGCCGTTTCGATTTTTCCGTTTGCACATAAGCCATCACGTACGTGAATGTGGACAACTTCACCCAGCACGAACTGAGCGCGTGAACGACCGAATTCCTGTATGCAGTGGAGCCTGCACTCCATTGCAATCGGCGCTTCGCAGATTTGGGGCGTTTCCACTACCGTACTTGGATGTGGGTTCAGGCCCGCTACCGACAATTCACTGACATCGGGGGGAAATTCATCCGCGGTGAGGTGCAACTGTTTCAGAAGGGTCTCGTCGGCAATGTTGATGACATAGTTTTTTGAATGCGCAATGTTGCGCGCAGTGTCTTTTGGCATGCCTTGCCGGAGCCCGACACTGAAGCCCAGGATCGCCGGATCGGTCGAAACCCAGGTGAATGCACTGAACGGAGCTGCGTTGACGACACCGTCAGGCGACATCGACGTTACCCAGGCGATTGGGCGAGGCACCACGATGCCGGTCAGCAACCGATACATATCAGGACCCGAAATCTTTGAAGCGTCGATTTCCATCGGGGAATATCTCTCATTTGCAACGATACCATGCGTTAGCTTTGCTTGCTGAATCAGCGAGGGTTGGCAATAAAATCAAGCAAAGCCGACCCCAGCAAGTTCTCAGCTGTGTTGATGTGCGCAATCGTCGATGTGTGGTTGTGATCGCGCAGCCATAACGCCGGCGGGGAGCGTCCCTTGGCCTGCGCGAGCCTGTACACGAGTTCGGCGCAATGCACGTCGATCAGCGGATTTTCGAATTCGCCCCAGGCAATGAACGTCGGAATCGAGTCTGGCCCAACATGCGAAACCGGCGACAGACGATCGAGTTCAGCCGGATCGGCTGTCTGATAATACGCTTCGACGCGTCCGGCGTTTGGATTGTCCGGCCGATTCTCCACCCGTACCCGGCCGCTTACGACGATCAGGCCTGCGAGACCGGAACCGGTTTTCGGCTGCAGGCTGCCGTCATAAGCATAGCTCGCGACATGCGCGGCGCCGGCCGAATGTCCCATCAGGAACAGGCGCTGCGGATCGACGCCGATTGGAGCGGCCGTATCGCGCATCGCATGGACGACCGCAGCGATGTCGCGGGTGGCTTCGGGAAAGCAGGCGTGTGGAGCGAGCCGATACCCCACGTTGACGCCGACGATCCCATGACGCGCCAGAAAATACAGCACATTGGCATAGATCTCATCGGTCCGGTTGCGGTGGCCTTCGGTGAAGGCACCGCCGTGGACGAACAGTACAGCGGGCCGGTTGCACTCCGGCCCGGCCGGCAGGAACAGGTCGTATTTCTGCCGCGGATCGTCGCCGTAGCGGATGCCACGACGGACTTCCACGCCTTCTTTCGGAGCATCCTTGAGGACCACGCTGAAGCCTTCCAGCATGGCGCGAATATGGCCCGATATGTCGCTGCGCCACCGCGGCCCGATCTCGGCCATCAGATCTCGTAGTTCTTGGGGAATTGTGGGTGCTTTCTTCACGTCAATACTCGCTTTTCAGGCCGCTGATACGACGTGACCGCCGTTTTATCAGCTAAATTGTGCTTCCACCGGCCGGCCCCGGCGTTCAGTCCAGTTTCACACCGGTCCGCTTTGCGATCTCGCCCCAGGACTGCGTTTCGGATTTCACAAACGCCGCAAATTTTTCGACCGGCAGATCGAGGACGTCATTGGCCATCGCTGCGACGCGTTGCTTGAATTCGTCGCTTTGCAGCAGCACCGCGGTGTCGCGCTGGATCTTGTCGATGATCGGACGCGGTGTCGCGGCCGGGGCCATCAGGCCGGTCCAGGCTGCCGACTGCACGTTGGGGTAGCCAGCCTCGGTCAGTGTCGGCACATCCGGGAGCAACGAAGACCGCTTGGGACCGGAGACGGCAACCGCGCGAATCTTACCCTCCAGGATCAGCGGCGCCATCGTCGAGATCGGATCGAATGTCATCTGGACTTCCCCGGTCATCACTGCCGTCAAGGCCGGGGCACTGCCGCGATAGGGGACATGAGACAGCTTCAGGTTGGTAACATAAGCAAAATTTTCCATAGCAAGGTGGCTGGAAACGCCGATACCCGGAGTCGAGAAGAATAGTGGTTTCGGCTGCGCCCTCGCATAATCGATGAGCTCCGCCAAGGTCGTTACGGGCAACGAAGGCGATATTCCGATCACGCTGTAACCGATCGTGAGCCCCGTGATCGCCGCAAAATCCTTGGCAGGATCATAACCCAGCTTGTTGTAGACATTTGGCGCAATCGCCGTCGCGGCCAGCGTCGCGAGCAACAGCGTCAGTCCATCCGGCGGAGACTTCGCCACGTACTCGGTACCGAGTGTTGCGCCGGCGCCCGGCTTGTTCTCGACGATCACCGGTGCGTGCCAGGTATTGGCGAGGTGACTGGCGAGCAGGCGGGCGACAATATCGGTATTCCCTCCAGGCGCGAATGGACTGATGATGCGTACGCCATTGACGGGATAAGTGCCCTTCGCAGACGCGGTGCCGCGCGAAACAGCCAACGCGCCCGCTGCGACGGCCAGTCCGCCGAGCAGACGTCGCCTGTCGATTTCGAGGCCTTGCGGAGCCAGGCGGCGCTCGTTGAAAGAGATCGATTTCATGAATTACCAGTCCTCTGTTCCTGATGAGACGTGTCCAGCAATGCAGATGCTTCGGAAGCACCAATTTGCGCATTCTCGCGAGCAACGTGGCGGTCAGGCGGACCGGCTCCGGATTCCTGACGATCCCGTCGGTGGGTGTCGGCGATGTCCTTTCTGACGATCAGTTCAAGCGCACGGATGTCGCGGCGAGCCCGCGGTCGGCGATACGCATGCGGTCGTTGAGGAACGGAAAGTTGCCGAATGCCCACACGATCGCGGGACGCAGCACACCCAACGATGGCGGCCACTGCCGTGTGAAGCGGTCATAGCGAACCGCCCAACGCTGCGTAGCATCGCTGATGAAACGCACCGTGCGCTCCCATTCCGCGAGGCCTTGCTGGACGTCGGAGGCCTCCGACACGATCTGCGCCAGCGCATGCGAATTCATCAGCGTGAGTCCCGCGCCCTGCCCGAGCGTCGGCGGCAGCCCGTGCGCGGCATCGCCAATGATGGCGACATTCCCCACCGACCATTTCGGACAATCGACCAGCACGTAGGGATATTGCGTGACGTCCGATTCCGCGAAGATCGCAAGCTCGGTCTTCAGCGCCGGATGCGATCGCGACCATTCGACAACATCGAGCGGCAGCCGGCTTCCGCCGCCATCCCCGCGTGGCATCACCACATAGGCATAGCTGTAACCGGCACCCGAAGGGGTAATGCCGATGCGACGCGGGCCCGACCAGTGCTCGGTCGTAACCGCCTCCTCGGTGAACGACCGAGTAGGAACCAGATAGCGGTTGATCAAGGTGCCCAGCTCGCGCGAACTGGCTCCGATCTTGAGACTATCGCGCACCTTGGATCGGAAACCGTCTGCGGCGACCACCAGGTCGCCAGAGAAGCGCTGGCCTTGTGCATCGATCAGGCTGCCACCGGGCTCGGCGCCAACGATGTGGGAGTCGGTTACGATTTCAACGCCGGCCTCCTGTGCGGCCGCGGCCAGCACGTCCACCAGGGATTGCCGAGGCAGCACCAGATTGCGAGACTTGCCCGTCAGCGGCCGTTGTTGCATCAGGCGCCCTTCGGCGTTGCGTATCCGGGCGAATTGCAGCTTGGTGCCGAGCGGCTCCAGCCTGGCATAGATGCCGTAATGCTCGAGCACCTCGATGCTGTTGTTCTTGATGTAAATACCGGCGCCCACCTCACGTATTTCGGTCGACCGTTCGTGGACCCGCGCGGTCCAGCCGTGGCGCGCCAGCATCAGGCCAAGGCCCAGTCCGCCGATGCCGCCGCCAGCGATCTCAGCGTGACGTTGCATGGGACACCTCGACGCGGTTTTTCAGCTTGCCTTTCATCGGACCGCCACCGTCATCTCGATCTCGACCGGCATATTGAAGGGCAGCGAAACAAATCCCACGGCACAACGTGCGTGACGGCCACGATCGCCGAACAGCTCGACAAGCAGATCGGAGGCGCCATCGATCACTTCCGGATGACGTTCGAACTCCGGCACCGAATTGACCATGCCGTAGACGCGCAGGATCCGGTGCACCCGGTTGAGATCGCCGATCAGCGACTTCAATGACGACAGCGCACTCAAAATGGTGACGCGGGACGCGGCGTAACCGGTGGCCACGTCGTATTCGCGGCCCAGCTTGCCCTTGTATAGTTGCTTCGGCCCGTCGAACGGCCCGTGCCCGGCAACCAGCACCAGATTGCCGTCCTGCGCGGCGCCGACATAATTGCCGACGGCCGCGCGCTGAGGCGGAAGGGTAAGACCGAGTTCGGCCAGACGCTGTTGGGGGTTTAATTCAGACATTTCGGTTTCCTGGTTTGATAAAAATAGTCGGCCGACAGCTCAGCTGGCGGCCGGGATACTGGATTTGGCGACGAGCGCGAGGCGACGCACAGCTCCGGATGTCAGTAGCGGATGCATGTGGAAGTTCTCGCGCAGCCGTTCCTCGTCCATCGCGACAAATGGATCGGCCTGTTCCGGCGACATGGCGTGCGCCTTGGCGAAGCCCGCTCGATCGGCAACGTAGCGGCGGCAGGCATCGTCACTTGTCCGCAGTTCGAACAGCGCGCGGGCGAGCTGCGCGTGCTGAGGCGGGGTTGCCGGGTAGTGCGGCATGGCGGCCTGCTCTACCGCGTGGGTGATCCAGCCGAACACGGCGTAGGTATGGTGCCAGGACGGCTCCCATGCCGTGATGTCCGGCTTGCGCTCGCCGAGTGCGCCAGCGAGCGTGATGATGCTGCGTGACTCGACATTGCCGCTGCGATCCAGCGCCTCGTCCGAATAGCTGAGCAGATGGCGCAGATTACCTTCCGACATATGCTGATAGATCAGGCGGTCGGTGCCGAGATCGGGATGCGAATATTGCGGCGTGCCAGGAAAGTGCGACAGGCCGCCGCTAGCGATGAACACCGCGCGCAGCCGCATTCGGGCGATCACGTCGTCGAGTGCCTGACCGAAACGATAGCAACGCTCTCCGGATGGCTGCGGCGGAACGTAGGAGTTGATAAAGATTGGCAGGAATGGAGCTTCGCGCGGATAGCCCATGAATTCCAGCGGTATCGTGAATGGAGTAGCAAGCACGGCGTCCATCGTGAAGGCTGGATCGAAACCTTCCCGCATCATCCCGCGAACGACATCGTAGCCGATCTCGCCGCGCAGATTCCACCAGCCGCGATGTTTGTGGCTACCCTGGGCGCGATCGCCGCAATGGACGACAAAGGGAGGTACGCAGCCGACCGCATATTCGTCGCCATGATCGTTGGTCATCACGATCACCAGATCCGGCTTCAGGGCACGCAGCCCGTCGCCGACCTGCTGCATCGCCTCGCGGACTCGCTCGACCTGCTGATGGTCTTCGGTCGAGGGCATTGAATGGAATTGCGGCGCGTGCGGTACCGCTGCGCCGCCAATGATTCCCTTACGCTCTGTCATTGTTTGCCTCTTCATTTGCGACCGCCTGGATGGCGGTGACCAATCCCTGGTAGCCGGTGCAGCGACACAGGTTGCCGGCGAGCTCCTGGCGAATGCGCGGCACGTCGGTGCACGCGCCACGCCGGATCATGTCAGCGGCAGTGACCAGCATCCCGGGGGTGCAGAACCCGCACTGCAGCGCATGCCAGCTGGAAAACGCCGCGCGCAGCGCATCGATCAGCGGCCCCTTCAGCCCTTCGACAGTCGTCACTTCGCGCCCCTCCATGCCGACGGCGAGCGAGAGGCACGCGCGCTGCGGCTGACCGTCGATCAAGACCGTGCAAGCGCCGCACACGCCGTGTTCACAGCCGAGATGCGTGCCGGTCAGATCAAGACCTCGCGCAGGAAGTCGGCAAGCGACAGCCGCGGTTGCAGCGCACCGAACCATGGACGCCCGTTGACAACGAGACTGACATCGACGGCGAGATCGGCTGGATTGCTCATCAGACGACTCCTTGTTCGGAATAAGCCTGCGCCACGGCGCGACACGCCGCGACGGCGCTGAGATGCGCACGATAGGGTTCAGCCCCCGGCGCAACAGCCTCGATTGCCGACAACAGCGACGCGTAGCTGCCGGTATTGGCGATGCGCCGGTCGGGCAGCAGCTCTGCGGCATCGACATCGGCGATAATCTGAAGGGGTTGCCCCCCGAGCACGCCGATCCAGATCCCGAGTCCATCGGCACCGATTGTCGCGACCGCCAACGCCTCGGCGAATTCGCCGGCCTTGCGGGCGGATTTATGCAGGCCGAAACCTGACCAGCCGGAAGCCGGCATGCTGACGGAGGCGATCAGTTCGCCCCGATGCAGCGTGGTCTGCATCTGGCCCTCGATCAGTTCGCCGATCGACAGGCTGCGCGATCCCTCGACGCTGGCTGTCGTGACTGACGCGCCGAGCGCTGCAAGGACGACAGGCCAGTCGGCAGCAGGATCGGCATGGCCAAGGCTGCCGCCGACCGTGCCGCGATTGCGAATGGCGCGATACCCGATGCCTGACGCCGCGCGGGCAAGGAATGCACCAAGCTACCGGTACCGCACCGTCTTCCATCTGCCCATGGGTGACGCCGGCACCGATGCGCACTGTATCCGCCGTCGCCTCGACCGCCCGCAGTTCGGGCACCCGCGCAATATCGATTAGCCGGCTCGGACGTACGACGCGAAAACCGAGCATTGGCAGCAGACTTTGGCCGCCGGCCATCGCCAAGGCATCATCATCGGCTGCAAGCGCCGCGAGTGCGGCCGGCAGTGCGGTCGGGCTGCTATAGGCAAATCCGGGAAACTTCATGGCTGTACCGGCGCCTTTCGCACGGCCTCCAGGGCTTGCCACAGATCGGCAGGCTTGATCGGCACCCGACCTGACATCGACACCGAAGCGTCGCAGCGCATCGCTGACCGCATTGGCGATCGCCGCCGGCGGGGCTATGCAGCCGCCCTCGCCCAGTCCCTTCATGCCGAACACGGTGAAGGGCGACAGCGTTTCCTGATGGATGATGCGGATCGGCGGCATCTCGGCTGCGCCAGGCATCAGGTAGTCCGCGAGATTGACCGTGATGGGCTGGCCTTCCTCATCGTAGCGAAGCTCTTCATACAGCGCCTGCCCGATACCCTGCGCAGCGCCGCCAATCACCTGGCCATCGGCAACCAATGGATTCACCACGAAGCCGCAATCCTCACCGAGGACGAGATCGAGCAGGCGGACGGAGCCGGTATCGAGATCGACTTCAACTCGCGCGGCATCGACGCCGCTCGACCAGGCTCCGGTCTCCACCGAAGGCCTATAGTTGAACAGAATTTCCAGCCCCGGCTCGATGTCCTTGGGCAACCGCGCCAATTCCAGATAGGCGATCCGTGCGATCTCCTCGAGCGTTAGTTCGCGGCCATCGGCGCTGGCGCTGCCGCCGGCCAGAACGACGTCCTCGAATTTCACTTCCAGGACGGCCGCGGCGATCCGGCGAATCTTTTCTGCGAGCCGCTGGCCCGCGCCATGCACCGCGCCGCCGGCCATCACCATCGAACGCGACGCCACCGTGCCAAGCCCGTAGGGACACAGTTCGGTATCGCCGTGGCGAACCGTGACACGATCGTAGGTGACGCCGAAGGCGTCGGCCGCAACCTGCGCCAGGGTCGTCTCCAGACCCTGGCCGTGCGATTGGATCCCGGTACTGACCAGGATGCCGCCCGACGGATCGATCCGAATGCGCGCGCTCTCGAAGCCGTATTCGAACGGCGAGCCGCGGCGATTCCATTCCTCCGCGCCGTGCGCCGTCTGCTCGGTGTAGCAGCCGAAGCCGACACCGATCGCGACCCGCGCATCCCCCGCCTGCTTTGCCTGCGCCGCACGGACACCCGCGACGTCGATCGCCGCCACGGTCTTGCGCAGCAACGACTTATAGTCTCCGCTGTCGTAGCACAGGCCGGTCGCCGTCACGTAAGGATGCTCGTCGGCGTTGATCATGTTGCGCAGGCGGAATTCGTGCGGCTCCATCCCGATAGCCGCTGCCGTCTCGTCCATCATACGCTCCATCGCGAATACCGCGGCGGGACGGCCGACGCCGCGGAACGGGCCAATCGGCGCCTTGTTGGTGGCCACCGTGATCGCCTCGAAGCGATAATTACGGATGCGATAGGGGCCGGGCATGATGGATGTTGCCATGTTTGCCTCAACCGCCGCCGTCGAGGTGCGCATCGCATAGGCGCCACCGTCTGCCAGGAAGCGGGCATCGAGCGCAAGAAGCTCGCCCTCGCGCGTCGTATAGGTCGTCAGCCGCTGAACGTTCTGGCGCGACTGCGTCGCGGAAACGAGATGCTCCCAGCGATCTTCGATCCAGCGCACTGGATACGGCAACCGCAATGCGAGAGCGGCAAGGGCGATTTCTTCCGGATAGATATTACTCTTGCCGCCAAAGCCGCCGCCTACATCCGGAGCGATGACGCAGAATCTGGCCTTCTTCGATGCCGACCAGCTGCTCCGACAGCATGGTACGGATCAGATGCGGCCGCTGGGTCGAGAGATAGACGGTCAGAATGCGGCTGCCACGGTCATAGCTTGCGACGCAGCCGCGCGTCTCAAGCGGCAGCGCCGCAACGCGCGCCATTGTCAGATCGCGCGTCACCACGACGTCGGCGCGGGCGACCGCGGCATCGAACTGGCCGATCGTGCGGGCATTTCGCATATAGACGTTGTCTGCCCAGGAATCATGCAGCCGCGGGGCATCGGGGTCGAGCGACGCCGTCGGGTCGATGATCGCCTGCCTTGCGCGAATGTTCGGCACGAGCTGCTCGACCATGTCTTCGGCGAGCCCGCGCGTATCGGCGATCACCGCGGCAATCAATTCGCCCACGTAACGAACGCGGTCGGTAGCGAATATCGGAAAGTCGGCGCCGTTGTAGTTCGGCCGCTTCAGCATCGCGCGCATCGGAAGGACTAATGGCGCAAGCCGCTCGGCTGTCCAGACCGCATCGGCATCGATGCCGTCCGTCAACTCCACGCCATCCAGATCGCCATGAGCCACCTGCGAGCGCAGGAACGCCACGTCGCGCAAGCCAGTCAGGCGAACATCGGCAACGAAGTTGCCTCGGCCGGCGAGATGCCGACGATCCTCGAGGCGCGGCAGCCGTTGACCGGCCTGCCGGGCGTTGCGAAGGACAGCGATATCCGCGCTCACCTGAAAAATCCTTTCATGTGCGACATCATTCGGTGCCTGCCTCGGTCGCTTGACGGCCGAGATAAGCATCGCGCAGTCTGTCGTCATGCAACAAAGTTTCGCATGCACCGCTGGCGACGATCTGCCCTGTTTCCAATACGTAGCCGCGGTGACCGAGCCGCAGCGCCTGAATCGCATTCTGTTCGACGAGCAGGATGGTCACCCCTTGGCGGCTGATTTCGCGGATCATCGCGAAAATCTGCGCCGTCACGATCGGAGCAAGCCCCATCGACGGCTCGTCGAGCAGCAGCAACCGCGGCTTGCCCATCAGCGCGCGACCAATCGCCAGCATCTGCTGCTCGCCACCCGATAGCGTGCCGGCCAGTTGTGATGACCGTTCGCCGAGTTGAGGAAACATCTCGTAGATGCGATTGACCTCGGCGCCCAGGTCGCCCCGTTCCGACGACGGCCGCGAGACGGCGCCGAGCTGCAGGTTTTCCAGCACGGTCATCGCGACAAAAGTTCGGCGGCCTTCCGGCACCTGGCAGATGCCCGCCGATACACGGCGAAACGCCGGTATGGCGTCGATCGGCCGGCCTGCGAATGCAATGGCGCCGCCGGCCGGCGGGCGCAGGCCGGAAATCACCCGCAGCAGCGAGCTCTTGCCGGCACCGTTGGCGCCGATCAGAACGACAATCTCGCCTTCCGCAACATTGAGCGAGACACCGCGCAACGCGGGAATGCGACCGTAGTTGGCTTTGAGGTCGGTGATGTCAAGCAGCATCGGCGTCACCGAGGTAGGCGCGGATGACTTGCGGGTCGGATTGCACATCCCGCGGCAGTCCTTCGACGATCTTGCGGCCGAATTCGAGGACGGCGATACGGTCGCAGAGGTCCATTACCATCGCCATGTCGTGCTCGATCAGCAGCACGCCGCAACCTTTGCCACGAATGCGTTTGATCACCGTTGCGAGTTCGACCCGCTCTGTCGGGTTCGACCCGGCCGCGGGCTCGTCGAGCAGCAACAGCCGCGGCCCGGTCGCCAGCGCGCGTGCGATCTCCAGTCGGCGCTGCGCACCATAGGACAGGTTGCGCGCCAGATGCTCGGCGCGCGTAGCGAGGCCGACGAACGACAACACCTCTTGTGCCCGCGTCCGCGCGGCACGTTCTGCGCTTCGATTGGATGGCAGGCCAAAAAGCGCGGCGATGCTGCCATCGCTTCGCCGGCAGTCCGCTGCAAGCATCACGTTGTCGAGCACGGTCTGATCCTCGAACAGGCGGATGTTCTGAAACGTGCGGGCGATTCCGGCTGCGGTGATGGCGTGCGGGCGCAATCCGGCAAGGCTGCGGCCGTCGAATTGTACAGTGCCGGCACCGGGCTGAAACACGCCGGTGATAACGTTGAACAGCGATGTCTTGCCGGCGCCGTTCGGACCGATCACGCCAAGGATTTCGCCTGGCGCGGCATAAAGCGTGAGGCCATCGAGCGCCGTGACGCCGCCGAAACGGAGTTCAACTCCGGTTATCGCGAGCCCAGGCTGCACGGCAGTAGCTTCAGCGGAGGACATGGGATTTCCCCTTGTCCACGACGACGACGACATCGTCAGCGGCTTTCGGCTCCGGAACGCGGCGACGCAGGCCGGCCATCCGCGCAAGACTGGCAAGGCCCTGCGGGCGGTAGATCATCATCGCGACAAGGACCGCCGCGAAGACCAGCATGCGATAGTCTCCAAAGACGCGAAACCGCTCCGGCATATAGGCGATCAGCGCCGTTCCAAGCACGGCCCCCGGGAGACTTCGCGTGCCACCGACGACCAGCGCCGCCAATAGCAAGATGGCAAGCGACACGTCGAAGGTCTCGGGGCTGATGAAGCTGACCTTGGTTGCATAGGTCGCGCCGGCCAGACCGGCGATGCCGGCACTGAGTGCGAGCGCCAGCGCCTTGTAATAAAAGGTCGTCACGCCCATCAGTTCCGCGACGTCTTCGTCGGCGCGGACCGCGCTCCAGGCGCGGCCGATGTGGGTACGCTCCAGCCGGCGGACAGCCGCGTAGCTCAGCAGGATCAGCGTCAGCACGAGCCAGTCGAATGGCAGCGGATCGAGCACGCCGAAGACCAGCGGGCCGATCGACGGCGGCGGCGCGATATTGCTGATGCCCCGCACGCCGCCAAAGATGTCGGCGTTGGTCAGGACGATCTGCACCACTTGGGCGAAGCCGATGGTGGCGACGGCGAGGTAATCGCCGCGCAGCCGCAGCGTCGGAATCGCCAGCAGCAGACCGAACAGCATGGCGATCAGCATCGCAATCGGCAGCACGAAAAAGTAGGACAGGCCAAACATGGTATTGAGCAGGCCCATCGTGTAGGCGCCCACCGCAAAAAAGGCGACGTGGCCAAGGTTCAGCAAGCCGGCCTGGCCGACCGCAACGTAGAGCCCGATCGCCAGCAGCACGTAGATTCCGACGGGATAGAATAGAATGCTGGCAAAATCGGCCTCCTCCGCATCGAGCAGCGGAATGTGCAGCAGCGGCAACACGTACAAGAAGGCGATCAAAGCGAGGATGGCGACGGGGGGAAAGCGACGCATCACATCCTCGCCTTGACGGCGCGCTCGCCGATAAGCCCGCGCGGACGGACCAGCAGGATCAGCAGCAGTCCGGCAAAGGCATAGACCCCTTGCCACTGCGAACCGGTGACCATGGCGCCGTAGTTCTCGATCAGGCCGATCAACAGCCCGCCAAGCAGCGCACCATTGATGCTGCCCATGCCGCCGAGCACAGCCGCGGTGAAACCCTTGATGCCAATCACGAAGCCGGCGAGGTAGGATGTGCTGCCGTACAGCACGAGATAGAGCGTCGCCGCTACGCCGGCGCTGGCGCCTGCGATCACGAAGGCGAGGATGATGACGCTCGAACTGTCCACGCCAACCAGCGTCGCCGCCTCCTGATCCAGCGCCACGGCGCGAATGCTGCGGCCAAAGCGCGATGCTTGCATGAACAAGTACAGCGCGCAGGTCGTGGACAGAGCCAGGATGAGCACCAGCAGCTGATCGTTGCGGATCAGCAGCGGCCCAATCTCCACTAGCGGCGCTTTTGCAAACAGGGAGGGAAAAGTGACCAGATCCCGGCCCTGCCAGATCGCTGCGACTTCCTGCAGGAACAGCGAGCAGCCGAGCGACGCAATCAGGGCCGCCAGATTGCCGCCGCCATGCCGGCGCAGCGGCCGGTAGACGCCAAGCTCCAGAGCTGCCGATATAAGGCCAGAGATCACGGCCGCCGCGATGGCAATGACGCAAAACACGCCGATCAGAGCAAGGCCGTGCGGCTGGTTAGCCTCGGCGAACGGCACGATGCCTAACGCCTCAGTGACCATCAACGCGCCGAAGCTCCCGAACATGAACACTTCGGCATGAGCGAAGTTGATCAGATGCAGCACGCGATAGATGACCGCGTAACCGAAGGCCAGCAGGGCGTAAATCGAGCCCGTGACGAAACCAGCGATTGTGAACGGGACGATCTGGCTGATCAGTCCGGCGGTCACTGCCACTTCCCGTCGCGAAGGCTGGTCTGGAACTCGAACGCACCGCTCTTGGCTACGAAGAACGATGTCTCCGAGCCCAACACATTGCCTTCTTTGTCGAACTTGATACGACCACTGACACCCTGGAAATCAGCCTTGTCGATCAGCCAGTCGTTCAACGTGGGGCGGGTGACCGCGCCGGCCTGAATTCCTTTCAGGACCGCAGTGGCCGCATCATAGGTTTCTGGCGCGTACGGAAGGAGGTCGGTGTGGTGAATGGCCTTGAAGCCCGCCTCAAAATCGGCTGCGCCCTGGAAATGACCAGGAGCCACAGCCTGGGTCGAGGTGACCGTGCCATCGCCGTTAGCGACACCGACAGCGGCAAGAAAGCGATGTTCGTATAGTCCTGATGCGCCAATCAAGGTGGCCTTCACCCCGGACTGACGCATTTGCGTCAGCAGGCGCGAGCCCTCTGCATAGTAGCAGCCGCAATAAACCGCCTCGGCGCCGCTCGCCTTGATCTTATTGATGGTTGCGGAATAGTCGGGTGCGCCCGCATCAATCGATTCGGAGACAGTGACATCGACGTGCGCCGTCGTGAGCGTCTGCCGTACGTAGTCCGCGATGCCCTTGCCGTATTCGCCGGAGTTGTCCACGACAGCCGCTTTGGCGACCTTCATCCGATCGATCATGTAGCGGGCATCTGCCGGTCCTTCATTTGCATCGTTGCCGGACGTACGATGAAAGAAAGTCCACCCCTGCTGCGTCAGGCTGGGGTTGGTTGCTACGGCCGTTACCGCCGGTAATCCGCCAGCGTTAAGAATTGGCAGGGCAGCCTTGGCTTCGCCCGAGAACTGCGGGCCGATCACCGCTATCACGCTCGCATCCCGCAAGACCCGCTGCGCAAGCGCCGGCGCCTGCGCCGCCGCGCCTTGCGAATTGTAAAGTTTGATTTCTATGCTGCAGCCGCCCGCTTTTACGAAATCGGCCGCGGCGAGCTTCACAGAGCTCAACGCCATCTCGCCGAAGTCCTTGCTGGCGCCAGTGAGCGGCCCGAACACGCCGATCGCCAGAGGACGATCTCCCCCACAGGGCGCCGCGGCAGCGACGGTGGCCGACAAAGCGAGGCCGGCGACGGCACCGAGCCACGCCACACGCGCGCCGAGATGGAGCGAAATTCTGCTGGGCATTGACGGGTCTCCGAAGATCGAGCTCGCAATCTAACTTCGCACAGTTGTGCGAAAATCATAATTACAAAACTAACGGGCCGCGTCAACGGGAGGCAAAGGGGCAATTTCTGGCAAAACTGGCAGGATATTAGGCAGCGCCCGCTGCCTGGGTCGGAATCACAGCCGCAGATGCCGGATCTGCTGCCGCGTAATCCAATCGCTGGCTTGAATGCTAACGCTGGCCTGAACGCTGAGTGCCTTCGCCTGCGAAGCGCTATCAGCGCGATCCGCGCATGGTTACGGCGTGGGATATGTTGCGCCCGACTTCCTGCAGCGCCGGAAGGAAACGCTCGATCATGTCGGCTTCGGTCGCCCGCGTCGTCGGCGCCCCCACGTTGATGGCAGCCACGACTTGGCCGCCCTCCCCGATGATCGGCACCGCCACCGACATCACGCCCTGCTCGAACTCTTCCGTCACCAGACACCAGCCTTTACGACGGACGTCGTCTAGAACGCTGCGGAGCTGTTCGGGGCGATCGATAGAGGCAGGCGTCAGCCGCGGGAGCGGTTTTTGCTTGAGGAATGCCGCGATAGTGTCGTCCGGCTGGTTGGCGATCAACACCCGGCCCATCGCAGACAGCGCCGCGGGCACGCGCGATCCGATCGTAATGACCAGGCTGTGGACGAGCCTGCGCGCCTCCGCCCTGGCCACGTAGACGGCGTCGTAGCCATCGAGTACTCCAAAGGACACATTCTCGTTCATCACCTGCACACCCTCGCGCAGGAATGGCGTAACGAGCTCAGCCGTTGGCCAGGTCGAGATGTAGGAAAAGCCCAGCTCCAGAACCTTGGGGCGAAGTTCGAACAACTCCCCACTCATGCTGACATAGCCAAGTTCGTTCAAGGTCAGCAGAAAGCGGCGTGCCGCGGCGCGGCTGAGGCCCGTGCACTCCGCCGCCATACTTACCGACACATGCGGCGTTTCATGATTAAAAATCCGCAGGATCTCGAGCCCGCGCGCGAAAGCTGCCACGTAATCGGCGCGCTTTATGTCTGTCTTGAAGGGCGATCTGCCAGTTTCAGCGACGGTCTTCTTACGGGGGGGCTTCACTGTAGATACCCTCTGGCAATTCGGTTTCGCCAGACGTTAGCGCTGGACGTTTCAAAAATGCGTTGACTTGCTCAATTCGCACGCCTGTGCGAACGGAGCAAGTGGCCAATTTTGGGTTGCTCACTAATCCTGCTCAGGTAGTTGTCCTTTGATGGCGATCTTCCACGCGGCGCCCCACTTGGGCGTGCCGGGGGCGTCAGCGCGCTTTCGATTGGGCGGGCGCCGGTCTGATCCTGGCCGACATAGCCGCCGCCGACGAAGCCGAGCGGGCCTGGTCTAAGTTGTCCCCGTTGAATTCGTCGATGCACATGCCGATCGAGCCGGAACCGATGAACGGATTGAAGTTGAACTTCGTGTGGTCGAAGAAGCCGTTCACCGAGGAGATCGTCTGATGGGTGGAGTTCCGTCCTACCGTCCCGCCCCCGTCGCCGGATCGTACGGCTGCCCGATGCCCGAGTGCAGCATCAATTGCGCGTTGAACACCGAGAAAGCGGAAAGGATCACGAGATCCGCCGGCTGCTCCCACGCCTCGCCGCCGCTGTCGACGAAGGTCACGCCGGTTGCGTGTTTGCCGGATTTGTCGGTGTTGATTTTGACGACCTTGACCTGGTCCTTCCGGTCATCCGCAACATCGGCAAGAGAGTGCCCTCTTCCAGATCCTTCAAGTGCCGCCGTTCAGCTCCCAGGGCAGCGCGCCCGCGATGGTCCTGGCCGTCGACCGTGGACTGGTCGCTATCAGAGAGCGGCCGTCGACAAAAGCATCGATCGACGCGAAAGAAACCGGCCTGAATCCAGTTCCCATCCTGTGCCCCGTTACTTAATATTAGCGTCCATTCGACGCAGTCAAATCGAACGCCTCAAGTTCCCGCCGCTTATGATTCAATTCACTTGACTTATAAAGCTGGCGAACTTTGCAAAAGGGTCATTGATTCCCTTGCTGAGTTGCTGCTGGCAAGGCCATACGATGAGCGAAATGTGAAGCATCTGTCGACATTCTGCGTCGATCTGAATTGCAATCTTATCGCACTTAGGACACCGAAGTTCGGTCCTGCCGTCGGTCCTCGTTAACTGCTTTCATACGCGTGTTACACCTTGCACAACGGCTGGCGTCCATAGGCCCTCATCCGTATTTTGTGGGAACGTGATCTCGCGCAGAAGGAAGCTTTTAAAGACCTCACTTTGGTCGCCTCCCGCGCTTTGCGAATTCCGCGCGCGTCGGCTGCCCTACGCAGAAGCCCGGCTTTCTTCAACGCCTCACATTTCTCCGTGCCCGGCGGCATACGCCGGGCGGCATCCAGCGCGGCGGTGGCTGCTGCATCCAAGTCACGATCCTCCGACGATTGCCTGCGCATTAAAGTCAGTCACTTTGACGACAAGCGATGAGGCATTGAGCCGCACAAATTTCCACAACCGCATCGGGCAGACGCCAACCAACCTGTAAGATCGTAAGTCATGGCCTTTAAGACAACTGGCCGCCATCTGTCTAATGTGATGGCAATAGCCTACCTTGGTATGCCTTCATGGAAATCGAAAATGGACACCCTGGCAACGGCCCAATCAATATCGCCCAAATCCTGGGGCGTTGGGACAGAAGTTGCTCGTGTTTCTTGGCATTGCAACATTCAGGAATCACAAGGAATGGCCGCGCCCGCCCCAGCGCAAACAACAAAGCATTATCAAACGTTGGGGAACCGCATCATACTCAAGGCAAGATTTGGATATTCAACTTAGTCATTTCGTCGTTTCTGCACACGCTACGAGCTCGTTTTCGAGCCGACCCAGACCAAGGTATGGGACCGGACATCACAACCGACCGGTCGAGAATGTGAGCTAATGACTAAAAGGTTTTCTACGCTAACACGAGCGGTCGGGCGCTTGATGTCCAAAGCTGAATACATCGCAGTGGTCGAGGGTGAGCCGACACAACGGGATATTCTCGCTTCATATTTGTAGGACAACAACCTTGCAGTACAGACTGCGACGAGCGGATCAGACCTTCTCAAATTACTTGATCAGGCCGAACCGACGTTGATCGTCCTCGATTTGAAGTTGGGCCAGGAAAACGGCTTAGATGTTTTGCGGCAAGTGCGGTCGAGATCCGACGTCCCGGTTATTATCGTGACAGCGCATCGGGTAGACGAAATCGACCGTACCGTTGGATTCGAACTTGGTGCCGACGACTACGTTCAGAAACCGAACTGCCCCCGAGAACTCCTGGCACAAAATCCGAGCCGTCTTTCGACGCCAAGATATGAGCCGGAAAACTTTACTAAAATCGCTGGAGCGCGGCGGTTTTCCGTTCGCCGGCTGGCGACTTAACAAGCGCACCCGAAGCTTGTTCAATCCGGCGCAAGAGTTGGTGCTGCTGACAAAGGCGGAATATGCACTGCTTGTGGCTTTCCTGATGTCGCCCCAACGGCCTCTAACTCGCGACCACCTGTTGCACACGACGCGATTGCACGACGATGTATCCCACCGAAGCATTGACGTCCAAGTTCTACGACTACGTCGAAAATTCGAGGCAGATCCGAGCGCGCCCATCATGATCCACACAGAGCGGGGCGTCGGATACACTTTCGTTCCTTCCGTTGAGACGTTCTAGCACAAATGACAGTCGGGCGACGATCTGTCAAAGGTGCCTGCAGTATCTGATTGACCGAACGGTGGACATCAACAGTCGATGCAATACCGAACCATGTGTTCGATCAAAGACCGGTCTCCAATCCCCAAACCGCCCAACGTATAATCATCTAGTCTCGCCAAGGACTGGATCGCTCGCCGAGTTCGGCACTCCACGCGCCAATATCTCCAAAGCGTCATAACAGATCCGGCCAACTCATAAGACCGTCTCCACATACTGGGGGGCGCCGCCATGTGTTCCGAGCAAAGCTCCCTTGGCGTCGCGCGCCTTGGAAACTGCAGTATCCTAGTCCCCCCAAATTGACCTCCTTTTGACAATTTGGACGATCTTGAATCCCCATCATCCGCCGCAATACGAGCTGCTCGCAAGATTCGATAGAATTTCGATAGATTCCTTGGTCGGATAAATCGAGGCAGCATATGCGGCAGCGTCTTCGACCAGCCAATTATTAAGCGAGCGCCACACCGATCTCCAGTGCCGTGGGTCCGACCTGCGCGGGGCCAGACCGGATACTGGACACGGAAGCAAACACTGACAGGCGCACGACATTGCCATGCAACCTTGGATACTGTCGTGCTTAAATAAAGGTTCCACGTTTGCGGCGTATGACTGTTTTGGGACTCTGAAGACGGTTATCCACTTAATGCTCCGCGATTGGGTCGCAAGCAAACTAGCGTGGCCTCGTTACGCGATTGTCTCTGTTGTTCGGAAATGGCGTTTCAATTGAAACAGCATCGACACAGTCTCGTGAACTGTTGCAGCTGTAACCTATCTGTGATGAGTTGAAACGTCTCTGCAACCCAGGTGAAGGATAATCCACACAGCTCGTGAGGAACGAATAGTAACGGGATAAAAGTCGAGACGAGCTTTTGTGGGGATGATAGGACCGTAGTCGACGACATAATATTGGATGCGAACTCATGATCAAAATGCCGTGTTTGAGCGTCATCGTTCCGGTGATCCTGATTGCCGCGGTCATAGCAATATCGATCCCGCTGCGTGGGGCCACAGACGCGCCGAGAGTGGATCTTTCGGCTTGGACACCGCCCGACATCAAGACCGTCGGCGATGACCCCTTTGGAAAGCTAGTCAAACGCGGCTATGCTCTGTTGGTCGACACCGCTAATCAAATGGGTCCGAACGTCGCTGATTCTTCAAAGCGCTTTACCGGTAACAATCTCAATTGCCAGAGCTGCCATCTGCAGGGCGGCACGCAGCCATATGCGATGCCGCTGGTTGGCCTGTGGGGCCAATTTCCTCAATACCGAGGACGTGAGGGCGATGTGATATTACTCGAAGATCGTATCAACGGCTGCATGGAGCGCAGCATGAACGGGCACCCCTTACCCCGTTCGAGCCAAGAGATGACGGCGCTCCTCGCCTACGTTAGATGGCTCTCAAATGGCGTTCCCGTTGGCACCAGACCGGTGGGCGGTGGTGTGCTGACCTTTAAAGAGCCCGCGCGCGGAGCCGATGTTAACCGCGGGAAACAGTTATTCGTTCAAACCTGCGCTGCGTGCCATGAATTGAATGGACTCTGGACAGCGAGCGGCAACTGGCTTAGGCTATCAGTTTCCGCCGCTAAGGGGGCCGGACAGCTTCAATAGCGGCGCTGGCATGGCTCATCTTCTGACAGCAGCCGCCTTCATCAGAAACAATATGCCGTTTGGCACGACCTTCGCAGCCCCTGCTCTAAGCGAGGAAGACGCTTATGATATCGCCGGCTATATTGTCAGTGCCGACAGGCCCCAGGCTATCGATCTCGCGAAAGACTACCCGAATCGACTGCAGAAGCCAGTCGACACTTCCTACGGTCCATACGCGGACGGATTTAGTTCAGCTCAACATACACTGGGACCGTTCGGTCCGATTCGAGCGAGAGTAAAGGAGCTGAGCCTCCCCTAGGGTTTCACGTTAGCGTTTGTACAACATATCTAAGTGGCCACAGGCCGCTAAGGTTTTTCTTTTCCCAACCCGGCGCTCTCGCTGCACCACCAATGCCTGCTCGCGTCACCGTAATTTACGTTTGCAGTAGAAAAATGGAAGCCCGATCTGGCGATCGTCCGCGCCGGCGATTTTGCAACGACGTCGACAATTAGAGCCGGCTCTGGTTCGTGAGATGCGTGGCATGGACCGAGGGAAGGACTTCCTGGCCAATGCTCGTTGGTAGTAAACGCTTGGCTGGTGAAAGGTGGTGGCCTCGGACTGACCGGTGATTTGTTTGTCGGACTTGTTGCCGTGTTAATTGCCGACCCACCGCCGCACTTAGGAATTCTCCTCGGAAACGGATTGTCCCTTCAGTTAATAAACGCGTTTATCGGAGCCGTTGTCCTTATCCTCCGTTGATGAGTGGTGTGTTTGGAGCCAGACGCCTCTGAGCTAAGCTAAAGTCACTGACATTTTCACGATAAGCACTCCAAATTTTCAAAACGACCGCCGCTCCTCTCCGGGTGGTACTTTTGCAGCGCGCCAGAAACCGGGGCTCCCTGCGGAGGACGAGATTTTCCCGTCCCAGGCACTTCGTATGTTCATGGAGCCTAAGTTTCAACGTACGAGGGCCTTCCTGCGCGCATTCAAATACCCATCGAAAGATAAGGGGCCGGCGCCCCCGAAACAGAGCGCAAACAATCCAGCGAGGTAGAGCAGATCGGTCTCGTAGCCGGGCTGCCCGAAATGCGCGCCTGCAGCATCGTAGGATACCAATTTGATCGAACTGAAGCCGTTCGGAAGGTGTACGGTGACGATTGCCTCCAAAAGGACGACGATCATCGGCACAGCGGCTGTAGGTATTAGCGCGCCAAAGAAAACGAGTAGCCCGCCGACGATCTCGATCGTGATCGTGGCCCAGCCCAGCAGGTCGGCGAACGGCATCTGATTCCGCGGCACCTGTGACAACTACCTGTTCGGGCCTACTCGTAATCCCTTCAATCTTGCCAAGAACACTGGCGGCTCCTCTGGAGGAAGCGCGGCGGCGGTCGCTGACGGACTGCTACCCATCGCCGAGGGTACCGACGCAGGGGGATCTATACGGATTCCCTCCGCGTGGTGCGGCGTCTACGGCTACAAAGCATCATTTGCGTATTTCGCAAAAACGGGACAGTGGTTTCGCTAACTGACGGACAGCAGTTTCGCTAAATCGCGGACAGCGTGGCGGCGCCGGCTTTCGGTTGCCTGGTTGTTGAAGTCAGTTGGTACTCGTTTCGCTGTTTTCGACGTCGGTCAAGGGGCGCGCAGCTTTTTTCCTTCGCATGCTGTCGCCTTCGAGGGCGATACGGTGGGAGTTGTGGATGATCCGGTCGAGGATGGCATCTGCGATGGTTGGCTCGCCGATCATGTCGTGCCATTGGGCAACGGGCAGCTGGGCGGTAATCAGGGTGGATTTGCGCCTGTAGCGCTCTTCGAAGATTTCCAGGAGATCGCTGCTGGTCATTGAGCGTGTGGGTGCCCCAATCGTCTAAAATGAGCGACTGAACTCGCGCGAGCTTGTCGATCAGACGTGGGAAGCGACCGTCGAGGCGTGCCATGGCGAGATCTTCGAACAGGCGTGGCATACGCAAACATCACTACCGCGCTTTCGCGCTTCACGACGCTGTTCGTGATTGCGCGCAATTCGAGTTTCACCTACAAAGGCCGTGCCGTCGACATCAAGCAAGTCGGCCGCGAACTCGGTGTCCACTATGTGCTTGAGGGCAACGTGCGCAAGGCCGCCGGTCGCCTCCGCATCACCGGGCAGTTGATCGAGGCGTCCAGCGGCGCACATCTTTGGGCGGAGAAATTCGATGGCGCGCTGAAAGACGTGTTCGAGTTGCAGGACGCGGTGACCGAGCGCGTGGTCGGGGCCATCGAAACCAGCGTCAATCAAGCCGAGATCAATCGTTCGCATGCCAAGCCAACCGGCAATCTCGATGCCTATGATTATTATCTCCGAGCCCTGCAGCAATATACCCTGTACACACGCGCAGGCAGTGACGCCGCGATCGAAAATGCCCAAAAGGCAATTTCCCTCGATCCGGATTACGCACTTGCCAAGGCGCTTCTTTCCTCGACCTACATGAGTTGCCGGATACGGGGATGGGGCACGACCGGCGATGCCGCCAAGGCGCTCGCCGTCGCGAGGGAGGCTATCGCCCAGGACTCCAACAATCCATCTGTACTGCGATGGGCGGGTTCTTACTCTCGGCTTTTGGGGGCATCATCACCGCTCCATTGCCCTTCTGGAGAAGGCCGCCCGCCTCAATGTGAATGGATCTCAAATCTTGTTGAGCCTTGGCTGGGTGAAGGTCTGTGCCTGCACCGATACCGAGCGTGCGATCGCGCACTTCGACCGTGCAATGAGGCTCAGTCCACGCGATCCCCGAATGGCTTCGATGCTGACGGGAATTTCCTTTGCCCATTTGATTTCGGGGTACTATGAAAAGGCATTGTCGTTTGCTCAGCAAAGCATCGATGAAGGGCCACAGCTCACTTCAGGTCATCGCGCCAAGATCACGGCCTTGATCTTTCTCCATCGTGAGCAGGAGGCAAGGGCAGCGACAGAAATGCTGTTGACTGTTGATCCCCAGTTTTCGATCTCCTCGCGACTGCCGCCCTACCGCGACCCCGATTTCCAGCAAAGATATCACGCTGCCCTGAAGGCAGCCGGGCTACGCGAATAAGCGCTAAGTGCCCCGCGCCCGAAACTTATCCGCTCCGGCGACCGCTCCACAACCACTCATTGCGCGAGCGGCCGCTTCGCACCAGTAGCGGCCCTTGGCAGGCTCGAATCGAAAGCAGACATACGACAGGCACGCAGGCATGTCCCAAAAGTGCCAAAAGGGCGACACCCTGGCTTGGCATGAAAACAAGCCGCCAAGGAAATGACTTAACTTATTACTATGCGATTCAGTCTGAATTTTCCGAGCACGCACCAGCCCTGTGCATGACCGATTTGCGTTGCCTTTCAGCCTACGGATGCGCCTGCCTTTGCTCGCCTGATTCCGAGGGCCAGAATGCGATGCAGTAGGTCGGGGTAGTCAAGCCCGTCATGCCGAGCGGCTGTAGCGAACTCTTGGCTCTTCGCTATTTCGGGGTTGGGATTCGCTTCGATGAAATACGGAGTGCCATCGGCGCTGAGGCGAAAGTCGATGCGTGCGTATCCGTCGAGCTTCAGTGTGCGGTAGATGCGTTTCGCTGTTCGCTTAAGGCGGGCGGATACCTCCGGCGCAAGGTTCTTGGCCGGTCCGTCTACAATGCCGACGCGTTCCTGATAGCTGGGATCGTGTTTAGCCTTTTCCGTGGCAATCTGCCGTGCGCCCTGACCGCCCATGCTACCGAATTGCAATTCCCAAACCGGCAAAACGCGCAGCTGATTGTTGCCGAGCACGGCGACATATAGTTCACGTCCTTCGATGTACTGTTCGGCGATGGCGGCAGTTCCGAGGCGCTCGTGAACGAACGCGACTCGCTCTGCGAGCTTCTCGTCCGTATCGACGATGGATGCTTGCGATATACCGAAGGATCCATCCTCGTTCAGGCTCTTAACGATCAGCGGCAGCGCAAGGCGCGCCGGCCGTTTGACCTTGCGGCGCATCGGAAACACGGCAAAGGCCGGCACTGCGATCCGGCGATGGTGCACCAACGTCTTGGACAGATCCTTGCCGCGCGCCAGGATCAGACCGCGCGGGTTACACCCGGTATACGGGATTTTCATCAGCTCGAGATAGCTTGCGATGTGCTGGTCATACACCGACTCATTGTGGAACTCCTCCAGCAACGTGAACACCACATGCGGCTTGAAACTTTCGATCTCGTCGCGCACCGGCTTGATTTCCTCCTGCACGCCGAGCGGGCGAACGTCATGGCCGGCCGCACGCAAGGTGCTCACGACGTCGAATTCGGTTTTCCATTCGTTGATTTCCTGCGCGGTGTATCCGTCGGTGGAGTCCGGGGGCACGAAGTTCGGGTGCATCAGCACTAGAACGCGCAGGCGTCTCATAGGGCGATCCATTTCCGCCGCGACGGTCCGAACAGCGTTTGCATCGTCTTGGCGGTCAACAGGATGGTGAAGTTGATCACGAGCTTTCGTTCAGAGCCGGCGGCACGCAGATCGAGTTCACGGCAGCGGGAGATCATGTCGTCAAGAACGGCATCAAGTGTAAGCTGGTTTTCGCCCGTCCATCGCGCGACCAGCTGCCTGATCTGGGCGCGGTGCCGCCTGATAAACACCGAGGCCGGCTGTTCCCGTCGATGCCGTGGATCGGCGGAGAAGAGACGGGAAAGGTCGCGGTCGTAAGTCTTCGGCGGCTTGAACGCGTAGAACGCCTGCTTTTTCTGGTAGTGCTCGCCAAGAGTTTGGTTGAGCTGATGCAGCGGATCGACGCGCTCCCGAGTCGTGACTGGCGGCCGCTTCCCGGCAATCTCGTCCATCAGCTCGTCAACATATTCAAGCTTCTTCAGCGCTGGCCAACCGGCATACCGTGTGCGCCAGTTCGAGCGTGGCCGTAACCACACCGCGAAGGTTTCGGCAAAATCTTCGTCCGGATGGCTCTGCGCGTACCAGAGCCGAAGATGCTGGACAAAACGCCGGCTGGCCGGATTGGGCCGGTAGTGGCGCGGGTAGCGTTTCGAAGACGGGCCGAACAACTGCTGCCAGCGCCGGCGGCGTTGCGGCTGGTAGGCGTGCTGCACGGCATGGCCTGCCTCGTGCCGGAGAATGGCCATGCACTCGGACCAGGTGCCGCCCTCGACGTCGAGCATCATTTTCTTCTCGAGTTTCATCAGGCGGGGATGGGCGAGATAGAAAGGAATCGCAATGCCGGGCACATCTGCCGGACTAAACCACTCACTCGATATCCATGCGTGTGGCCGCAGCCGGATGCCTCGCGCTTGCAGCTCATCATTCAGAGTGCTGAGACAATCCTCGAGCCAGGTGCCTTCGACCGTAACCCTCAGGCTACTGAGACGTTGATTGAGCAACTGCTCATCCGACAGCTTTTCCCAAAGATATTTCCGACGTGGCATAAGCATTCCAGAACTCACGAAAATGGTGCCTGGATGGTGTCATAGGATACCGCCGGCAACAACCGCCGAGTCTTCGCGGCGTGCCTTTGTTCAGCGCCCGCGATGGCTTTGGGTCAAAAAGGGAAGTGCCTCTGCTTCCGCCGCTCGTCTGCGCTACCCCCACAGCAGACATCGGCAGGCAACCCGCTAAGGGCTGCTTGGCGCCAGAACCGGACCTTCCACAGATGTGGCTTTGACCATGGCCGACATCGTTTGCTACGCTGGTTAGTTAGCCTAGCCTACGCACGGTAACAGTCTCATCAATCTCGAAGCTCATCAGGTCTTCTCCGACTTCCAGTGGCCCGGCATAGGTCTCTCGCGTCGCCGCTATCAGTTCCTCCACTGTCGGCTCCGCGACTGTTTCGCTTGCCAACATGACGAGATGCGTGAACGCGGCCAGCTTCGGCATCGTCTGCGTGAATACACGGCCGGCTTCTTGCGGCGAAGTGTGATGGTTGATGATACGCTGGATGTTGGCTTCGATCAGCAATTCCGGCCGCGCCATTGCTACTTCATGGATCAGGACGTCGGCGCCGGCGCCATAGCGCAAGACGTTTGTATTGTAGCGGGTATCGCCGGAGATGACGGCGACCCGACCCTGGTATTCGATGCGGTAGCCAAAGGCCGGTTTGATAGCCTCGCCATGATCGACTGTGAAGGCAATCACGCGGAGACCGCCGGCCCGATAAACAGTACCACCCTCCTCGAATTCCTTGACCGTGATCGCAACATGATCGCGAGCCAGCTTTTCGTCCTCGATGCGAATTTCGATATCATGGGCATAAGCCGCTTCGAGGTGATGCATCAGCCTCGCGGTCCCGACAGGCCCGATCACTCTGAATGGCCGCCGGCGGTTGCCGAAGTGTGAACTCAACCAGCCCGTGAGCCAGAGGTCGGGAATGCCGACCGTGTGATCACTGTGGAAATGCGTGAGCAGCAGTGCGTCGATGCGGCCAATTGGAATGCCAAGCTGAAACAGCCGCATGGTTGCCCCGCGACCGGCATCGATCAGGACAGTGTGATCGCCCGCTTCGATCAGCGTGCTCGGGCCGAAGCGATCAGGACGAGGGATTGGCACCCCCGTCCCGAGAAACGTTACGCGCAATCCTGCCACTATTGCTGCACCTTGATATCGGCCTCTGCGACGATCCTCTTCCAGTGCGCGATCTGATCGCTGACGAGACGGCCGAATTCGTCGGACGTGCCGCCCGCGGGCTCGGCGCCTATCTTCGCGAGCGCTTCCCGGAGGGACGGCTTCTGCAGCGCCTTGTTGATCGCTCCGTTCAGCCGAGCGACGGTTTCCTTCGGCGTGCCGCGTTTGACCGCAAAGCCGGTCCAGTCTTCGACCACCAGTGACGGGTAACCGGCTTCCACGATGGTCGGCACGTCGGGAAGGATCGCTACCCGCTTCGATCCGGTCACCGCCAACGCCCGCAGCTTGCCGGTTCTAATCAGATCGACCACCGGTAGCATGGTGATGAACATGAAAGTATTAGTGCCATTCAGCAAGTCGCCAATCGCTTGCGGAAATTGCGCGTAGGGCACGTGTTGAGCCCGCGTAGCGGTCTGTAGTTTGAACTGCTCGCCGATCAGGTGGGCAGGCGCGCCGAAGCCGCCCGATGAGAATGTGTGCTTATCGGGCTGATTCTTCAGCAGCGCCACCAGATCCGCCACCGTCTTGGCCGGCACGGACGGGTTTACCACCAGGACGTTGTAGGAAACCGTCGCTTTGACGACCGGCTCGAAGTCCTTGTCCAGGTTGAAACCGATATTCAGAACTAGAGAAGGCGCGGCGACCGACGGTGTCGACATGGCATAAAGGCTGTGACCGTCCGCCAGTTGGCTCAGGACATCGGCGGCGGCGATGGTGGTGATGCCACCGGGCCTGTTCTCGACAATCACGCGCCAGCCTTCTCCCTCCATCAGCTCCTTGGCGATGACGCGGCTGACGATGTCGGGCGGCGTGCTGGCCGAAAACGGTACCACGAGGCGTATCGCCCCAGAAGGAAACAAAGCCTGCGCGGCGGCTTGTGTGGCAGGGAAAGCAAGCATGGCCAAAGCAGCGATGGACGAGCTCGTCCGGCAAAATAATGGATGCGTCATAAAAGTTCTCCCTTGGTGCTATGGACTCGGCAATTCCAAGTCGCAACCTGCAGGCACGCTGACTGTGAACCAGACTGCCCAATACGCCAGAGAAATCGACGTGCATTCCGCGCTGTGGAACATTACATTCCACAGCGTGAAACACCTCATTCCACCATGTGAAACGGAAGGCGTAGCGATGGCAGGTCCGAAGGTGATCAAAAGCCTCGAACGGGGCCTTTTGGTTCTCCAGGCGCTGCAGATGCAGCCCGATTCTTCGCTCCAGGAACTCTACGTCTTTACGGGCATCTCGAAGCCGAGCCTGCTACGCATTCTGCACACGCTTGCCAAAACGGGCCTCGTGACCCGGCGTCTCGCCGACGGGCGCTATCGCATCGGCGCGACGTTTTCGCGCGTGCCGTCGCGTCGGGAAAACCGTGATCGCATTGCCGAGGCCGCCGCACCTGTTTTGGAGCGCCTCTGCCAGCGCGTGTCGTGGCCCTCCGATCTGATGGTGCCCGCCGGCGATCACATGGAAATCCGAGAGACCAGCCGTGCCCGCAGCCCAATTCTGTTGCAGGCCGAGAGAGTCGGATTGCCGGTAAATTGGCTGCTGAGTGGAGTGGGAAGAGCCTATTTGGCTTATTGCCCTGCCAAAGAGCGGCAGCGGATTATCGACATGCTGCGCATCTCAAGTAAAGCCGAGGACCGTCTGGCGCGAGAGTTGGCTCGTCTGAATGCAATTCTCGCCGAGGTACGCGCGCGTGGCTACGCGACCCGCGATCCAAGCCATGTCGGAGGCTATTATGGCGGCCCTCCGCATGCTGATGGCTTATTCTCGATTGCCGTACCCTTGCGAGATGGCCCGCAGGTGCTGGGAGCGATCAATATGCTCTGGCTCAAGACGGCGTTTTCGGTCGAGGACTTTGCGGCCCAACACCTCGCTGCCCTGCAAGACGCATCAACGGAAATTGTAAGCTCGCTGCGCAGCCGCACTCGACGATAGAAAGAGATCTGTTCGTGGTAATTTTAGACCTTTCGCCCATTTGTGCCTGCTTCGCGCCGCCCAGCAGCGGACGATAGCAAAGACGCACGCCAAGTTGGGAAGACAGGTTCAAAGCCGTTTTCCGGGATGCGAAATGGCAGACTGAGGGCGGGCTCGCCACTTGTATCCGGTTCGCTGGAAAACGCTCTAACAGTTTGCTGAAAAAGGCCTCGCAAAGGCCGACGGTTGATGATTCAGTTATATATCATGAATCGTCGGGGGCTCGCATGCGGGGCGCTTTTACGGATCAGGGCGGGTTGTTTTCGTACATCTCGCCGGAAGCGCGGGTGCCTGCGACCCACCCGCTGAGGAAGATCCGGGAGCTTGTCCGCGATGTTTTGAGTGAGCTGAACCGTAGCCTTGGCAGGCTTTACGCGAGCGAAGGACGGCCCTCGATCCCTCCGGAGCAATTGCTGAGCGCGTTGCTGCTGCAGGTGTTCTACGGCATTCGGTCGGAACGCCAGTTGATGGAGCAACTGGACTATAATCTTCTGTACCGCTGGTTCGTGGGGCTTTCGCCTGATGACCCGGTCTGGGACCCGACCACCTTCACCAAGAACCGGGACCGGCTGCAGAACGGCGAGGTGTTTACGAAGTTCATGAGCAAGCTTCTGAACCATCCGCAGGTCAAGCCTCTGCTGTCGGACGAGCATTTCTCGGTGGACGGAACGCTGATCGAAGCCTGGGCTTCACAGAAGAGCTTTCGTCCCAGGGACGGCAGCGGTGACGATGATGACGGCGCGGACTTCCACGGCCAGAAGCGCAAGAACGATACCCATGCCAGTACCAGCGACCCCGACAGCCGGCTTTACCGCAAAGCCGCCGGGCGGGAGGCGAAGCTTTGCTATATGGGCCACGCCACCATGGAGAACCGGCATGGCTTGGCGGTGGCCGGCATGGTCACGCACGCCAATGGCACCGCCGAGCGCCGAGCCTCGGAGATCATGCTGAAGGCTAAAAGCAAAGCTGCCGGCCGCCGCATCACAGCCGGTGAGGACAAAGCGTACGATACGGCCGATCATGTCGCCAATCTTCGCGCCATCAACGTGACACCGCATGTGACGCAGAACCAGGCCGTCACCAAAACCGGCAAGACCCGCAACAGCGCCATCGATGAACGAACCACGCGGCATCCGGGGTATGGCATGTCGCAATCGCGCCGGGCGATGACTGAGTGCATCTTCGGTTGGGGCAAGCAGCACGGCACCATGCGCAAGACCAAACATCGCGGCATCGCTGGGGTCGCTGCCGACTTCATGCTCAATCTGATCGCCTATAACCTGATCCGCATCCCCAAACTGGTTGCAGCATAGCCAACCTGGCGTCCAGACCACCGAAGCGCTTCAAACTCTCGACCAAATCATCCCAACAATGGGACCCGCGGCAGAACAAACGCTCAATTCTTTGGGTTCTTCAGCAGACTGCTAATCTTACTGAGTCAGAAAAGTGTCTGATTCAAAAGGTCGCGGGCGAGGTCCTGTGAGAATCAGTTAGCGGTTGAGATTCAGGCATCGGCAACGGGGGCTGATATGGATCTCCGGACATCAGACCGCAGTGAATCGCGATTTTCGGCTTTTGTCGAGGGACTTGTGAGCGTGATCGGACATGCGGACCGGGCCCGGCCGTTGTTTGATTATTGCATCGGCTTAATCATGCCGGGGGAGCGTAAAAGCGTTGAGCCGATGGCAGCGGTGACGGCACCTGATCGGACGGCGGCGCAGCATCAGTCGCTGCTGCACTTCGTCGGCCAATCGCCCTGGTCTGACGAGGGTGTTTTGGCCAAAGTGGGCGAGATGGTACTGCCGGCGATAGAGCGCCATGGACCGATCGAAGCGTGGATCATCGATGACACCGGTTTTCCCAAGAAGGGAGCGCATTCGGTCGGTGTGGCGCGTCAATATTGCGGGCAGATCGGCAAGCAGGATAACTGCCAAGTCGCGGTGTCCCTGTCGCTTGCCAATCACCACGCCAGTCTGCCGGCGATGTATCGTCTCTATCTGCCGCAGGAATGGGCGGCAGATAAGAAACGTCGGCGCAAAGCGGGCGTGCCCAAGGAGATCAGCTTTAAGACCAAGCCAGAGATCGCGCTTGAGCAGATCGAAGCGGCCTGCAGAGCCGGGCTTGCTCGCGGCGTGGTGCTGATGGATGCCGGATATGGCTGCAACACGGACCTGCGGACCAGCATCAGCGCGTTGGGGTTGACCTATGTGGCCGGTATCTTGCCAAACACCACGGTGTGGGCATCCGACACGGCGCCGCTGCCGCCGAAAAAATGGTCGGGCAAAGGGCGACCACCAAAGCTGCTGCGCCGCGACCACAAGCATCAACCGATTTCGGTCAAGGAGCTTGCTCTTTGCCTTCCTAAGCGGGTCTGGCGCACGATCAAGTGGCGAGAGGGTGCGGCCGAGCGGCTATCGTCGCGCTTCGCTCGCGCGCGCGTTTGCGTCGCGCATCGAGATTACCAGCTCACCGAAAGCCGACCGGAAGAATGGCTTTTGATCGAATGGCCAGAAGGTGAGGACGAGCCGACCAAATACTGGCTTTCAACGTTGCCGGAAACGATCACTTTCGGAAGGCTAGTCGATCTAACCAAGCTGCGATGGCGCATCGAGCGCGATTATCAGGATCTCAAACAAGAGGTCGGGCTCGGGCATTTCGAAGGGCGAGGTTGGCGCGGCTTCCACCACCACGCTACGCTGTGCATCGCGGCCTACGGATTCCTGGTCTCCGAGAGGGAGACGATTCCCCCCTCGGGATCTCGTTCCACCAGGCCGTTCAAGAAACTTGCGGTTTCCAACGGTTACCGACCCAGAGGCTCCGCCACTGCGACCCGAACGTCACATCCCGAACTCGATTGCGACGATGCGGCGAAGACTGATCGTTGCCATCGCCCGGAACCTCTCACGCTGTCCCTGTTGCACTCGGCAATCGAAGCGTCTTCTTTTGTGACGCAGTAAGACTAATGCGCTTCCCCGACCCGGATCGGCGCCTCGTCCGATATCCCGACGCGGTACCAGACAAAGATCGCCAGCAGCGCGACCGGGATGCCGATGACCGAGGTCCAGATGAAGAACCAGACGAAGCCGGTATGCTCGATCACGAAGCCCGAGAACCCGGCCAGGATGCTGCCCGAAGTCAGCAGGCCGAACTGGCTCGCCGCGTGTTCCACTGACGCGAGCGTTGACATGTAGGTGATGAGCACGATCGACGCGAAGGCGTAGGCAAAGCCCTCGACGCCGACCGCCAGCGCAAAGACCCCGAAGGCCTTGCCGCCATCCCCGCCGTGCACCGCAAGGAGGCAGCGCGAGATGCGAGGCCGAGCCCGCGACCGTACCGAGGAGGAGGCTCGACATCATGCCGATGCGCGGGATCAGCCACCCGGCCATGAAGGTGCCCCCAAGCGCGATCCAGAATCCGAAGACCTTGGTGACGGTCGCGATATCGGTGTTCGTAGAAGCCCTGGTGTTTGAAGAGTGGCACCGCCATCGCGCTCGAGATATAGCCAGGCATGCGGAAGCCCGCGACGAGCAACAGGATCGCGACCGCCATCGGGCCGAGCCGCGTGAGGAGTTCGTGGATCGGCGCCCAGATCGTCTCAACGAAGCCGGCGTGCGGCTTGTGGGGTTGCATGTCGGAGGGCGCTTCGGGCGCGAATAGCGTCGCCACGATCCCGACCAGCATCAGGGCCGCCATGCACAGATAGGCGCCCTTCCAGCCGACATGATCGGCGAGGTAGAGCGCGCCTGCGCCGGCCGCGAGATTGCCGACGCGCCAGCCGATCTCGGTCCATGAGGACAGCACCGCCTGTTTCTCCGGCGGGCGCACACTCGTGATACGCCAGCCGTCGAGCACGAGATCGAGCGTTGCGCCCGCAATTCCAAGCGCGAAGGAGAACCCGACTGTCCACCAGATCCAATGGCCTGGATCGCCGAAGGCAATACCGCCCAGCATGGCCATGACGGCGAGAATAGCCACGAGCAACCAGCCGCGCCGCCGCCCGAGCGCACGTCCGATCAACGGCGGATCGTATTGATCGAGAAATGGCGCCCAGGCAAATTTGAATTCAGTGCCCTCGTTTGTTCCTCTTTTTGCAAACAAGCCTTACAAATAGCCAAGATTCGACAGGCACTTCCGGTCATCTCCAAAAAATAGGCCAAAGGACTAATTCGAGAACAAACGGCGTTTTGAGGAAAACAGGGGAATTTAATTTCCCCACAGAATTCCCACACTCATGGGAAGCCGGCCTGTGCATCAGCAGGTGACCAAAGCGTCGCGCCTCTGCTGCAGTGGTAGCCGTTCAGTAGACGATGCCAAGCTTCGAAAGCGTCTAATTGTCCATCGTACCGGTGTCCGGCAGCTTGGTGACGAGCTGGAATCCCCCCGCAGTGCTCGCGCGTCCTGCGTCCGGCGTCTTTCGATGGACCGTCGTCGAAGCCTCGCGTCTTCAATTCGAGTTGCATCCGCATGACCATCATCTCCGGCCGTTCGGGCCGAGCCGCAGGAGCGACGCAGACTACCGGTGCCTGGGCGGGTTTGCGCAGGTGAGGCCCGCAGGGCGCCACCGGGATTTTCCCCTCGACAGGCATCGGGCTGACATCTGCCCGTAATTGGCTCGAGGTCACTGGTCCAACGCCTGAAGGCGTGTGTGAAGCCGAACCACGCGTGGCGCCATCTCTTCAAGAGCGTGCCCGGCACGTTTGAAAGAACGAATCCTTGATAAGGAATGTAGTATTCCGTTTAATGTATTGATTTAGCTATTATTTTTGTTTAGCCGCACCTCAGATACCAACGCCGATACCAACGATCAATTCCGTGGCCCGACCCACGCCTCCTAATCCGCCAGCCAGCCCTCAGCCGCCAGCGCGTCACGCATGGCCTGATGGACCTCCGCGCGCCTTGCCCCGAAACGGGCCTGCACCAGATCCTGGCGGACGACGTTCCAGTGTGGCGACAAGCGGCGCGGCAGCTCGACTGCGTTCAACATGAAAGCACCGACATCAGCAAACGTTCGCAGAACGCATGCACCACCTGGAGCGCTTGCATTGACGCTGATCGGCTCGAAAATGAATAAGCCCATAGTGGAGCAAACACCGCCGCACGGGTTTTGTGCCGTCTTCCGCCGAGCAAACCAGATGCCAACAAAGGTGCCCCGGCTCCCAGCCTACCTTCTGATTGCCAGACGCTTCCGACCGCGCTTGAATGCGTCCATGCCACGCGACCCCTACGTCAGAGACAAATTCACTAGGGAGGTGAAAACGGCTCGAGCGGTGGCGCGCGGAGTATTTCGAGCGATTCCCGAAGGACCGATTCGAGACGGCTGTGGAAAGCTGGCGGCACCTACAGTGCGATAATTACGAATTCACGATGAAACGGCTACGAGAGCCGAAAATTCTATAAGAAAGAAGCTTGAAATGCGAAAAGCAACGATGGCGGCTTCCGATCTGTCCAATTTTTATCGGCCCAAAAAAGGCAAGTACCGCCGTCGCACGGACGTTCCAATCGCCAAGCCGGTCAAGGGGAAACATAACAAGTGGATGGCATGAAGCTTACTGCCGATCGCCCCTACGCCGACCCTGAAGTCGCAGCCCGCAAGTTGCTCGAAATCGCCAATTCGGTCGAAGCCGTCATGGATGGTCGCATCTACATCGAGCTGGTCAACGGCCCGATGCTGTTCGAACACAAGGCAACGCCGGCGGAATACAGCGCCGGGCTCAAGCTGGCGATCGAGCGCGGCTGGCTCGAACTGCACAGGTCCGGCACGTTCGTTAGGTTCACCCAGGCCGGCGCGGAGCTGTTCGCGTGAAAGAGTCCGCCAGCTAAGGGCCCCCACCAGACTTGCGGCCCACGCGAACTTGTCCATTGGAACAGCGGCGATACCGGCGCATAGTGTCGGGATGGTCAAACGCTCCCTGATCCGCCTATTGGAAGTCACCGTAACGGCTCAAGAGCCAACCCTGTGGAAGTGGGACGTATCCGAGGGTGGCACGGAAGTGTTGCATGGATACGAGACCAGCCGAGAGGCGGCCCAAATCGACGGCGACAGCGCTCTGTTTGCGTTACTGTCGGCGGGTGTCAAATGACCTTCGGCGCCCTGCCCCGTGACGCCCTGGAACGCCAACTAATCTTTTTTAAGCTCAAGTTGCTTTGGAGCGTCGCGCTGCTCGATCTGAGCTTTGACCGTTTCTGGCACAACAAACTCGTATAGCTCACTAATATGCTTCGCTTGCGTGATCTGCGATTCAACAATGACGTTCACAAGTCCGAAAAGCTTAGCTGCCGTTGTTTTGTCATCTCTCAAGTCAATCTGACCGGGATGGACGGCGCTGTCTCCAACAACCCGAACGACATCGAGCGCTTGCTGAATTCTTTTATCCAAGCCTTGTTGCACAAGGTTGCCTATTTCGTCGTTTATATTCTTCCCCTTCTGGCCAAGATAAATCAGCAGCTTCTGTACGCACAAACGCAGCAGGGCAGCGGCGCCTCTGGGAGACTTGTCGAGTATCTCGTTTGCTTCCAAAAAATCTAACTTAACATCGGCGGGCATACCCTCATTTGGCTCGACCGAAATATAATTCACGGGATAAATTATTTCATCCGCACGTCATATAGAAATTTGACTGCAACTGTAGCACCAACTCGCAAAAACGCTTGCTAACTCAGTATCGAGATAAGCGGTATTTTCCTGTTTCTCAAAAAATACCTGACGCGAGGCGATCTTCACAAGCCAATCAATAAACTCGCTTTGTTTCTCAGCCTTCTTGAACTTTTGAACGTCCTCTGCATTTGGCAACCAAGGGGATTTCCCTTTTTCGTACCTGTTCACAAATAACTTGAACCAAGTTTGCGAAGAGTTTGCTCCGCAATCGACATGCGGACATGAAAACAACTCCAAACCGAGAGCAGGCACCACTTCTTTACGCGACATCGTATTTTCCTTGGGGCGGCAGACGATCGATACACCCAGTTCGACCTTTTGAACAACTCCTATTGTCTCTCAGGTTGAAATAGGCGCAATATGCTCGTTGGGGATAAAGGGGCACAAATGCGCAGAACTATCTTGTCGGTTTTTTTCCTAGCCATCTCAACGAGCGCGTTCGCTGCCTGGAAAGTCGAGACCGGCAAGAAAGTGATGTCCACCTTTTCGCCTCTAGCAGTCTGCTGAAGAACCCAAAGAATTGAGCGTTTGTTCTGCCGCGGGTCCCATTGTTGGGATGATTTGGTCGAGAGTTTGAAGCGCTTCGGTGGTCTGGACGCCAGGTTGGCTACGCTGCAACCAGTTTGGGGATGCGGATCAGGTTATAGGCGATCAGATTGAGCATGAAGTCGGCAGCGACCCCAGCGATGCCGCGATGTTTGGTCTTGCGCATGGTGCCGTGCTGCTTGCCCCAACCGAAGATGCACTCAGTCATCGCCCGGCGCGATTGCGACATGCCATACCCCGGATGCCGCGTGGTTCGTTCATCGATGGCGCTGTTGCGGGTCTTGCCGGTTTTGGTGACGGCCTGGTTCTGCGTCACATGTGGTGTCACGTTGATGGCGCGAAGATTGGCGACATGATCGGCCGTATCGTACGCTTTGTCCTCACCGGCTGTGATGCGGCGGCCGGCAGCTTTGCTTTTGGCCTTCAGCATGATCTCCGAGGCTCGGCGCTCGGCGGTGCCATTGGCGTGCGTGACCATGCCGGCCACCGCCAAGCCATGCCGGTTCTCCATGGTGGCGTGGCCCATATAGCAAAGCTTCGCCTCCCGCCCGGCGGCTTTGCGGTAAAGCCGGCTGTCGGGGTCGCTGGTACTGGCATGGGTATCGTTCTTGCGCTTCTGGCCGTGGAAGTCCGCGCCGTCATCATCGTCACCGCTGCCGTCCCTGGGACGAAAGCTCTTCTGTGAAGCCCAGGCTTCGATCAGCGTTCCGTCCACCGAGAAATGCTCGTCCGACAGCAGAGGCTTGACCTGCGGATGGTTCAGAAGCTTGCTCATGAACTTCGTAAACACCTCGCCGTTCTGCAGCCGGTCCCGGTTCTTGGTGAAGGTGGTCGGGTCCCAGACCGGGTCATCAGGCGAAAGCCCCACGAACCAGCGGTACAGAAGATTATAGTCCAGTTGCTCCATCAACTGGCGTTCCGACCGAATGCCGTAGAACACCTGCAGCAGCAACGCGCTCAGCAATTGCTCCGGAGGGATCGAGGGCCGTCCTTCGCTCGCGTAAAGCCTGCCAAGGCTACGGTTCAGCTCACTCAAAACATCGCGGACAAGCTCCCGGATCTTCCTCAGCGGGTGGGTCGCAGGCACCCGCGCTTCCGGCGAGATGTACGAAAACAACCCGCCCTGATCCGTAAAAGCGCCCCGCATGCGAGCCCCCGACGATTCATGATATATAACTGAATCATCAACCGTCGGCCTTTGCGAGGCCTTTTTCAGCAAACTGCTAGTGGGAACGCTCGCAAGCGTACAGGCGCGAGCGCCGCTTAATGGCGTCACGGCCCGCCTCCAGATAGAATGTTTTACGCATCCTGATCTGACCGGAATACAATTCGGGATTATTTTGTCAAAGAAGCCAGCAAATGGCTTTATAGCGTGGCGCTACCAATACGATGACGCCGCCCCCGTTCAGACGAAGCCTTACAGCCGCAGCCTTCCACCAGAGGCAATTAGCCTTGGAGACGCATCTAGTGCCGAGGTTAAAGGACTCGCAAATGCAAAACGCTTGAAATTGACACTGCTACCTGCCGACGACTCGGAGCTGCCCTATGAATTTGATGTGACAGGGGCCGCCGCGGCGATCAAGGCTGTACATTGCAAAGAGTACAAACGCTAAGGGATTGCACCGAGTTGAACGGCGATTGGCCATAGTAATTCGCTTGCACCATTTCGAACATTGACACCATTTCGATCATTCTGGTCATCTCAAAGGTTGCCCTTCGGCGGCTTGTCGATGGTGGGCGATCGTCGGGTGGGGCGTTGACCCCACCTGGTTTGCCAATGGGCACGGTCGACCGTTCTGCGATTGATCCCAAGGTCGTCGGCGATCTGACGGTTGGATTTTTTCGGGTTAGTCGCTTTCGCGTCGATCGCCCGCTGGAACGCCGGGATCAGCGGTGTCCCGCAGTTGCAGCTCGCATCGATGCCGCAACCGGAGGGATGCGAGACTCACGATCGCAAGAATTAGTTAACTACTTCGGAGGATTATTCTCAGTGGTCGCTAACCCGACCACGAAAGGAGGTCTCATATGGACCTTATGACCGCTCTGGCTATCGCCGGAGTACTACTGTCCGCCGCTCAATTGGCAATGACCATCGCAGCGCGGATTTAAGCCAGGCCCTCGGGGAGTTCACCGCTCTCCGGGGGCTTTTTTATTGAGGAAACGTTAGGATCGGGAAGTTAAAGAGATGTTAAGGAAGCAACTTGGTTCGATAAAAAATCGCCTTCTCCCGACAACGACGCGACCACCGCGCAATCATCGTCATCAAGGCACTGAAGCAAGCACATCTCTATTTTTTATCTTCGATCATATCGTTCATGTGTAAGCGATGTTCTCAGGCCACGGCTCTGAGGGGTTGGTTTCGGTAGGCCCACGGCAATAGCGCGTCGATATCGCGATTGGGATGACCGTTGACGATCCTGGCGAGAACATCGGTGAGATAGCTGAGCGGATCGATTTCGTTGAGTTTACAGGTCTCGATCAGCGTTGCGATGGTGGCCCAGTGGTCGGCGCCGCCGTCAGAGCCGGCGAACAAAGCATTTTTCCGGTTCAGCGTGATCGGGCGGATGGAACGCTCGACGGTGTTGTTGTCGAGCTCAATGCGGCCATCGTCGAGGAAGCGGGTTAAGCCCTCCCAGCGCGACCGGGCGTAGTTGATCGCCTCGGCGAGTTTGCCCTTTTGGCTGATCAGACCAAGTTTTGTGCGCAGCCACGGCTCCAATGCGTCGATCAGCGGTCGGCTTTTGTGCTGCCTCGCCAGGCAACGCTCCTCGGCGCTGAGGCCACGGATGTCCTTCTCGATCGCATACAGTGCAGCAATGCGCTGAAGCGCTTCGCTGGCAATCGGCGCAGGACCGGGAGTCGCGAGCTTGTAGAAGTTACGCCGCACATGGACCCAGCAGAACGCGAGATGCACGTCGCCGCGCTCGGCCAGTCTGCGGTAGCCGGCATAGCCATCCACCTGCAAGACGCCCTTGAAGCCGTCGAGATGGGTGATCGGCCGCTCGGCTTTGCGGTCTGAGGCGTAGACATAGGCCACGCCCGGCGGATCGGATCCGCCCCATGGTCGGTCGTCGGCGGCATAGGCCCACAACTGCCCGGTCTTGGTGCGACCGCGGCCGGGATCCAGCACCGGCAACGTCGTCTCGTCGGCAAACAGTTTCGGCCGCTGCTTGAGCTTGTCCAGCAGGCGTTGGTGCAGCGGACGCAGATGCCAGGCGGCATGTCCCACCCAGTCCGCCAGCGTGGAGCGGTCGAGATTGACGCTCTGACGGGCGTAGATTTGCGCCTGGCGGTACAGAGGCAGATGGTCAGCATATTTGGAGACCAGCACCTGCGCGATGGTGGCTTCGGTCGGTAGCCCGCCCTCGATCAGCCGCGCTGGCGCCGAGGCCTGCACGACGCCATCCTCACATGCGCGGCAAGCGTATTTCGGCCGGATCGTGACCAGCACCCGGAACTGCGCCGGCACAATATCCAGCCGTTCGCTCCTGTCTTCGCCGATCCGGTGCAACGCGCCCTGGCAGCAGAGGCAGGTCTTATCATCGAGGTCGATGGTGGTCTCAATCCGCGGCAGATGCGCCGGCAGCGCGCCGCGGTTGGCACGCCGCTTCGCAGCTCCGGCCTGTCGCGCGGCCGGCGTCGCCTGCTCCGTACCAGCCGCATCACTCGCAGCTGTCTGCTCGACGTCTTCCAGACCCAGCAGCATCTGGTCTTCCGGCAACGTCTCCGCACGGCGCCCAAACTGGTGGCGCTGCAGGTCCCTGATGATCTGACGCAGCCGCTCGTTCTGCACCCGCTCGGCGAGCAGCATCGCTTTCAGCATCATGGGATCGTCGGGCAATGCGTCGCTCGGCATCATCAAGCCAGATCACATTTTCCGGCATTTTGCGACAATCCCAACGCGGCTGATTCACTTCGCCGCAGCAACAAGTTCAGCCCGGTTGCGCCGGCGTCACCGTCTCACGCGCTGCATGGACACGTCCATCCACCAATTGCGCGGCCGACAAATGGATCACGCCGTCTTCGACCCTCGGCCAGCGGAAGATGCCATCCTCCAGTCGCTTGGCGAACAGGCACAGACCCGTGCCGTCCCAGAACACCAGCTTGATCCGGTCCGCCCGTTTCGCGCGGAACACATAGACCGCACCCGAGAACGGATCCGCCGCCAGGCTCTCGCGCACCAGTGCCGCCAGTCCATCGGCGCCCTTGCGGAAGTCTACAGGCTTGGTCGCCACCATCACCCGCACCGCGCCGGTCGGGCCTATCATGCGCCGGCTTTCAACGCCCGCAACACCGCCGCGATTGTGTCAGCCGGGGCGCCCGCGTCAATACGCTCAATTCTTCGTTTTGTGGACCAACGCACGTGTACGTACCGAAAACTTAAATCCGACCATAGTAGTGATGAAGGCCGCCCAGAATGGCGCTTGAACGAATGACACCGGTGCGCTGTACCGAGCGAGAGACCGGAGCATCCTTGTTCAAGGACCGATGCGTTCTAAAACGGTTGTAATAGTCAGCGTGGGATATCTGGACCCGGCGCAAATGCGTCTCGCCACAGATGATTGCGTGATCGAGGGACTCGCGACGGATCGATCCGATCAGCCGTTCAGCAAAGGCATTCTGCCAGGGCGAGGCTGGTGCAATCGGTTTGTCCCGAATGCCCATGGCTCGCAATCGGCGTGTGACAATGGCGCCGTAGATCCGATCGCGGTCCCGGACCATATAACGGGGAGCCCCGTCCCAAGGAAAAGCCTCGGTGATCTGCCGCGCGATCCACTCCGCCGTCGGGTTGGTTGTGACGTTAATCCAGACGAGGCCTCTACGATCAAGCCGTACAATCACGAAGCCATACAGCAGTTTGAAGCCAATGGTCGGGACCACGAACAAATCCATGGCAGCAATGTCCGGAGCGTGGTTTCGCAAAAAGGTCCTCCACCCCTGACTGGGCGGTCCACGTCGCTTGACCATGTACTTGGCGACGGTTGATTGAGCGACGCTAAACCCAAGCTTAAGCAGTTCGCCGTGGATGCGTGGCGCGCCCCACAGCGGATTCTCCATGCCCATCCGCCGGATCAACGCGCGCAGCTCCGTGTCGATCTGCGGTCGCCCTCCTAATGGATGCGACTTCCAACGCCAGTAGCAGCGAAAGCCGGCCCTGTGCCACCGCACGAGCGTCTCGGGCCGGATGATTGCGAGAACCTGCAGAATTGATGGAAACCAGCGATACAGCTCGATAAAGAACCAGCGATCATGGTTCGTGAGCCGGACGCGACCATGGAGCCTGCGCCTCAAGACAATCAACTGATGTCGAAGCACCGCGTTCTCAGCTTCAAGCCGCACCTTCGACTTGAACGGCGAGGTCATGACGGCCAGAGCGAAAAAGAGCAGCCCGATCATTCCGCCAGCTTAGGCAATTCCATCACGGCATCAACTCGGATAAGGTTTTCAGTACACACAGGTGACGGTGCCGCTCCCAGACGATGACGTCATCAGGCCGGTCATCGAGGCTACTACGGCGGCGCCTATCAGCCCGACACGACGCTGAACGTCGTCAAGTTGTTCGCCGGAACGGGAGCCCACTTCTCAGGCGTGATCGATTTGGTCAACGCGATCTTCGGCCCTGAGGGCATTAACCCGAAGCACCGGCAGACGTGCATGATGCGCGTCGCAAAGGATTGCAACGCACCCTACGAGTGGCAGATCCACTCATCGATCGGCCGCAACGTAGGGCTCAGCGAAGACGAAATCGCCGCTTTCGCCTCGGATGGTCCGGTCACTGGCGTCGGGCAGGATTATATTTTGCTTTGCCGTGCGTGCGACGAGTTGGCCGGCGCCAAGACGCTGACCGACGAAACGCTCAGTGAACTGCTGGCCACATTTGGTGAGGTCTTGACCCGCAAGTATATCCTGTCGATCGCAGTCTTCATTCTCATGGCCCTTTGCCTCAATGGCAATCGTGTCCCGCTGGAGACGAGCGATAAGGTAAGCAAGACGACAACAAGCAACCCGGCCGGGTTGGCTGTGAAGCAACGTGGCCCAGGCGAGAGGCAGTCCTGAATGAAACGGCATACCAACTCGGCGCCAGCGTCGGGGAAACACGCCCCATGGGCTCTGCATTCAACGAAGAAGAAAACAACATGTCTGTATTGAAAAACAAGATCGCCGTCGTCACGGGGGGCAGCAGCGGCATCGGCCTCGCGACCGCCAAGAGGTTCGTTGAAGAGGGCGCCTATGTCTTCATCGCCGGTCGCCGCCAGGCCGAGCTCGACAAGGCCGTCGCAGAGATCGGCAAGAACGTCACCGGCGTAAAGACCGACATCTCAAAGCTCGACGACCTCGACCGCCTCTACGAGACCGTGGCGAAGAAGGGCAACATCGACGTGATTTTTGCGAACGCGGCCTTCGTCGAAAAAACGATGACCTCCGGCGCAACGCCCGAGCATTTCGACAATACCTTCAACACCAACGCTCGCGGCACTTATTTCACCGTTCAAAAGGCGCTACCCTACTTGTGTGATGGGGCTTCCATCATCCTCGTGGCGTCCGCCGGGAAGAACATGGGCTTACCGGGCCGCAGCACCTACAGCGCCACCAAGGCCGCGCTGAGGTCATTGGCCCGCACGTGGACCAGCGAATTCAAGGATCGGAAGATCAGGACCAACGTGCTAAGTCCAGGTACGGTCGACACGCCGATGTTCGACGGGCAGTTCCCGTCCAAAGAGGGCGCTGCCGAAGCCAAAAAGCAGATCACTGCGATGATCCCATTGGGCAGACAAGCGCTTCCCGAAGAGATTGCGGCGGCAGCTTTGTTCCTCGCCTCGGACCAAAGCAGCTACGTCGCCGGCATCGACCTTCCGGTCGACGGCGGCCTGACGGCTGTTTAGACCAAAGGACTTGCGCGCTATGCAAACCGATCCGACATGACGACTACCGTCACATGGCGCAGATGATCAGTGGGAAGGCGACGCATGATGGATCCTTCACTCTTGAGGAGGATGGCCGCCCGCCAATGGGGCGACTATCAGTCGGGCACGCCAGGAACCATGTTCGACGATTCGGACATGTCGCTGACCCTGGACGAAGCCTACAAAATTCAGATGGAGTTCGCCCGCCTGCGCTGCGCCGCCGGTGACGCGGTGGCCGGATATAAGGTCGGCTGCATCGGCTCCGGCGTGGTCGAACAGTTCGGCATGAGCGGTCCGATCCATGCGCGGGTCTTTCGCAGTGAAATCCATGGTTCCGGCGAAACCCTTCGCTATCGGGCTTACTCCAATCCAGCGATCGAAGGCGAGATGGCGTTTCGGATCGGACCTGATGGTGGGATCGCGGCGGCTTTTCCCGTCATCGAGCTGCACCAATTCGTATTCAGGGCCCCGCGGAAGACGCTTGCCGAACTCGTCGCCAATAACGGCATCAACGCCGGCGCGGTCATCCCGGAGCATCTCAAGGCGGCCTCGCTCGAAGATTGGGCAAACGCCCGTACCCTCTCCATTTCCATCAACGGCGTGAACGTGGAGACTGGAGCTTTGTGGGCCATGGTGGGTGGCGCCCCCGAGGCGCTCGACTGGCTTGACGGTGATCTCCGTCGCTTCGGGGAGGCGTTGAAGCCCGGAAATCTCGTGCTCGCGGGGACGCCTCTTGGCCTGCACCCTGTTCATGGGGGAGACCACGTAGTCATTTCAATCGACGGAAAAGACTGCGTTGAATGCCGATTTGAGTGACAAGCCGGAGATCTAACTCAATGGCGTCATGACGACGGCCCGAAAGGACGGGCGTTCCATCATAAGTTGATACCAACGGCAGAGGTTGGGCAGGTCGGGGTGATAAATATCCAGCGCATACCACCGATGAACCGTGGTCGCGGCGGGAATGTCGCCCATGGAAAAGGCGTCACCTGCGAGAAACGTGCGATCGGAAAGACGGTCGTCGAGGATCCGCGCGGCAGCGAGCGACAGGCTTTCGGCTCTCGATATCACCATCGCATCGCGTTTTGCGGGTGCCGTCCGGATCAGTTCTATGAATAGCGGGCGCAAGGCCGGCCAAAAGACGGTCGCCTGCCAGTCCATCCAGCGTTCGGAGTCAAACCGAGTTGTGATGTCGGCCGGGCAGAGGCAGTTATCCTGGTACTTTTGTGCGAGATAACGAACGATGACATTTGACTCCCACAATTGGAAATCGCCATCCTCGATCGTAGGAACGAGTGCGTTTGGGTTCAATGCGACGATATTCTGGTGATTTGGTGACGCCAAACTCGTTACCCGCATCGATCCGTTCATATTCCAAGCCGAGCTCACCGCAGCACCAAAGCACTTTCTGAACGTTGATGGAATTGGCTCGACCCCAGATCTTCAGCATCTTGATCGGTCCTCGTTGATCCGCCTGTGGCGTGGTGACCACAAGCGGACCGACCGTCGTTAGCGTCGCAGCTATGCGGGAAGCTTGTCCGCCAGCACGGTAGGCTGGCGAATCTCCGGAGCCACGGCAAGCAGCTCAGCGGCGTTCGCCATGAGTGCCGCGGCGACGGCTCCGTTCAGATGCGCGGTCCGTCCGGCTTCATCGTCGAATGCGTCAAAGATCGCAAACGTCGCCTTGTCGAAACGAACGGCGAACCACGCGATCGTGCCGGTCTCGGCCAGGACGAGAGCGCGTGCGCTCTCGAGAAATTTCGCCACATCTTCTTCCTTGCCTGGCTTTGCCTTCAGTTCAACGTAGAGTGCGAAATGGGTCACAAGCGAGCTCCTTTGTCTTGGTGCCTTGGTGCTAACATCTACCCTCGCGAAGGGAGATTATTCCGATGGCTAGAGTGCCGAGTGGTCGCGGACCGCTTCGGCCAATGCAGGCTTCAGGTCGACGAAGCGCTTGTCGAGGGCCGCGGGATCCTCGCGGTTCAAGGCGATCATCTTGGCCCGCGCCTCGCCGCCGCGGATGACCTCGAAGGCGTCTTCTTCGATGCCCTGGCGACCGCGGCTGCGCCACGCTTCCGGGTCTCACGGGTGAAACCGAGCTCCGGTCCCGCCCGGTTCGAACTCATCATGGGCGTTTCGTCGCGCCGGGATACACGGTCATGACGTGCACTCCCTCGCCCTTCAGTTCGCGCCGAAGCGATTCGCCGAACTTCGCCAGGCCGGCTTTTACGCCGGCATAAGTCGCATAGAACGGCGCCGCGACGAGCGCGATGCCGGACGTGATGTTCACGACGAGCCAACTCCTTGCCCGCCCGCAATGCCGGCAACGCCGCACGCGTCAGCATGATCGGCGCCACCAGGTCGACCTCGATCATGCTCCTGATTTCGGCCTCGGTCGTGTCCTCCAGCCGGCCGGCCCTGACCCCGCCCGCGTTGTTGACCAGAATATCGAGGCCACCGAGCTTCTCGAGCGCGAGCTCAAGCGTCGTTTCGCGGCCCTCTTCCGTCGCCGACATCGGCCGCGACTGCTTCGACTGATCCACCGTTCCTCTGTCAATCTGCTTGGCTGCCGCCTTCAGGACGTCCGGCCTGCGGCCGCTGATGACGACTTCGCGCCCTTGGCCAGCATCGCCTCTGCGATCGCCAAGCCGATGCCGCTGGAGCCTCCGGTGATCGAGCGCCCGCTTCCCATGAGTTTCATTGTTGATACTCGCTGTGTCTTGCTCGGTGGATCCTAGACGGCGACCTTGGGATAAGTTCGAAGGAAACAGCGCCCGCGCGTCTCCTCATCGACCTCCTTTTTGAAGGCATGGCCCTTGCCGATTGCACGCGCCTTCCTGACCGCCGGGCGGGCATCGACCGCGCTGGAACAAGCGCTCGACATTCGGAAACGCGGCGAGCGGACCGCTATCGCCGGGAAGTACGCGTCGCGGCACGGTCCAGCCATCCCCAAGCTGAGATATCGGCGATCGTGAATTCCTTGCCGACGATGAACTCGCGCCCTTGAGGTGGGTGTCCAACACCTCGTAGTGGCGCTCGACTTCGCGGCGATAGCGATTGATCGCGTAGGCGAGCTTTTCGGGAGCGGCATGCTGGAAATGCACGGCCTGTCCGGAGAACGGCCCGATGCCGGTCGCAATGAAGAACAGCCAGGACAGCAATTCGGGCTTGTCCGCCGCGAGCCGATCAGTCGTCCGGTCTTTTCACCGAGATAAAGCAGGATCGCGCCGGAATTGAAAACCCGCGCTTCCTTCCGCCTCGGGACCCTCGGTATCGACGATGGCGGGCACCTTGCCGTTCGGATTTATCGCACGAAATGCCGGCGCTATGCTGCTCGCCCTTGCTCGTATCGACCGGTACCACTTGTAGGGCAAGCCGGTCTCCTCGAGCATCAGTGCGACCTTGGCGGGGTTAGGCGTCGGGTGGAAATAGAATCGGATCATGGCTTTCTCCCTCTGATTATGTTGTCTTCGCTTGGACTGGGGTGGCAGCGAGCACCACACCGATCGCGATGACGCAGATGGCGGCTGACGACGGCAGTGACGGGAATTCGTCGAGTACCGGTATTGCGAACACCGTCACCGCGACCGGCACGAGGGCAACGATGGCGGCCGCCGCGCGCGGTCCCAGCAGAACGACGGCGCGATTGAACGCGAAGATCGCAACCACGCTCATCATGACGCCCTGGTATACTGATTGATATGACAACTCGGTCGCGGACGCGGCGGACAGGTTGGAAAGGCCCAAGCCGAAGTAGAGCGGCACGTAGAGATAGCGCCGACCAGAAACAGATCAGAGCCGTGGCCTGTAACGGCGAGAAAGCACCTGCCTTCAGGCGTAATGCGTACAACGCCCACATCGCCGCGGCGACGACCAGCGACAAGATGCCAACCGAATCGACGGCCCCTCAGTCTGACGACATGGCCGCGGACCAGCGCCGACGAGTCCGATGGAGATCAGCGCGTATCCCGCAATTTCCGACCGCCGGGGGATCTGGCGGCGCGACATCCCAACGAAAATGCCGGCGAATATCGGCATCAGTGCCGGTGCGACCGCCGACGCGACAGTCGGCCGACGTTAGCCTGCAATCCCGTTGCGACCAGCAGATATGAATGGAGCGCCCCACAACACAGCCAGCGGAATCCCGCCCAGCCAAGCCCGTAAGGGTACCCTGACCCGCCGAACAGCAGGGTCGGCGTCAAAAGCACGCCCCTTCGCCGAAGCGCAACGCGACGACGTCCCAGATTCCCAGATCGTGACTTAGGCCTAACTGGTGACGACGAACCATCCAGAGAGTATCGCAACCGACAAACCGCCCATGCGAATCCTTCAGCGACGACCAGAACTCGCTCGGTCGGTCGGTGAGCAGACGGTCGATTGTGTTGGTTGATCAGACATCAAGGTCGGCCGATACTCGGAATACTTATGGTATTTTAGATCATATCGTTCAATAATCATTGCAAGCACGAGCGACGCATGCGGGACCCGCATTCATAGACGCATGTTCGTCCTTGTATGGGGTTGCTACCGGCCAGCCGCCGGGACACGATACAGCCGTCCGGTCCGGTCAAGATCCTCGACCGTCCACGGAGCGCCGACGCCGCCAATCATCCATCGCAAAATGGCCCAGAGATCCCGATCCAGCATTTCGCCATCGATCGGCTCCAGCGCATCGACAACGGCGCTGATCTCAAGCCCGGAAGGAAACGGCTCGCCGCTCCGACCGATAAAAACAAGCGCATAAGGAGTGCCCGATGGCGCGCGGACAAATCCGGGCTCGGCCAGGCCCTTATGGTCCAGATCAAATGTCCGGACGAAGAACTCGCGGAATTCCGGGTAATGGCCAAGGCGGTCCTCTGCCGAGCCCGAATTCGAAGCGTTTGCCAGCCAGGTCCTGCTTCTCAATGACGGACACACTGGTCATTGCGGTTGGCTCCTGTGCGTCGAGGCGGTCGAGGAATGCTCGGATCAGTCCGGCGATCTCGGCGCCGGAGTCCTCCTGCAGGAAGTGTCGGCCGGTGACCATGTGGGGGCCCTCCGCGTGGGGCATCATCTGCTTGAAGCGGCTAGAGAATGTCGCTGCGTCGAACACCTCGTCCTCGCGGCCCCAGATGATCTGGGTCGGGAAGCTTCGACTGCGACAGTTCCGCTCCAGCCACTCGAAGCGCTCGAAGGCGCGCGCGCTCCCGTCCAGCGGAATCCAGCGTGGCCAAACCCAGGTCAGCAAGCCTCGTTGCCGGGTCCGGCAGGACGTCTTCATAGGCCGCTCTGCGCCGTCGCAGCAAACTTCTCCCGATCGACCACAGAAAGATAGACGCCCCGTGCCGGCCAGCGCGCGTGATTTCCCAGAAGATAGGGGCCGACCAGGGGGCATGCATCATCCGCCAGGGGAAGATGCGGGTGTGGAATTCCGCCGGCGGCATGGGCCACGCCCAGGTGCTCATGATCGTCAGAGCACGGACCTCGTCCGGATTGCTCATGGCAAATGAGAGCCCGGTCGGACCGCCCCAATCGTGGCAGACCAGTGTGATCCGCGTCAGATCGAGCCGACGCATCAGCGCGGTCAGATTGGCGGTGTGACCATCCAAGGTAATGAGCCTGTTCCCGCGTCGGCTTTTCTGACAGCCCGAATCCGATCATGTCGGGCACGATCACGCGGCGCCCCGCGCTGACAAGGGGCGCGATCATGTCGCGATAGAGGAACCCCCAGGTCGGATTGCCGTGGAGGAGGACCACAGGATCCCCTTCCCCTTCATCGACATAATGCATGCGCCAGCCATTGACGTTCGCGTGGCGCGGCGCATAGGGCCATCGATCACGCAAGGCCGCGGGGAGCACGCTGTCCGATTGGATCGTCACTGTTCCCTCCACTGGCACGGCCGATTGTTCTCTGATCGGCACCGATGACCGCCATAATTATAGATCGAACGCTCCATAACGAAAGCGACGAATCGCTGTGTTTGAGCATACCTGCCCAGTGGCATGGGGCTTTGGGGGCGCCAATTGTCAGGCGGCCGGTCCGAATGCTATGCAGCCATGGTGTGGCCGCTGAGGCCGGAAAGGAAGCCTACGATAATGGCGAGACCGCGCGAGTTCGACGAGGCAGCGGTGCTGGATGCCGCCATCGACAAATTCTGGCAGCGTGGTTACGAGGCGACGTCTGTACGCGATCTGGCCGACGAAATGAACATCGCCGGGGCAAGCCTTTACAACGCTTTCGGCGATAAGCGATCGTTGTATGTTCGCGCGCTGAACCGATACCTGGATCAAAGCTTTCGCGAGCGCATTCGTCGCATAGAGCCCAGCTTGCAGCCTCGCGAAGCTATCGTGAGGTTTCTGCAGGAAATCGTCAAACGGTCTCTCACCGACAAGCAGCGCCGCGGTTGCATGCTGGTGAACTCGGCCATCGAGAGCGCTCCGCACGATGCCGAGTTCTTTCAAGTCGTCGCCGTCTTTCTTGATGAGGTCGAGAGGTTCTTCTTTCGATGCGTCAGCAATGGTCAGAAAGACGGAACCATCACGAAGGCGCTTTCGGCGGAAGACCTCTCCAAGTCGCTGCTCGGCATTCTCCTGGGGATTCGCGTGCTCGCGCGCGTTCGGCCGGAGCGAAAACTGCTCGAGGGACTTTTGCGCCCGGCATTTGCCTTGTTGGATAACACGCCATCCACAAAACGTCGCAAGACGGCGCAGTAGATCCCTACCGCCTAGTAGCGTCTGAAGATCTGCTACGCGAGCAGGAACGCACGGAGTTCGCCGCGCCGACACGGGCATTGGCGCTGCTACGATGGGCGATGACAGTCGTTGGATGGGCTCCTTCAGCCGCTCAGGCATCCGATCGACCACATAAATGCGGAACATCGACCCGTTCTGGGACGAAGCAGCAACCTGCGATCACGCGGTTTCGCATTTGGCACGCTCGCCGAAGTCGATGGCCGTGTCCGGTATTTCCCCCTTCAGGGGAGACGCACCACCATTTCAATCTCTACTTTGAATTCAGGCTTATAGAGTGCCTGGACGCCAATCGTCGTGATGCTGGGCATCGCGTCTCCGACCAGTTCACGCAGAGGGCCGATGGCCTGCCCGAACGCTTCCATGGTCGCATTCACGACGTAGACGCGCAGCATGACAATGTCTTGCGCTGACGCCTCCAGTTCCTTGAGTGCGGCGGCGAGGCTGGCAGTTGCAAGCTTTGCCTGGCCAGCAACGTCTTTGGGCACCTCCTCACTGCCGGGCGTCGAGGCGATCTGGCCGGACAGGAAGGCGAGTCGGCCTGGTTCCGCGACACTGATGTGCGACCACCCCAGCGATGCCATATCCCACATTGTCTTAGGGTTGCGGCGGCTCACCGACGCTGCACGAGACGGAATGCGGGCGGTTACCTTGATCTCGAAGTCGAAGCCCGCAAGCCAGTTGACTCCAATGGCAGTCCAGTTCGGGTACGGCGTTTGCGGGAACTTCTCGGTTTTCACGGCCAGAACCGCGCCCATCTGCTTTTCCGGATTGGTATGGAACGAGGTCACGTCGACGATGTCGTCGAATGTGCCTCCTCCTGCTGCGAGCGTAGCTTCCAGATTGGCGAAGGCCAGGCGAACCTGAGTCTCGAAATCGGGTTCGGGCGAACCATCGGGGCGGCTGCCGACCTGACCCGACACGAACAATAGGTCACCCGATCGCACTGCGGCGGAATAACCGTGCTTCTCGTATAGGTCCTGCCGGTCGGCGGGAAACACGGCGTCACGCTGGGCCATATCATCGTCCTTTCATATAGAGGCGAGCGCGCTGGTCAATCCGGAGTATACCCGCCGGTCGGAGCCTTCCGACGTATTCGCGGTACTCGATCAACTGAACCGTTCGAAGGTGGCTTGACTCGGGCGTCGGCTCAGCCGGCGCCTGCCATTGCATTAAACGTTTTATTTTATATCATTTGTTCTAAAATTCAAGGTGCTATTTTTGCGAACCCCGTAACGTGGTGCATGTCCATGACGTATTCTTTCTGACGACAGATGTCGTTCGAAACCATTTTCTGAAGGGATAACACCATGAAGAGCGCCTCGCGTGTTTTGCTTCTCGCTTCCGCCGTCATCTTCTCGCTGGGAGCAGCATCTGCCCCTGCTGCGTTCGCGCAAGACAAGATGGGTAAGGAGGGAATGGCCAAGGATACGATGTCCAAGGACGGCATGAAGAAAGACGATGCGATGTCCAAGGACGGCATGAAGAAGGACGACGCAATGTCGAAAGACGCCATGAAGAAGGACGATGCGATGTCCAAGGACACCATGAAGAAGGATGAGATGAAGAAGTGATCCCGATCTTCATTGATCAGCGAGTGGAGTAGACAGGCTCATCCTCGCTCGTCGTCCAGGCTCGTTCGCCAACCAAGTGAACGGGCCTGTACGCTTTCACCTTTTCAACAAGTCAGCCGTGTTATTTGGCTAAGCGACCAGAGCACGCAATGATCCCCAGCACCGCTCTCCTTTGAACATCCCGGGATGGACGGTCTCCGGCGCGAATTCAGTTGATATAATACGCCGAGCAAGATCAGGGGGCGGAATTTGCAGATTTGCGAATGTCATCATGGACTGAAGCCTTGTCTATTGCCCGTAAGAGGGCGCCCGTGGTGAGCAACTCGGGAAGAGCTTCGCCGTCCGGCTGCTGCGGCCCGTACACCACGTCGAATGGGATTCCGTATCGCGCAAAGCGATGGAGATAATCTGCAACGTAAGGGTTCGGCCGACTCCAGTCGGCGCGCATTCTGACGACGTGCGGCTGCTGCAGCCGCGAACGAACCTCCGCGTTCTCCAGCACTCTCGCGTCGTTGACCTTGCAGGTCAGGCACCATGTGGCGGTCACGTCCACCAATACGGTATTGCCGCCGGCAATCAGGCCTGGCAGCGCATCCAGATCAAAAGCCTGCCATTCCCGTGCGGTCGCCAATGGCAAGACGGGAGCGGCTTCGGAGAAACTGACAATGAGGGGCACGACCACAAGGCTGGCGGTGATCAATCCGGACCGTCGCGATGCGAGGAAGGCGATTTGGCCTCCCGCCGGAGCACTGATCAGGGCTCGATAACCGAGCAAACACGCCAGCAGAGCGGCCGTGACACCCGCCGTCCAGGCGCCCGCCGTGCTCCACAGCACGTAGATTAGCCAGGCGGCCGTCCCGAGCAGCAGGATGCCGAGGAATTTCCGCACAACAAGCATCCAAGGACCAGGACGCGGAAGACCGCCGAACGAACCCGGGAAACAACGCTGCCGTCCAATAGGGCAGCGCCATTCCGAGGCCGAGACACAAGAAGATCGCAAGAATTTCGGATGGCCCGCGAGCCAATGCAAAGCCGACGGCGGTGCCGACGAATGGCGCTGAGCAAGGGGTGGCCAATAAGGTTGCGAACACACCCGTGAGGAAGGCCTCGATCATGGGTCCGCCTGACCTTCTGGAGGCGACGTTCGCTATCGAGCTTGGCAGGCCGATCGGAAGCCATTCAAAGAAGCTTGCCGCGAACAGGACCGTCAGCGCCGCCATTCCCGCCAAAAACCAGGGCTGCTGAAACTGGATGCCCCAGCCAAGCATGGCCCCCGACCATTTTAGTCCTATCAATGAGGTGGCCAGCAGCAAGAAGCTGAGCGTGATGCCGGAAGCCGTTGCCGCCGACCCCAGGCGAACGTCGCGCAAACTGCCGCCGGCCTCCCACGTAAATGCGAAAAGCTTGATTGAAAGCACTGGCAGCACGCAAGGCATCAGATTGAGAATCAGGCCTCCGAGCAAAGCGGAAAGCAGCGCCGCTAAAAATAGCGAACCACTCTCGGGGATTGCCTGGGCGGCCGGCACCTTGAATTCAGCGGCGCGATTTTCGTCGATCAGTGTCGCTGTCAAGGGACGGCCGGCCGGTGGCAACGCTGCAAGCCGAACGGTCAGGCGGGCGGCCCTGCCGGCGTCCTGCAGTTCCACCTCCGGTGCCGGCGGAATTCCATCTCCGACGCCTTCGACAAGCAGGTCAGGCCGGACAAAAACTCCAGACCTGCTCCTGAGGTCCACCACGAGGGTTGGTTTTGATCCGGGGCCCGAGAAACGAGTGCCAATGACATCGACACCGGCGGCATCCGGCGAGCCCGGCACCCGCTTTTGGGCCGAGTTGATCAACCCGGACTGGGCTGAGGTGTCACCAGCCCCGGTCGGCAACGCAAGCGTAAGGTCAGCCTGAAGGGGCACGCAAACTTCCGAGCAGGCGGCGTATGTGATGGACGCTTTGATCCTGGCATCAGCGTGGGAATGCTTCAGGAACAATTTGACCGGAAGCACCACGTCGTTCTCGTAGACACTGTTCTGCAAGCCGTCGATGACGAGACGATGTGGAACGGGCCAGGAGATTGCCCCGCGCGAAATATTTTCCGAAGCAGTCCAGTCTACCGTTGGCGGGATGCCTGCGTCGCCCGGGGTGCGCCAATATCCGTGCCACCCCTTGGCAAACCGAAATTCCAGCCCCGCTTCGAGGGTCGACTTGCCAGTGATATTATCCGCCGCTGTGATCAGGCGGACCGCCGCCCGGCTGTCCCCCACCCAATCGGTGGCTGCTGCACGGGCGCTGCCGGTCGACATCATCAATCCGGCCGACAGCACGAGGAGAGCCGTAAAGCGAGCGAGAGCCATGAGGTATCCAGTACCGTTCAGATTTCACGCTACGGTGTCGCCGAATGACGGCCGGCCGGCTGCAGCAGACGTACTGCGCCTGCGATAAAGCCGGCCGGGTCGCACGACCGTCGCGAGCGCTCAGCTCGAGCCGTCGGACAACCGGGAAGCTCCGATGATCCTGCCATCAGGAGCTTCGAGCACGACGGCGACGTCCTGTCCTTCGGGAAAGTGTTCTTTGATCTGGAGTGGCGATCCCGACCATTGGCCGACCGATCGGAACGATCTGACGATGTTCGCTTCCTGCAACGTTCTGCCGCCGTTTTCTCCACGGCCGATCGCTGTCGTATGGTCGTGATCGAAGCCGATCAGAAGGATTTCGGCCGGTGCCAGAGCCGGAGCCAACCTGGATTGCAACCTGCTCCCCGCCGGTCTTCGTGACGCTAACTGATGCGGCTGTTTGATTTTGCTGTTTCGCCTTTTCGATGGCTGATCCGACATCGCTGCGATGCGAACCGACCAGTCCGGCGGCGCCATCTACGACGATCTCCGGCGTGTAAGATCCATCGCCGAAGCGATGGCCATATTGGTCCTGTCGGTCCGTGGCGGCTTGCAGCGAATACGGATCCTTCCATCCCAGGCGATCCCAATAGGTGACGTGGAAGGCAAGCGGCAAAACGTCTCGCCGGCCCTTGGACAGTTCGTTGAGGTAGGCGTTCGCGGGCGGGCAGGATGAACAACCTTGCGAGGTGTACAACTCGACGACGACCGGCCGTTCTGCGGCAAAGCCAGCGACAGGGTAGAAACCCGCAACGAGGGCTAGTGAAGGGAGAAGGCGCGATAGCATGGAATCCTCCTATGTTGAGTTCATCCCATATTCGCAATCGTAGACCGTTTGTTACGCTTGATCGCCGTCAGGCACCTTCTTGAAGCGGGAGCACCAGGTTAGGTTAGCCCCGCTTGCGATCGAAGCGGTCGGATTCACGTGTCTGCAAGCGTTCTTTGGTGAGTTCGGCAGTTGAGTAACGAAATAGCAATTTTAAAACACGGAACCTTGAAGATGCTTTCGTGCTTCGACACCTAACAGCTTTAGTCGCCCGTCGGTGATCGCGATGTTTTTTGGAACATATGATCTAAAACGAAGCGAATAACCTTGCTCAAGGTCGAGGTAACGATAGTTTCAACCGCAGTAGCCATTGTTGCGGGAAGACGAATGCACATTGCCTGAGGAATGGGCTGCTCTGACCGCTCGCAATCCTTTCCGGGTGCTGGTCACCTCGACGAAGGTGTCGGTGTCGACCTTGTAGCCCTTGACGATGTCCTCGTTGGCGACGGTTCGGACTCGAGACGAACGGCGAACCCTAGTTCCCACATCCGGACCCGCCCGCGGGATGATTTTTTTGGGTTCCCGACTTTCGCAGGACTCGACGCCGCCGAGGCGAGGCGGAAGCCCGCGTCGCCGGCCGGAGGGCCAGAGGAGCCGCTCCCGCCTGAATACTGGCAATCACTGCTTCAGGACCCCCGAGCCCTCTCCAGCAGTCTGAAAACCCGTCCGAGGAGGTTGTCCGAGATACCGCAACACCTGCTGCGCGTCGCCTGCCGACGCTGCGGGCGGACGGTCGAGATCCAGAAGGTCGACGCCGTCCGGCTCTACGGGCAGGACGCAGTCTAGAAGGAAATCGGGCAAAGGCTGCTCGACAACACCTGCCAGCAACGGACTGGCCGCCACGAAGAAGACGGCTGCTGGCCATCGTTCGAGTAGTCGCCGGCGCGCCGCCGGCCGTTGCCCCGATCCGGACGTTCGATGGCCCCGAAGCATCATCCCACACCCCTGTCCGGAGGCGACCGCAAGGCCTTGCATAAAGAGCTCGGGAAAGCGCGTGCGATGACCAATATCCTGGCTGCGCAGTCGGTCGAGGTCCGGGCGAAGGCTGAGACCCTGCTGCAGCAGGCCGACCGGCTGCTGTGCGAAAGCTGGAACGAGCGGATGTGGGCCGACGGCGAGCCGATCGACCCGTCGCCCACCATCGACCAGGCCATCAATGGCGGCTTTCCGTGGCTCGAAATCAGGTGTTCCCGCTGCAAGACGCCGAGCGACGTCGACCTGGCGGCGATGAAGCACCCGCCGACCACCTTCGTCCACGATCTGGCGAGCCGGCTGCGCTGCCGGAAATGCGCCAAGGCGGGCCGACGTCCGGCCGCGACCCTTTTGCAGCTGGCATGGCAGCCGCGGCATGTTGCTCGGGAGATTTGATCCATTTGCGCGCCATACGGCCGCGTATCCTCAGCCAGCGAGTGCCCGAACATCCGCGGTGACCATCGAACCCAAGCTCGACGGCGCGCTGCCCTGACCACGCTGGCCCGCTCAAAAGGGTTGCGACCTCCGCGCCGACGTCGTTCGACGCGGCCATGCTGTTCGAATAGTTATCTATGAAACTACTCATCACCACAGGATGACGGGTGTCCGCCGCAACCAGGTGTCGGCCGTCAGTTGCTCGACCACGAACTGAGCGACATCGGCGCGCGCTATCTTGCCGCCGTTGACGCCGGCGAGGTCGGCGGTGGCCCTGACGCGGCCACGCGCTGGGTCGTTGGTAAGCATAGCGGGGCGGACAACGACCCAGTCGAGCGAACTGGCGCGGATCGCGGCTTCCTGGCGGTCCTTGTCCTTGTAGGCGGGGCCGAGCAGCAACGGCTGGAACAGCCGGTCGAAGACGAAGCCGCCGTGGCCGCGACTGTCGCCGACTCCGAGCGCGGAGACGCATATCAACGGCGGACGCCGGTGCGGGTCATCGCCGCGACGAGGGCGCGGGTTGCGACGGTCAGCAGGTCGACCTGGCGGAAGCCCACACCGGTGCCCAGCGCACTGACGACGGCATCGCAGCCGTCCAAAGCGCGCACGAGGGTCGCCTCGTCGCGCGCTTCGCCCTCGATCAGCTCGGCTCCCGGCAGGTCGGCGCGCGCTTTCGCACGAACCAGCGCCACTACGGAGTGACCGCTCTGCGCGGCGTCGCGGACGATGAGCTGGCCGGTTCCGCCGGTTGCGCCCAAAACCAGTATCCTCATGTTTGACCTCGATCTTTTCTGATGGGTACGGTGCGGTTCACGTGATGACGGCCTGCCGCGCCGCCGCGAACACATCACGAGGAGGCGTTGTGCCGGCGACGTGCTCCGTGCCCGCGACGCCGAGGTCCATCCATCCCGCGTTGACGGCCTCGAACATCGCTTCAGCCGGTCCGGTTTGACCTTTTGGGATGCCGAACCGTTCGAACGCTGCCGGCCACTCAGCCCGCGGGACAGCGAAGGCCTTGACGTCGCGCTGCATGACATCGCCCAGTTGCGCCGCGACTTCATTCGCGCTGAGCATCGAACCAAGTTCGATGACGCGATGCCCCGACCATGCGGGCCCCGTCAGCAGCGACGCCACCTCGGCGCCGATGTCATTCGTCGCGACCATGGTCGATTTCCGGTTTGTCGGATTGTAGTAGACCGGTAGTGTTCCTCCCTGGGCGACCTGCAAGCCGTAGAGGAAGTTTTCGAAGAATCCACCTGCGCGCACAAATGCCGTCGGCGATATCAGGTCGCGACAGCCTTGCTCCAGAAGCGACAAGGCGGTGATCATCCCAACCCCGCTGGTTCTGTTCGCACCCATCGACGAAAGCGCAACCACTCGCGGCGGCGGTGCCTTGGTAAGCGCCTCGACATAGTTCGCAATCACGACCTTGGCTTCTTTGAAATCGGGCGAGGGCGCCCAGACGGCCGGCAACATGACGAACGCGCCTTCAACGCCTTTGAGAGCCCGCTCGATAGCTGCTGCATCGTTCCAATCACCGTCAACGAGTTCGACGCCCTGGTCCGCCCAGTTAGCCGCCTTCTCGCGATTGCGGACAAGCGCGCGTCCTTCTTGCCGTGCGCCAACAAATGTTTTGCCGTTGCGCCGCCAACTTTTCCCGTGATTCCCATGACTAGAAACATGCGTCTTCTCCTGCTTTTGAGGGAGCACCCCTGTTGGTTCAACGAATGAGCGGCAGAATGGCCCGGATACGGGGATCGCGCGCGTAGAGGCCGCCCCATGCCATCGCGCCCAGAAGCAGGGAAATGATTTCCGGCGGCGAACCCAACTCACCGATGCGGACATGGGCGCAGACGGCGCCTCCCAGAAAGCCCGTCACCAGGATCGCGCCGAGGATGGCGGTGGTCGGGATGGCGTAGAGGATGGCGCAGGCGAGTATGATCGGACCCACGACACGCGTCAGGTCCATCGCAAACCCGGTTTCCTGCAACATGCTCGCAATCCGTGCCGGCGCGAAAAGCTGAATAGTGCCGTCTGCCACCAAAGCGACTACGACAAACGCGCTCATGATCCGGCCGGCCCACAGGGCGCGATGCAGGGTCATAGTTTCAGGCAACCGATGCAGGTTGATGGTTTCGGACATTTGTCATTTCTCCGATGGGGGATCCGATATTCAGAGCGTATTGTGTCCGTTAGGTGTGATAAACACCTCAGAAATGAACGAACTGTTCTCTCTGCGGTGAACAATCCGAGGCTCGAATGCAGAATCTCGAACCCATCCTCATTTTCATAACGGTCGCGGAAATGGGGAGCTTTAGCCGCGCTGCCGATAGCCTGGGTATTCAGAAAGGAAGGGCCTCAACGGCGGTCCGGAAGCTGGAAGAAGATGTCGGTGTCAGGCTTCTGCACCGGACGACTTTGCAGCGTGCAGTTGACGGAGGACGGACGCGCATTTCATGCCCGTGCCCGCGACCTACTTGGTGAAGTCGATGACCTGCACTCGATGTTCGCAGGCGATCGCGTTGCACTTCGCGGACGGTTGCGGGTCGATCTTCCGACCGAGGTGGCGCGCACAACGATCGTACCGGCGTTGCCTGATTTTATGGCGGCTCACCCCGAGTTGGAGCTGGAGGTGTCGAGTACGGATCGGCAAGTCGATCTGGTTCAAGAGGGGTTCGACTGTGTATTGCGGCTCGGACCCATAAGAGACGAGACGCTGATTGCCCGACCACTGGGCCTGTTGCGCATGGTCAACGCTGCCAGTCCGGCCTATCTGGCGCGCTATGGCGTCCCTCGATCGCTGGAAGATCTCCAGCGTCAGGAACATCGGACAATTCATTTTTCGACGATGCTGGGCGCAAGACCCTATGGATGGGAATATCCGGACGGCGACAGCTACGCGACGCTCCAGTTGCCAGGTGCGCTGCACGTCAACAGCGCGCAGACCTACGAAGCCGCTGCCCTCGCCGGCCTTGGCCTGATTCAGGCGCCACTCTTGGGGATTGGCCGATACTTTGAGAGTTGAGCGCTTGTCGAGATCCTACCTGATTTTCGTCGCCGGGCGCTCCCCGTGTCTCTCGTCGTCGCACATCGGAGCAATCTGTCGCGCCGAGTCCGCGCATTCATGAAATGGATCGAAGGTGTGCTCACGCCGTATCTGGAATAGCGAAACGAGCCGCTTCGTCCGGCCCTCGAAACCAAGTCCTGAAGATCGGCCCATTTGAAGATTGTAAAGCAGTAAGGCCGCCGCGGGGCCTGGGTGCTGGCTTGTTTTAATCGCTTGTGACCGATTTGAATAGTCAAGGGGAATGAACAAAAACGCCGTAAAGGAGTCTTCACATAAATGGCGGGGCGGCAACGGGGCCGCTGCATAGGGGCGCGAATGCCGTGTGCGAAAGGTGCGTGGAAATTGACAAGACGATCGAGCGCTATCGCCGCATCGCCAAACAAATCCTGGATCAAGACTTCAACGACCGAGCCAAGCAAATGATTGCCGAGTTGGAAGCCGAGAAAGCCGCCCTGCACCCGGAAGAGTAAGGTCGCCTCAGTTGCGGGCCGATGGCGAGCCAATCGATCCATCGCCGACCATCGACCAGGCCGTCAACGGCGGCTTTTCCTGGCTAGAGATCCGGTGCCTCACGCTGCAAGACGCCGAGCGGCGCCGACCTGGTAGCGATAAAGCACCCGCCGACCTTGTGCATGATCGCGCGAGCCGGCTGCGGTGCCGAAAATGCGCGAAGGCGGGCAAGCGCCGGCGGTGACCCTGCTTTAACTCTCCTGGCAGCAGCGGCACCCTCGAACGAATCCCTAACCAACCTTCACCCACATCGCCGCCGGCATTCGCTATGCTTATGCTTTTGCCCCCGTCCAAACAGCCGAAAAATCACCAGGCGATGGACGCTCGAAATCGGATCAAGCTTGATCATTCGTTGGAAGCCCGCGGGTCAACCGCCGATCCGGAATCAACCAGAGCAGGATGACCAGGACGTAGATGCCGACCGAAACCAGCCGGCTCACATAAGCAAACGCCACGGCGATCACATACAGCGCGATGCTGATGACGCCCTTTCTGCTGCCCCGGGTCGCCTGTGCGACGGTCGAGCCAGGCTCATCCGCTGCGACGCGCGGACGAGAAACTCATAGGCGACCGACGCCATCCCGAGCACAATGCCATAAGCGGCGGTCGAACCTTCGGAGAAGCCGCTGGCATCGTGCCACCGAATGACGAAGGGAACGAGGCTTAGCCTGAAGAGCAGGAACAAGTTCGCCCACAGTACCCATCCATCGATACGTTTGGTCGCGTTCATGAGGTGATGGTGGTTGTTCCAGTAGTGACCGATGTTCACGAAGCTCAGGACGTAGGCGAGAAAGACGGGCATCGAGGCGGCAAGAGAAGAAAGATTGCCACCGTCGGGTGCCTTAAGCTCGAGAACCATGATGGTGATGGCGATCGCCAGCACTCCATCGGTAAACGCCTCCAGTCGAGCAGTTCCCATGGCCTTCATTCATCATCCTCTACGGACCTACGCTTCGTGTCGAAACATGTCGTCGATGCCTCGCCTCGAAAGAGGTCGGGAGCCTCACGGCCCCCGACCGCCAATCAAAAGGCTAAGGCTGCTTCACCATCCCGAACGGGTCCGGGACCGCCTGCCCGCCTACGCGGTTCCAAAAGTTCGTTACGGCAAAGCCGTATTCGGGCAGGTTTTTGACGAAAGGCCCGAACATCGCCTGTCCAGACGGCAGCTTCCAGTCCGCCTGTAGTTCGCACGCGAGCGCGAAGGTCGAGCAGAGTTCTGCACCGGCCGCGGTCATCCGAGCGCTCGCCGCGTCCACTTCGTACTTGCTCCACCCGCCGCAGGCGTCGATCACCGGGTAAACGCTGTATCCGTCGTTGAGCATCGAGAGGGTCGGCATCAAGCAGCACGTCCCGATCGTCACAGCGGAGATAATGACGTGGCGACGTCCAGTGCTCTCGGTGATCTCCTCGATAGCTTTGCGGAAAGTCGGGTCCTCGTAGCAGTTGATGATCCCCGTGCGCCGGTAGATCGGCTGGTCCGGGAAGATCTCTTTCAGCTCCGGCAGTGTATCCTCATTCTGCCACTGGGCGTTCGACGTAGTCAGCAGCGTGGGGATGCCGAGCGCCTTGGCGGTGCGGGCAATGCCAATAACGTTGCCGACGAGCTGTCCGAGCGACGGGGTGTCGCGCATGCCGAGCATCAGGCCCATCTGATGGTCGACAAGTAGCACTATGCTGTTGTGCGGCGTGGGCTTGTCGTAGCCGCGCCGACCCGCAGACCTCGCGGCCTCGTAGCTCAAACGCGTGGGTAGTACGGCGTCCGTGGTCGGACTGAAGATGTCGGCGGGTCTGCGGATAATGTCGTTCATCGTTCGATTCCTCCTTGATTTTAAGTCGGCATCGCTGCGTGACTATCGCAGCGTCTTCGCGGAAATCACACGCCGTCTGCGCTTCATGCAATCTGCGATTTCGCAGCATCGCCCTGCGGGTTCTTAGCAATGCACACCCTTGATCCCGGCCTGCGCAGACGGTGTAGGGGGATAGCAAACGGAAACCAGGGCGTATCGCCAAGCAGCCCAGCGGAACCCGAACGGATCCGCGTCTCGAGACTTCAGAACGGGAGTGGGTCATTCAGTCGAGCGCGGCCGCCGGCGCCGGAGGCATCAGTCTCAGTGAGCTCGCCTTGAGCTCCTTGGTGAGGTGGTCGAGCACGAGCCGGATTCGACGTACTTGGCGCATGTCGCGATGGACGCCTAGCCATAACCCGCGAACGACCCGTCCTCCAGGAGCGGCGAGTTCAACCAGGTCCTCGACGTCCGCCGCAAGATAGCAGGGCAGGACGGCGATGCCATAGCCGGTCCGCGCGGCGTGAAGTTGAACAGCGCGGCTGTTGCTCCGCAACGCAACCGTCGCCTGGGGAGCGACCTGCGCCAAGCGCTTCGCCTCGGGGACGAGCGCGAGGTCCTGCTGCAAGGCGATTGCCGTGTGCCCGGCACAGCCGTCGGCGAAGTGCGGCGTCCCACGGCGATCGAGGTAGCTTCGACTGGCGTAAAGCCCGAACGCCATGTCGGCGACATGCCGGACCACGACCTCGTGCTGCTCGAACTCGGCCAGCCTGATCGCGATGTCGGCCTCGCGCCTCGACAGCGAGAGCGACCTGTTCTCGGCGATGAGCTCGATCTGCAGTTCCGGGTGGCTCGCGCTGAGCTCCTGCAGGATCGGGATCACCACTTTGGCGCCGAAGGAGTTGACTGTGGTGATCCTGACCTCGCCAGCGATCCGCTCGTCCTCACCCTTGATGGCCCGCTCTACCGAGAGCGCCTCGACCTCGATGCGTTCCACGCTCGCAAGCACCCGCTCCCCCGCCTGTGTCAGGACGAATCCGGCAGGCATCTTCTGAAGGAGACGCACTCCGGCCTGCGCGTGCAAAGCCTCGATCCGCCTTCCCATCGTCGTCTGCGTGACGCGCAGTGCGCGGGCCGCGGCGGAGAGGTTGCCGTGGCGCGCGACCGCGAGAAAGCTCTGCAGATGGTCCCAATCCAGCATCGTCCCCGTTCCGTGATCGTCCGTGGGCGCGTCCGCAAGTATTATAATGCTGGAACGGGGGCGCGCGTTCAATCTACTGCACGTCAACTGGCCAGTTGATCGGATTCAGGTTCCCTCAGGGCTATCCGGCGTGATTGTAGCTTGGGCAAAAGCCGAGCCGTCGTTACATTGCCTCGGCGGTCGCGCCACCCTCGAACCGATCCCTGAACGATGTGCAACCTCTACTCGATCACCACCAACCAAGCCGCCATCATCGCGCTGTTTCGCGTCGTCAACCGCTATGTCGGCAATCTGGCGCCGATGCCTGGCGTGTTTCCGGACTACAAAGCGCCGACCGTGCGCAACGGCGCCGCTGGTCGCGAACTTGCAACGGCACGGTGGGGAATGCCGTCCTCTTCAAAAGCGCTGATGGATGCGACCAAGAAACGGGCCGAAAAGCTTCAGGCCAAGGGCAAGACCGTCGATTTCAAGGAACTGCTGCGGATGGAGCCGGACGGCGGGACGACGAACATCCGCAACTTGAAGAGCAAGCACTGGACACGATGGCTTGGAGCGGAAAACCGCTGCGTGGTGCCGTTCAACTCCTTCAGCGAGTTCAACAAGGCCGAGGGCGGCGACATCTGGTTCGCGCTCGACGAGGAGCGTCCCCTCGCCTGCTTCGCCGGCATCTGGACCAACTGGACGTCGGTCCGTAAGGTCAAGGAAGGTGAGACCATCAACGATCTATACGCGTTCTTGAAGACGGAGCCGAACGCTGAGGTCGGCGCCGTTCACCCCAAGGCGATGCCGGTGATCCTGACGACGCCCGATGAGGTCGAGACCTGGATGGCCGCGCCTCCGGAAGAGGTCCTGAAGCTGCAGCGGCCGCTTCCGGACGGTGCGCTGCGGATCGTAGCCCGCGGCGTCAAGGAAGACCCGCCCGGGCTGGCGGCATGACCGACGAAGCCGACGACCGCTTACGGGCCTCGTCCCTTCAGCGGAAAATCATCCACGTCGATATGGACGCCTTCTACGCATCGGTCGAGCAGCGGGACAATCCTGATCTCCGCGGCAAGCCGGTCGCCGTCGGCGGATCCCGTGAGCGCGGCGTGGTGGCGGCGGCAAGCTACGAAGCTCGCCAGTTCGGCGTCCGATCCGCCATGCCGTCGGTCACCGCTAAACGTCAATGTCCGGACCTTATTTTCGTGAAGCCACGCTTCGAGGTCTACAAGGCTGTCTCGCAGCAGATCCGGGAAATCTTCGCCGAGCACACGCCGATCGTCGAACCGCTGTCGCTGGACGAGGCCTATCTCGACGTCACCAAGAACATCCAGAACATTCCGCTCGCGCGCGACGTCGCCTTGGCGATCCGCGCCAAGATCAAGGAGGTGACCGGGCTAAATGCATCCGCGGGCATCTCCTATAACAAGTTCCTGGCGAAGCTCGCCTCCGACCACCGCAAGCCGAACGGCCAGTACGTCATCACGCCGGAGATGGGGCCGGCGTTCGTGGAAGGCCTGCCCGTCGGGAAATTTCACGGCATCGGACCGGCGACGAGCGCGAAGATGAATTCGCTCGGCCTCTACACAGGCCTCGACATGCGCAACCAGACGCTGGAATTCATGCAGGCCAATTTCGGGAAGGCCGGAAGCTACTATCACTGGATTTCGCGGGGCGTCGATCACCGCGAGGTCCGCGCCAACCGGATCCGGAAGTCAGTTGGCGCCGAGAACACCTTCTTTAGTGATCTCACCGAATTCGACGCCATGGCCGCCGAACTGCAGCCCCTGATCGACAAGGTCTGGCGTCACTGCGAGGATAAGGGTTCGCGGGGTCGCACGGTCACGCTCAAGGTGAAGTTTGCCGATTTCGAATTGATCTCTCGCAGCCGGACGGTGTCAGGCAAGATTGATAGCCGCGGCGAATTGGAATCAGCGTCCGCTGAACTTCTGCGGGCGCTGTTCCCGTTGAACAAAGCCGTCAGGTTGCTCGGCGTGTCCATTTCCGGGTTTTACGCCGGAGAAACCGAAAGCTCCGAGCAGATCGCCCTGGAGCTCTAGGAACGCGAAGCTTCCGGTCCCTATTTCCGGGAGCATGTCTTGTCGCTGACCTTGTAGTGCCCGCCGGAAAACTTGGGCCAGTCGCACGCCGTTCCGGATTTCGCCATCTCCTCGGCGATATCGAGCTTGTCGATAAAGCACTGTGCAACGATACGGTCCCGGCTGTTCGGTTTCGACCTGCCGTCACATGGCGTGCCCTCTCCGACCTGCAGGCAGTGGACCTGCTTCCCCTCGATCATGGTGGCGAGCACGCCGGCGGCCTGGCCGTAGCCTGGCTGACCTCGCTCCGGTGCATCGATGCCGCAGATCCTGACGCGTAATGTGGGTTGTGGCGGGAATGCCTGAGCTGATCGCGTATTTGAACGCGTGGCTGCGGGGGCATTTCCTGGATTTGGCTGCCTAGTGGCTCGTTTCGGCGGAGCATCGACCTACGCGAAGCGAACGGCGGCCTGAGTGGCTCGGAGGGCAGAACGCAGATGGGTTATCAGGTCCTGATCTACGACAACTTCCATTACCAGGACGAATCCGAGCGCGTGAAGCACGGCGTCTTTGCGACGCCCAACGAAGCGGTGGCTGCCTGTCGGTCGATCGTGGACGGCTACCTGACCGACGCCTTCAGGCCTGGCATGACGGCCGACGCCCTCTTCGAGAGCTACACGGCGTTCGGTGAGGATCCCTTCGTCGTTCCCGACAGCCCAGCGGATGCGCCGGTCAAGTTTTCGGCTTGGGACTACGCTCGCCGGCAATGCTCGGAGATCGCCGCGGCCTGACGTGGCCAGGGAGCATGGTTTTCGACCTCGCCCTCTTCCATGCCCTGTTTCTGCCGACGTCAGGCCCCTCAGTTGATCCCGAGCGCCTTGAAGGCCGCCGTCTTGGGTGTCAATCGGCGTTCAACCCCCTAATGGAGTGGGCCCCTGGGAGCGGACAGGGTCAGGCTGCTGGTTTGACCGTTCGCCGGGTGTGTTGATGCTCGAATTGCACAGGACTGAGATAACCGAGTGCCGAGTGAAGCCGTCGACGGGTGTAGACCTCTTCAAGGAAGCGCGGAAGGCTTTCGGCAACGTCGATGACGGTTTCGAATGCCATCGGATAAACGGCTTCGACCTTGAGTGTCTTCATGAAGCTCTCAGCCGTGGCGTTGTCGTACGGGTTGCCGCGCCGGCCATGGAGCCGACCAAACCGTGGGCGGCAAGATGATCGCGATAGGCAGCCGCGGCGTATTGATCCACGATCGGAATGATGCACGCAGCCGGGTGGTGATTTGCGGCCTTCGATCGCGGCGGCCTTGGACCGCGAGCGTCAGCCGGGCGTCGATCGAGCGGCTGATGGCGTATCCGACCGCTCGCCGTGACCAGGCATCCAAGATGACGGCGACATAGGCAAAGCCGCCGGCGATGGCGACATATGTGATATCGGCCACCCAGAGTTGGTCGGGGCCGGTGGGAGTGATGTCGGTGACAAGATTTGGGAAGGTCGGCTGACCGTGATCGCTGTCTGTTGTCACTGTGAAGCGGCGACGTAATCTTTGGCTGAAGGTCATGCTCACGCATCAGGCAGCGGATCTTCTTGTGATTAACGATCAGGCCCTGCTGGCGAAGCGCAGCCTGGACGCGACGCCAGCCATAGCGCTCGAACTCGTCGCAGATAGTGGCGATGTCCTTGACGATCGCGGTATCATCGGCCGGCTTCTCAGAGCGGTCATAGTAGGTCGAGCGCGCAATCCCCATCAGCCGACATCCTTCCGCGACGGAGAGGCCGCGGGACCGGTGATCACGGATGTAGGCTCGCTTCTCCTCGGCGGTCGTGCATGCAGAGCCCCCTTTAGAAACTCAAGCTCCAGAGCCTGTTTGCCGACCGGGATACGGCGACCGTTCAGGCGTGGCTCTCAAAGCACCCGGGGATCAAGATTGTGTCGCGAGATCGCAGCGGCGGATACGGCGAGGTAGCAGCCAGGGCGTTGCCAAACGCCGTTCAGGTCGCTGACCGCTGGCATCTCATGGAAAACGCGAGCGCGGCCTTCCTTGAAGCCGTGTGCCGCTCTATGCGCGGTATCCGAACCGCAATGGGCGCGACGACGATCAATCCAGAGCTGCCGACCTGCGCGGAAAAGTTGCGATATCAGGGCCATCTGCGGCGCCGGGGTGCTCATGCCGTAATTACCGCCCTTGCAAGCAACGGCGTGCCGCTCAAGGAGATCGTGCGCCGCACAGGACATAGTCGCAACCTTGTTCGTCAAATCAGCCGCGGCGCTACGGATATGTTCTGGACCTGTCAAAGCACCCTGGATGAGCACCTACCGTTTCTGCACGCGCAGCGGACAGGCGGCTGTCGCAATGGCGCCGAACTCTGGCGCCGTTTGAAGGGGCTGGCTTCAAAGGATCGCTACGCGTGGTGGCGGAATAGGCTACGCGGCGTCGGCGCGCCGAGACTGTTAGCGATCAACAACTACAGAAGGTCCCCGCCGCCAAGACGATCGCGAGGCTCATGACGACGAAGCGCGACCACCTGACCAAGGCCGAAACCGTCACGGTCACTGCCATAGAAAAGGGGTGTTCCGACGCTGGCCGATGATTGCATCCTCATTGGTCGCTTCCAAGCCATGATCCGAAAGACGAACGTGATCGAGCTCGAACCTTGGATCACTGAATCAAAACGAAGCCTGATCGCCTCGTTCGCCAACGGAGTTGCCCGCGACAAGTCAGCGGTACATGCCGCCATCACGCAACCATGGTCCAATGGCCAAGTGGAAGCTCAGATCACAAAGCTAAAACTTGTCAAACGGCAGATGTATGGGCACGCCAATCTCGATCTCCTTCAGGCTAAGGCTAATTGGCGCACCATAAAAACAAACGCAAGCCAACGGCCCCGAAATGCGGAAGGACTCGATAAATGTTGGCACGGGCACCAGTGTTGATCATCGAGTTGATGGTGTAACTCCTGTGGGGCCGCCCGAACCAATAGCCGGGGAATTGGCTTGGAGGCCGGTTCGGGCGATGGTGGCTTCGTTCCGGGTGACGATCCGTTTAACGTCTTCCTTCAATAGGTAGACAGAGACGGCGAGCAACACGAGATCCTTCAGAAGGAAGGCCGAATTTATCGTCATCGCCGGAAAGCCTCCGGCACCAGCATCCCAGGCGTCAGGAACGAACGGCAGGACCGTGAAGGTCGCGATGAAAGTGAAGGTCGAACCGAGGGCGCCGAGCATGCCCGCTTTGTTGTTCCAAAAACCCAGAAGCAGCAACGTGCCAAAGGTCCATTCTGAGGCGCCGAGAAAAATGGCGGTGCCGCGAATACCTAAAACCGGAATCGTCCAGAAGATAAACGGGCCGTGGGTAATTATGGGCAGGAGTCCTCTGATCTCCGATTCGAACCATTTGTCGTACCCGAACCACGCAAAGATGATCACCATGGCGGCGCGGAGCAGTTGATAGTCGAGCTTCAGGAGGCCCGACCGGGCGAGCAATTGAGCGATCGCGTTCATTGGATTTCTCCTCAATGAGCAAACCAGGCAATCCCCGGGACGGTGCCCCGAATCCAGGATCGCTTCTGGCTGATGACGACGAATGTCACTATAAACGTGCGGCTCAGATGGATAATTCTTCACAGGCTCAATTATATGCTCGCTCGTCTCACCGGCGGACTCGGTAACCTGAGCGGCGGTGCCCGAACTAGTCACCATCTAGTCATACGTTTCATTACGACCTCCCGAAAAGTAGACCCTGTAGTAACTGAAGGAGCGATACGTGGAATTGCTCTTGCTTGTTCCCAAGTGCTCAATAGACTTCAGGAAACAAGCTCGATGTTGGCTCCAAGCGAGCCGACCTAACATATCCGCCCCACGCGAGGTCCGGCTGACTGACTGATCGAGTTTTGAACAGCCTTTACGTTGCGTCTGGGACAGGAACAGCAATCGCTGACTTGAGCCAGTCCAACCGACTCCCTTCACCGCGACACTGAAATGTCGCCGTCATCGCGATTGAAGGAGCGGACGTGCGCCAGCGGAATCCGGATCGAACGACCAAACATCAAGATTAGTTCATTTGCGGCGTTCTGAAAACGCAACTACCGGTCTGCTCGCTTCTGGTCTCATGGAGCGAGTCGGCACGTGTGCATCTCACCATCAAACATCTTCCGCAACTCATGATCGGTTGGTTGGGCAGAACGCCGCGCTGACGCCGCAATCACGTATCCAGGCTGCCCGTCTGGCGCTTTGGCAGGCCTACGCGATTGTTGCGGCCACAGAGCTCGGAGTAGCGGAAGCGTTGGCGGATGGACCGCTGAATTTGTCGGCCTTGGCAACGCGCACCGGGACGAATGCGCCCACCCTCTATCGCCTGCTGCGGGGCCTTGGAGACTGCGGGGTTTTTCACTAAAAACGAGCCTGGCATTTTTGCCAATAGCGGAGCAAGCGATTGTTTGCGCGCCGAGGCTCCAGGAACTCAACGCGCGCTGGTGATCCGCTATCTCACTAACGTGGACGGCCAATTGCAAGTGTGGGAGGCGCTAGACCAGTCGGTACGCACCGGCGAGGCCGCCTTCGACAAGGTACATGGCCGCGATCTCTGGGAATACGGGCGTCATCATCCCCGCGGCACGCTTCAACCAGGCGATCCGGGCCACGTCCGTCGCGGTTACGCCCGTGATCGCTGCGGCGCATGACTGGGGCCGCTTCCCATTGATTGCCGATGTCGCCGCGGGTGTTGGTAGCCAACTTGTGGCTTCCTCGACCGGTTTCCGGCCCTGAGGGGACTCCTGTTCGATCAGCCGCATGTGGTAGCCGAGGCCATTGCGCATTCCCGAATCAGCGCAACTGGCGGTGATTTTTTCAAGGCGGTGCCGGAGGGGGCAGACGCCTACCTGCTGCGCTGGATCCTGCACGATTGGTCAGATGAAAAGGCTGCCGAGATCCTGCGCTGGTGGTGTCGCCCGGACCCGACAAGGGTTGTGGGAAATGGGCCGACCTGCCGATGTTGGTAACTCTTGCCGGGCGAGTGCGCACTAAAGCGGAGTTCGCCGCACTGCTCGACGGCGCTAGGTTCCGGCTGGAACAAACGATTAAGACGGAATGCCCACTGAACATCTTGATTGCGGCGCCGGCATCGTGATCCTACCTTCTCGGCAGAACTGCCCGGAGATTTTCCTGTAATCGCCGATCAGTCCGATTGGCGCGACCAAGGACGAACTGATGGGGTGGCTCGATCTGTTTTGCTGCGCATCGCCGGGCCGCCTCAAGCGCTTGCAATCCTTTTGCGGCTCATCGCACTTGTGCACGTTCTATTGGCGCAACAGAGCAGCACAGCGCGCCTCAGAGGCCGAACCTTGTTGGAGTAAAGTGCATGCGCTAGTTGCCACCGGCCGGCATGTTCGATCGATGTGCCAACCGGCGCTGGTTTTGAAATAGTTACCGTGCCGCCGGCGCGATGGAGGACTTTGTTACGCCGACATAACTCCAGGCATCTTCTCCAGCACTCTAATGCGCCATGGAAGGCGCCCTTCTCCGGTCGAAAGAAGCGAATGCGTCACGTGCGGCAAGTGCCGGTCTGGCGGCAGGGTAGGCGCTAGGTCCTACCTCGCTCGGCCAATAGCGCTTGTCCGAAATCGTCGCGCCAGCATTCGCGGGTACAGACATCGTGACCAGCGAGACCAGAATTGAAATCGCAAGAATGGGTTTGGTGAACTTCTTCGACATTGCTTTCTCCTTTGCTATCGGAAGAACGGTCTAAGGCGAGCGACGCGTCATACGCCGCGTGCCTCACCAATTCCTTCAACGTCACGCGGCTCCACCCCAGCTCGCCAATTCCGCAAACTCCAACAATTCTGCGCAATTTGCGGAAGATCGACGTTCTCACGAGCAGCTAAGACTGGTTGGGCTCCGTGAACCCGATCAAATCAGGAATGCACCGTGGACAACTGCTCTCGACCAATTAGCGCGCCGGATGGGCACCTCCTGGTTCGGGAGCTCACTCATCGGATAAACAACGAGTTCGCTTCGATCATAGGGCTGGTTTCTCGCGCCGCTTTACGATCGAGGGAGGACGGCGTGAAGTCGGCGTTAGATGGAATTAAGGACATTCTCTTCGACCACGCCCGCATTCATCAGGCTCTCCAGATACCCGACTACAGCACCGTCATTGACGCGACCGCTTACATAAGGGCGCTGTGCGAGTTGATTCAGCGCGCCAAACTCGACGCCAGAAGCATACAACTCACTCTCGTCGTCAATCCCTTGCAGATGCGATCTGAACGATGCTGGTTGCTCGGCCTGATACTCTCGGAGTTGATCGAGAATTCCGTCCGCCATGCATTCGATGGGAAAGGTGGCTCGATTTCCGTTCATCTTTCCGTCCTCGGATCCATCGTTGAGTGCCATGTGAGCGACAGTGGCTCATCAAAGGTACCCTGTCGTTCTGGAAGTGGACTGAAAATCATAGAAGCGCTCGTCAGGGAGTTGAACGGAAAAATCGTTTATCGGTTCGGCGAAAGCGGATCGATGTCGATGTTGATCTTCCCCATCGTCGCCTCCGCGAACGCGTCGGTCTGACAGGTCCGGGCGAATTCCAGCTACCACTCAGTCCCGATCGATTGTCAATCGACCCTCGCTACCCGGCAACATCGAACCAGCAACGACAATCCGGGAAAAGAACATTGAGGCAAGCCAAACTACTTATCGAAGGGAGGGGCATTGATCGCCTAGCTGAGTGGAGATAGACAGATGAAACCGCCCAAACGGCAGATTTGCATTCCGTGGAGATCAATTTTCGCTACCGGACTGGCTGCTCTGCCCATCGCTTCAATGGCAGACCCTGAGCAGCGAGTGCATGTACAGCCTTCGGTATCTGCCGAAACTGTTCATGTTCAGCCTCGCCGGCCCGACTTCATGCCAAACTCGCCCGAAGATGGTGCCACGCAGCGGCGGTTGTCGATCTTCAACGAGCAACAGGGCGTCGAAGACGTCTCTCTCGATAAGAAGTTGAAGATATGCAAGGGCTGCTGACTGCTCGCCGGCACTTACGTAGAGGCGGCACATGGCCACGATCCAGGCCAGGCTGTCCGCGCGGTCCACACAATAACTAACGGGCACACACGATGACTAATCAGGCAACAGTTTCCGTCATCAACGCCGATCTCTCGGCACGAGCACTTCTGAGCGGGTTACTTGAACGCGCCGGATACGGCGTCGAATTGCTCGTATCGGCAGAAGATTACCTCAGACAGCCTCATTGCAGCTCATCCAACTGTCTCGTTCTCGACATTGAGCTGCCGGGCCACAGTGGACTGGATTTGCAGACCCAGCTCGCGCAATTGAATTGGCCAATTCCGTTGGTGTTTGTGACGTCGATCAGGGATATTCCATCATCCGTTAGAGCGATGAAAGCCGGTGCCGTGGACTATTTGACCAGGCCGTTCCGCAGCGAGGAGTTACTCGCTGCAGTTCAACAGGCTGTCGCGCTTGATCGCGTCCGTTGCGCGGAACATAGAGCGATGCTTGAACTTCGAAAGAGGTTCATGTCTCTTTCACGGCGGGAACAGGAAACAATGGCGCTGATCACGGCTGGAAGCGGCGTGAAGCGCATCGCGGCAAGATTGGGCATATGCGCGCATACGGCTCGCGTTCACAGCAGCCGGGTCATGACCAAGATGAGCGCGCGATCGGTCCCGGACCTCGCCAGGATGGCGGACAAGCTCGAATGCACCTCGTTTCCGAACGACGACAATCCGTTCGCGAAACTGATGGCACCCGTGAACTGATCGGCGCCCCGCGACCAACGTGGTGACGGCAATTGAGCTGGAAGGGCGCTCTTCGTTTTGTCTCGATAATGGCAACACTGCGCCATGCCGGCGAGCAAACCAGCGCGGCCGTGAGGTTCAATACAGGAAATATCGCTGAGCCATTGGCAAAACTTTTGCGGGCTCGCAGGTGAGGAGTTGACCGTCTGCCCGAACTTCGTAAGTCTCCGGATCAATCTCCATCCGCGGAATCGCGTTGTTCAAGACCATTGACCGCTTTCCGATCTTGCGGGTGTTGGAGACGGGAAGCAGCCGCTTCGAGAGCCCGAGTTGCCTCACCGTTGGCAACGACGCGTGGCTGACAAAAGTGACGGAGCTCTTGATGAGAAAACCGCCGAATGCGCCGAACATCGGTCGATAATATGCCGGTTGCGGCGTCGGGATAGACGCGTTGGGGGCACCCATAACAGCCGCCGCGATCGTTCCGGATTTGAGTACCATGTCCGGCTTCACGCCGAAAAATGCGGGGTCCCAGATCACAATGTCCGCGAGCTTTCCGACTTCAATCGAGCCCACATAACTTGAAATTCCCTAGGCAATCGCGGGGTTGATCGTGTATTTGGCGACATAGCGCCGGGCCCTGAAATTGTCGTGTTTGCCGGACTCCTCGGACAACCGTCCGAACTGCTTCTTCATCTTGTCCGCGGTCTTCCAGGTCCGCGTGATGACCTCGCCGATACGTCCCATCGCCTGGCTGTCTGAAGACATGATCGAAATGGCACCGAGGTCATGCAGGATGTCTTCTGCGGCGATCGTCTCCTTGCGGATGCGACTTTCGGCGAAGGCGATGTCTTCGGGTATGCGCCGATCAAGGTGATGGGTAACCATCAACATATCGAATGCCTTATCGAGTGTATCGACGGTGTATGGCCGGGTCGGATTGGTGGACGCCGGAAGAACATTGTCCTCGCCGCAGACCTTCATGATATCCGGCGCATGGCCACCGCCGGCGCCCTCCGTGTGGAACGTATGAATCGTTCTTCCCTGTCATTCGGCCTGCAATATTGACCCCCTAAGCCGGGGGATCGGCGTCCAAAATTTGAACGCCCATTGACATCTCTACGTAGAGCCGCGATCCGATCGTTGAAAAACGCGTCATAATTCATGAGCAACTCCCGGGATTAGTGAAGCTCCGATCTAATAGCCGACAATGCTCCCGAGGTTTGTCGCTCGCTTGCGCCCATTTTCAGGACTTTGCGCCAAGTCGCCGCTAGTCACGTTGCCTTGGACGGGTTTCCTTTTTTGAAATCGGTCCAGTGCGGCTGAGGCTCAAATGCCTTGCTTGACCAGTTGTCACCGGCTGGCCTCAGAACTGGACACCTGGTGTCAGGGCGCCGTCGACAAGAAGGTTCGTCCCGGTTACGAAGCTCGCGGCGCGGCTTGCCAGGAATACGACAGCGTTCGCGACCTCTTGCGGCGTTCCCATTCGTCCGGTCGGGTTGCGGTCAATCGCCAATTTGTAAAACTCGGGATCATTTTTCTTGATCGAATCCCAAATCCCGCCTTCGAAAAAGATGGTACCCGGGGAAACCGCGTTCGCTCGAATGCCCTTGCCGGCGAGCTGACATGCGAGCCCCTTTGTGTAGTGCACGATCGCAGCCTTGACAGGTCCGTACGGAGCCCCCGGGGAATCGATCTCTCGTGAAGACACGCTCGATATCGTTACTATAGCGCCAGCCTGACTGCTCTCCAAATACGGTAGCGCCGCGTTGACGAAGCGGACCGTGCCCAACATGTCGGTGGTAAACTCTCTCTCCCAACTCTCGTCATCTTGCCCCGTCGAGAGCGCGCTGACATTGGCAACAATGACATCAACTCCCCCCAGTTGAATCGCCATATCATCAACCCAACTTTTCAATTCCTTCGCATTCGATACGTCTGCGGGCCGTCCATAAGCCGAAGCTCCGCGCTCCTTCAGCGCGGAAACCGTCGTTTCGACGTCGTCCCGATTTCGCGCACAGATGCCGACATCGGCACCTTCTGCAGCAAATTTTTCCACGATCGCTCTGCCGATCCCTTTGGTACCACCTGTCACAAGCGCTTTGGTGCCCTTAAGTCCCAGATCCATCCGCGTGTCCTCCGTCGTTCATTTAACCCTCCAACGCCCAAAAGCCGCCGCCGAGCGCCGCGACCAACCAAGGATCGTCAGCCGCCGCTTCATTCTAACTTGCGCGGTGGCCGCGCAGTTTCCTTTGAGACAAGATTGCCTCGGCGTACGATGTCGATTGGATGTGACGCCAGCAGGCGTACCAACCCGGGGAAAAGTCTTAGCAACGAACGCGAAGCAGAACATCCACGACCTCTGCTAATCCCATGCATGACGCAACGGCTCGGTCACCTTGATGATATGTAGAACCAACGGATCATCCAGATCTCAATGCCGGCGGTCGGAGTCACGCACGAAGGTCGATCGCCGCCGTTCCCTGCAGCTCGATACCTTTGGATTTGTTGCTATCGCTGAAATAGGCCTCAAGTTGCCTGAAAGCGTCGAGCATCTGGTCATCATTGCGTCGATCAGCTTCCGCAGTGACAGTCGGTGAGGAGGCGAGATCGCCGACACCTAGATCGAACCGGAAGACAGACAGCTTCTTGCCATCGGGCAAGACCGTCTCGATACGCGACACGACGTTGAGCCCCTTCAAAAGAGGCGTTTGAGAAGTGGCTCCCTTGTCAGATGCAGGCTGATCAAAAGATTGACCAGAGGCTTTCCGTGTTATCTGGAGGGACCGCTCCTGTGCGGCGGCGGAGGATTGCAATACGCTACTGACGTTCATACAGGACTCTCAACTGAAGGCGTAGTCTGATCACAGCAGGCAAGCGCTGTGCCATGCTGGGGGAGCAAAAAGCGGGCTAATTTCGCCGCCAACATCTTTCGCTATCCGGCAAATTTTGCCGGAAGGCCTCGACCGAAGGCAATATCTGCCGTCTCCGCGAAGCCCGGACCAATGGGCTCGCTGTAGTCTCGCGCAAACAAATCCGCGCCTTTCAGGCCACTCTCGAACACGTGGCAATCCGTCAAGCTGCTAATGGCGTCGTTTCACCTCGTAATCGGCCGGTATCGGTGATCGTGATCGAAACGAAGCAAGCCACGGAAAGTCTCGACAACGGTAGAGAAACTTCGACTTGAAACTCTTACTAGACTTGCCGTTGATGGACGAAACGCAACAACCCGCAAAACGCCGTTCAGCAAGTGGCTTGTCGCAACTCGTATCGAATGCCAGCGCCTGGGAACAGGCAGTCGTGCCACGCGCGACACACGCGCGATCAAAAGGAACAGCTATATGTCGAGCCAACCCACACTCTCCGACGATATTGCCTACGTCCCCGCTCACGAACTGGCGGCTCGAATCCGGCATCGCGATTTGTCGCCGGTGGAGATGATCGATGCATTGATCAGCCGCATCGAGGCGCGCAACCCGAGCTTGAACGCACTCGTTTACCTCGATTTCGACGGAGCTCGCATGCGGGCCAAAGAAGCCGAGCGTGCAGTGATGGCCGGTGAGCAGCTGGGGCCACTGCACGGCGTTCCATCGGCCCTCAAGGATCTCTTTGACTTCAAACCGGGTTGGCCCGCGAGCCTAGGCGGCATTCGTGCGCTCAAGCATCACGTCGTCAACTCCTATTGCGCCTTTTGCGAACGTCTGGAAGGGCGAGGCGGGGCAATCCTCCTGGGCAAGACCAACAGCTCTCTGATGGGGTTCCGCGGCACCTGCGACAACTACCTGTTTGGCCCCTCGCGCAATCCATTTAACCTCGCCAAGAACACTGGCGGCTCTTCCGGCGGTAGCGCTGCCGCAGTAGCTGATGGGCTGCTACCGATTGCCGAAGGATCCGACGCTGGCGGCTCGATACGCATTCCGTCTGCCTGGTGCGGCGTCTATGGATATAAGGCCTCCTTCGGTCGGGTGCCGTTCCTGGTGCGTCCCAACGTTTTCGGTGCCGCTGACTCGCCCTTCCTCTTCGAGGGACCGATCACCAGGACGGTGGAAGATGCTGCGCTCGCCCTCAATGTACTCGCGGGATACGATTTCACGTGATCCGTTTAGCTTGACCGAACCGGTCGCGGACTTCACCGCAGCAACCCGCCGTTCCATTCGTGGTCTCAGGATCGCCTACAGTCCGAACTTGGACGTGTTTCCCGTGGATAGAAAAGTGGCCGATACGGTCAGCCGCGCGCTGCGCGCATTCGAAGAGGCGGGCGCTCACGTCGAGGAAGTGAAACTGGGTGTCCAGCGTTCACAAAAGGAACTGAGCGACGTCTGGTCGCGCCTCTATATGCTCTTGAACCTGCAGGCGATCGAGAACATGAAGCGAGATGGTATCGATCTGTTCGGCAAGCATCGCGAAGATTTTCCGCCCGAATATCTCGGTTGGGTGGAGACGACCCGGCGCATGTCGGGTCTCGACTTCTTTCGAGACCAGGCCGTTCGCTCCGAGGTTTACAATGCCTTTCAGAATGTGTTCGAACTCGTTCGATCTGCTGGTTACTCCAACTCTTGCCTGCCCTCCCGTCGACAATGCCAGCGATGGCAACACGGTAGGCCCAAGCAGCATCAACGGAGTCGAGATCGATCCTCTGATCGGATGGTGTCTGACGTATTTCGTGAATTTTACCGGTCATCCGGCGGCGTCGATTCCAGCGGGATTGTCCGATGATCTGCCTGTCGGCATGCAAGTTATTGGGCGACGAAATGCCGATAGGGACGTGCTGGCGGCGAGCGCAGCGTTCGAGCGAGCCCGGCCGTGGCACGGTGATTACGAGATCTGCCAGAAAAGATCCCTCCGGGTCTAACGACGGCCAATGCGAACAGAAGCGTAGCCTGCCAGGCCGTCGCCGCGGCCGCCCCGGGTCTTGCCAGGCAGGCTAGAACTCTGGAGGGAAAGGAACCATACCGGGGCCTGCGGTATTTACCTATGACTTTTTCCAACGGCCGCCCCCGCGGGGCCGGTCGGCTTTGTTGCTGTGCATGCCAGTTGTTCTGACGGAACCTCATTCATGCGTTGCTCCCGTCCGGTTCCACTGGGTCGCCCTTCTTGGCTATTTCTGGCGCCAGACCCAATCCGCGCCGGTAACTCTTGAAAGGACGTGCCATGACGTCAGGCCTCTCATAGGCTCAAGACCGTTGGATTGATCGCCGTGTTGGAGCGTAGCGGGGACCACCAAGTGGAAATGCGCCAGATTCAGTACTTCTTGGCGATAAGCGAAACCCTCAATTTTACTCGGGCAGCAGAACGCTGCAACGTGGCTCAGCCGGCGTTGACTCGCGCCATCAAAGCCCTTGAAATCGAACTCGGCGGCGAGTTGCTGCGACGGGAGCGTACGCTCTCACACTTGACAGAGCTCGGCCAGCGGATCCTGCCGATGTTACGTCGGTGTTACGAAACCGCTGTTGCGGCCAAGACGATCGCGACGTCGATCAGCAAGGGCGACGCCGTACCGCTCTCGGTCGCCGTCTCGCAGACGGTGGAACTCGATCGTTTCACCCCAATGTTCAGGGAATTGTCGCGTGCCTTCCCGGGCCTGGAGCTGAATTTGCGGCGGGGGTCGGGCGCTGACATTCCCGATTTCCTGAAATCCGGCACTGCCGATCTCGCAATTGCGGGGCCGCTCGACGAAGGTTGGTCACGTCTTGAGCGGCTTCCGCTTTTTGACGAGCCATTCTGTCTTGTCGTCAGCAAGAGCCACAGACTGGCGCTGAAAGACAAAGCCGACTTCAAGGATATTGCCTCCGAGACGCTCCTTTTCAACATCGAATGCGAGATGCTCGAAGCGCTCAAAGCCCGTCTGACGGCGAATGGCGTTGCCGTCACGAACGCTCATCAAGTTGCCACGCGCGATGACGCGCTGGCGCTGCTGAAGGCTGAGCTGGGAGTAGCGATCGTTCCGCTCGGAACCGCAGCTGCGAGCGGCACCTGCAGCATTTCGCTGAAGCGCCTTGGTCTCGTGCGGACGGTCTCGGTCTATACCGTGGCGGGACGCCGCCGTGCGGCCGCCTGCGCCAGCCTGTTGAATATGTTACGGGCCGCCGACTGGGGCTTCGGCGTGGTATGATTGGTGCAGAAAGGCTTCTACATGACGGGAGTTAGGCTCAGTGATCTGCTCGAGGAGTCCTTCGCGCGCTGCCGGGATCTCGATGCTCCATTGGAGCGTCGCCTGCAAGCCCTGGCGAACGAACTTCGAAGCCTGGGTCCGCGCTTTCAAGATACCGTCGATGCTCTGGTCAGTCGGCTCGCTGTAAGTGAAGCGGGCGCCACCGCTCCACGAGTTGGTGAACGGATGCCCTCGTTCCTCTTGCCGGACGACCAAGGGCGGCTCGTCGGACTCGAAGATCTTCTTGACCAGGGACCGCTCGCACTCGCCTTTCATCGTGGGCAATGGTGTCCCTATTGTCGAATAAATATCGATGCTCTCGCTCGTGCACAGGAGCAGGTCGCGGTCGAGCATCGTCACATCGCGGCGATCGTGCCCGATCGCCGCCGTTTCGCGCAGTGGCTCAAATCCAATGCCAGGGCACCGTTTCCAATTCTGACAGATATCGACAACGGTTATGCGACAACCTTGGGCCTCACAATCTACGTCGGGGACGAATTGAAGCGCATGATGATCAACTCGGGGTGGGATCCGTCCGAGACGCAAGGTACCGAAAATTGGATGCTTCCTATCCCCGCTACGTTCGTCGTCAAGACAGACGGAATTGTCCATGCGCGCTTTGTCGAACCGGACTATCGCGTCCGCATGGCCATCGAGGACATGCTTGCCGCACTCCGCTCCGCGACGTAGACGCCAGCCAGTCACGACCGCGCTCGCAACGAGAGAAAACTGTCTATTCAACTTGTGGTCGTCGGCGTCTCGTAAAACGGCGACACAACGAAAGCACTAACGCGATACTCCCAAAGCATTGAAACTCTAACCACTTGGTATTTTCCCTCGCGCCGGCTACGCAATATTCTGCTGATCGGGCTTCCTATATGGGCAGACCCATAGGGTTCCCCTAACTCGGACCTACTCCAAGGCGATCGAGAGGGCTGTTGGATGATGACCTCAACGACGCCGCGAGACGCGGCGGATACTTACCAGAGCTCATGGTCCGGCAGATGAGTTCGCATTCTCGGGCCCGTCTCAAGGCACATGATGGGCCCGAAATCTCATGGGAAGACGGCGAGCGCGTCTTCCGTCGGGAGCAGCGTCCCGACGCCGAGGGCAGACCGAGGAACGTCCTGACCGTGACGCTCGCCTCAGCCCACCCGGTGTCTGCCAGCCTTGATCGGCTCGCTCACGAATACACTCTGAGGAACGACCTATGCGAGACTTGGGCCGTGCGGCCAGTCTCATTGATCCGCGAGCGCGGCCGGACCGTTCTTTTGCTCGAAGATCCCGGTTGCCAGCCGCTCGATCGCCTGATTGACCGGCAGATGGAGATCGGACGGTATCTGCGACTGGCCATCAGCCTTTCAAACGCGATTGGCCGACTCCACGAGCGCGGACTTATCCATAAAGACATCAAGCCGACCAATACGTTTGCCAATGGCATAACCGGACAAGTAAGGCTCAGCGGATTTGGGATTGCCTCGCGCGTTCTACGCGAACGGCAACGGCCCGAACCTCCCGAGTTCATCGCGGGAACGCTTGCGTACATGTCGCCCGAACAAACGGGACGGATGAATTGTTCGATCGATTCCCGAAGTGATCTCTATTCGCTTGGAGTTACGCTCTACGAATTGCTCACGGGCGAACTCCCGTTTGCGGCTTCCGAACCGCTCGAGTGGGTCCACTGCCATATCGCACGGAAGCCGACGCCACCGAACGAACGGTTTGAGAACATTCCGGGCCCGATCTCCGCAATCGTCATGAAGCTGCTCGCGAAGACTGCCGAACAACGCTACCAGACCGCGGCGGGCGTCGAGCGAGACCTTCGGCGCTGTCTGGTCGAGTGGGATACGTGGGGCCGCATCAACGACTTCACACTCGGTGAATGCGACCGGTCAGACCGGCTGTTGATCCCCGAAAAATTGTATGGACGCGCGCAGGAAATTCAGGCCCTGCTGATGTCCTTCGATCGGATCGTCGGCGGCAGCCGGCCGGAATTGATTCTCGTTTCCGGATATGCCGGCATCGGCAAATCCGCCGTCGTCAACGAGCTCCATAAGTCGCTTGTTCCGCCCCGAGGCCTCTTCGCGTCGGGAAAGTTCGATCAATACAAGCGTGACATCCCGTACGCCACCCTGGCGCAGGCCTTCCAGGACCTCGTTCGACCGCTGCTGAGCAAGAGCGACACCGAATTGAGCAAATGGCGCGACGCCATCAACGAGGCAGTGGGCCCAAACGGGGCACTCATGGTCGACCTCGTTCCAGAGTTGGAGCACGTCATAGGCGAACAGCCGCCGATACCCGAGCTCCCTCCGCAGGAGACGCAAGGCCGATTCCAACTCGTGTTTCGACGGTTTATCGGTGTGTTCGCGCGATCAGAGCACCCACTTGCGCTCTTCCTCGATGACTTGCAGTGGCTCGATGCGGCGACCCTTGATCTGCTTCCGGAGCTCTTGACCCGACCCGATCTGAAAAACCTGATGTTGATCGGTGCTTACCGGGACAGCGAAGTCGATTCCGGCCATCCGCTGATGCGCCGGATTGAAGCGATCCGGCAGGCTGGCGGAATCGTGAGAGATATCGTCCTGGCGCCTCTCAGGCCTGAAGATCTCGGCCAGTTGATCGCGGACGCTCTCCGTTGCGAACGTGCGCATGTCATTCCCCTGGCTCAATTGATCCACGACAAGACCGCAGGCAACGCTTTTTTCGCAATCCAGTTCATCTCAGCACTGGCCGAAGAAGGGTTGCTGGCATTCGATCCTGGCAATGGGCGATGGTCCTGGGATTTGAGCCGCATTCTCGCCAAGGGCTACACCGACAATGTTGTGGAGCTAATGGTGGCGAAGTTAAATCGCCTGCCCTCAAAAACGAGGAATGCCTTGCAGCTCCTCGCCTGCCTCGGCAACCGCGCAGAATTCGCTACATGGCGGATGGTCTTCCAGGGGTCGGATGCGGCGATGCACGGCCAGCTTTGGGAAGCGGTGCGAGCAGGTTTTGTATTCCGCTCCGATGACTCCTACATATTCTTACACGATCGCGTCCGGGAAGCCGCCTATTCCCTGATCGCCAATGAAGCTCGCGCGAAAACTCATCTTCGCATAGGCAGGCTGCTGGCGGCGCATACGCCTCTCGGGAAGAGGGATGAGGAAATCTTCGAAATCGTCAATCAGCTGAACCGCGGATGTGGCCTCATCATTTCCGCAGAAGAGTGCGAACAAGTCGCCGAGTTAAATCTGGTCGCTGCCAGGCGCGCGAAAACTTCTACGGCGTACGCTTCCGCTCTCACGTACCTTGCCGTTAGCAGGAATATGTTGACCGAAGGGAGTTGGGCCGATAACTACGAGCTCAGCTTCGCCGTCGAGCTTCTCACGGCCGAATGTGAACTATTGACCGGAGATATGGCCGCGGCCGAAACCCGTCTCTCGAGTCTGATGCAACGAGCAAGAACTCTGCATCACATCGCCGTCACAACTCGCCTCCGCGTCATGCTGTACACGACCCTGGATCGCAATGGTTGCGCGGTCAACGCATGTCTCGAATACCTTCGTCACAGTGGAAAGGACTGGCCGCCCCATCCAACCATCGACGATGTAAGGCGCGAATACGATCGAGTTTGGTCGTTGATCGGGCATCGTCAGATCGAGGGTCTCATTGATCTGCCCCTAATGGGAGGCCCCGACCACCTCGATATCCTTGACGTTCTGGCCGAGCTCGTTTGGCCGGCATTCTTCTGCGAGGAAGCGGTGTCATCGCTCCTCACTTGCCGGATGGTGAACCTCAGCCTCGAATACGGCAACAGCGATGCCTCCTGCCTTGCCTATGTATTGTTCGCTATCATCGCCGGACCTCGATTTGGGAACTACGAGGCCGGATTCCGCTTCGGCCAACTCGGCTACGATCTAATCGAGAAGCGCGGGCTTAAACGCTTCCAGGCTCCGACGTATTATTCCTTTGGCTACAGCGCGTTACCATGGACCCGGCATGTCCGGATCGGCTGTGATCTGCTGCGTCGCGCTTTTCATGCCGCAAACGAAATCGGCACCGTTACTTCCGCCAGCATGTCGATGGATAATCTGATCAGGACCTTGCTTCTGGCGGGAGATCCGTTGGCTGATGTCCAGCGCGAGGCTGAGAGTGGCCTGCAGTATGCCGAAAAAGTTCGGTTCGGTCGCGTAGTCGACCACATCAAACCGCAGCTCGGCTACGTGCGGACGCTGCGCGGCCTCACTCGGACCTTTGGCTGCTTCGACGACGACCAGTTCGATGAGCTTCGGTTCGAGCGTTACTTGGCCGACAATCCCTCTTTCGCTGAACCTGAATGCTGGTATTGGATCCGAAAGTTGCAAGCGCAGTTCTTTGCGGGAAACTATGCTTGTGCCATCGCGGCCTCATCTAACGTACAGCGCCGGTTTGCAACGTCGCCATCGCGATTCCTGCTGTTGGACCCCGTCGAAACCGCGGAGTTCCACTTCTTCAGCGCGTTAGCCATCGCGGCTTCGTGGGACGCCTCGCCTCCCGGCGAGCGGCCGGCTCGTCTCGAGGCACTGATAACTCACCATCGCCGATTGGTTTTTTGTGCCGAAAATGGTCCTGAGAATTTCGAAAGCCGTGCCGCGCTGGTCGGTGCCGAGGTCGCACGAATTGAGGGCCGCATACCCGAGGCCGAGCAGCTTTACGAACAAGCGATCGGCTCCGCGCACACAAACGGCTTCATCCATATTGAAGCCCTTGGCAACGAGCTCGCCGCTTACTCCTACGCAGCCCGTGGACTCGGGAAAATCGCACAGATGTACCTGCGAGAGGCCCGGGACTGCTATTTGCAGTGGGGAGCCGATGGTAAAGTGCGGCAACTCGAAAACGTGTTTCCTCATCTCAGAAGCAGAATTTCTTCGTCCGATTCGACAAGCACGATCTTGACATCAGTCGAAAGCCTCGACTTAGCGACAGTGCAGAAGCTCTCACAGGCCATATCGGGCGAGACCGAGCTGGAGAAATTATTCGATACGGTCATGCGGACAGCGCTCGAGCACGCTGGCGCCGAACGAGGTCTTCTGATCATTCCGCGAGGTCACGAACATCGCATCGAGGCGGAGGCGACGACCACCGGTGAAGTCGTGAAGGTGGCTCTTCGACACGCGAACGCAACCGCTGAGGATCTGCCGGAATCGGTGCTGCGCTACGTTGTGCGGACGAACGAAACCGTCACGCTGAATGACGCCTCCGGCGACAGCCGGTTTTCGCAGGATGAGTATGTCCGTCGACATCAGGCGCGGTCGGTTCTCTGCCTGCCACTGGTCAAACAGGCCAGACTGGTTGGTGTACTCTACCTCGAGAACAACTTGGTCCGACATGTTTTCACGAGCGCCCGGCTTACCGTTCTCACACTGCTGGCCTCCGAGGCGGCTATTTCGCTCGAGAACACGCGCCTCTTAGCCGAGATAAGAGAGCGTGAGTTGAAAGTGCGCCGACTGGTCGATTCCAATATCATCGGGATTTTCATTTTCGATCACGTGCCTGAGATTGTCGAGGCCAATCAATCTTTCCTCAGGACGGTTGGATACGACCGGGACGATCTCAAGGCAGGCCGATTGCGCTGGCGCGAGCTGACGCCGCCCGAATGGCAAGACCGGACCGCCCGTGCGCGCGCCGAACTAAAAGCGACGAAGGTTGTTCAACCTTTCGAGAAGGAGTTCTTCCGCAGGGATGGGAGCCGCGTGCCTGTATTAACCGGTGGAGCTTTGTTCGAGGGTGGCGACGAAGAGCAGGGAGTTGCGTTCGTGCTGGATCTCAGCGAGCGCAAGCAAGCAGAAGCCGAGGCGCGCGAGAACGAGCACAGCTATCGCGAAGCGCAGAAGGAACTTGCGCATGCCAACCGGCTTGCAGCGATGGGACAACTATCGGCTTCGATCGCCCATGAAATCAATCAACCCATTGGCGCGACCATTACTTATGCCAATGCCGGATTGTCCTGGCTCCGGGCAAAGCCTCCGGATTTGCAGGAGGTCCAGGAGACATTCGATTTTATCATACAAAGCGCCGTCCGCGCAGGTGAGGTGATCGATCGCATCCGTGCGCTCGTGAAAAAGGCCCCGCCCTTAAGGGACAGGCTGGATATCAACGAGGCAATCCGGGAGGTTTTGACTCTGGTTCGCACCGAAGTCGCGAGGAACACAATTTCGGTGAAAACCGATCTCGGTGACGGATTGCCCCCGGTTTTCGGAGATCGTGTCCAATTGCAGCAGGTGATGGTCAATCTCATTCTCAACGCTATCGAAGCCATGAGCGGAATGGGACAAAACCTTCGCGAATTGCTGATAACGACGAAGAGCACTGGACCAGAAGAGGTGCTGGTCACCGTGCGAGACTCTGGACCAGGTCTTCCGCCTGAAAGCGTGGAACGGATATTCGAGTCTTTCTACACAACCAAACCCGGAGGTCTAGGAATGGGATTGTCGATCTGCCACTCGATCATAGAGGCTCACGAGGGAACGTTACGGGCCGCAGCAGATCTTCCCCAGGGTGCGGCGTTCGAATTTACGCTTCCCACTCTCGTTCGGTAACGGCGAGCAATAACTCCCGTAGAGGCCTTACGACGCTGCAGAAGGTCGCCGTGCCCTGCCGAGCGCAATCTGCAAACAACTCGCGAGGCGCTGCCCCTGAAGGTCGACTTTCTTGTGAAGAAAATCGACGGCGCCGGCGCTCATTGCCCTCGCTCTTACCGCGTCATCCGGATAACCGGTTATGAAAATGATGGGGATATCGAAGCCGAGATCCGACAGCTGCTTCTGAAGCTCGAGACCGTCCATGCATGGCATCTGGACGTCCGCAATCAGGCAGCAAGTCTCTTTCACCCAAGGCGACTGTAGATACGATTGGGCCGACGGAAACGTGCGGGCCGTCAAGCCGAGCGATTTCACGAGCTTTTCTAGCGCCGTGCGAAATAAATCGTCATCGTCCACGATCGATATGAGCGAAACCTTTGTCAACCGTCAGTTCCATCATGACTCGAGCTATTCCGAAAGAGCGGCCGATCAACGAAATGACCAAAGAGGGATCTGTTATCCCGCCGCTAGTTTTCTGCGATATTCTGCCTCCTGATTCCCAACTTTTCGGCGATCAGGACCAAATCAGGCAGCGATTTTGCGCCCATCTTTCGCATGACATTGCCGCGGTGAACCTTGACGGTCATTTCGCTGATGCCAATCTTGCCACCGACCTGCTTGTTCATAAGACCAGCTGTCACCATCGCCATGATTTCTCGCTCACGCGCCGTCAGCGCCTCGAAACGAGCTCGCATATCCAGTTCGGACTGCTCCACGGTGCGCCTTATTTGATCGCGCTCGATAGCCTTGTTGACTGCGTCGAGAATTTCCTGCTCACGAAACGGCTTCGTCAGGAAGTCAGCTGCGCCGGCCTTCATCGCCTTGACTGAAGTGGGAACGTCGCCATGGCCCGTAATAAAAATGATCGGAAGCTTCACGCCTAACCGGACAAGTTCCATCTGCAGGTCTGGTCCGCTCAGGCGAGGCAATCTGACATCGAGGACTAGGCAGCTTGGGATGGTCGGAAGAGGTCCTTCCAACAGCTCTTTTGCGGATGCAAAAGCCCGCACATTCAAACCGACTGAGCGAAACAAACTGCAAAGAGAACCACGGGTGAGAGGATCATCGTCGATCACAAGCACGATTGAATCTTCTGCCGTCGGTGTGGGCGAGCTCGACGTATCGCTCTTCATCATGGCGGGGGCCCCGCCATCGACATGGCGCCCAACGACACTACGGGTCTCCGCCCTGAACAGCAGGCCGAACCGGAGGAAGGATATGCGATTGTTCTCTGCCGCTGCACACAGAGACCCTTCTTGTTGGCGAGAGCGACCGAAACACTCGATCGTTCGCTTCTGATATGTGACTTCCGATCGAGGCCCCGCCCGCAGGCATTGAGTTGTCAGTCGGCTTTCGCGTGTGGTCGCCCTATTCGAACTCTCTGCGGTACTCCGACGGAGACCGGCCTGTGAGCTTACGAAATGCTACGCTGAACGAGCTCGTTTGGGAATAGCCAAGCGTCAGTCCCACGTCCGTGATCGACATTGCTCTATCTGCCAGAAGCAGTTTGGCTTGATCAATCCGGCGTTCCACGTGATATCGGTGGGGAGGAACTCCGAACGACTGCCTGAAGGCCCTGCAGAAATGGTGCCGGCTCAGGCGCGCGCGCTCGGCGAGCGAGCCGAGGCAGATTTGTTTGCTCAAGTTCTCCTCGATGTAGCTCGCGACGGCGCGCTTTTGCCAACCAGCGAGACCACCTCGGGTAAAGACTGCGTTGCGCACCGGACCGGAGTTGCAGCGAGACAACTCGAATGCGAGGACGTTGGAAAGAGCCAAAAGGTAGGGGACCTCCTTTGAAGGTCCCTCCTCGATGACGTTGCGTAGCTTGGCCGCTGTCTCCCAAACGACGGCATTATCGAAATGTATTCTCGGCGGGCAGTCAGTTTCCGCCGCCGTTCCATCTTCCAGAGTGCTGGGGTCCAAATAAAGGAACGTAAGCCACGTGCATGCAGAGGTATCGAACTCCTCTCGATAGCCATAACCGGCTGGCACGAATGTGAGCTTCTTCTTGAGATTCCGTATCTGTGATGGTGTAAGCCCATCGATGCGAGTTTCTCCCTCGCGGCGTGCGCCTTCGTGATACATCGCGAGAAGATGAACCCGGCCGTGAAAGCAGATCTCCAACTTCCTACCGGCCGGCGCCTGTATGTTCTCCATGAACCAGCGGGAATGACCGATCCCGAGCCGCTTGACGCAGTCGATCGGCGCAATTTGGACAGTTGAACAAGAAAGCCCACTACTGTGTAGATGAGGTTTGTCGCCCTCGATCCATCCGAGGTCGCTTATGCCCTGACGATGCGTTGTTGATCCATTTCCATCACCACGCGAGGCGAGGGAAACGCTTGATGTGCCTGTAACTACCAACGTTACCTCCTAGCGACATGTCACTTGTCGGAATCATAACGCTGGCCATTCGACCTACCAGTTAAACAGAGGTTAACATGATTTGCCGATTGGTCGTTATTGCATACCCGAAGGTTTCGTCGGCCTACTCCATGTGGAGTGGTTAACCTCGCCATGACGGCAAGGCGTCGCCCTTGACCCGTGCAGTTCCAGGAAATGCAGCCTGTAGGCTGCACCCGTCAATTCGGGTGCGGCGCGCGGCGCAGCCTAACGCTGATCTGATGGCGCCCGGACAAGCCTACCAATACTCAGATATGCGGTCGGAGAATAGAAAGATGTTCAGCCGAAATTGGACGGATATTTGTTCGAAGGCACCGATCGTCGGAAGTTTTTTCGCAAAATATTTCAAGAAACGTTCAGCTCGATTTCACGTGGCTGCACGTCTGCGTGAAGCTGTAACACGACAGGCAACGCATGCGAACTTGCATGCGAAGTGACCACGAATTTGCAGGAAAGCATGGAAAACCAAATCACACGGGCCATCCGCGACTTGAGCTCTCTGGCATCGAGCCGGGCCACCGAAGCAGACGAGAATTACAGGTTATCTGCTGCGGTCATAGATGGGATGAAATCCGCAGGCATTTTTCGGATGTTTGTACCACGGGAATATGGCGGACTCGAGCTGGAGTTGCCTCAGATCGTCAATGCAATTCGTTCCCTCAGTAGGATTGATGGTTCGGTGGGCTGGACCGCCATGATCGGAGCCGGTTCCGCGTTATTCGCCACCATGCTTCCTCGGAGGATTTTTGAGCAGATCTATAGCAATCACGTCAGTACAATCATCGCCGGCTCGACCCAGGTACTTGGCCGTGTCGAAAGCTACGAGAATGGCTGGCGCGCGAGTGGAAGATGGCCTTTCGCGAGCGGGTGTCAGCACGCCGACTGGATGTTGGGATTCTGCAAGTTGATTGAAAGCAAGGACGACAAGTTCGGAAAACCAAGAGACGTCGTCGTGATCGCGCCCGCGACGAAGTGGACGATCGAGCAGACCTGGTGCGCGCCTGGTCTCAAGGGGAGCGGAAGCCATCATATCACCCTCGACAGCGAGGTCGTGCCCAATGAAAGCTTCTTCGATATGAAAGCTCAGGAACGTTGGGCTGATGGCCCTCTATATGGGGGCGTGCCACAGATTATTGCTCTTCTGCACGGGGCCGTATCGCTGGGCATTGCTGAGGGCGCAATGGACGACCTCCTCGCAATTGCCGAATCCGGTCGTCAGCAGGAGCGCGCGGATGCTCCGATGCGAGATACGGAAGCCTTTCAAACTGATCTAGGCCAATTGCATGGCGCTTTACGGGCGGCAAGAGCGCTTCTGTTAGAACAGACTGAGAGTCACTGGCGGCATGCAAAAGCTCGAAAGCTCGGGACGAACGCGCTGCTTGTCGGGGGAAGTCAGGCTGCGATTTGGACGGTCCGCACTTGTGTGAATGTTGTCGACGAGTGTTTCGCGCTCGCAGGAAGCGCTGCTCTGTACGGTGGCTCGCCGTTAGAGCGTCGTATGCGCGATATCCATGTCGCTGCGCAGCATAATCTCATGCAACATCGCAATTATGTAAAAGCTGGGAAGCTATTGGTGGGCGGCGAGTTGACACCATAACATCACTGTTTGCGCGAGAGAAGCCAAAAGACAAGCGAGCTTGGCGAGAAGAAACGACCGTCCACGCCGCTGCCGGCAAGCGTCAATGTCTTTCTGAGGCGATCGGCACTAGAGCGGTCATCACTAGCCGGTTAGGTCATATCCGCCGTACTCCGCTCACGGAATAATACTTAAGTGTGCGGATGAACACCGAAACGGCGTAGTGGCCGAACCGAATGCGTTCTCGCTCAATGAGTCCCTCAGGCTATTCTTGACATCCAACGACGCTCATACCGCGAACCGAACGAAATTGTGGGGAGTATCTGTCGCGAATTCTCGACCGTTTGTTACGGTCTGCTCGCAAAACACCAATGGTGTAGTCTGCCTCTCCGAGATTCCTCGGGATCGCGCACATGAAGGAGATTTTAAGTGCCTCAAACGCCGAAAACCGTGATCATCACGGGCGGGTCGCAAGGAATTGGTTCTGGCAACGTGCAGACGTTTGTCGACCGGGGCTACAATGTAGTCGCGACGTCTCGCAATATCACCAAATCGAAAGAGCTCTCTGCGTCGCCTAAGCTGGCCTTGGTGGATGGGGATATCGGAGAGGCCTCCACGGCTGCCAGAGTAGCGCAAATAGCGATCAGCAAATTTGGCTCGATCGACGCGCTGGTAAATAACGCGGGGATATTCGTCGTCAAACCGTTTACCGATTACACCCCTGATGATTTCAATCGGCTAGTTTCCACCAATCTTGCCGGCTTCTTCTATATCACGCAGACCGCGATCAAGCAGATGCTATTGCAGAAGTCTGGCGGGAGCATTGTAAGCATCACCGCAGCATTGGCCGATAACCCGATCGCAGGGCTAACTGCATCGGTTCCAATGATTACCAAGGGCGGTATCGCCACGATCACTCGCAACCTCGCCATCGAGTATGCCGGGAACGGCATCCGCGTGAACGCAGTCGCACCGGGAGTGGTCGATACGCCGCTGATGGCGGATGTTCCGAGGGAATTTCTTATGGGCCTGTCCCCGATGCGAAGCATCTCGCACGTCCAGGAGGTCGTGGACGCGGTAATTTACCTGACCGAGGCTCCGCACGTCACTGGAGAGATCTTGCACGTCGATGGCGGCGCGCATGTTGGTAAATGGTAACGCGAGCGCGATCATCGCCGGGCGTCAGCTCGACGCGACCTGGGCCATTCGGAGCGACACGCTCTAACCGCCATCGAGATCGATTTCCTTCGCCTCGCAAGGCCATTCAATCAGGCAGAATTGTTCCACGCCATGCAGGTACGATGAAATCAACAAAGCTGTTGCTTGATATCATCGTATCAAATGGCAGGTTAGTGATCCGCAATTGAATGGGGCACTGGTCGCCTGACAGAAAAGTTAGAAGCGGAAAGGCTGGCCCTCCATCTTCAACCGAAGACAATCCTCCGGAGGCAAAATATTGATCAGAGATTAACGCTGGCAAATGGGCCCCGCTTGTTCCCGCAAAGGAACCTCGCTTCGTCGCCTGGGCTGGGGGAATGCTCATATGCTGACAGTGGCCGAGATGCTGGCACGCGCCGAGCGATGCGAAGATCAATCCGACAATGTTCAATGTAAAGCCGTGGCGTACACGCTGAACCACCGCACATAGCCGCCGGGCGCGCTCGAACGGATCTGAACGCAGGTTGAACAGCATCGGCAGCCGCAACTGGACAAGCGGCTGCTGCCAAAAGACGAAGCCTTCAGCCTTCTGCTGCAGGAACACCGCCTTCCATTGCTCGTAGCGAAGGCCGGCGAGGTTGCCGTCGTCAGTCCAGTAGAAGAACTCGCGGCGCTTGTGCGGGCCCTTGCCGGAGAGCAGGTCGCGCGTCGTAGCCGTCGAGATGAACCTCGAAGTTCTTGCCTGCTGCGTCATAGCCCTGCAGCAGCTTTTCCTTGATACCGGGCTCGCCGGCGACAGCGACCAGTGTGGTCGCCCAGTCCTCGGCTGAGAAGATCTCGTTGCTCTCACTGCGCGGAGGCACCAGTCCGGGCCAGCCTACATCGCCGGGACACTGCCTTCCCAGTTGCTATCTTCTCGCCACGATCAGGCCAGGAGAACGTCCATTTCACCAGAAGATCGGCAGGCCCCTCTGCAGCGAGTTCTAGCACTACTTTGGCAGATTGTTGATTTTGTCGCGTTTTATAGGATTCCCGAATCAATTTTTCAATGATTCATGGGTGGTCGGCTCTTGGAGGGCTGACCATGCCGGGATGGGAAGACGAGCTCGAACGTTGGCTGATGCCGTTCTTGGACCGGCTGGGTCATAAGACCCGGCAGCGGATGTGTCCTCTGTATGTTGCGGGATTGATCGGTCCTGGCGATCGCAAGAGCGTTCAGCCGATAGCGGAACGCCTTGCCACGAGCAACTATGACCAGTTGCACCATTTCATTGCGGACGGTGTCTGGGACGCGACGCCGCTGGAGACAGAGCTGCTCGACCAGGCGGACCGACTGGTCGGCGGCAGGGATGCGGTGCTGGTTATTGATGACACCTCACTGCCGAAGAAGGGTGAGCGCTCGGTCGGTGTTGCGGCTCAATACGCGTCGGCTCTCGGTAAAACGGCAAATGCCAAACGCTAGTGTCTTTAACGCTTGCTCGCGGCGAAGTGCCAGTGATGGTCGCATTACGTCTCTTTCTGCCTGACAGTTGGACAAGCGACATGTCTCGTTTGAAGCGCGCTCGCGTGCCAGTCGAACACCGAGCGCCACGATCCAAGCCGGAGATTGCTTTGGCCGAGATTGACCGCGCGATAGCAGCCAACATGCGCTTTGGATGTGTGCTGGCGGATGCAGGATACGGCCTCAGCGCACCGTTTCGACAAGGGCTAACAGAGCGCGGGCTGGCCTGGGCTGTCGGTATCCCTCGGCACCTGAAAGTGTATCCGGTCGATGTGAGGCTCATTTGGCCGATTACCAAAGTCCGCGGGAAACCCCGAAAGCACCACGTGCCCGATATCTTATCGATTTCGGCAGAACAAATGCTGGCCAGCGCTAAATGGAAAACCGTGAGTTGGCGTAGCGGGACGAAAGGTCGGCTCAAAGCCCGATTTGCTGCTCTCCGTGTCCGGACCGCCGACGGCCCTCCGCAGCGGATATGGGATAAAGGTCAGCAGCATCTCCCAGGCGACGAAGCCTGGCTCATTGGCGAGCAACGTGCCTCCGGGGAGAAGAAATACTATCTCGCCAATCTTCCAGCGGCGACGGATCTGCGCACGCTGGCCGCCACCATCAAGGCACGGTGGATTTGTGAGCAGGCGCATCAACAGTTGAAGGAGGAGCTTGGACTTGATCACTTCGAAGGGCGATCATGGCAAGGTCTTCATCGCCACGCCCTGATGACAATGATTGCATACGCCTTCCTGCAACATCGTCGCCTCGCATACGCGGGGCGGAAAAAAAAGAAGCAACGGACCTCCGCCTCAACCAACCATGCCCGCCGTACGTCACGCCATCGTCGATCTCATCCTTCGGCCGCCGTCTCAGCAGTGCCCATATTGCCGAAAGCAAATCCTTGAAAAACAGTGGCGCAAACACATTCTGCCAAAGTAGTGCTAGGCCGTGTACCTATAAACTGGTTCAGTTGCGAGCCGCCGGCAATGTGCGTTTTTCCGCGGCGGCCTCAAATCGGATAACGCGCCGTGTCCGAGAGTTGCCCCAGATGGGACGCCGGCTAGAACGGAATGCTTCCGCGGGCCCGGAAGGTCCAGATCTGGACGTTGCCGCCGATGCCGCCGAGTTCGGCCCCGATCGCGACCTGGGCGCCATTTCCGAAGCGCGCGGCCATGCCGCCGGTTGCCCGTGCCGACCAGCCTTCGAGAAACGGAACGGAGGCAAGTAGCGGCGCCCCCGCGAGCACCACGGCGGCCGCATCATCGCCGGTGAAATAGTAATCCGCATAGAGGCCCGCATAGGGCGCGAGCGCCACGGTCGCGCTGGCGAGCCACGGATAGCTGATCTTGAGGCCGGCCGAAGCGCGGCCGGTGAAGAAGCTGCGCTCCGCCTGCGGCGTGCCGAGCGAGTTGGTGTAGGCGTTCTCATTTTCCCAGAGCGCGTAGACCCTGGCCGAAGGTTCGATGTCGAAGCCATGAACTTTGGTGTCACCGGTCAGGCCGCCCGACACTAGCCAGCGATGTCCACCGATACCAAGACCAAAAGATCTTTTTCCCTGGAGGCGGGCGCTTAAATCTCACTTTTTCCGAAGCAATAACATGGTCTTGAGCAGCGGCCACCGAGAGTTTACGAATGCACGCTCTCGAGCTTCCCAATCACTCTGCCGACGAGCACGCCGCGTGACAGACGCCGATACCCCTTCTCATCAGGACGGACGATCCTCAATCGTTTTCACTTAGAATGAGATACTCCGCTCCCGCTTAGTACTCCAGTGAGGCGACCACGAAGACTCTCGAATTACGGCGGAACGGGCCTTCCAACTTATCGGACAGCACTGAAAAGAAATCTTCGTGCGGGGAGGCTACCGAGTTGTCTAGTCCGGGCAGTTGAAGAACGCCGCGAGGTCGGGTTCGCTCGCGGTCCGCCGAGTGCCGCTCAAGATCTGACCACAGGTATTCAGGGACCCGTACGGTCCGGTGCGGACGACCGCTTTTAAGCCCTGTTGGCATGGAGGAAACGAGCGTGGGTGCCTTTTCGACGGAGGCGATGTACTTCTCGGGCGCGCGTAACACTGCCCTGATATTGGCGTCGATCGCCGGACCTAATCCCGAAGGGAGGCGTCCGCTCACGAGCCATTGCTTCGAAATTCCGTACGCCGCGGAGTAGAACTCGAGAAGATCGGAGCTCACTCCATTGGAACCGCTTTCATGCTTGAAATAGGTGGGCATGACGATCCCAAGGTCGACCGACGCGCGGACTGCGCTCTGATAGCCTCGAAGAATACGAGCGACTCTAAGCCGCTTCGCGACTTCCCTTCGTTGATCATCTGCTCTCTTCCGAATCCGAAATAGTTGCGCGCTGATGACTCGCTGGTCCGGAAAGGTCAGGTGGCTTTTCTTTACACCGAAGGCCCTCGCATAGCATTTGAGGTCCTCTGCGCCGAAACCTCTGATCCCGCTCTCGTGGGATCGATAGCGTGCTACCGACCAGCCGAAGTGTGCTGCGGCCGCAGCCGCAGTCGGGAATCCAGCAGCCTTTCGGGCCGCCTTCAGGGCCTCTGATTGGATTCGCTCGCTTGATATTTGTCCGGCACCTTTTCAAGGATTTACGGATCATACGGCAAAACAATAATGGCGCTCAAGACGCGGCCCGAGCCCACCTCCCGTTCGGTTCGGAGATTCAGCCACCGGCAAGCGAGCCGCTCGAAAGCTGGTCCCCGAAAAGCCTTAGGCAAGGATTCAAATCGCGCAAGGATTTGTTTGCGCAGAGTTCGATGATCGTGCTGCTACCGAATTGCTACGGGCGGTTCCGGCTCGCTTCGGCGGAAGCGCACGGATACGCGCAGACCACTGAATTACCTGATGTTTAGTTGGTAGCGAGAGAGGGACTCGAACCCCCGACCCCAGGATTATGATTCCCGTGCTCTAACCAGCTGAGCTACCTCGCCACGGTTCGCCGTCGCGGCTCTATATACCGCAGGCGCGAACGCGCGGCATATAAGAAGTCGATTGAGGGCCTGTCAAGCAAACCCGCTCGTTCCGCCAAGCTATTGCAGTCGTATGGCTATTTGGGACGGACGTTGGGGTCGCCGCCGGGGCTGCCGGGCGGCGGAATCACCGGCATGTTTCCGGTGCCGGCATTGGGGGCCGGGGCGTGCATCTGCGGGTCGACATTGGAAGGCGGACACAACACGCCGTCGGATTTCGCCAGCCGATCCCCTAACGGGGCCGCTTGGCCCGTGGTGGTTCCCTCAGGAGCGATATTGCCCTGCGGCGTCGTTTGCGTCGGGGCACAATCGTTCCTGTTTTGCGGCATCGGCTGCGCGGCGTCATGCGCCGGTGGGCTGGTGGGCGTCTGAGCGTTAGCGGCGCCGGACAGCGCCACCAGTACGCAAGACCAAAAAATCGAGCTTTTCATCTGCATGCCGGGAAAACGGCCAGCAGCCGGAGAGGTTCCGCCAAAGCTTCAGGATTTGCGGTAACGGATCAGCGAGAAATGCCCCATCGGCGGCATCGGGCGCCGCTCGGTCAGGCTGACACCGCCGTGTTTGGTGGCCCAATCGACCAGCCGCGCCCACGGAAATTCCGGGCGCCAGCCGAGCCGGCGCGCCAGCGGCGCGAACGCCAGTTCGAAGAGGCGGCGCGGACCACTTTCGGCGCCGATGTGATTGACCAGGATCAGTTCGCCGCCAGGCTTCAGCACGCGGATGAAATCATCGAGCGTACGTTCCGGATCGGGCACCGCGGTGATGACATATTGCGCCACCACGGCGTCGAAAAACGAATTGGGGAACGCGAGATTCTTCGCATCCATCACCGCAAGCGTCTGGACGTTGGCAAGCCCGAGCGCCCGCACGCGCTGCTGCGCCCTGCGCAGCATCGGTTCGGAAATATCGACACCATATAATTGGGTGGTGCGCGAATAATCCGACAGCGACAGCCCGGTGCCGACACCGACATCCAGTATCCGGCCGCCGATCTTGTCGGCTTCCGCGATGGTCGATTGACGGCCCTGGTCGAAGACCTTGCCGAAGACGAGGTCGTAGACCGGCGCCCAGCGCTCATAAGCCTTTTCGACCCCTGCGCGGTCGATATCCCCAGCCATGCCCTCGCCTTGAATTTCTTATCCGCGCAATTTCTTGATTAGCGCACAGCCTCGACCAGCGGCGGCGTCACGCTTTTGGCCAATGCACGCCGCGCGGTTGCGCTCTGGATGAACCCGCCGCCGAGCACGCGCGCCTGCCCCGAAGCGGCATCGTAGAACACGCAGGCCTGACCCGGCGAGACGCCCTCTTCGCCCGCGACCAGTTCGACTTCATAGCCGCCATCGGTCGCGCGCAGCCAGGCTGGCTGCGGCGCGCGGGTCGATCGCACCCGCACGAAAAGCTCCAAACCGTCGGCCACGGCGCGATCGAGCGCACCGTCGCCGATCCAGTTGACGTCGCGCAGCACAATGCGATCCATCCGCAGCGCTTCGCGCGGGCCCACCATGACGCGTCGGCTCGCAGCGTCGAGCTTCACCACGTAAAGCGGCGCGCCGGAGGCAATGCCCAATCCCTTGCGCTGGCCGACGGTGAAATGAACGATACCCTGATGCTGGCCGATCACGTGACCGTCGAGATCAACGATGTCGCCGGGCTCGATCGCGTTCGGCCGCAAGCGGCCGATGATGTCGGTATAGCGTCCGGTCGGCACGAAGCAGATGTCCTGGCTATCGTGCTTGTCCGCGACCTCGAGCCCGAAGCGCCGCGCCAGTTCGCGCGTTTGCGGCTTGGTCATGTCGCCGAGGGGGAAGCGAAGATAGTCGAGTTGCTCGCGCGTGGTCGCGAACAGGAAATAGCTCTGGTCGCGATCGGCATCGGCGGCGCATACCAGCGCGCGCGATCCGTCAGCCATGCGGCGCGAAGCCACATAATGTCCGGTCGCCAGCGCCGAGGCGCCGAGTTCACGCGCGGTCTTGAGTAGATCGCGGAACTTGACTGAGCGGTTGCATTCGATGCACGGCACCGGGGTCTCGCCCGAGGCGTAGCTGGCAGCGAAATTATCGATCACCGACTCGCGGAAGCGGCTCTCGTAATCGAGCACGTAATGCGGGATGCCGATCCGCTCGGCGACATTGCGGGCATCGTGAATGTCCTGCCCGGCGCAGCAGGCGCCCTTGCGATGGGTGGCCGCGCCATGATCGTAAAGCTGCAGCGTGATGCCGACGACGTCGTAGCCCTCGGCCTTCAACAGCGCCGCCGTCGCCGACGAATCGACGCCGCCGGACATGGCGACCACGACCCTGGTGTCCTGCGGACGTCCCTTGATATCCAAACTGTTGAGCATGGTTCCGGTCATCGATACGATCGCGGCGGCAGCGAACGCTACCGCGATCAGAAAGCCAAATCGTCAGAAAGCCGAACCTTCCGAGCGCCAAAATCTTCCGAGCACTTTGCACCAGCTCCCGGCAAGCAAGATTGGAACGGCTGAAAAGCTGCCCTTTAATATAGGCCGCATTCCCGTCAGGCAATCACGCGGACCTGCGTTTTGCGCAGGCCCAACGGCAAATCTTGCCGCCGGGCAGGAAAGAGACGCCCTCGATCGCCCCCGCGCTCTACCCGCCATCTTCTCAAGGTATTGAAATATATAGGTAATTTTTTCGAGACCGACTGGCCCGCTCCTTGCTGACTTAATGCCAAGGATTTAGCGCAAGAGGCCGTCCGTGCAGAGCGTCACGTCAGAAGCAGCGACAAACGTATCTTTCCAGAACGCGCCGCCGCGGCAAGCGAAGCCGGCGACCGCCCCCTCGCAAGGCAACGACATCTTTGCGGGCCTGGTCGACAGCAACACCGCCGGCAATACGGCGAGCCATGCACAATCCGCCCAGCAAAACTGGCCCGACAATCATTCTTCCGCCGCCGATAACAGCCGTTGGCGCAATTCGGCTTCGGCAAACCAGCCCGCGAACAACAACAATAACAGCAATTCGGGCAATCAGGACGCCAACAACGGGCCGGCTTCCGGCGCCAATGCCAGCAACAATACCGACGCGCCGCCGCGTTCGCGAAGCAAGCCCCCGGCCTCCAAGGACGACTCCACGAAATCGACCACAGCCTCGTCCACCGACACTTCGACTTCCGCTTCGACAAACGGTTCAAACGGGCCGACCGACGCGACGTCGCAGAATGGAACCAGCACTGCGGCTACGACCCCGGTTGCGGTCGCCATTCCTGTTACGCCAACGGTCACAGCCACGCCCGCGGCAGCCACGCCGGGGTCGGCTAGCGGCACGGCGCCGCTGGCAATCGCCGCGGCTGCCATTGCGGCCAGCCAGTCGGGCACATCGGCGGCAACGACAGCGGCAGCGCCGGCCGATGCTGACGCGACCGACGTGACAACGACCGATGCGACGACGACGACCACGAAGGCGGCCCCCCAAGCCAGCGCAAACCAGACCGCCGCATCGGCAAAGACCGCGCCCCAGAGCAGCGCGACCGCTTCCGCCGATACCGCGGCCACGACAACGGTTGCCGCGACCGCGCCTGTCACCGCCAAGGGCTCGGGCGCCAAGACGACGGCGACAACGCAAGGGGATAGCAAGACCTCGGGCAGTGCCGACGCCTCCGCCACCACGGACCCGACCGCAACGGTCAGCGAGCAGCCCGCGGTCGCCGCCAAGCCCGCAGCAGCCGATGGCGCCACCGACACGACAAGTGCGGGCAGCGCCGCCGGTGCATCCGCAGCCGCGACAACCGCCGCCCCCGCGCACGATCATGCCGCCGGCAGCAGCACGGAACGCACGGCAACGGCGGCAGCCGACGCCAGCGGCCAGACCGCGGCCGCCGTTCCGCAACAGTTTGCTTCGACGACGATCAATTCAACCGCCACGGGATCGTTGACCGCGACCGCTGCAACGCACGCCGTGCCGTTGAGCGGGCTGGCGCTCGAGATCGCGGCATCGGTCAAGAACGGCAAGAGCAGCTTCGAGATCCGGCTCGATCCGGCCGACCTTGGACGCATCGATGTTCGCATCGATGTCGATCGCAGCGGCCAGATGACTTCGCATTTGACGGTCGAAAAGCCGGAAACACTGTCGATGCTGCAGCAGGACGCGCCGCAATTGCAGCGCGCGCTGAACGATGCAGGCTTCAAGACCGGTGACGGCGGGCTGCAATTCAGCCTGCGCGACCAGTCTTCTTCCGGACAGAACAGCGGCAACGACACCAACCGCAATGCGCAGCGGCTGATCATCAGCAATGACGACGCCGTCCCCGTCACGCCGGTGGGACGAAGCTACGGCCGCATGCTCGGATCGAGCAGCGGCGTCGACATCAGCGTTTGAGGAGACGGACATGACCACTTCAGCCGGAGCAAACACTGCTTCCCCGATTGTTTCTGGAACGACGCCGCTCCCGCCATCATCGTCGGGCTCATCGGCGGCCTCCTCGGCCAACGCGCTGGCCTCGCAGCAGATCGCCGGCAACTTCCAGAGCTTCCTGACGCTGCTGACGACACAATTGCAGAACCAGAACCCGCTCGATCCGCTGGACACCAACCAGTTCACCCAACAGCTCGTCGAATTCGCCGGCGTCCAGCAGCAGCTCAACACCAACGATTCACTCTCAACGCTGGTCTCGCTGCAGCAGGCTACGCAGTCGACCGAGGCGCTCTCCTATGTCGGCAAGACCGCGATCGTCAAAGGCAACACCGCCACCATGGCCAACAGCGAGGCGGTCTGGGCGGTGAGCATTCCGACCAATTCGACCATGGATGTCTCGATCGCGAGCAGCACCGGGCAGACCGTCTTCACCGGCACCTACACCGTCTCAGCCGGCAATAACCAGCCGTTTGAATGGAACGGCCAGGGCAGTGACGGCACCCAATGGCCCGACGGCAATTACACCCTCACCGCCACCGCCAAGGATTCTAGCGGCAATACCGTGGGCGTAACTACCGCGGTCGGAGGTATCGTCAGTTCGGTCGATCTCACCCAGTCGCCGCCGCTGCTGACGATTGGAGGTCAGACCTACACGGTCAGCCAGGTCCAGAGCATCGTCGCCCCCAGCGGCGGCAGCAGCAGCAGCAGCTCCGGCAACTAGCGGCGCGCGCCTCGCGGGCGCCGCCGCCCTCCCATTCCAGCACCCCACGCCGGTCCAGCCGGGCGCCAAAACAGCGTCCGGCTGACGATTGTCACGGCATTTTCAAGGAGATTCGTATTGAAGCCTTGGGCTTAGGCAAATTTTAAGTCGCGGGGCGTAGGTTGCTAGCGTGAGTTCAGTGGTTGAGAGTTTGTGAGTACGCCATGACAGAACCCCATCGCCCGAGGGTAAAATACGTCATCGGGCCTGACGGTAGTCCGTTAACAATTGCGGATCTGCCCGCGCCCGGTACCAAACGGTGGGTTATCCGCCGTAAGGCCGAAGTCGTCGCTGCGGTTCGTGGCGGTCTGCTCTCCCTCGAGGAGGCCTGCAGCCGGTACACCCTGACGGTGGACGAATTCCTTTCCTGGCAGTTTTCCATCGACCAGCATGGTCTGGCGGGACTGCGCACCACCCGTATCCAGCAATATCGCCAATAAACCAGAACCAATCGAATTTGATGAAGATCGGTCTCGTTTTGCGAGGCCGATCTTTTTCATATGGCATAATCGCACCGGCTCTTAACCTTCGTTAACCATATCGAAACCATCCCATAGGCAATAATTGCCGAGTTGGCTCCTGGGGCCGAATCTTCGGGGGCGGTTGGTTTTGCAGAGTTTGGTGAGCTTCCTAAAGGGTCTGGGCGCTGCACGCCTGATGGCGATGGTCGCGGTAACCGCGGCGTTGATCGGCTTCTTTGCGTTTGTCATCATCCGGGTCACCACCCCCCAGATGACCACGCTGTTTACCGATCTCTCCACCGAAGACTCCTCTGCCATCATCAAGGACCTGGAACGCCAGGCGATTCCCTACGAGCTGCGCAACGACGGCGCCGTGATCATGGTGCCGAAAGACAAGGTCACCCGGCTGCGGATGAAGCTCGCCGAGGGCGGCCTGCCCAAGGGCGGCGGCGTCGGCTACGAGATTTTCGACAAATCCGACGCGCTGGGCACCACCAGCTTCGTCCAGAACATCAATCATCTGCGCGCATTGGAGGGCGAACTGGCCCGCACCATCCGTGCCATCGACCGCATCCAGGCCGCGAGGGTCCATCTGGTGCTGCCCGAGCGGCCGCTGTTCTCCCGCGAAACCCCGGAGCCGTCGGCCTCGATCGTGGTGCGGGTACGCGGATCGCTTGAACCGCAGCAGATCAAGGCCATCCGCCATCTGGTGGCCTCCGCCGTCAGCGGGTTGAAGCCGCAGCGGGTCTCTATCGTCGACGAGGCCGGCCAGTTGCTCGCCGACGGCGAAGCCGGCGACAACGAGAACGTCGCCGGCGACGAACGCCGCAATGCTTACGAAAAGCGGCTGCGCAACGAGGTCGAGGCGATCGTGTCGTCGGTGGTGGGCGCCGGCCGCGCCCGCGTCCAGCTTTCCGCCGATTTCGACTACAACCGGATCACCCAGACTTCGGACAAGTTCGATCCGGAAGGCCGCGTGCTGCGCTCGAGCCAGACCCGGGAAGAATCCAGCGCCACCACCGACAATAGCGGCCAGGTCACCGTCAACAACGAATTGCCGGGCAATCAGCGTCCGGACGGCGCGTCGGCGGCCAAGGACCAGAGCAAGAAGACCGAAGAAACCAACAATTACGAGATTTCCCACACCACCAAGACCGAAGTGACCGAAGCCGGACGGGTCAACCGCATCTCGGTCGCGGTGCTGGTCGACGGCGCCTACGCCAAGAACGAAAAAGGCGAGATGGTCTATCAGGAGCGCAGCAAGGACCAGCTCGACCGGATCGCGACGCTGGTGCGTTCGGCGATCGGCTTCGACCAGAAGCGCGGCGACCAGGTCGAGGTCGTCAACCTCAAATTCGCGGAATTGCCCGCCGTGCCGCCGATCGCCGAACCGACTGGCCTGTTGGGCATGCTGCAATTCACCAAGGATGACGTGATGTACGTCATCGAGCTCGGCGTGATGATGCTGCTGAGCCTGGTGGTGCTGTTCATGGTGATCCGCCCGCTGGTCAAGCGGATCCTCGCCTCCGAAGTGATCCCGGCGTTGACCGGCGACGATGCGGTGCCGGCACTGACCGACGGCAGCGCGGCTGCGGCCGGCAGCACCGGCCAGAGCCTGGTGCCCGGCGCCGCCGGCTTGAACCAGATCGACGTCGCCCAGGTTCAGGGCCAGGTCCACGCGCAGACGGTGCATCGCGTCGGCGAACTGGCCGAGCGAAACCCGAACGAGACCGCCAACATCGTTCGCCAGTGGCTCACGGAACCGGCGTAATCTGACATGGCCCTCCCCCCGCAAACCTCCAACGCCAACGACATCTCGACGGTGATCGCCACGCTGGCGAGCCGTCAGAGCAATCGCCCGAAGGGGCCGGCGCTGTCCGGCCCGAAGCGCGCCGCGATCCTGATGCTGGCGCTCGGCGAACAATATGGCGGCAAGGTCTGGCAGTTGCTCGACGACGACGAAGTGCGCGAGCTCTCGATCGTGATGTCGACGCTCGGCACCGTTGAGGCCGACGTGGTGGAAGACCTGATGCTCGAATTCGTATCGCGGATGTCGGCCTCCGGCGCGCTGATGGGGACCTTCGACGGCACCGAACGGCTGCTGCAGCAATATTTGCCGGCCGAGCGCGTCAGCGGCATCATGGACGAAATCCGCGGCCCCGCCGGCCGCAACATGTGGGAGAAACTCTCCAACGTGCAGGAAGAGGTGCTCGCCAACTATCTCAAGAACGAATATCCGCAAACCATTGCCGTGGTGCTGTCGAAGCTGAAGCCCGAACACGCTGCCCGTGTGCTGGCGATCCTGCCCGAGGACATGGCGCTCGACGTGGTCGGCCGCATGCTGCGGATGGAAGCGGTGCAGAAGGAAGTGATCGAGCGCGTCGAGCAGACGCTGCGCACCGAATTCATGTCGAACCTGTCGCAAACCCGCCGCCGCGACGCCCATGAGGTGATGGCGGAAATCTTCAACAATTTCGACCGCCAGACCGAAACCCGTTTCATCACCTCGCTGGAAGAGGAAAACCGCGAATCCGCCGAGCGCATCAAGGCGCTGATGTTCACCTTCGACGACCTCATCAAGCTGGATTCCGGTTCGGCCCAGACCCTGATGCGCAATGTCGACAAGGACAAGCTCGGCATCGCGCTCAAGAGCGCCAATGAGGAAGTCCGCGCCTTCTTCCTCGGCAACATGTCGTCGCGCGCCGGCAAGATGCTGCTCGATGATATGGCCGCACTCGGCCCGGTCCGGCTGCGCGACGTCGACGAGGCACAGGCGCTGCTGGTCAACCTCGCCAAGGACCTCGCGGCCAAGGGCGAAATCATGCTGACGAAAAACCGCGCCGACGACGAGCTGGTGTACTGATGGCCGCCCCCGCAAAATTCCTGTTCGACACCGACTTCGCCGCCCCGGACAAGGCGCGCGAGAAGCCGGCCACGGCCGCCGAAATCGCCCAGAAGGTCGCGGCAGCCGAGGCCCGCGCCTATCGCGACGGCTACGACGCCGCGCAGCGCGAGGCAAAAGCCGAAAGCGACCGCCGTGCCGCACTGGCGCTCGAGGAAATCGGCGTCGCGATCAAGGGCATCGTATCGCGTTTTGCCGGCATCGAGACCCGGATGGAGACCGAAGCCGTCGACGTCGCGGTCGCGGTCGCGCGAAAGCTTTGCAACGATTTGATCGCCGCCGAGCCGCTCGGCGAGATCACCGGACTGGTGCGCGAGTGCTTCTCGCATCTGGTGTCGACCCCGCATCTGGTGGTCCGGATTTACGAGTTGCTTTACGAAGGCGCGCGCGAGAAGATCGAGCAGATGGCCAAACGCAGCGGCTTCGAGGGCCGCCTGGTGATCCTGGCCGAGCCCGAAATCGCCAAGGGCGACTGCAGAATCGAATGGGCCGACGGCGGCGTGGTGCTGGAGCGCGCGGCGATCGAAGCCAAAGTCAACGAACTGGTCGGGCGCTATATGGCGTCCCGCGGTCAGGCCGGACGGCCATGAGGATAAGCCATGAGTGACACCGACACCCAGGTCCCATTGCCCGATCTCAACTCCGTCGATACGCCTGCTATCGACGATGTCGCCTATAACGAAGACGAACAGGCCTCGCGCATCGCCGCCGATCTGGAGGCGGTGTTCGACGTGCCGGTGCAGGTCTCGGCGGTGCTCGGCCGTTCCAAGATGGATGTCGGCGAACTGCTCAAGCTCGGGCCCGGCACGGTGCTCGAACTCGACCGCCGAGTTGGTGAATCCATCGACATCTACGTCAACAACCGGCTGGTGGCGCGCGGCGAAGTGGTGCTGGTCGAAGACAAGCTCGGCGTCACCATGACGGAAATCATCAAGGCAGAAAAGTCCTAGCGATTCCGGCGCCCGAACGGCGCCCACAGACGAACAGGAGATTACCATGCGGCTTCTCATCGTTGGCACATTGAAGGGCCAGCTCACGACCGCCACCAAGATCGCCATGGACAATGGCGCCTCCGTCACCCATGCGGAGGATCACGAACAGGCGATGCGGGTGCTGCGCGGCGGCAAGGGCGCCGACCTGCTGCTGGTCGATGTCGCGCTCGACATCCGCGATCTCGTGATGCGGCTCGAGGCCGAACACATCCACGTGCCGATCGTCGCCTGCGGCATCTCCAGCGACGCCCGCGCCGCGGTGGCCGCGATCCACGCCGGCGCCAAGGAATACATCCCGCTGCCGCCCGACCCCGAACTGATCGCCGCGGTGCTCGCCGCCGTCGCCAACGATTCCCGGGACATGGTCTATCGCGACGAAGCCATGGCCAAGGTCATCAAGCTGGCGCAGCAGATCGCGGGCTCGGATGCTTCTGTCATGATCACCGGTGAATCCGGCACCGGCAAGGAGGTCTTGGCACGTTACGTCCATACCCGTTCCAACCGCGCCAAGCGGCCGTTCATCAGCATCAATTGCGCTGCGATACCCGAGCATCTGCTGGAATCCGAATTGTTCGGGCATGAAAAAGGCGCGTTCACCGGCGCGGTGGCGCGGCGCATCGGCAAATTCGAAGAGGCCACCGGCGGCACGCTGCTGCTGGACGAAATCTCCGAAATGGACGTACGGCTGCAATCCAAATTGTTGCGCGCGATTCAGGAGCGCGTGATCGATCGCGTCGGCGGCACCCGCCCGGTGCCGGTCGACATCCGCATCCTCGCGACCTCGAACCGCAATCTCGCCGACGCCGTGCGCGAGGGCACCTTCCGCGAGGATCTGCTGTTCCGGCTCAACGTCGTCAACCTGAAGATCCCGCCGCTGCGCGAACGTCCGGCCGATATCCTCGAACTGGCGCAGCACTTTGTGAAGAAATATGCCGACGCCAACGGCGTTCCGGCGCGGCCGTTGTCGGCCGAGGCCAAGCGCGTTCTGACCACCAATCGCTGGCAGGGCAACGTCCGCGAACTGGAAAACACCATTCACCGTTCGGTGCTGATGGCGCAGGGCGACGAGATCGGCGCCGAAGCCATCCTGAGCCCGGACGGCGATCGTCTCGACCTTGCCAAAACCGTTCCCGCCGTCGCCCACGCCACCTTCGCCGCGGAGCAAGTCACCCGCGCGCTGGTCGGCCGCACGGTGGCCGACGTCGAGCGCGATTTGATCCTGGAGACGCTGAAACATTGCCTTGGCAATCGCACCCACGCCGCCAACATCCTGGGCATTTCGATCCGCACGCTGCGCAACAAGCTCAACGAATACGCCGACGGCGGCCTGCCGATCACGCCTGCCGGCGCCGGTGACCATCAGCGGTTTGCGGTGGCGGGATAGGTCAAGTATCACCGTCGTAGCGTCTCGGTTCTCGTCGTCCCGGCCTGGCGCGCAATTGCGCGTAAGGGGCCGGGACCCATAACCCCTGGCCTCGCTTGTAAGAAAAGGCATCTACTCCACTGCCGAAACGAGAACACACGGCGTATGGGTCCCGGCCTTCGCCGGGACGACGCGCGTGAATGATCTCAGCTCATTTAATGCAGACACACCTTCTCATTCTCGCGACACGCTGCGCCCGAGTTTTACAAATTCATTGGCCCACTTAAAACGAGGGCGCAGGGAAGACCGGGTGCGCGCTGCACCCGCGGTCTCGTGTGCAAAATTGTGCGAAGAAACGCACACGAGCATACAGGTTCAGCGGAGGCAATCCGGCCTTCCCTGCGCGATAGTTTACGGCTTACTTCGAGCTCTCCCCGGTGACCGGCTTGATTGTCACCGTCGCCCCCAAGAAGCTTGCTTCTCAAGAACTTGACGCCAGCGTCGGGGCGTCAGGACCACACGACTTCGCCGTCCGCCTCACGCGCTGTTCGTCAAAAGCGCATCCGCGTCCACCGCATCTCATCCCAACGTTCGTGACGATGGCCAACGCCCCTCGTGAGGGATGAGACAGCTAAGAATAAGCCGGTGATTTGGGTCAAAAGAAAACAAAAATATTTTTGCAAACGGGGCTGGACAGGCAAATCACCTAAGCAGCCCCTCGCCTCTGAATTTGCTTCCGCGTTAGCCGGTACAGCGGACATGCCCAGGCTGGCTGCTGTTTCGACGGGGTAGCGATTGCCCCAACTCGAACATGAGCCACCCAAGGTGCCTCCGCAAATCGATCGTTATTGCTGACCAGTCGACGATGTCTGAGAAGCCGTGCGGCCTGTTTTTGCTGGCGACATTTTGTCTCAGAACCATTCGAACCGTCTTCTCGAACTCATTTAAGGACCTCCAATCATCTACGATCTCCAGTCATCGATAAGGGAGGTCACCATCCCGGCGCAGAATGGCGCCGGTCCTCGAGACGATCAGGCCGGTACCACCGATCACAACGATCGCCGCACAATGCCATCGTTGAGATCGCCGGTCCGGAACGAGCGCCGTTCAACGAAATCGTCGCCCGCTGTCCGAGCGGGCACGGGCAACAAACGAAAGAGGCGACCATGACGATCAAACTCGTTGCGTTGGTTTTTTTGTGCCTCATGACCGGCACGGCGGTGGCTCAGGAGCCTAAGGTCACGGCACTCATGTCCAAGGATCTTCCGGAGAATCCCGGCAAGGAAGCTCTGATGATCACAGTCGAGCATGCGCCCGGCGGGTCGAGCGCCATCCACCGCCACAATGCACATGCGTTTGTTTACGTGCTGGAGGGCTCCGTCGTGATGCAGCTGAAGGGTGGACCGCAGGTGACACTGACACCGGGACAGTCCTTCTATGAAGGCCCTGACGATGTTCATCTCGTCGACCGGAACGCGAGCGACACCCAGCCGGCGAAATTCCTGGTGCTCTTGATCAAGGACAAAGGCGCCCCGGCGCTCCTGCCCGCACAGTGACTGTTACAGCCCAAGTACACGAAACTGACTGCAGATCAGCAGGGGACAAACATGAGCTTGGACACCACCTCGCACCCCGGTAGATCGGGGCCCGACGAGCTGGTTCCTTCGCGCTACGCGGTGAAGGTCGGCGAAATTGACGTAATGATGGTCAGCGATGGCTTCACGGCCTGATTGGAGACCATTTGTGAAGGCCCCGGTCCAAGGGTAGGGTTTGTCCCTTGCCGGGACGCCGCAGCGGCCGATGCCCTGCTGTGGCGAGCCTTCCTCTCGATCACGCCAAGCGAAACCAAGAAAGCCCCTCATGACCGACCAAATTCTGAAGACCATCAGCGCGATCGAGCCCGAGCTCATTGCGATCCGGCAAGATTTGCATGCCCATCCCGAAACCGGCTTTGAAGAACGCCGCACCGCCGGCATCGTGGCTTCAACGCTGCGCGGCTGGGGGCTCGATGTGACCGATGGCGTGGGGCGCACGGGCGTCGTCGCGACGCTGAAGGGCAAGCAACCGGGGACGCGCTCCATCGGGCTGCGCGCCGACATGGACGCGCTCAATATCAAGGAAGCGACCGGGCTTCCTTATGCATCGACCATATCGGGAAAAATGCACGCCTGCGGCCATGACGGCCACACCGCGATCCTGCTGGGAGCTGCCTATACCCTGGCGCAGCACCGGGATTTCGCGGGCACCATCCACTTCATCTTTCAGCCCGCCGAGGAAGGGCTGGGCGGTGGGCTGGCGATGCTCGGGGATGGTCTGCTCGAACGTTTTCCGGCAGAGAAACTATACGGACTGCACAATTGGCCCGGCATGCCGGTCGGCCGTTTCGGCACCGCGACGGGCGCCTTCATGGCGGCCGGCGATACCTGGACGGTGACCTTCCGCGGCACCGGCGGTCATGGCGGCGCCGCGGCGCACCTTGCGACCGACGTCACGGTGGCGCAGGCGGAGTTTGTGATGGCGCTACAGACCATCGTCAGCCGTAACGTGGCAGCGCTCAAATCAGCTGTTATCAGCGTGGGCTATATCGATGGCGGGACCTGGGACTTGCCGAATGTCATTCCATCGCAAATCGTCATTCGCGGCACCACACGCAGTTTCGACGAGAAGGTGCGTGAGCTGCTGGAGCGGCGGTTGGGCGAAGTGGCGCACGCGGTTGCCGCGGTCCATGGCTGCACCGCCGAACTGCAATACGAGCGCATCTTTTCTCCTTTGGTCAACGACGCCGACTGCACGGCGACGGCGATTGCCGTTGCCCGTTCGATCGTCGGCGAAGGCCAGGTCGAAACCACGATGGCGCCGGTGACCGGCTCGGAGGATTTTTCCTTCATGCTGGAAAAGCGCCCCGGCAACTACATCATGCTCGGCAATGGTGTCGCCGCCGACGGATCCTTTGCGTCGGTCCACACCCCGAAATACAATTTCAACGATAAAGCGCTGCCTCTCGGCGTGCGCTACTTCGTGGCGCTGGCGCAGCGGGAGTTGGCGTAAGCGTTTCCGGAGCGATTGGATGCGTCGCCGCCGAGGTATCGACGGCGGGATCCCGTATGGAGTTTTTGTACTGCCAGTGCGTGAAAATTTCGATTTTGCGCGATTCTTCAACGAGTCGTCCCTGCGAACGCAGGGACCCATACGGCGCGGACTCTCGTTTCATTGCTGGGGCGGAGGCCTTTTTTCATTTTTGAGGTCAGGGGTTATGGGTCCCTGCGTTCGCAGGGACGACTGGCCTGAAAGAGCCAGGCGAACAGGTCGTTACACTCGCAATGACGTGGGGACCACTGAGGAATAACTCGGCGCATCCGGTTTGCGAAAAATATGGATGGGATCACCGGGCTGCAGTTCGCGCCCGGTGAAGGCCACATAGGCATAGAGTGCTAAGTAGCCGATCGCGATCGCGCCGACGACGTATAAAATCCAGGTCGCCAGACGTTTCATCAGGTGACGGCGCTGCGTTGGGTGACATCGGCGATGCCCGCAAAACCCGCGATCGCCACCCTGGCCTGTAAAAGCTTGCGTTCCACTGCGCGACCTCCCGCACTTGTCCTGTCGGTGCAGGACACCAGCGAGCTTTTATAGCGTTTTCGAGCGGAGTGGCAGCCGGTTCGCGCGAAGAAAACGCGTCAAAAAAAACCTGAAGCCCGGTTCTGATTCAATCAGAACCGGGCTTCAGGCCGCAACCGCCGGCGCTGGAGCCAACGGAACCATCGTCACCTGATATTTATCGGCGCGCGTGCACGGCCGGCAGACTGACCTCGGCGAGTTTTGCCACATCTTCATCCTGGTCGACCGCGACATAGCGGCCCTGCCAGTAGGCCAGCGCCGCGGTATGTCCCGATGTCTGGATATCCAGCACGCGTCCGATGACGAGGGCGTGGGAATGCCGCTCGACGATCTCCTCGACCTCGCAATCGATCGCCGCCAATGCGCCAACCAGGAGCGGCACGCCGGAGACGCGCTTGTTCCATTGCGCGCCCGCGAAGCGATCCGCGCCTTTCAAACCACCCTTGCCGGTAAAGCGCTCGGCAATTTCAAGCTGGTGCGCGGCCAGGATGTTGACGCCGAAGAAACCCTGGCGCTTCAGGATCGGCCATGACGACGCCTCGCGGTTGATGCTGACGATCAGGGTTGGCGGATCGACCGACAACGACGCCATCGAGGTCACCGTCATTCCCGTGATGTCCTCGGCCCGGCCGACCGTGATCACGCTGACGCCGCCGGTCAGATGACGCATGGCGCCGCGAAAATCACGCGCGGAAATGTGGCGATCGATCGCGATATGGCGGACAACGGAGTTCATGACGGCCTCACTATTTCCTGTTCATTGCTCTCGAGCTTATTGGTCCCAAACCTATTGTTCCCAAATCTATTGTTCCAAAGTCTCGTCGGTCGTTTGCAGGAGATCGCGCAGGATCGCACCTTCCAGCGCCGCGAGATCGGCCGAACCGCGGCGGCGGGGGCGCGCGATATCGACATGAATATCGTGCGCGATGCGGCCTTCTTCGATCACCAGCACCCGATCCGCCAGCGCGACCGCCTCCGAGACGTCATGCGTCACCAGGATCGCGGTGAAGGCCTGATCGCGCCACACCCGCTCCAGCATTCGCTGCATCGAAATTCGCGTCAGCGCATCGAGCGCGCCGAGCGGTTCGTCGAAGGCCAGGATACGCGGATGACTGACCAAAGCGCGGGCCAGCGCCACGCGTTGCTTCTGTCCGCCCGACAGCACTGCCGGCCAATGACCGCGCTTTTCGTCGAGACCGACCTCGGCGAGCGCCTTGGCGGCACGGGACTGCGCGTCCGGTGAGCCGCGATCGCGGCCAAGGCCGACCTCGACATTCGACAGCACGCGCGCCCAGGGCAACAGCCGTGGCTCCTGGAACATGACGCGGACATCTTCCGGGCGGGTTTCTTCGCCGAAGCTGATGCTGCCGGCGTCGATCTTCTCGAGGCCCGCGATCAGGCGCAGCAGCGTGCTCTTGCCGCAGCCGCTGCGGCCGACGATCGCGACGAACTGCCCGGCCGGAATGTGCAGATCGATGCCGCGCAGCACCTCGTTGCTGCCGAACGACTTGCGCAGGCCGCGGATGGTGAGCGGAAGCCCGCGATGCGGCGCGTCCGAGCCATCGCGCGCCTGCCGCGCCTGTTCGATGAAGTCAGGATGATCCAGGGCTTCAGCGTCGGGACCGAGAAAACGAAGGGCTTGCTGCATCTGTCACTCGCTTGTTTCTGCGCTTGTTTCTTGCACTTATTTCTGGAACGCCGGATGCCAGGACAGGGTCAGCCGCTCCAATGCGCGCGAGGCGCTATCGGCGAGCTTTCCGAGCAAGGCATAGATCAGGATGCTGAGCACCACGACATCGATTTGCATGAACTCGCGCGCCTGCATTGCCATGTAGCCAAGGCCGGATGAGGCTGCGATGGTTTCCGCCACGATCAACGTCAGCCACATGATGCCGAGCGCGAAGCGCAGGCCGACGAAGATCGACGGCAATGCGCCCGGAAAGATCACCCGGCGGAACAGCTCGCCATCGGTCATGCCGTAGATGCGCCCCATCTCGATCAACTGCGGATCGACGGTGCGGATGCCATGCAGCGTGTTGAGATAGATCGGAAAGAACACGCCGAGCGCGACCAGAAACAGCTTTGCGGATTCGTCGATCCCGAACCAGAGGATGACCAGCGGGATCAGCGCCAGATGCGGAATGTTGCGCACCATCTGCAGTGTCGTATCGGTCAATTTGCTGCTGAGTTGCGACAGGCCATTGGCGAGCCCGAAGACAAAGCCGATGCCGCCGCCGATGACGAACCCGACACTGGCGCGCCAGAAGCTGACCCAGATATTGTGTTCGAGCTCACCTGAGCGCAGCAGCTTCCATCCCGCTAGCGCCACATCCGACGGCGCCGGCAGCACCCGCAATGAGACGAAGCCGGTGACGCAGGCAACCTGCCAGAGCAGCAGGATGGCGAGCGGCACGATCCACTGGATCAGGCCGTCGGCGCGCGGCAACCGAAAGCCTCGGACTCGCGGAAGAACTTCGATCAAACTCATGATTGCGAGGCCTTTATCAGCGGACGATGCTCGTTGGCGATGGTCTCGCCGAACGGACCGGTATTGACGCGCAGCGACGGTGCATTGTCGTTGTGATTGAGCGACAGCAGCGGGAACACCAGCTCGGCAAAGCGATAGGCTTCCTCAAGATGCGGATAGCCGGACATGATGAAGGTATCGACGCCGACGTCCTGATACTCCTTGATGCGCGCCGCCACGGTCTCGGGGTCGCCGACCAGCGCGGTGCCGGCACCGCCGCGCACCAGACCGACGCCCGCCCACAGATTGGGACTGATCTCGAGCTTGTCGCGGCGTCCGCCGTGGAGTTGCAGCATGCGCTGCTGACCGACCGAATCCATCCGCGAGAAGATCTTCTGCGCCGAGGCGATGGTGTCGTCCGTGACGTGCTTGATCAGATCGTCGGCGGCCTTCCAGGCCTCCTCATTGGTTTCGCGCACGATCACGTGCAGCCGGATTCCGAACGACAGCTTGCGTCCGCGCGCTGCGGCCGCCGCCTTGACCCGATTGACCTTCTCGGCCACCTGCGCCGGCGGCTCGCCCCAGGTGAGGTATTTGTCGACGGTATCGACCGCGACGTCGATGCCGGCATCCGACGATCCGCCGAAATACAGCGGCGGCCGCGGCGATTGCACCGGCTTGAACAGCAGCCGGCCGTCCTCGATCTGGATGTGCTTGCCCTCGACATTGACGGTCTTGCCGGCGAGCAGATCGCTGTAGACGTTGAGGAACTCGCGCGTCACCGCGTAGCGCTCGTTGTGATCGAGGAAGATGCCGTCGCCCTTGTTCTCGACGGGATCGCCGCCGGTGACGACGTTGATCAGGAGCCGGCCGTTGGTGACGCGATCCAGCGTCGCCGTCATCCGCGCCGCGACGCTTGGCGATTGCAGGCCGGGGCGGACCGCCACGAGATAGCGCAGCCGTTCGGTCCAGGGCGCGACCGCCGAGGCGACGACCCAGGAATCCTCGCAGCTACGTCCGGTCGGCAGCAGCACGCCGAAATAACCGAGCTGGTCGGCGGCCTGCGCGATCTGGCGCAGATAGTTGAAGTTCACATCGCGGCCGCCGGTGGTGGTGCCGAGATAATGGCCGTCACCATGGGTGGGAAGAAACCAGAGGATGTTGGCGCCCGATTGGGCCTGTGGGGCAACGTGTTTGGTCATGATCAGGATCCCGGTTTGCGTTGGAGATCGGACACCGTGACGGCTTTCGGCAGCAGGCCGAGGCCGAAGAAGGTGTCCGCGATGCGTTGTTGGCTGGCGATGACGGCGTCGCTGATCGGCAGGATCCCGTAAGACTCGCGCTTGAGCGACACCGCGAGCACTGACGCCGGCAAACCGACCGATGGGCTGAGTTGTTCGGCGACGGCCTCGATGTTGTTCTTGGTCCAATCGTCGGCCTCGTTAAGCGCTTCGAGCACGACATCGACCGCCTTGGCGTCGTGGCTCAGAAAGTCCTTCGAGGTGAAATAGAACTGGTAGTTGGCGACCACGTCGGTGCCGTCGGCAAGCACGCGCGCCCCGGTCGAGGCTTCGGCCGCGGCCTCATAGGGATCCCAGATCACCCAGGCATCGACCGAGCCGCGGCTGAACGCTGCGAGCGCATCGGACGGCGCGAGAAACACCGGCTGGACATCGGTATATTTCAGCCCGGCCTTCTCCAGCGCCTTGACCAGCAGATAATGGACGTTGGAGCCCTTGTTGAACGCGACCTTCTTGCCGCGGAGATCGGCGACGGATTTCAGCGGGCTGTCCTTGGGAACCAGGATCGCCTCGCCCTGTGGCGCCGGCGGATCATAGGCGAGGTAGACCAGCGGCGCGCCGGCCGCCTGCGCGAAGATCGGCGGGGTTTCGCCGGTGACGCCGAAATCAAGCGCGCCGACATTCAGCGCCTCCAGCAATGGCGGCCCGGACGGAAATTCCGTCCACACCACCTTGTAGCCGAGCGGTTTGAGCTTCTCTTCGAGCGAACCCTTGCCCTTGAGCAGCACCAGCTTGCCGTATTTCTGGTAGCCGATGCGGACGGTCTTGTCCTGCCCATAGCTGGCGCCGACACCGGCCAGCGCCGTGGTCATCGACAGCACCGCGACCGCGACTATCTTCTTAAACCAACGCATCGTCTGGTTCCTTGTTCGCTGGATGAAAATGAGAGGCTCAGGTCTGAACGGGCTTCCAGACCGCGTCGCGAACCACGACCGGCTTTGGGATCAGCCCGAGCTTGAAGAAGCGATCGGCGACGCCTTGCTGGGTCGCGATGATGTCATCGGTGATCGGGCCGACCGCAAATGCCGAGCGATTGGCCGCGACGGTCTGGATATCCGAGCGGGATGCCGGTGACGGCGCTCAATGATTTCGCCACCTCGTCGCGATGCGTCTCCGCCCATTTGGCGGTAGCTGTCGTGACATCGATGATCTGCTGCAGCACGGCGCCGTGGTTTTTGGCGAAATCGCGATTGGCGATGTAGAACGAGTTGGTCTTGGTGATCTCGGAGGCGTTGACCAGAACGCGGCCGTTCTGCTTGGTTTCGCCGATCGCAAAATACGGATCCCAGATCGACCAGGCGTCGATGCTGCCATTGGCGAACGCCGGACCCGCATCCGGCGGCGTCAGATAGACCGGGGTGATATCGGCATAGCTAAGGCCGGCTTTTTCAAGCGTCTGCACGGTGATGTTGTGGGCGCTGGAGCCCTTGGTGAATCCGACGCGCTTGCCCTTCAGATCGGCGATGGTGCGGATCGGCGAATTGGCCTGGACCAGGATGCCCTGCCCGTTGGTGATCGGCTGCCCCGCGGCATAGACGATATTGGCCCCGGCCGATTGCGCAAACACCGGAGGGGAATCGCCGACCGCACCGTAATCGATGCTGCCGACATTCATGGCCTCCAGCATCGGCGGGCCCGACGAGAACTCGACCCATTTCACGTCGACGCCCTGGGACGCAAAGTGCGCCTCAAGCGTGGCCTGCTGCCGCGCGATCACCAGCACGCCGTTCTTCTGATAGCCGATGCGGATTTCCTTGAGGGAAGCCTGCTGCTTGACAGGAGCCTGTGCGCTCGCGTCTCGCGAGATCGCAACCGCTGTCATCGTGCCGACGGAGAGTTTTAGAAAATCCCGACGCTGCATCACACTCTCCCCAGAACGCCACGAAATCAGCCGTGCATCGACACGCAGCATCCTGACTTCTAATTCTGACTATGTCAATCGGAATAGTAAGTATTGAAAAAATCACCGCTTTTGGGCTGAATTCCGCTTTGACCGCTTGCGGTTATGAGACGCGGACCGCTTGCGGTTATGAGACGCGGCCGATCACCAGCACGCATCGGTGCCGATCGGCAGTTTCAAAAGTCACGACACTTCATCAGGATCTCCCGTCGAAACGCAGCAGCAACAACTCGCGTGCATTCGATCAAGAGATGATGGTGCGGTGCCCAGAGCGTGTCGAGTGCTCGACAAAAATAGCAATGAGCATGCTGTCCGATGTATCGGCGGCAATGGATTTGTTGCGGAATAGTGATCTTCCGCGGCGCATTTTTCTTGGCGTTGCGGAACTCTCCGCCGGACGGCTAACAATCAAAATCGATTTATGACAAACTGGGAGCAGCATTTCGCCAAACCTTGAATTTCGCCAGTTCCTGTTCCGCAGCCGAGTTCATCATGCCCGCACCCAAGCCGCCTGCTTTCGAGACCCTCAGCCTGCATGCCGGGCAGCATCCCGATCCCGTGACCGGATCGCGCGCGGTTCCGATCTATCAAACCACGTCCTACGTGTTCCAGGATTCCGAACACGCCGCGGCCCTGTTCAACCTCGAACGCGCCGGACACATTTATACAAGGATATCAAACCCGACGACCGCCGTGCTCGAGGAGCGACTGGCGGCACTTGAAGGCGGTGTCGGCGCGATCTGCACCGCGAGCGGCATGGCCGCGATGCATCTGGCGATCGCGACGCTGATGAACGCCGGCGACCACATCGTCGCCTCATCCTCGCTCTATGGCGGCACCATCAATCTCCTGGCGCACACGCTGCCGCGCTTCGGCATCACCACCACCTTCGTCAAGCCGCGCGCGCTCGACGAGTTCCGCGCCGCGATCCGTCCCAATACCCGCCTGATCATCGGTGAGACCATCGGCAATCCCGGCCTCGAAGTGCTGGATATTTCTGAAGTCGCGCAAGTCGCCCACGACGCGAAAATTCCGCTGCTGATCGACAACACTTTCGCGACGCCCTATCTCAGCCGCCCGATCGAACTTGGCGCCGATATCGTGATGAACTCGGCCACCAAATGGATCGGCGGCCACGGCATCGCGATCGGCGGCGTGATCGTCGACGGCGGCCGGTTCGACTGGCGCGGCTCCGGTAAATTTCCCCAGCTGACCGAACCCTATGCCGGCTATCACGGCATCGTCTTCGACGAGCAGTTTGGCCCGGCGGCGTTCATCATGCGGGCGCGCACCGAGGGCCTGCGCGATTTCGGCGCCTGCCTGTCGCCGACCAATGCGTTTCAACTGCTGCAGGGCGTGGAAACACTGGGCGTTCGGATGGATCGCCATATCGCCAACACCCATGAAGTGCTGGCGGCTCTGACCGCGAACAAGGCGGTCGACTGGGTGCTGCATCCCTCGCTGGAAAATCATCCCGACCATGCGCTGGCGAAACGGCTGCTGCCGCGCGGCGCCGGCTCGATCGTCAGTTTTGGCATCAAGGGCGGCCGTGCCGCCGGCAAGAAGTTCATCGAGAGTTTGCGCATGATCAGCCATCTCGCCAATGTCGGCGACGCCAAGACGCTGGTCATTCATCCCGCCAGTACGACCCATCAGCAGATGGACGCGGCCCAACTCAAGGCGGCCGGCATCGGCGAAGAGCTGGTGCGGCTGTCGGTCGGCATCGAATCCGCTTCCGATATCATCGACGATCTCGGCCAGGCGCTCCGCATCTCGCAGAAGGCTTGAGCCATGCAGCTATCCGTGAACGGCGCTGAAGTTTTTGTCGCGACCGGCGGCCGCGAATTCGACTCCACCCTGCCGACCGTCGTGCTGCTGCACGGCGCCGGCTTTGACCATACGACGTGGGCGCTGCACAGCCGCTGGTTTTCGCATCATGGCTACGGCGTGCTGGCGCCGGATTTGCCGGGCCACGGACGCTCGTCGGGTGCGCCGCTTGCCAGCATTGCCGACATGGCTGACTGGACCGCGGCTCTAATCGAGGCCGCAGGCGCGACCAAGGCACGGCTGGTCGGGCATTCCATGGGATCGCTGATCGCGCTGGAGACCGCGGCGCGACACCCGGCAAAGGTTTCGGGCCTGAGCCTGATTGGAACGGCGGCGACGATGACCGTCGGGCCGGATCTGTTGCGCGCTGCCGAATCCAACGACCAGACGGCGATCGATATGGTTTCGATCTGGGGATTGGGCTTTCAGGCCGAGTTGGGCGGCAGCCTCGCACCCGGAATGTGGATGCATTCCGGCGCCCAGCGTGTGCTGGAAAAATGCCGGCCCGGCGTGCTGTTCAATGATCTCTCCGCCTGCAACGCCTATCAGGGCGCGCTCGCGGCCGCCGCAAAGGTTACTGTGCCGACCACGTTGATCCTCGGCGAACGCGACATGATGACGCCAGCCAAAGCCGGCAAGGCGCTGGCCGCCGCGATCCCGAATGCCAAAACCATCGTGCTGGCAGGCGCCGGCCACATGATGATGGTCGAACGCCCCGATGAATTGCTCGCGGCGCTGCAAGGCTAATCGCACTGAGAGCCTGATCGCCCTCGTCCCTACAGTTTGATCGGCACGAAATGATTGAAGCCGATCAGAATCACTAACAGAACGATTCCGAGGCCCAGACTCCAGCCGATCAGCTTCTTCTCGATCGGCAGCAACGGCTCGACTTCACCTGCCGGTGATTTCGTTTCTGAGATCATGTCGCGACATGGGATATCCCTTTCCAGCGCGCTAGCTGACGAGCGGCGGCTTGAAGCCGCTGAAGAACAGCCATGAGATCAAGAGCCCGACCCAGATCACAAATCCGAACAGGCTGACGAAATAGACCGCGGCCAGTTTGCCAAATCCCTGCTGCCACAGCTTGCGGAAGTCCGAGAGCACACCGATCGAAAAGAACGTCAGGATGAAGAAGATGACGCGGAAGACGTTGGCCTCACCGGCCGCGGCCGGCAGCGCCTTCGCGATCTCCGGGGTTGACCCCGTCGCCAGCCACAGCGAGACGGCGAACACGAAGATGAAGCCGAGAATGAATTTCGGGAAGCGCTGCCAGATCTCCGAGGGCTTGGCCTTGTCCGGTCCCTTGTCGATGTGATTGGTCCAGATGTAGCCGAGGATGAACGCCCAGATTCCGATGAAGATATCGATGAAGATCTTCACCGTGGTGGTGGTCGCAAGAATCCAGCCCGGTTGATAGTGGATGCCTTCCGCTGCCGCCTTCGCCATGATCAGCGACTCCGTGATGCCGCCGCCAGCCACCGCCGCGCCGTCGGTCTTGATCGCAAGCCCGATCCAGGCGCCGGCCACCAGCGGCTCCTGCCACAGAAACGTCTGAGCCAGGAACGGCAGGATCAGGATCTCGACCACCGCGAAGACCACGACCAGCGACGACACCAGCACCGGTACCGCAGGCCGCGCCCGGATCGCGCCGCCGGTCGCGATCGCCGCCGCGACGCCGCAGATCGAAATGCCCGACGCCAGCGGCACCGACCATTCGCGACTGAAGCCGAACCATTTGCGCGCGACGTAATAGATTACAGCCCAGTAGATCAGGTACGCTTCGATGATCGCGGCAGCGCCACGGATCAAGAGCGACGAGGCCAGATTCAAACGGGCGGCGGCCGTGACGGCAACCGTCGTGCCGAGAATGACGATCGCGATCTTGATGTAGAGCTCCGGCCGGATCGCTTCCTTCAGCCATTCCGCGAACCTCGGAAAGAAGTTCGCGATGACGAGACCCGCCAGCAGCGCCACGACGAAACCGCCCTCGTTGGTCAATTTAAGCGACCAGGCGATACCGAACTTCTGTTGCTCGGCAGGTGTCACCGCCGCGATATAGGCGTAGCTGCCGAAGATCCAGGCGCCATAGGCGATAGCGAACACCGCCGTGAAGGCGACGGCAAATTTCCTGACGTCGCCGCCAAGCGTCGTGACGCCGGCGCTCAACACGACGAGCAGTGCTGCGTAAGTGGCAATCAACGCGCCGCCGCCACCGAGCCACGCATAGGCCTTGGCGAAAGGGCTCAGCGCATTCGACACATCGGTGTAGATCGATGTGGTGACCGCCCAACCCAGCAGATCGGTTCCGGCAATGCTGAACAGCGATGCGGCGAACACCAGAAGGCCGATCACGACCGCGAGCCAGTCCTCGTTCAACCGCGCCTTCAACGTGATCGGTTGCGACACCTTAACCGCGATATCGGACATTTCGATTTCCCCCGCGACTTCCCCGGCCTGTTGCTAAATTATCCCGTCAAATTTCGATGCCCGATCATTGGACCGAACGTCGACGCCCAGCCATTTAGTATGACGGCGAAATAACGGCGGCGGCAATCTCACAGAATTCTTTTGTTGAGTGACCGCAGGCAACGGCGTTCTCGCAAATCATGACGGCGTAGAAAGAATGACTTTTACGGTCGCACGCAGACTGGTGGACCGAGAAAGCGGCCCAATAGATCACGGCCACTAGTTCGTCATGCCCGGGCTTGTCCCGGGCATCCACGTCTTTGCTGAACCCACGTAAGAAAAGACGTGGATGGCCGGGACAAGCCCGGCCATGACGAAATTTGAATCATGCACAAGTAGTTCGGAGGATGTCCTAAAGACCCGCGCCTTTGCCGATGGCGCTCGAAAACGAACGATCGACGATGCCGGCGGCGTCGAGCTTCTGCTTGATCAGGCCGGCGCGAAGATAAAGATCAATGGTCTTTTGCTCATCGGCCACCACGGCGTCATCGATCGGCGCAACGCGGATCTTGGCGCGGCTTAGCCAGTTGAGCGGGACCGCCGGTGGAATACTCATCAACCTGCCCCAGGTTTCCGCGTAAGCGCCGACGTTGGTCAGCGACCACGCGCGCGCAGCCGTAAGCCGGCGAAGGAAATCCTCAAGCTGCGCTCGCTTGTCCCGGATCGCGTCCGGCGAGGCGACCTGAAAGCCCAGCCCCGGCGTAATTCCTTCGGCCGTGACCAAGCGTTGCGATTGAAACAACACTTCTTCCTGACTGACATAGGGCTCCCATGTCGACCAAGCGTCGACGGAGCCTTGGGTGTAAGCCACCTTGGCATCCGATGGCGCCAGGAACACGATCTGCACATCGCTCGTCGACCATCCTTTGGCTTCGAGCGCAGCCAGGATCAACTGGTGCCCGATCGAACCGCGGCCGGTGGCGATCTTCTTGCCTCTCAAATCCTCAAAGCTGTGAATTTTGGAATCGCGTGGCACCAGGATCGCCAGGCCTTCGTTGCTCTGGCGGATGGTCCCAATGGCCTTGACCGGAACATTGGCCGCTGCGGCGAAGGTAAAGGGCGCATCGCCGACCAGCCCGGTATCGATCGCGTCGGCACCGAGCGCTTCCAGCAGCGGTGCGGCCGCCGGAAACTCCTTCCATTCGATCTTGTACGGCACATCCTTAAGAACGCCGGCGGCTTCCATCACCGCCTGCGAGTTCCCCTTCTGATCACCGACCCGCAGGACGGTCTGAGCGTTCGCGGAGGCAATTGCACTCAGCAGAACGCCCGCAACGAGCCATCCACGCATCATTCCGCTGCAACGCTTCGGGCCACGCCACGCTCTGCGATCAGCTTGCGTGTTAGCGGGATCAATTCACGGCCATATTCAATGGCGTCGATCAGCGGATCGAAGCCGCGAATCAGGAAGTGGCTGACGCCGAGATCGTAGTAATCACCGAAGACTTCGGCGATCTGCTCCGGCGTGCCCACCAAAGCGGTGGTGTTGCTGTTGGCCCCGGTGAGCTTGGCGATTTCGGTCCAAAGCCGCTTGTCGATCCGGCTGCCCTGCTCCGCCAAGGTCAGCAATCGCCGCGCGCCGGCGGTGGCATGCCCGTCCGCCGGCTTGCGGTAACCGGTCTTGTCCTGCAGTGCAGTGGCCTGCTCCAGAATAGATTCGGCCTTCGCCCAGGCTTTTTCTTCGGTGTCGGCCAGGATCGGCCGGATCGACAGGCTGAAGCGTGGCGTGGCGCGACCGTGCTTGGCAGCGGCTGCCCGAACCCGCGACGTTACATCACGGACCTGCGCATAGGACTCACCCCACAGCGCAAACGTATCGGCATGCTTGCCGGCCACCTCGATCGCGGCATCAGACGCGCCGCCGACGAAGATCGGAATGCCCTCGCTGCGATAAGGTTTCACTTGCGAAAACCCGTTCTCGACCTTGTAGTATTTGCCGTCATAGGAGAACGGCTTTTGACTGGTCCATTCGGACCGGACGATATCGAGGAATTCGTCGGTGCGCGCATAGCGCTCGTCCTTGTCGTCGATGACGTTGCCGTCCTGCTTCAACTCGGCGGCGTTGCCGCCGGTGATGACATGCAAGGCCACCCGGCCGCCCGATAATTGATCGACGGTCGCAAGCTGGCGCGCGATCAGGGTCGGCGCCGTGAAGCCCGGGCGCTGCGCGATCAGGACATTGAGCCGGTCGGTGACACCGAGCACGTGCTGTCCGACCTGAAGACCATCAGGCGTGGTGGAATGAAATGCGAGCAGGGCGCGATCGAAGCCTGCGTTCTCATGTGCCTTTGCCACGGTCTCGATGTGGCGACGATCGAGCACCGGGCCGTTCCGAACGATAGTCTCTGACGAGTTGTTGTTGGTGATATAGCCGATGAATTCCACGGACATGGTCAACTCCTTGTTGGGGCGCATGGTGCGCGGCGACCGAGCGACCGTCAATGAAATGGAATTTTTAATGTAAGATCGAACGGAGAGTTTATCTCCACGATCGCATCATCGCGCGATCAAACGATTTTTGTATCGCCTGCGAACTGCAAATGTATCCGCCGACTTCGCTCTGCTTAATTCGCGAGCACTCACGCCTGCCCCACGACAACGTTCTTTCGTAACATCGCGACCAGTGCAAACGTTGCTCGATCATTCGAATCTTCAGTGATCCCTTTCATTGACTGAAGTTCGTTCGCACGTAGGCTCTCACTGTCGAATTTACGATCTGGTGAATCCACCAAGACTCAGAGAGACCTCGTACATGAACAACCTCCAACTCAACAAAAAGACGCAACGACAACTCCGCGGCGCTGGTGCCGCGCTGTTCGGACTCCTCGTTGGATTTTCGACGGTGGCCTCCGCGCTTGCTGCCGATATCGTCACGCTGCGTGTCGGCGATCAGAAAGGCGGCAACCGCGCGTTGCTCGAAATCGCGGGCCTTGCCACGGACCTCCCCTACAAAATCGAGTGGTCTGAATTTCCCGCGGCGGCGCCGATCCTCGAAGCCCTGAATGCCGGCGCGCTGGACTTTGGCTATACCGGCGATCTGGCTTTTCTGACCGTCTACGCCGCGGGCGCGCCGATCAAGGCCATCGGCGGCACCCGCTCCGATGCCCGGACCCAGGCGATCCTAGTCCGCAAGGATTCACCCATCAAAAGCATCGCCGATCTCAAGGGCAAACGGCTGGCCGGGACGCGCGGCGGCTGGGGCCAATTCCTGATCGACGCCACGCTGGAAAAAGCCGGCAACGAAATCAACGACGCGACCTTCGCACCGCTGGGACCGGTGGACGCCAAGATCGCGCTGCTTGCGGGCTCGATCGATGGCTGGGCGGTGTGGGAGCCGTATGTCTCCTACGCGACGCTAAAAGACAATGCGCGAATCGTCGCCGACGGCGAGGGTCTGACGCCCACGATCACATTTTATGTGGCGTCCGATCAGGCGATCGCGACCAAGCGCGCCGCCGTGCAGGATCTGGTAAAGCGGCTCGACAAGGCGCGGCTATGGTCGCTGGATCATGTCGCCGAGTACGCCAAGGCGACCGCCGAACTGACCAAGCTGCCGGAAGACGTGCTGCTCAGCGCCTATGCCGCGCAACGCACCAGCGCGATCGTGATCGATGCCGCCGTCGTCAAAGAGATCCAGCAGGCTTCCGATCGCGCCACCCGCTACGGTATCCTCGCCAGGACGCTCGACGTAGACAAGGCGCTGGACCGGAGTTTCACGGCAGCGTCCGCAGGATCGAACTGAGGTAAGGCGGGAGACCTCTCCGCGGGTCGTCCCTGCGAACGCAGGGACCCATACGGCGAGGACTTTCGTTTTGGCGCTGGGGCAGAGGCCTTTTTAGCTTCTAACGCCAGGGGCTATGGGTCCCTGCGTTCGCAGGGACGACGAAGGGAGTGTGAGAGTAACGAGCGCAATGGCGCAACGCCTTACCCGGCCGCCGCAGCAACAGCCGGCTTGGCGACGTTCACGGCCAGCTTGCCGTAGCGATCCTTGAAGGCTTCGGTATCGATTTCCTCGAGCTCGATCGCGCCGCTCATGACGCCGGCCTTCCACGCCTCGTGCTCGGGATCATCAGCGAATTCCGGCATCACTTCCTTGGCGAATAGCTCCAGCGACTCGCAGATGTGCTCGTGGCTGTTCTTGCCGGCCTGGTTGAGCAGGATCACCTGATCGATATGCGAACTCCTGAACCGCCGCAATTTCTTGGCGATGGTCTCCGGCGATCCGATCAAGCCGCCGCGCAACGCCGCCTCCTGTGCCTCGGGATTGTCGCGCTTCCACTTGTTGTATTCATCCCACATGTTGACGGTGCCGGGATCGGGGCGCTGGCGGTTCTGCGACGCGCCATAGAAGCGCAGCGCGAACTGGAAGAAGGTGGCGCCGTCGGCGCGCGCCCGCGCCTCCTCGTCGGTCTTGGCGCACATGAAGAACGACACCAGCGCCATGTTCGGGTTGATCTGGTAGTCGGCGAGCTTCTTCAGCCGCTTTGTAATCGCGTTGTAATAGGCATGCACCCAGGCGTGCGCCGCGTCGGCGCTGACGAACTGGAAGCCGAGCGCGCCAAATCCGTTCTCGCCGGCGCGTTCGATGGTCTGCAGTTGCGAGCACGCCATCCATAGCGGCGGATGCGGCTTCTGCACCGGCTTCGGCACCACATTGCGCAACGGAATATCGAAATATTTGCCGTGGTGCTCGGTGCCCACTTTCGTGAACATCGGGAAGATCGCCTGCACGGCTTCCTCGAACACTTCGCGCTTGGTTTCCATGTCGCGGCCGAACGGCGTCAGTTCGGTGATCGAGGCGCTCTCGCCCATCCCGAATTCGCAGCGGCCATTGCTGAGGAGATCGAGCACCGCGATCCGTTCGGCAACCCGCGCGGGGTGATTGGTAGTGAGCTGGATGATGCCGTGGCCGAGCCGGATCTGCTTGGTGCGCTGGCTGGCCGCGGCCAAAAACAATTCCGGCGACGGCGAATGCGAATATTCTTCCAGAAAATGATGCTCCACCACCCAGGCATGGTGGTAGCCGCAGCGGTCGGCGGTCTCGAGTTGCGTCAGCGCGTTCTGGTAAAGCCGGAGCTCGTCGCCGGCCTGCCACGGACGCGGCAGTTGCAGCTCATAGAAGATGCCGAATTTCATGAGGTCTCTCCCGCTGTTTTTTTGGCAGTTTAGCCTTGGCCGGTTGCAAGTCCAGCCAAAGCATCCGCTGCCAATTCCGTGTCACGGAAGGTCGGCTTGCATGAAACGCGCGAATGGTTAGCTTGTGCAGCGTCCGAGTCGCGGCCGCCTGCGGCCACGCCCTCTGCCTCCACATAAACCCAAGACCACTGTTAGATGACCACGTTTACGCCGCATCAGGATTCCGCGTTGAAGGCCGTTGCCGACTGGCTCAAGGCCAAACCGGGCAGGAACGGCACGCCGCCGGTGTTCCGGCTATTCGGCTATGCCGGAACCGGCAAGACCACGCTGGCCCAGCACATTGCGGAGGCCGTCGATGGCGAGGTGAAATTCGCAGCGTTCACCGGCAAGGCCGCGCTGGTGATGCGCAACAAGGGCTGCGACAACGCCTCCACGATTCATTCGCTGATCTACCGCGCGCGCGAATCCGGCGTCGAGCAGCCGAGTTTTGAATTGTGGGACGACGCGCCCGCCTCCAAGGCCAAGCTGATCATCATCGACGAGTGCTCGATGGTGGACGCCGAACTCGGTCGCGACCTGATGTCGTTCGACTGTCCGCTGCTGGTGCTCGGCGATCCCGCGCAATTACCGCCGATCCAGGGCGGTGGCTTCTTCACCGACTGCGAACCCGACGCGATGCTGACCGAGGTGCATCGCCAGGCCCAGGACGATCCGATCGTGCGGATGTCGATGGACGTGCGCGAGGGCCGTGATCTCGACATCGGCCGCTATGGCGAGAGCGAAGTGGTGTCACGCTCGGAGCTCGATCCGGAGCGGGTGATGGCCGCCGATCAGGTGCTGGTCGGGCGCAACAACACGCGACGCTCCTACAACATGCGGGTGCGGCAAAAGCAGAACATCGAGGATCCATTGCCGGTGGCCGGCGACAAGCTGGTCTGCTTGCGCAACAACCGCAAGAAGGGCCTGTTCAACGGCGGCCTATGGCGGGTGAAATCGCGCGCGGCTTCGAAATCCAAGATCATCACCATGCGCCTCTCGCCCGATGAGGACTTTGGCCACAAGGTCACGAAAGTATCGGTGCGCGGCGACTGTTTCGGCGGCGCCATCGAGACCATTCCGTGGGAGCAGCGCAAGCCCTACGACGAATTCGACTATGGCTACGTGCTGACGGTGCACAAGAGCCAGGGTTCGCAATGGGACGACGTTGTGCTGTTCGACGAAAGCTTTGCGTTTCAGGACAGCCGTGCGCGCTGGCTCTATACCGGCATCACGCGCGCGGCGAGGCGGCTGAGCATCGTGGTGTAGTGACGGCGCTACGGCGGGCAACCGCCTCATCCTGCCCCCGACCGCAATTTCTCAACCCGGCCAATGCCTTGCAAACGGAGCTTTTTCACGAACTCGTGCGCGTTCCGGGGTAACAAAAGCCGCCTTGCTCCGTATCTTGGGCATCGGGCGGGATCCATTGACGATTGCGAACCGTTACCCCTGCCCTAAACTGCCTTGCAATCCGCGCACCCGGAGGAAGCCTCATGTCCCGTAACCAATTCAGCCGTCTTTCGCTCTGCGCTGCCGCCGTCGGCGCGCTGGCGATCGCTGCTTTCGCCGTTGCTCCCTCCTTCGCCGCGGAAGACGCCGTGGTCATTCCCGCGCCCGCGATGGACGCGGCGCCATCCGACGCCGTCCAGACCGCGGTCTTGTCGGGAGGTTGTTTCTGGGGCGTCCAGGGCGTGTTCCAACACACTGCCGGCGTCGTCAACGCGGTGTCCGGTTATGCCGGCGGCAACAAGAGCACGGCGCAATACGAGACCGTCAGCACCGGCGCCACCGGTCATGCCGAGTTGGTCGAGATCAAATACGACCCCAGGAAGATCAGCTATGGCAAGATCCTGCAGATCTTCTTCTCGGTCGCGCATGACCCGACCCAGCTGAACCGCCAGGGACCGGACAGCGGCACGCAGTATCGCTCGGCGATCTTCACCACGTCAGACGAACAGAAGAAGGTGGCGGATGCCTATATCGCCCAGCTCAACGCCGCCAAGGTCTACAAGAAGCCGATCGTGACCAAGGTGGGGTCGCTCGAAGGGTTCTATCCGGCGGAGGCCTATCACCAGGACTACCTGACACTGCATCCGAACCAACCCTATATTGCCTACAACGACATTCCGAAGGTTGAAAACCTGAAGAAGATTTTCGCGGAAAACTACATCGAGAAGCCGACACTGGTGGGCGCTGCAAAGGTCACCAACTGACGGCGGTAATGACCAGGAGGTTTCATGTCCGATACCAAGACGATCACCGGCAAGGTCGAAAAGAGCGAAGCGGAGTGGCGCAAGGAGCTGTCGCCGATGCAATATGCCGTGTTGCGTGAGAAGGCGACCGAACGGCCGTTCTCCGGCGAATACGAACATGAGCAACGGGCCGGCACCTACACCTGCGCCGGCTGCGGCCAGACGCTATTCGAATCCGATGCCAAGTTCGATTCCGGTTGCGGCTGGCCGAGCTTCACCGCGCCGGCGGTGGACAGCCATGTCGACGAGGAGCGCGACATCAGCCACGGCATGATCCGGACCGAAGTGTTGTGCTCGAAATGCAATGGCCATCTCGGCCATGTGTTCGATGACGGTCCCGGCCCGACCGGGCTGCGGTACTGCATCAATTCGGCGGCGCTGAAGTTGCAGCCGAAATAGGCGAACGCAGGCTCGGAGCAGGCTTGGTGCTATTCCTTGCCTGTTCCTGCGGCCGGAATATGCTTTGCTCAACAGGCGCGACGCGGCTTAAGTTGGAGCGTCGTCGCTTGTGGGGAGAGTGATATGTCACTTGGAACGATTCTCATCATCATCGTCATCATTTACCTGCTCGGCGGCTTCAGCGGCCGGTTCGGCGGCTATGGCTATGGCATGGGCCATTCCGGAATGGGGATCGGTGGCGTCGTTCTGGTCGTGCTGCTCGTTTTGCTACTACTTGGCAAGCTGTAACCATTTAAGTATTTGAAAAATATATATTTTTTATGGAACCGGCCAATCCGGACCCGGATTCATCATCCGGGCCCTCAGGATTCGCATTTCCGTCAAACGAGCCTATATTAAAGACTTCTTGAAATGACGTGTGCCGGAGCGCCGCTCGGTTGGCGGGCCCCGCACGATCCGTTCGCGATGATACTCGCGCTCCCACGAAAAAAGATAAGGGTCACTGACCATGGCTTCCTTCAGCTACAACACCGCCGCCGAATTGTTTCCCGCCGCCATCCGCAAGAAGAAGCGGGCTGGCTTTGCGTATCGGCGTTTTGGCACCGCGGCCGAAGCGGTTCGCTTCGCGATCGAGGAATTGCCGGCGGATTCGCTGAACGGCGCCTATCTGCAGGTTGACGAAGCTCGCTTCGACCAGAGCGGCATCCGTACCCTCTATGAGAGCGAAGCGTTCCCGCTGGAGCGTCGTCCCCGTGCGCCCGAGCCGGCACCTGCCGATAATGCGGACGCCGACGCGGCGTAATCCAATATCGTCGTAACGAAACGCGTCTTCTCCCGCGCGAAGTCGGATTTATCCGACTTCGATTTGAGACCCCTAACTCGGGTAAACCCGAGTCAGGATGGGGAGAAGATTAGCGCGGCTGCTTCTCCATCCAGTTTCGCAGCAGCCGCACGTTGCGCATGTTGGCGCGGAACATCACATCGAACGCGTCACCCGCGATCGGCACCAGACCGACGGTGCCTTCCAGCGCGACATTGGCCAGCATCCGCGCGGTGAGGTGCCAGGGCGCACCAAGCGTGCGCGCCTCACGCACCAGCCACAGCGAAAACGCCGACGCGATGAGATCGCCGACCACCGGGATAAGCCGGACGATCCCGTCGATGCCGTAGCGGATATTGGTGCCGGGCAGAATGAACGCGACGTCTAACAATCTCGCCAGCGTATCGAGCCGCGCAAGCCGCTGCTCGCGGGTGAGATCGCTGAACGGGTTTGCGCTGGAGTGGCCGAAATCGAAGCGGAAGCTTTGAAATCTTCCACCCGGAAACCCCGCACCAAGCGTATCTGCCGGTATCTCACGGCCGTCCTGATCGATCACAGGACCGCGCGCAGGACGGCGCGGCTGCGCACCACGAATCGTGGCGGCGGCTGCGCCCCGGGCAGGCTGTCGAAAATAGATATCGTCGTTTGACATGCCCATCACATGGGTAAGGCGCAGCCGAAACGCAAGTTACATTGCCGCGAGCGCCGATCAGCGCGCGTGATCATCCTTGCGCGGTCGCGGGGAAGTCGATCGCTTCATGCGCCAGCCACGAGCAGACCACCGCGGGGACGAAGCCGACCAGGCCATAGAGGAAAAACTGCAGCGCGCCGCTGTCCGCTCCCCTTGAGCCGTACATGAAGGCAGCGACGACGAACGAGATCGCGCCGACGATCAGCATCCGCAGCACTGGGACAATTCTTTTGACATGAAAGACAATGTCGTCCGTCGCCGCGATCATCAGGACCGGCAGGAGGCCAAACAGATAACTGTACTGCAGCGTCTTGAGGAAAACCACGAACAGCTTGGTCACGTCCGACCAGCTCGGCTGATCCCAATATCCGGACATCACCGTGGTCGCGATCAGAAGAAAAAAGCCGCCGAGAAAGGGCCCCAGCGCCGCGAAAATCAGATACCGCTTCATGCTCCACCCTCACAATTTTTGCTTGGTATAGCAGTTTTGCGGAGGCTGCGAACTACGCCCAAAGCAGCAAACACGTCACCCGGCTGCAGCCGCAGCGCAATTCCGCACGACGAACAACGGATTTCGGCGGCCAGTATGTGACCTTTCTATTGGCGTTTGCGGAAGAAATTCCGAGCCCGGCGTCAAAGCGCCCTCGTCGATCAGCCCTACTCGCCCCACGCCGCGAAGGCGTCGTTGAAGGCGCGTTCGCCGGGCGGGCCTTTCTCGATCGCGATGATGGCGCGGCGCTGGTTGACGTAAACCAGCGGCACGTCGAACCACGAACGCTCCTTCAGGAGCTGGACGTTGCGGGCGCGGTCGGCATCGACATTGGATAGCCCGACCAGGAAGAAGCCGTCGGTGACCTTGACGGCAAGACCTGCGAGCGGCGTGCCGCGCGCCTGCTCGTTGGATTTCATCAGGATGCCCGGCACATTGCTGACGCCGCCGCCGGCAAAATCCGGCGGCAGGATGAAGGTCAGCTCCGCGGTGTGGCTGGCCGGCAGCGAGGTGTCGGTGTTGCGGCGGAACGACATCGTCATCTTGAACTTGCGCTCGGGTATCTCGATGTCGGCGCGCACCGCAATATCGGCCGGCTGGCCGGTGCCGCCCTTGATCGGCTCGGTTCGCCACACCACCGTGCCGACATATTGCTTGCCCTTGGGATCGGACGGATCCTCGTCATACAGCACCACGCGCTGCGCCACCGGCGCAACCTGGTCGGTGGACGACGGCGGCTGGCCGACCCGGTCCGGAATCTTCGGCTTGGCCGGCGGCGAGGTATTGTCCTTTGGCGCTTCGACCACCGTGGTGGACGGCTTGAACAGACCGCTCACGGTCGTCAGCACCGACTTGCCCATCAGGATCGCAGCGCCCACCAGGATCAGCACGATGCCGATCGCAATCGCGCTCTTGAACGGAAACGCCGCACCGCCGCGCGCGCGTTTCTTGGTCTCGCGATCCTGCCCCAGACGCGGGCGCGAGCCGACCGGCGACTGCGCGTAGCGTTCGGCTTCCTCGGCGGAATTCGTCATACGAATAGGCCGTACCCGGATCGGCGCCGCGGTCCTCCATGCTCGGCTCGGACCGGTCGAATTCCGGCGAGGGCGACGGCACGTTGGCGTAGGTCTTCCGCGCCGAACGGGTGGCCTGCGCGGCGGCGCGCCCGAGTTCGTCGGCATCGGCGGTAATGTCGCGGAAGCCCCGCATCCCCGGCGCCTGCGGCGGTGTGTTGTCGGCGCCGCGCCGCGCCACGCCCATGCGTTCGCGGGTTGGCGGCAATTGCGAATCCTGCGGCGGAACCGGGGGCGGCGGGGACCGTGGCGGCGAATCGGCGCGAAGATTGCGCGGCGCGTCCTGCGACGGCCGATCATTGCGCGACGGCGGCGCAGGTGGGCGCGGCCGCGGCGCGCCAGGCTGGGCTGAGGAAGGCTGCGGCGGCGTACCAGGTGACGGGGTCGCCGAAGACGGCGGCGCGGCATCGCCCGGCTTTGCGCTGGGACGGGTGGTGGCGCGGAATGCGTCGCCGGCACGGGCGCGGTCGCCGGCCGGTCGCGCGGCATCGCCGGATCGTGACGCGTCGCGGGCGCGCTGGGCCGCCTCGGATTCGACCTTGCGGACGGCCTCTTCCAGCGACAGCCGTTCGCGGGTGATCTCCGAATTCACTCAAAGGTGGCTCGACGCTGCGCAGTTGCGCGATCAGCGCGGAGCGTGCCCGTTCGTAGAGCGCACGGCGGCTCTCGCCGGGAGCACTGGGGTCCAGTCCGGCAATGGCGCGGGCGATCAGCGGGTAGTAATCAGCCATCTCTGCTCAACATTGCAGGCTTTCCGGTAATATCTCGTTAAGCCTCAAACGGATTTTGAACCAGAATAGTATCCTCGCGTTCCGGGCTGGTGGAAAGCAAAGCAATCGGGCAGCCCACCAGTTCCTCGACCCTGCGGACGTATTTGATGGCCTGCGCCGGCAAATCCGCCCAGGAACGGGCATTGGCGGTCGGCTCTTTCCAGCCCTCGATGGTCTCGTAGATCGGCACCACCCGCGACTGGGCCCCCTCGCCGGCCGGCAGATGGTCGATTTCCTTGCCGTCCAGCATGTAGCCTACGCAGACTTCGATGCTGTCAAAACCGTCGAGAATGTCGAGCTTGGTCAGCGCCAGGCCATGGATGCCGCAGGTCCGCACGGTCTGGCGCACCAGCACGGCATCGAACCAGCCGCAGCGCCGCTTGCGTCCGGTATTGACGCCGAATTCCTTGCCGCGACGGCCGATCTCCTCGCCGATCTCGTTGGTGAGTTCGGTCGGGAACGGCCCCTGCCCGACCCGGGTTGTATAGGCCTTGCAGATGCCCAGCACATAGCCGACCGAGCTCGGTCCCATGCCGGTGCCGGTCGCTGCCTGCGCCGCCACCGTGTTGGACGAGGTGACATAGGGATAGGTGCCGTGGTCGACGTCGAGCAGCGCGCCCTGCGCGCCCTCGAACAAAATGCGCTTGCCTTCGCGACGCTTGAGGTCGAGCAGCCGCCACACCGTTTCGGCGTAAGGCAGCAGTTGCGGCGCCAGCGCGGTCAATTCCTGCAGGATTCCGGCGGCGCTGATCTCTTCCAGCTTGAGGCCACGACGCAGCGCGTTGTGATGCGCCAGCAGCCGGTCGATCTTGTGCGGCAGGGTGTCGAGGTCGGCGAGATCCATCAGCCGGATCGCGCGGCGGCCGACCTTGTCCTCATAGGCCGGGCCGATGCCGCGGCGGGTGGTGCCGATCGCCGTCACGGTGCTGGCCAATTCGCGCAACGCATCGAGCTCGCGATGCAGCGGCAGGATCAGCGTGACGTTTTCGGCGACGCGCAGGTTTTCCGGGCTGATCGCAACGCCCTGGCCCCTCAGCTTGGTCACCTCGTCGAGGAAGGCCTGCGGGTCGAACACCACGCCATTGCCGATCACCGCGAGTTTCGACGGCCGCAGCACGCCGGACGGCAGCAGCGCCAACTTGTAGGTCTCGCCATTGATGACCAGCGTGTGACCGGCATTGTGGCCGCCCTGGAAGCGCACGACAATGTCGGCCTGCTCTGACAACCAGTCGACGATTTTGCCCTTCCCCTCGTCACCCCATTGGGCGCCGACGACGACAACATTGGCCATTTCGCGAGTATTCCCTCTGCAACTAAGCTCTGCACGAGCATGATCTGTCCGGAAAAACGGTCCCCCCTCGGGTCACGCCTGAGGGCATCTTTTCCAGAATCATGCGCCCCAGCCCAAATCACGGCCGCGGCCGCTCGCATGCGAGGCATACAATCGGATAAAGGATGCGAGCTATTGACGCAAGCAAGAACGGGCCTTCAAACATTACTTCAGCCAGCCCCAACCCCTTGATATCCCCTAAAAAAAGGCAACTGCGACTCGGTGGCACGGACAAGCCTGAGCTATCGGGCCTTTTCAGGGCACACCACCTCGCGGTCGGTCTGCCATAGGGATATTCGTTGCGGCGGCGGCAGGTACATCGCGTCACCCGGCTTGACAGCAAAGGCCTCGTCGAACGCGTTCTGGTTGCGCAAGGTGCCGTTGGCGCGGAATTGCCCGGGCGAATGCGGATCGACCTTGAGCCGTTCGACCCGGGCCGCGTTGCGTACCTTGTCGCGCCAGATTTGCGCAAACCCGATGAACAGCCGCTGTTCACCGCTATAGCCGTCGATCACAGGCGCCGGGCAGCCCTGCCGCGCCAGCCGATAGGCGCGGATCGCAATCGCCAGGCCGGCATTGTCGGCAGCGTTCTCGCCGAGCGTCAGCGCGCCGTTGACGTGATAGCCGGGCAGCGGACTGAACGCATCATATTGCGCGACCAGATCGCGCGTCTTGGCGTCGAAGCGGGAGCGATCGTCCTCGGTCCACCAATTGCGCAGATTGCCATTGCCGTCGAACCGGCTGCCCTGATCGTCGAAGGCGTGGCTGATCTCGTGACCGATCACCGAACCGATGCCGCCATAATTGACGGCGTCGTCGGCTTCGGCATCGAAGAACGGCGGTTGCAGGATGCCGGCCGGAAACACGATCTCGTTTCGGCTCGCACTGTACAACGCATTGACGGTCTGCGGCGTGGTGCGCCATTCGGCGCGATCGACCCTGGTGCCGAGCTTGGACATCCAGTAATCGTAATCGAAGCGGCGCGCGCGCATGACGTTGCCGATCAGATCGTCCTTGCGAATCTCGAGCCCGCCGTAGTCACGCCAATTCGTCGGATACGCGATCCGGGGCGCAATCGCTTCCAGCTTGGCGAGCGCCTCGCGGCGCGTATCAGGCCCCATCCAATCCAGCGTCGCGATGCTCTCGCGATAGGCCGCCAGGATGTTGGCGACCATGGCCTCGGCGCGCGCCTTGTTGGCCGCGGGAAAATAACTGCTGACATAGAGCTTGCCGAGGTCGAAGCCGATCAGGCGATCGACTGATCCAACCGCCCGTTTCCAGCGCGGCTGCATCTCCGGCACCTCGCGCAACGCGTGCTGCTCGAACGCGAAATCCTCGGCCACGAACGGCGCCGTGAGATAGGCCGCATACGAACTCAGGACGTTGTAAACGAGGTAGGCCCGCCAGGTCTCGACCGGCGTGTCGCGGATGATCGCGCCGATGCCGGCAAAATAACTCGGTTGCTTCACCACGACGGTAGCAATGCCGCTGCCGACACCGGCCGCGCTGATAAAGGACGGCAGATCCTGCGGCGCGATCAAGGCAGGCAGTTCGGCAATGACTGTCTTGTTATAGGTCTTGATCGGATCGCGGTTTTGCACCCGCGTCCATTGCAAGCGCGCCAGCTCCGTCTCCAGCGCGATGATGCCGTCGGCGCCGGTCGCCGCCGCGGGCTCGCCCGCCAGCGACAACAGTTTGACGATATGGTCGCGATAGGCTGATCGGATCGACAGAAAACGCGGCTCGTCCTTGAGATAATAGTCGCGGTCAGGCAGGCCGAGCCGGCCCTGCCCCAGATGTGCCGCATAGACCGTGGCGTCATGCTCGTCCGGATAGATATCGAGGTCCCAGGGGATACGGACCCAGAGCCGCGACAGCTCGGCGAACAATCCCGGTAAATCTGCCTTGTCGCGCAGGCCGTGAATTCGCTGCAGCGCATCGTGCAGACCGCCGAGACCATTCTTCTCGACGCCAGCCTCGTCCATGAACGAGGCATAGAGATCGGCAAGCTTGCGGCGTTCCGGATGAGTAGTATCGGCCGGATCGACCCTCTCGATCACATCGCGAAGCTGCGTCTGCGTGGCTTCACGCAATTGCGAGAACGTATCCCAGGCGCTGCGGTCCGATGGAATCGACGTCGCCGCGAGCCATTTGCCATTGGCGAATTGCCAGAAGTCCTGCTGCGGCGGGACCGCGGAATCGATCGACGACAGGTCGATGCCGGCACGCGGCTCCGCCATCGACATGACGGGGCTAGCCAGGCCGATCACACAAGCGAAAGCAAATTGTCGAAGCATGGATGCAGAATAGCCGCCACGCCGCGGTTTTCCAGCCTGATCTCGCCGACGGACCGCAGCGTGCGGACCGGATCGCTGTCCCGTGCATGGTCGCGATGCATCCACCCCATTGATACCTGCGGGAAATCCGTGTCTGTGACATCAGCCGGGTGCACCTTCCGGCCCGGAATCGAACTCCGGGCGGGCGCCCGTATCATTCTTGAACCGGGCTCAGAACGGCAAGCTATGTCCGCCTCCAATCCGACTTCGAACCCGGCCTCTTCGGGTGGCTGGATCGCCAACCAGCCTTATCTGCTCCTGTGCATCACCACGCTGTGCTGGGCCGGCAACGCCATCGTCGGCCGCCTGGCCGCCGGGCATATCCCGCCGGTGACACTGTCGTTCCTGCGCTGGTCGCTCGCGTTCCTCCTCATCCTGCCGTTCGCGTGGAAACATCTGGTGCGCGACCGCGCCGCCATTCGCGCCGGGCTCGGCACCATGATCGTGATTTCGGTTACCGGCATCAGCGCGTTCAATACGCTGCAATACTGGTCGCTCGAATATACCCAGGCGCTGAACACGCTGTTGCTGCAATCGGCCGGACCGCTGATCGTCGCGATCTGGTCGCTAACCTTGCTCGGCGTGCGGCTGACGCTGGCGCAGGCCGCCGGCGTCGTGGTGTCGCTGATCGGCGTACTGGTGATCCTGCTGCATGGCGACCTCACCACGCTGACCAGCATCGAGTTCAACAAGGGCGATCTCATCTTCACGGTGGCCCTGGTGATCTTCGGGTTCTATTCCGTGATGATGCTCAAACGTCCGGCGATACATCCGCTGTCGTTTGCCGCCTTCACCTTTGGCTGCGGCGCTGCCTGCCTCATTCCGCTGCTGGTCTGGGAAATGCTGTCGCGCCCGCTGATGGTGCTGAATACGGCGAACCTGCTGTCGCTGTTTTATGTCGCGGTGTTTCCCTCGACCCTGGCCTATCTCTGCTACAATCGCGGCATCCATTTGATTGGCGCCAACCGCGCCGCGCCGTTCTTTCACCTGGTGCCGCTGTTCGGAGCTGTCATGGCGATGGTTTTTCTCGGCGAGCAACCACAGCTATTTCATTTCGTGGGCTTTGCGTTGGTGCTGACGGGCGTCTTCGTCGCCTCGCGCAAGGGATCGGCGCCGACAGCCCTGCCCGACCCGGAATGATGACCGGAATTTTCCGAAAAGCTCGATCGTTGCTGCGTGACTCAAACCGTCATGCCGGAAGCTTGAATTTGCTGTAAGCCTCGGCGGTTGCGATGATGACATGCTCCGCACATCCATTGCGGCGATGCGGGTCACACAGCGTTTCGTATTCTGCCGATGTCATCATGTCGATGAAATCAGCCACCGACGGGTAATACACCAGCGCCAGATAGTCCCATTGATGGTCGCCCGGCTCGCCGAGCGCGACGGTCTTGGCATCGCCGGTCCACAGCAGCGCGCCGCCGCGAGCCTTGATCATCGGCACAGTCAGGGTGCTGTAACGCAGATAAGCGTCCCAGCCGCTGCCGTCGCCATCGAGCGAGCGCGCGTGAAACCGCATCAGGTTCACCATCACCACCGGCCCCTGGTGCTCCAGCGCCTCGAGACCTCTGACATTCAATAAATCCACGCCCATGGCAGGCTCCTCACATCACGCTCGACAGAATGCGGCATTGTAGCATTGCGACAGCGGGGCTTGTCGTGTGGTGCGAATCCGTCGCATCGTCGTGTCTAGCCAATGACAATTCCCCAGCCGCCGCCAACCCCCACTCGCGATCCGATCCGGTGGCTCAATAACCAGCCTTATTTGCTGCTGAGCCTGACCTCGCTGTTCTGGGCGGGCAATATCGTGCTCGCCCGTTACGTCGCCGGCCATGTGCCGCCAATGACGCTGTCCTGCATCCGGTGGGTCGGCGCGTTTTTCATGCTGCTGCCATTCGCAAAACCGCATCTGCGCGCGGACTGGCCGGCCCTGCGCGCGCGGCTGCCGCTGCTGGTCGGGCTGTCAGCGACCGGATTCGCTCTCAACAACGCGCTGTCGTACTGGGCGCTGCAATACACCCAGGCGCTGAACGCGCTGTTGATCCAGTCGTCGGGACCTTTGTTCGTGGCGTTGTGGTCGCTGTTGCTGTTCGGCGTGCGGCTGACCCCGGCGCAATTCGCCGGCATCGCTATTTCGCTCGCCGGTGTGCTCACCATCATCCTGCGCGGCGATATCGGCGCGCTCGCCAGCATCCAGTTCAACAAGGGCGACGTGATGTTCGGCGGCGCGCTGCTGGCGTTCGGGCTGTATTCGGCGCTGATGCCGCGCCGGCCGCGGACCCATCAACTGTCGCTGATCATCTTTACCACCGGCTGCGGCGCGCTGTTGCTGCTGCCGTTCTCGATCTGGGAGTATTCGGTCGGCATTACCCTCAAATTCGACGCGCTGTCGCTAGCCACGCTGGTCTATGTCGTGATCTTTCCGTCGACGCTGGCCTATCTGTTCTTCAACCGCGGCATCGCCCTGATCGGCCCGAACCGCGCCGCGCCGTTCTTCCATCTGGTGCCGGTGTTCGGCTCGGTGATGGCGATCGTGCTGCTCGGCGAACAGCTACGGCTGTTTCACCTCATCGGCTATGCGCTGGTGCTGGCCGGTGTCGTGATCGCGTCGCGACAGGCGTCGGCCAAGGCATCGTAAAAACCTTAGGGTGGGCAAAGGCGCTCTTGCACCATGCCCACCATCTTTCATTGGATCACGATCTGGCACGGTGGGCACGCTATCGCTTTGCCCACCCTACGATCCATCTTTCGTTACGCCGCGCGGACCTTGCTCAGGAATTCGTCGACCGCATTGCGCAGCATGCCCGACTGATTGTCGAGCTCGCGGGCGTTCGAGAGCACGTCGGATGCCGCCTTGCCGGTGGCGGCAGCCGCCGTGGTGACGCCGCCGATATGGGTGCTGATCTCGCTGGAGCCGGCCGCGACCGACTGGATATTGCGCGCGATCTCGCGGGTGGCGTCGCCCTGCTGCTCGATCGCAGTCGAGATGCTGACCGTGATCTCGCTCATCTGCGCGATCGTCTCCGTAATGCCGCCGATCGAGACCACCGCATCGCTGGTGGAGGACTGCATCGCCGCAACCTGGGCGGAGATTTCCTCGGTCGCCTTGGCGGTCTGGTTGGCCAGCGCCTTGACCTCGGAAGCGACGACCGCAAAGCCGCGGCCGGATTTGCCGGCGCGCGCCGCTTCGATGGTGGCGTTGAGCGCCAGGAGATTGGTCTGGGCGGCGATGCTGTGGATCAGCTTGACCACTTCGCCGATCTTCTCGGCACCGGTCGACAGCGCCTGAACCGTGGTGTTGGTACGCTCTGCATCGCCAACCGCCTTGCTGGCGATCTCGCTCGAACGCGCGACCTGGCGCGAAATCTCGGCGACCGAACTCGACAGTTCTTCCGCCGCGGCTGCGACCGTACCGACGTTGTTCGAGGCGCTTTCCGAGGCCGCGCCGACGGTTGCCGCGCGGGCGCTGGCGTCGCTGGCGGTCGAGGTCATCGATTGCGCGGTGGTCTGCATGCCGGCCGCCGCCGTCGAAACCGAACGGACGATGCCGGTGACGCTGCGCTCGAAGTCGCTGGCAATGTTCTCCATCGCCGAGCGGCGCTCGACTGCAGCGCGCGCCTGGGTCGCGGCTTCGGCCTGTTCGAGCCCACGGATGCGCACCGCATTGTCCTTGAAGATCTGAACCGTCGCGGCCATCACGCCGACCTCGTCGCCGCGGCCGATCCCGGGGATCTCGCCGTCCAGTTGGCCGTCGGCCAGCCCCTGCATCCGGGCGCCCAGCAGGCCGAGCGGTCCGGAGATGCTGCGGCCGATCAGCCACGCAATGCTGCCCCCGATCACGGCGATACCGAGAATGGCAAGGCCCAGGGTCCACGCGATCGGCGTCATCTTGGCGTCAAGATCGTCAAGATAGGCACCGGTTCCGATATACATGTCAAAGCCGGGAACGTTGACAGCGTAACCGACCTTGCGGATCGGCTTTTCCTCGCCGGGCTTCACGTATTCATAATACAGCAGGATCGAGCCGTTGGCCCGAACGCCATCCATCAATTCGTGCGACAGCTTCCGGCCATTCGTCACCACTTCCATGCGGTTGGTGCCGATCTGCTTCGGATCGGGCGCCAGTATCGTAATGCCGTCATACGAGGTGCCGAACAGGTAGCCGGCACCCTTGTCGTAGGTCATGGTATTGCCGCGTCGGCCCAATTCCGCGATTGCCTGTTCCTTGGTCATCTTGCCGGCGTCGACTTCTTTCTTCAGGCCAGCGGCCATGTTGAGGCCCATATCAACGATCGCCCTGGCCTGGTCGAGGCGCGCATTCAGCATCTCACGCTGCATCAAATAACCAGCCAGTGCGCCGGCGACACAGAGGCCGAGCAGCGTCACACCCACCAAGATGCCGAGCTTGGGGGTGATCTTCAAATTGCTGAGCTTCACGGGGATCTCCGGGGAATGAGCAAGGCCGCAATTGGCGGAATGAATTGCATCACGCTATAGTGAAACCCTTTAGCGCTTGGTTACCCCACTACCCCGTAGAAGTACGGCACAGACAAGGTCGCCGTGTGCGGCTGCAAGAACGGCTAAACAAGACGCTGGAAATCGGGAGACGGCGGCGACCTGCCGCGGTCATAATCAACACCGAAGTGTCAAATCGGGAGAGAGAAATGCCTAAGTTCAAAGTGGTGACGCCAAAGGGCGCAAGCTTCACGACCGCCGGCGGCGGTTATGCCTACGAAAAAGAAGCCCTCGATCCGATCGATGCCGAGATCGTCGAGGCACCGACCAACGAAGACGAATTTATCGCCGCCGCACGGAACGCCGATGCCATCTACGCCAAGGGCATCCCGATCTCGAAGAAGATCATCGACGCGCTGGAAAACTGCAAGGTCATTACGCTGGGAAGCGTCGGCGTCGACAGCGTCGACGTCAAGGCTGCGACCGCGCGCGGCATCCCCGTCACCAACATTCCCGACACCTTCATCGAGGAAGTCGCCGACCACGCCATGATGCTGTTGCTGGCGGGCTTTCGGCGGCTGATCGAGCAGGACAAGATGGTCCGCGAAGGCCGCTGGTCGGAGGGCCGTCCGGCGCTCTTGAAGATCCCGCGGCTGATGGGACAGACGCTCGGCTTTATCTCGTTCGGCCGGGTCGCGCGCGCTGTCGCCAAGCGCGCCGCGCCATTCGGGCTTCGCATGATGGCCTATGACCCCTTCATCCAGGAGACGCTGATTTCGGAGCATGGCGTGTTGCCGGCAACCCTGTCGGAAGTGCTGTCGCAGTCGGATTTCCTGTCGATGCATGCGCCGGCGCGCCCCGAGGTGCACCACATGCTCGGCGAGAAGCATTTCAAGCAGATGAAGCCGAGTGCGATCTTCATCAACACCGGACGGGGGCCGACCGTCGATGAAGTGGCACTGATCAAGGCGCTGCAGGAAGGCTGGATCGCGCATGCCGCGCTCGACGTACTCGAAAAGGAACCGCCGTCGCACAACAATCCGCTGCTGCGGATGGAAAACGTCACGCTGACCGCGCATGTCGCTTCGGCGTCGGCACGTTTCGACGAGGCGCGCAAACGCCGCGTGGGCTACGAATTGTCACTGGTGCTGTCCGGGATGTGGCCGGTAAGCTGCGTCAATCCTTCGGTGCTGCAGAATACCGCCCTCCGGCGCTGGCAGCCGATCGGCATGGACCGCGGTCCGAACAGCTAAAGCATGACCCGGAAATGCCCGCCCTGATCTCGGCGGGCATTTTTCCGTTTCACATTATCGTGGAGCGGATTCATCCACGCGCGCCTTCATCCAGAAGCGCCAACCGGCGCGATGTGACGGTCGTCAGGCCAGCCGCGCCTTGAGACGCGGCGTCACCCAATTAAGAAAGGCGCGGAGCTTCAGTGGTACCGGCTTGCGCTCCGCATAAACGATATGCACCGGCCACGGCTCCTGCTCAAACTCTTCCAGCATGAGAACGAGTGTGCCGGCCCGCCTTGCTTCCTCCATCTTGTAGGACATTACCCGCGTAATCCCCGCGCCTGCGATCGCAGCCTCGATGGCCGCTTCCGAGTCGCTTACCGTCAGCCTTGATCGGATCGGGACGGAGATTTCACGGCCGTCCTTGACGAACTTCCAGCTACGCTGGGCTGCGACGCTATCAATGCTGATGCAGTCGTGACCCTCGAGATCGGCCAGCTGTTTTGGATGCCCTCGCGCTGCGAGATATCCGGGGCTCGCGCACAGCACAAACCGGACCGAACCGACCCGGGTCGCAATCAGATTGCTGTCCGGGAGATTGCCGATCCGGATAGAGATATCGATGTTTTCCTCCATTGTGTTGACGACGCGGTCGGTCAACACCAGCCGCAGCGCGATTTCGGGATAGGCATCCATGAACTCGACGGCAATCGGCATCAGGTGCATGTGCCCCAAACCCCACGGCGATGTCACCGCCAGATCACCTTTGGCAATTCGGTACTCTCCGGAGACTTCTCGTTCCGCGTCATCCACCTGTTCGATGATCCGCTTGCAGGCCTCGATATAGGACCGCCCGGCGTCCGTCAGCGTCATCTGCCGTGAAGATCTTTGAAACAGCTGGGCTTTCAGCCGCATCTCGAGTTCGGCCACCTTCCGGCTGACCGTCGCGACGGGCGTCTTCAATCGGCGAGAGGCCGCCGAAAAACTCCCCGTCTCATTGACGGCGACGATAACAGACATCGCCTCCAGGCGGTCCATTGCAGCGGCCTTTCCAGGTTTCGAGAAGGTCCTTCCCGATCATAGGGGCTGCTCGTGGGTGCCGCAATCCGCTACTCGCTGGATCGTTGGAGGCCGACGCATGAGAGGCCGGGCACGGCAAAAAATTCAACATGGAGGTTCAGGTGTCCGATCAGGTTACGAAGCTGAAACCCGCATTCGACCGCCGGCGGCTTCTGTTGGGGCTTTCCGGATTGGCCGCCGTCGTGGCATCGCCGCAGGATGCATCGGCGAAGCCGCTGCGCACCACGCCCGGCACATCCTCGCTCTATCCAGTCACCTATCATCGGACCAAAACGGTCGATGGCATCAAGATTTTTTACCGCGAAGCCGGGCCCAAGGACGCACCGGTCGTTCTTTTGCTGCACGGCTTTCCGACCTCGTCGCACATGTTCCGGAATTTGATCCCGGCGCTGGCGGATCGCTATCACGTCATCGCTCCCGACTATCCCGGTTACGGCCAGAGCGACATGCCGGATCGCGCCAAATTCAAATACACCTTCGATCGCTTCGGTGAGCTCGTTTACGGCCTGCTCGATCAGCTCGGTGTCTCCCGCTACGCGATGTATGTCATGGACTACGGTGCGCCTGTCGGCTGGCGGCTCGCGCTGAAACATCCGGAGCGCGTCACCGGGCTCATCGTGCAGAACGGCAACGCCTATGACGAGGGACTGAAGGAATTCTGGAATCCGATTAAGAAATACTGGGCTGACGGTTCCGATACCAGCCGGCAAGCCTTGATGAAACTCGTCACGCCGGAGACAACCAAATTCCAGTACACTGACGGCATGTCCGACGTCAGCCGGATCTCGCCTGATAATTGGGTGCACGATCAAGCACTGCTCGACCGTCCCGGCAATGCCGATATCCAGATGGATCTGTTCTACGATTACCGGACCAATCTGCCACTCTATCCCGCCGTGCAGGCCTATTTCCGCAAGCACAAACCGCCGACGATCATCATCTGGGGCAAGAACGACTTCATCTTTCCGGCCGATGGCGCGCATCCCTACAAGCGCGACCTGCCGCAGGTCGAATTCCATCTGATCGACACCGGCCATTTCGCCCTCGAAGACAGGTTCGACGAAATGGTGCCGCTGATCCGCGATTTTCTCGGACGCAGGATTGCATAGTTCGCTGCCATCACCAGCGAAGCAGTGAAGTTCACCGTGCCCGGTCTCCGCGTCATCTTACCGCGTTCACCGGATCGTGGTAATCTGACGAGAGGACCACGATCCGGCATGCAATCGCTCTTGGGCAGAAAGCGAGAATGTCATGAAGACAGCGAAAGAAAATTTGTTATCTCGGCGGCACTTTTGCCTGTGCTGCATCGGCGGTGCGGCAGCCCTGAGCGGATGGATGACGCCGCGCCAAGCCTTCGCGGAGGCCCGCGGCCTGGTCAGCCTGATCAAGGACAGTGCCGCAACTTCGCCGATCGCGACCCACAAGCTGCGAAACAACATCAGCGTCCTTGAAGGATCCGGCGGCAACATCGCCGTTCTCACGGGACCGGACGGCAAGGTGATGGTCGATGCCGGCATCAGCGTATCGCGTCCGCAACTGACCAAAGCGCTCGACGCACTCGGAAACGAGAAGATCACGCATCTGATCAACACCCACTGGCACTTCGATCATGCCGATGGCAATGCATGGCTGCATTCGGCCGGCGCCAAGATCATCGCTCAGGACAATACCCGCAAACATCTCGCGGGAATTCAACGGGTCGAGGACTGGGACTATAATTTCCTGCCCGCTCCCGCCGGCGGCATTCCGAGTGAGGTCTTTGCAACAGAACACAAATTGAAGCTAAACGGCTCGTCGCTCGGCCTGAAGCATTACGGGCCTGCGCATACCGACAGCGATATCTCCGTGACGTTCGCCGAGGCCAATGTGGTCCACGTCGGTGATACCTTCTGGAACGGAATTTATCCGTTCATCGATTATTCCACCGGCGGCAGCATCGACGGCATGATCGCGGCGTCCAACGCCAACCTTGCAGCGACCACCAACGATACCATCATCATTCCCGGTCACGGCAAGCCGGTCAGCAACAAGGCCGAGTTGCAGGACTTCCGTGACATGCTGGTCGCGATCAGGGATAATGTCGCCACGCTCAAGAAGCAGGGCAAAAGCCGGGACGAAACGGTTGCGGCCAAGCCGACCGCCGCGTTCGACGCCAAGTGGGGTCAGTTCGTGATCGACCCCGGCTTTTTCACCCGGCTAGTCTACGAGGGCGTTTGAGCGCGAGAACGCAAGGCGCGCTCTCGCTCACTTAAAACACCAGCGCCTTAAAACACCAGTGCCTTGGCCTGCTTCACCTGCGGCAGCGCCTGCACCTTGGTCAGCACATCGGCCGGCACCGCTCCGTCGACCTCAACCAGCGCGATGGCGTCGCCGCCCTGCTTGTTGCGGCCGAGATGGAAGGTCGCGATGTTGATCTTGGCGTCGCCCAGAAGACCGGCAAACCTGCCGATGAAGCCCGGCTTGTCCTCGTTGGTGATGTAGATCATCGACTTGCCGAACTCCGCATCGACGCGGATGCCCTTGATGTCGACCAGCCGTGGCTTGCCATCGGCATAGACCGTGCCCGACACCGAGCGTTCCTGCCGCTCGGTGGTGACGGTGACCGTGATCAGGCTTTCATAGTCGCTCTGCGCCGCGCGTACGATCTCATCGACCACCATGCCGCGCTCCTTGGCGACAACCGGGGCCGAGACGACGTTCACGTCGCCCAGCATCGGCCGCAGCAGGCCCGACAGCACCGCCGACGTCAGCGCCTTGATTTTCATCTCGGCGACATGGCCTTCATAGGTGATCTGTACTTTCGCGATGCCGCTCTCGGTGAGCTGGCCCGCGAACGAACCGAGCTTTTCGGCCAGTTCGATAAACGGCTTCAGCTTCGGCGCTTCCTCGGCGGTGATCGAGGGGAAATTGACCGCGTTGGAAATCGCGCCGGTCAGGAGATAGTCGGACATCTGCTCGGCCACCTGCAGCGCGACGTTCTCCTGCGCTTCGGTGGTGGCAGCCCCAAGATGCGGCGTGCAGATCACGTTAGGATGGCCGAACAGCACGTTGGTGGTGGCGGGCTCCTCGACGAACACGTCGAACGCCGCGCCTGCCACGTGCTTGGAATTAAGGGCATCGACCAGCGCCTGCTCGTCAACCAGGCCGCCGCGGGCGCAATTGATGATGCGCACGCCCTTTTTCATCTTCGCCAGCGCGCCGGCATCGATGATATTGCGGGTCTTGTCGGTCAGCGGCGTGTGCAGCGTGATGAAGTCCGCCCGTTTGAACAGATCTTCCAGATCGACCTTTTCGACGCCGATATCCTTGGCGCGCTCCGGCGACAGGAACGGATCGAACGCGATCACTTTCATGCGCAGGCCAAGCGCCCGATCGGCGGCAATCGCACCGATATTGCCGCAGCCGATCACGCCGAGCGTCTTGCCGGTGATTTCGACGCCCATGAAGCGGTTCTTTTCCCACTTGCCGGCCTGCGTCGAGGCGTCGGCCTGCGGAATTTCGCGGGCCAGCGCCAGCATCAACGTGATGGCATGTTCGGCCGTCGTGATCGAATTGCCGAACGGCGTATTCATCACGATGATGCCCTTTGACGTGGCGGCGGGGATCTCGACATTGTCGACGCCGATACCGGCGCGGCCGATCACCTTCAGGCGCGTCGCCTTCTCGATGATCTTGGCCGTCGCCTTGGTGGCGGAACGGATCGCAAGCCCGTCATAATTGCCGATGATCTCGGCGAGCTTGTCCTTGTCCTTGCCGAGATTGGGCTGGAAATCGACGTCGATGCCGCGATCCTTGAAGATCTGCACGGCGGCGGGTGACAGCGCGTCGGAAATGAGAACTTTGGGTTTGGACATTGGGATCTAATCCGTTGATGGACGATGCATTTTGAGATCGTCACCCGCCGGGCGAAAACGCAAAGCGTGTCTCGCGTCAGAAAATAGGCGGGTCCATCTTTTTGGATGGATGGCCGGGTCATCTTGCGTGAAGACTTGCTTCACGCTTTTGCCCGGCCATGACAGCGGGATGAACTTACGCAGCCTCGAGACTATGCAGCCTTAACTACGCAGCCTTGGCGAGCGACGCCTTGGCTTCCGCGAATGCCCAGTCGATCCACTGCGTCAGCAGCGCGACGTCGCTGGCTTCCACGGTAGCACCGCACCAGATCCGCAAACCGGCCGGCGCATCGCGGTAATGCGCGAAATCGAACCCGGCGCCTTCCTTCTCCACCAAAGCGACGAGCTTCTTGGAGAACTCGGCCTGCGCGTCCGGCGTCAGCGACGTGATCGCGGGATCGATCACCTTCATGCACACCGAGGTGTTGGATCGAACAGCCGGATCCTTGGCGAGGAAATCGATCCACGGCGTTTTCGCCTTCCAGTCGGCGAGCACTTTCGTGTTGGCGTCCGCACGCGCCATCAGGCCCTTGAGGCCGCCGATCGACTTGCCCCAGTTCAACGCATCGAGATAATCCTCGACACACAGCATCGACGGCGTGTTGATCGTCTCACCTTCAAAGATGCCCTGGTTGAGCTTGCCGCCCTTGGTCATGCGGAAGATTTTCGGCAACGGCCAGGCCGGCGTGTAGCTTTCGAGTCGCGCCACCGCGCGCGGCGACAACACCAGCATGCCGTGCGCCGCTTCGCCGCCGAGCGCCTTCTGCCAGGAGAATGTCACCACATCGAGCTTGGGCCAATCGAGCGGTTGCGCGAAAGCCGCCGAGGTCGCGTCGCAAATGGTAAGGCCTTCGCGCTTGGCGCTGATCCAGTCGGCATTGGGAACGCGCACGCCGGAGGTGGTGCCGTTCCAGGTAAAGACGATGTCGGAAGCCGGATCGGCCTTGGCAAGATCAGGGATTTCGCCGTAGCCGGCATGCAGCTTGGTGACGTCCTTGAGCTTCAATTCCTTGACGATGTCGCTGACCCAACCCTCGCCGAAGGATTCCCAGGCGATGGTGGTGACGGGACGCGCACCGAGCAGCGACCACAGCGCCATTTCGACCGCGCCGGTGTCCGACGCCGGCACGATACCGATCTTGTAATCGGCAGGCACTTCAAGCACTTCACGCGTCAATTCGATCGCGAGTTTGAGCTTGGCCTTGCCGACTTTCGCACGATGCGAACGGCCGAGGGCGGCGTCTTTGAGATTTTGGGGATTCCAGCCAGGGCGCTTGGCACAGGGGCCGGAAGAGAAATGCGGCACGGTCGGCCGCGAAGCGGGCTTCGCTACGGTCATATTCTATCCTTCCAGATAGCAAGCCTCCCGTTGGGGGGAGGTGTCCCGTCGCGGTGATTAAGGGAACCGGCCGCAATCGTCAAGAAACTTCGGACGGATCACGCTCGATTGATGGCTCAGCAACTGCCGGTGGCGGTATTTGCGGAGACGGTTGCGAACTCAACAGCTCCGCCGCGTCTGTCATGAGGCGCGCGGCCCGCCTGCGGCTCGCGACTTTCAAAATGCTTTTTTCATCGGCCCGAACGACATATTCGTCGCCAATTTTCACCATCGAATAATTTTTCACGTGCGGTCCCCAAATTGCCCGAACCCGCACGGAATACGTCGAACAATGGTGCATCGTTCCGCGCAGCAACCTGGTGAAAGCCCCGTTAGTTTACTGTGCCTTAACCGGAACCAATAATGCCGATCACTTCAGGCTCCAGGCGGCGCGTCGCTTAACTTTTCGGTCAGGACCTGCTTCAAAATCGCACGGTCATCCCGACATGGCTGCGCTGGAATCCAAGCCGTTCATAAAACCGTTGCGCATCGACGCGGGTGTTATGTGTCAGCAATTCGACCAGCTTGCAGCCCTTGGCGCGCGCTTCACCGACCGCCCATTGCACCAGCTGTTCGCCGATGCCGCGGCTACGGCAGTGCGATGCGACGCGGACGTCCTCAAGCAGACCGCGCGAGGCGCCCTGCGAACTCACCCCCGGCAGGATGCAGAGTTGCAGGCAGCCGACCACGGCGCCCTCCTTATCCACCGCAACCACGAGCTGGAGTTTCGGATCGCGATCGACCGTTTCGAATGCTTCGAAATAGGATTGTGGCAGCGGATCCTCGAGCCGCTCCCGCGCGCTGCCAAGCCGATCGTCGGCCAGCATGGCGACGATCGTTCTGATGTCGTCGCGACGGGCACGGCGGATGGTGATCGATGAGGTCGCGGTCAAGCCAGTCTCCATTATTCTCAACGCGCCGGCGGCAGCCCGAGATATTCTTCGGTCGCGGCGATCCAGCGCCGTAACGCAGTATATTTGTCGAGCTGAAAGCCGCCTTCATGCGCGACCCGCGTATAGGCCAACAGCGCGACGTCGGCGAGCGAAACCGCCTCGCCAGTCAGGAACCGCGTCACGGCAAGTTGCTGCTCCATCCGCATCAGCGCGGCATAGCCGCGTTTGACCTTGTCAGGGTCGAGATCGGAAGCGGGCTTGCCGAGATAGACCACCTGAAAGCGGCACACGGCGATATAGGGCTCGTGGCTATATTGTTCCCAGAACAGCCATTCATCCATCTTCGCCGCCGCAAAGGCATCGGAGGGGATGAGATCGCTGCCGCGGGCGAGATACCGGATGATGGCGTTGGATTGCGCCAGCGTGCGACCGTCGTCGAATTCGACGGTTGGCACCTGTCCTGCGCTATTGAGGTTGAGAAACTCCGATGTGCGCGTCTCACCCTTGAGCGTGTCGACATCGATCCATGTATAGGGAAGCGAAAGCCTGTCGCAGACCCACTTCACCTTCAGGCAATTGCCCGAATTGCTGTCGCCGTAGATTTTCATCAAACGCGTCGTTCCCGGAATGGGAAGCGCATCGGAGCAGCCGTCTCACGTCGCGTCAAGATCCGCCGATAAACGTCCGCTCAAAACTTGTAACCGAGGCCCGCGCGCACGCTGTTCTCGGAAACCGCCGTGTTTTGGATCTGCACGAACTTGATGTATTCCCACTCGCCGCGCAGGAAGACATTGCCGCACACCATGTATTCGAGACCAAGGCCAGCGGTCCAGCCAACGACGAAGGCATCGCTTTTTCCAACGGTCGAGGTCAGCGCAAACTGCGGCAGCGCGAAACTGGTCGAGCCCCCGCCAGCATCAAAGACGGTGCGATTCACGGAGCTCGACACCGTGCTCGAAACGTCCATGCGGCCGACCGCGACACCGCCGAACATATAGGGCAGGAAATCGCCGGCCGCCCAGCCCGCGCGGCCACGGAATGTCATCTCATCCTTGACCCGCAGCGCAGCGCGGCCATTGAGCGTCACACTGTCTACCGCCGTGTCACCCGGCGGCAAAACCAAGCCCGGCTCGGGGACCTGAATCGGGCCGAGGCTCCCGCTGTTCGATGTCGCAAGATTCGACAGATAGGTGTAGTTTGCTTCGACACCCAGCACGACGTCGTCATACTGAAAATTGCGTCCGACGAACGCGCCGAAACCCGAGCTTTGTCCGTTGACCTTGCCCAGCACGTTCAACTGGGACGCCGGCCCCTGCAGCGTCGTGTTACGAAACAGGTCATTGGTCTGCGACACAATGGTGTGTCCATAGTCGGTGTTGGTCCATGATTGGCTGACCTGGCCGCCCGCGTACCAGCCATCCCAGTTTCTGGTCGGTGTGCTGGACGCCGGCAAGCTGCCGCGAAGAAAATCGGGCATGTCGGCCGCCTGCGCGCCGGTCACCGCCCCGAACATCACCACCGCCAAGAATAATCTACGCATTGCAACGCTCCGATCGAACACTCTGGACTTGGCGTCGATCATCGCTCGTTAACCTTAACCAATCGTTGTCAAGGGTACGGTTGGCGTCATTTTCGACGGCCGTGACCCGCGCGCTCAAAAGAAAACGGCGCGGGAAAATCCCGCGCCGTGAACTAAGATTGGTTCGTGAGATACTCGCTCAGCCCTTGGTGACCAACGGCGGCGGCGCATAAGGCTGCGGGGTGTCGAAGTTCCAGCGCACACCGAGCTTCACGTCGTTCGAGGTGATATTGTTGAACTTGAACACGTGCCCACCGGACGAACCATCAAAGGTGGAAGCGACGCCGGTGACGCCATCGCCGAGATTAACGTAACTGTAGGCAAGCTCGAGCGTGAGGTTCGGCGTGACCTTGTAGGCAAGACCCGCGTGAAGAGCCCACGCAAAATTCCACTGGGAGCCATTCGCGGCAGATACGGAACTCGCAACGGGGGGGCCACCGACGAAATCAGGATTGACCTGCTGGTTAGTCAGCCCGTTATCGGTAAAGTTGGATACCGAAACTCGCGCCGTGCCGACACCGGCGCCGATGAATGGCGTCACGCACCACCATGTTCCGAGATCCGCATAGGCGTTGGCCAGGATCAGCACTTCGGATTTGCTGGCGCTATAGTTGTCGATGCCGTTCGCGACGCCACCAGCCCACGGGAAACTTACGCGATCAGTACCCTTGAAGTTGGCGCTGCCTCGGTACTGACCGGTGATATCAGCACGAAACCAGTTGTTGAATTGATAGCCGACACCGACCTGGTAGGTGCCTGCGGAATCGAAATTCGTCGTCTCATTGAAGCTATTCAGCCCCTGATATAGCGCCGCGTTAGTCGACCTGATGTTATCGACTCGCTGGTTGCTGATTCCGATATCGCCGCGCAGATACCAGCCGCCGAAATCCTGCGCCGGGGGCGCGTAATACGGCTGCGGCGGCGGCATGATGGAGGGCATGTCGGCTGCGAACGCTGCCGATGACAATAGAGATGCCGCTCCGGCGGCAACGAGGAACTTAACGCTACGCATTGGCTTCGTCCTTTTGTCCGGTGAGGCAGACAACGGAGGCCTCACATCCAAAAACTCACGGTCGGACGATGCCATCAAATGCTTAAGCGGCGCTTAACCCTAATTTTTAAGGTTGATAATTTGTGACGATTATCTTCGACATCACGAATGCGCGCATCAAAAATGACACGCGCACCCCAATCGCTAACAATGTGTTGACGAGGATCGATCGCGTTAACGAAGCAAACCGCGCGCGTTAATACGCGACCTTCGGCATCTTCGGCAGGAACACCGCGAGCAGTCCGATCACCGGCAGAAACGCGCAGACCTGATAGACGAAAGCGATCCCGGTGTGATCGGCAACACGACCCAGCACCGCGGCGCCAAGACCGCCGATGCCGAACGCGACGCCGAAGAACATGCCGGAGATCATTCCGAAACGATGCGGCATCAATTCCTGCGCGAACACGATGATCGACGACGTCGCAGACGAAATGATCAGGCCGATGAAGATCGTCAGCACCGCGCTGCCGAACAGGCCGGCATAGGGCAGCGCCAGCGAGAACGGCAACGCGCCGAGGATCGAAAACCAGATGACGTATTTGCGGCCGAAGCGATCGCCCAGCGGGCCGCCGAAGAACGCGCCGACGGCATTCGCCGCCAGGAAGATGAAGAGATAGAGCTGGGCGGCCTGGGTCGAAACGCCGAACCTGTCGATCAGATAGAAGATGTAATAGCTCGACAGGCTCGATACATAGAGCTGCTTCGAAAACAGCAGTGCCACCAGCACGCCAAGCGCGACCTTGACGCGGCGCGAACTCGGCGCATCCGGATGCCGCTCGGCCGGCGTGAATTTCCTGGCCGCGATCTGCGGCTTGTACCACTGTCCGATCCGCCACAGGATCACGATCGCCAGAAACGCGATCGAGGAAAACCAGGCGATGCTCGGCTGGCCGAACGGCACCACGATCAGCGCCGCCAGCACCGGCCCCATCGAGGTGCCGAAACTGCCGCCGAGCTGAAACACCGATTGCGCGAAACCATAGCGTCCGCCCGAAGCGAGCCGTGCGATCCGCGCCAACTCCGGATGAAACACCGCCGAGCCGAGCCCGACCAGGGCCGCGGCAACCAGGATCACTGGATAGTGGTGCGCGGCGCTGAGCAGCAGCAGACCGAAGAACGTAAAGCCCATGCCGATCGAGAGTGAGAAAGGCTGCGCCTTCTTGTCGGTGAAATGTCCGACCACCGGTTGCAGCAGCGATGCGGTGAACTGGAACGCCAGCGTGATCATGCCGATCTGCCCGAAGTCGAGCGCGTAGGCGTCTTTCAGGATCGGATAGATCGAGGCGATCAGCGACTGCATGGTGTCGTTGAGGAAATGCGAGAAGCTGATGCCCGCCAGCACGATGTAAGCCGGTCCGGCCGCCGTCCCGGCGACGGATACGGACGTCACATCGGGCACGATGATCGGCTCGGCCAGGGCTTCTTCGGAGACGACGACAGGTCTGTTCAACGGCTCATTCCCGGGAGATTCGCGATGCGACGCAAATCTCCTACGCTGCAGGCGCGGCGCCGACCAGCAACATTAGCTAATGGCTGCGATGCGCTGGGCTGCTCGCTCAAGCGGCCGAAGCGGCGGCCTCGCCCAGCGCCGAGACGATGTGATCGACCACTTCCTCGACCAGGATGCGGTCGTCGCCCTCGCCCATCACGCGGATCACCGGCTCGGTCCCCGAGGAGCGCACCAGCAGTCGGCCATGGCCGTTCAGGCGCTGCTCGCCGGCGACGATCGCCGATTTGACTTCCGCGTCGTCGAGCGGCTTGCCACTGCGATAACGCACGTTCTTGAGGATCTGCGGCAAGGGATCGAAGCGATGGCAGACTTCCGACACCGGGCGGCGAAGTTTTTGCACCACCGCGAGCACCTGCAGCGCCGCCACGAAGCCGTCGCCCGTGGTGGCGTAGTCGGACAGGATGATGTGACCGGAGGGCTCGCCGCCGAGATTGTAGCCGCGGCTCAGCATCTGCTCGAGCACATACCGATCGCCGACCGGCGTGCGCACGAGCTCGATGCCCTGCCCTTCGAGGAAACGCTCGAGTCCGAGATTCGACATCACGGTCGCGACAATGCCGGGCTTGGCGAGACGGCCGTCTTCCTTCCAGCTTTGCGCGATCACCGCGAGCAACTGGTCACCATCGACCAAATGACCGCGCTCATCGACCAGGATGACCCGATCCGCATCGCCATCGAGCGCAATGCCGATATCGGCGCGCATCTCGCGTACCTTGCGGCTGAGCGCTTCCGGCGAGGTGGATCCGCATTCCTTGTTGATGTTGAAACCGTCGGGCTCGACTCCGATGGCAATAACGTCGGCGCCGAGTTCCCACAGCGCTTCCGGCACCACCTTGTAGGCTGCACCGTTGGCGCAATCGACCACCACGCGCAGGCCATCGAGTGAGAGATCGCGCGGCAGCGTGCGTTTGGCGAATTCGATGTAGCGGTCGTGGACGCCGTCGATGCGGCGGGCGCGACCGAGGCTCGCGCTCTGCGCCAGTCGCTTGTCGAGCGATTCATCAAGCAACTGCTCGATCTGCTTTTCGACATCGTCGGATAGTTTGAAGCCCTGCGGACCGAACAGCTTGATGCCGTTGTCCTCGAACAGATTATGCGACGCGGAAATCATCACGCCGAGGTCGGCGCGCATCGACTTGGTCAGCATCGCCACCGCCGGCGTCGGCATCGGGCCGAGCAGCAGCACATCCATGCCGACCGAGGTGAAGCCGGCCACCATCGCATATTCGATCATGTAGCCGGAGAGCCTGGTATCCTTGCCGATGACGACGCGGTGGCGATGCTCGCCGCGCTGAAACACCAGCCCGGCCGCCTGCCCAACCTTCAGTGCCAACTCGGGCGTGATCAGGCCATTCGCGCGGCCCCGAATTCCGTCGGTACCGAAATATTTGCGGTTCATATATCCCCCAAGAGCTTTCGAGGGTCTGAAAAGCCCGTCCGGCAAGAAGCCTCGAATGCCCGCCATCATGGCGTTTGGCCAGTTATAAGGCCTTTGTCCCTAAGATGGCTTCAAAAAATATGATGAATCATTACCGCAAGCCAACGCTGCGGAAAGCAACTAACCTATTGATAAACATGGATTTATAGCCAAATTTCACCCCCGAAACGCAGCGGTATTAATCCTTGCGCTTGACGTGTTGGTCGGCTTTCGAGGGCGCCGGCTGGGTGACGCTGACCGGGTCCGAGCCCGGAAAGGTCTCTTGCAGTCCCTCCTCCAGAGCATCGTCCAGACGGCGTTTTTCGGCGCTCTTGGCGCTTTTCGGGTCAGAGCCTGGTCCGGTCATGGGTGCCCTCCTGATGGCTGCGAACCATCTCCGCACAGCGATTTTGCAGCTGGCTCAACCATGCTAGATGAAACCTCAAAGCCGCAAATGCAAGAAGGGCCGGAAACTTCCATGAAACACATTACCTGCATCGAGGATCTGCGCCTGCTCCACAAGCGCAACGTGCCGAAGGCGTTCTTCGATTACACGGACCGCGGCTCTTACTCCGAGGATACGCTGCGGGCCAACCACGACGATCTGCAGCAGATCAAGTTTCGCCAGCGCATCCTGGTCGACGTTTCCAAGCGCGATCTCTCGACCACGATCCTCGGCGAACCTGCCGCGCTGCCTTTGATCCTGGCGCCGGTGGGGTTGCTCGGCATGCAGCACGGCGACGGCGAAATCCACGCCTGCCGCGCCGCGCAGGCGGCCGGCATTCCGTTCACGCAAAGCACGATGTCGATCTGTTCGATCGAGGATATTGCGGCTGCCGTCGACAAGCCGTTCTGGTTCCAGCTTTACGTGATGAAGGACCGCGGCTTCATCAAGGCCCTGATCGAGCGCGCCATCGCCGCCAAATGCAGCGCGCTGGTTTTGACCGTCGACCTGCAGGTGATCGGCCAGCGCCACCAGGACATCAAGAACGGCATGACGGTGCCGCCGGAATGGTCGCTGTCGAAGCTGATCGATTTCGCCACCAAGCCGACCTGGGTTTCCGGCGTGCTGCGCGGCAAGCGCCGCACCTTCGGCAATCTGATGGGCCATCTGAAAGGCACCGAAGACATCACGGCGCTGTCGACCTGGATCAATTCGCAGTTCGACACCACGCTGAACTGGAAGGATGTCGAATGGATCCGCAGCATCTGGCCCGGCAAGCTGATCCTCAAGGGCATTCTCGACGTCGAAGACGCGGAAGAAGCCGCCAAGAGCGGCGCGCAGGCACTGGTGGTCTCCAACCATGGCGGCCGGCAGCTCGACGGCGCACCGTCATCGATCGAGGTGCTGCCTGAGATCGTCGACGCGGTCGGCTCGCAGATGGAAATCATGTTCGACGGCGGCATCCGCTCGGGACAGGACGTGATGCGCGCGCTGGCGCTCGGCGCCAAGTCCTGCATGATCGGCCGCGCTTACGCCTACGGCCTCGGCGCCGGCGGCCAGGCCGGCGTCGCCAAGGCGATCGACCTCATCCGCAAGGAACTCGAGACCACGATGGGCCTGTGCGGCGTCAACACCATCGCCGAGATCGACGACCACGTGTTGGCGATTTGAGGAGCGATCAAAAACTATGGTCGTCCCGGCGAACGCCGGGACCCATACGCCGTGTCGTTCCGTTTTACCGAAACCGTTGAGACTCTTCTCCGGACACCGGCGCCAGGGGTTATGGGTCCCCGCCTTCGCGGGGACGACCCGTTGATAGGACTACGCTGGACCAAACTCACATCGGCGGTGTGATGCCGTCGAGGCCGACGCCGACACGGTTGGTTTCCAGCGTACCATCGTCCTTCTTGGTCGCGCCGAAGATGATGATCTTGGCGCCCGGCTTCAGTTCGTCCTTGTTACCGGTCACGAAGGCGACAATGGGCGTGTCCGCCCCGACGACGACTTTCTTTTCGCCGTCCTTGTACTTGACCAGGATGTTCTGGCCGTCGGTGCCGGCGACCGTCTCCGCGACCGTAGCGTTGGTCATGGTGCTGTTAGGCCGGAGATCCCAGGCCCGAAAACCTTCGCCGGTGCCGCGTTGGGCTTCCGGGAAGATATGAACCGCCAGCGCCTTCTGGCTGCCGTCGGCCTGCGGCATCGCCGAGACCCCGATGTAAGAGCCCGGCTTGACATCGGACAGCGCGGACTTGGCGATGCCGACCACCACCAGATTGTCGGCCGTGCGGACCTTCATCTCGGCGCCCTCGCGGGATTTCACCGTCAGCACCGGACCGTCAACGGCTTCGATGGCACCGCGAATGCGGACCGTCGCGGGTGCCTGCGCGGATGCCGCGGTGACGGACAGAGACGCGGCGGCAAGCAAAGCCGCGAGCGCACGCGGCAGCAACGACGAAACTTTCATGATAGTCCCCTTAGGAATTCTGGTTGGTGGCAGTGCAAGGAATACCCCATAGTTACGGGCATATTCCGGGATGACAGAACCGTGACGTCGAGTGACGCCCCGTCCCGTTCACCATTACGTCTGAAACGATGCCGACGTTACATCGGCGGCGTCAGCCCGTCCCGGCCGACGCTGACGCGGTTGGTTTCGAACGAACCGTCCGGCAGCTGTTTCATGAAGGCGATCACCTTGGCGCCGGCCTTCAGGTCAGACTTGTCGGCGGCAACATAGGTCACGACAGGCGTGTCGGGCAGAACCTCGACCTGCTTCTCACCATCCTTGTATTTGACCATTAAGGAATGGCCGTCATTGGCCGCCACCGACTCGGCGGTGACAGTCGCATTGGTCATGGTGCTGTTGGGGCGCAAATCGTAGGGCCGCGATCCCTCGCCGGTGCCGCGCATGTCTTCAGGAAACACGTGGACTTCAAGCGCATTCTGCTTGCCATCCGGTCCCGGCACCGTGGTGGCGCCGACGAAAGAGCCGACCTTGATGTCCGCCATCGATATCTTGATGATGCCGACCACCTTCATGTCGGAGGTCATGTGCAGCTTGACGTCTTCGCCGCTGCGCGACTTGACGGTGAGAATGTCGCCATCGACGCTCTCGATGGCGCCGCGAACTCGCGTCGGCACCGGGGCTTTTTGGGCAACGGCATAAAGGGTGGATGCCGCGACCATCGAGATGGCGACGAGCGGACGCATGAAAGTGTGACGACGAGGGGCCATGAAGCGATCTCCAGACGCGGGGCTTTCCATAGCATCGGACACCGCAAGCCCAGCGATATTCCCGCTCAAACCTTTGTGAGATCGGCCTCAACCAGCGCACGAAGTTCTGATGTCACCTGCGGGCGCTGGCCGAACCACAATTCGAAGCCGCGCACCGCCTGGTGTAGCAGCATCCCGAGGCCATCGGCGGTCCGCAATCCGCGGGCCCGCGCCGCGGCCAGTAGTTCGGTTTCCAGTGGCACATAAACCAGGTCGGCGACCACCGCCTGCGATGGCAGCAGGCCGAGGTCGACGCTAAGCGCAGGCTGGCCGTGCATACCGAGCGACGTGGTGTTGACCAGCAATCCGGCGCGCGGCAACAGGCCTTCGATTGCCTCCCATGTCACCGGATGAACCGACGCGCCGAATTGATCCGCCATCGCCTGCGCGCGGCTGAGGGTCCGGTTGGCGAGATGGATGTGCTTGATGCCGCGTTCGATCAATCCGAACACCACCGCGCGCGACGCGCCGCCCGCACCGAGCACCAGGGCGTCGCTCGCCCGATCCCATCCGGGCGCACAGGCGTCGAGATTATTGATAAAACCTTCGACGTCGGTGTTGGTCGAGCGCAGTTCGCTGCCGTCATACCACAGCGTATTGGCGGCGCCGACCGCACGCGCACGCGCGTCCGGCGCCGACAGCACCAGCGCATGCTCCTTGTGCGGAAGGGTGACGTTGGCGCCGACGAAACCGTGAGTCGACAGATGCAGCACGAATTCGGCAAAGCCTTCCGGCGGCACCGCCTCGATATTGTAGCCGCCCTCGATGCCGAGCGTCCGCAACCAGTGATGATGGATCAGCGGCGAACGCGAATGCGCCGCCGGCCATCCGATCAGGCATGCGGCACGGGCTTTGGTCTTCGATGTCATGACATGCAGATTGGGCAAGCGGCGTTCGCTGTCAATCCCGCGGCTTCGCCGTGGCGAAGGCGATGCCGCTCAGGGCCAGCGCCAGCCCGGCGGCAAACCAGATCGCGGCAAGATTGATCCAGCGATAGGCCCAGGCCCCGCACGCGACGCCGGCGACCAGCGCGGCCCACAACAGCAGGTTTGGCAGCCAGGCCCATCGCCGGCCGCCGGTCAACGCCGCGGCGGCGAGTTGCCCCACCTTCACCAGCGTGCCGGTCATGTAAGTGAGCCCCAGGCCGGTACCGCCCTCGACCTGAAACGCCGTGTTCTCCAGTCCCATCGCCAGCACTATCGCGGCAATCGCGAGCGGCGGGGCACCCAGCGCGTGAGACAACGCGGCGACCGCGAGCAGTGACCCCTCCGCCAGAAATACCCAGCATTGGCAATAAACCGAGCGGGTGAATATGATCAGGCTTCCGGCGGCGGCCCCGGTGACAAACAGCGCGATCAGCCCGATCGCTTGAGCGGCGTCCGACCAACGCCCGTCCGCCAGAAAGACTCCCAATCGCGTCGAGTTGCCGCTCATGAAGGAGACGAAAAGACCGCCGAGGTGCAGGAACCCGATGCCATCGACATAGCCGGCCAGCGCACTGAGCGTGCAGGCCAAAGCGAGGTCGCGGCGGGACTCAAACACCGCGCTGCCCGACCTTCACGCGTTCCATTCGTAGATTTCTTTTTCGTAGGCCTCTTCAAAGCCGGCGCGTTGCAAATTCCGGTAGGAATGCTCGAGCATGTAAAGCGTCTCGGACACCTGGATCGAACAGCCCATCTGCTCCGCGCGTTCGACCCGCTTGGCAATCAGTGCCTGTTGCGCGCCGCGCTTGCGATCGCCTTCGGCGGTCGCCGCCGCCATCAGATAACCGAGGTCTTCGAAGATACAGAGCGCGGCGATCGCCACCGGCCGGGCGCCGTCAAAGGCCATGTAGTGGAAGAATTTGTCACGGCCCGCGGATCTCGAATATTCCGGCCACAGCGTTTCGCCGAGCTGGGCGCTGGCCTGCGCGATCTCGTCGGCATTGACTTCGCGCACATCGAGATCGGTTTCGAAGCGGACCGAGGAACGTTCGGTCCGACATAACGTCGGATAGCCGGTGCGGGTGATGCGGGACAGGCCGTGCGCCTCGAGCCAACCGCGCGCCAGTTCCATGTCAGGACCGGGGCTGAGCCAAACGAAGAAACGCTTGACGCCTTCGGTCGCGAACAGGTCGATCAACCGTCCGACGCCGGCCGACGACATGCCTTCTTCAGCGCCACACAGATAGACCCGGTTGAGATTCGACGACGCAAAGGGCGTCTGGCGACCAACATCCATCGTCAGATAACAGTGGCCAAACGGCGTGCCGCGAAACTCCCTGCGGATCAGGCTTGGCGGCTGGCGTTGGCTGTCCACCCATTGCGTCAGCCGCCGCATCTTCCGCGATAAATCGATCTTGTCCATCATGCTCCCACGAGCTGCGATGCCTCGAACGGAATGCCGCGACGCATTTCGCACGGCGCGGGCATAGTCTTCATGAAAGCGGCTGAATTGGGAAGTAGAGTATGATGGTGGTGCGAACCGGTATCTCGCAAAGTTGATCGCCTGTTCCGGCCTTATCCCGGAGACACGGCCGGACGCGCGCGCGCGGCAGGATCATCCGTGGCAGCGGAAGACTTCTGACGCTGCTGCTTGATATCGGAGACCGCCCGCGCGATGGTTTCGCGATATTTGGCACGCGGCGGCTTGACCCCATGGGTCAAGAGCGCCCGGCGCACGGTCGGTGATGCGCCGGTGATGAACAGCCGGATGCCCTGCCGTTCCGTCTTGGCAGCAACACGGCTCATCGCGTTGGCCGCGGTGGAGTCCAGAAATGGCACGGCCGAGAAATCGACGACAAACGCCTTGCGGCTGTCGGCGATGCTGTCGAGTACCGCTCCCACCGTCGATGCCGCGCCAAAGAAGAACGCGCCGGTGATACGATACACCAGCACGTCGGGGTCGGCGGCAAGGCCGACATCGTAGGGCACGCGATCACCGTTGCTGTCGTCGGCCCGGTCGACGGTCGCCAGCGGCGTTTCGGCTTCGATGCCCGTCATTTGCGCCATGCGGTTGATGAACAGCACCGCGCCCAGTGCAAAGCCGACCAGAATGCCTTCGGTGAGATCGCGAAACACCGTCAGCAGAAAGGTGACCAGCAGCACGGTGGCGTCGCCGCGCGAGGAGCGGATCAAGGTCGCGAACTCGCGCTTCTCCGCCATGTTCCAGCATACGACCACCAGCACCGCCGCCAGCGCCGAGAGCGGAATGTAACTCGCCAGCGGTGCTGCGATGAGCATGAACAGCAGCAGGAACACCGCGTGCAGCATTCCGGAAATCGGGCTGCGCGCGCCGGCGCGGACATTGGTCGCGGTCCGCGCGATCGTGCCGGTGACGCAGATGCCGCCAACAAGCGCCGATCCGATATTGGCAAAGCCCTGCGCCACCAGCTCGCAATTGGAGCGATGCCGGCGGCCGCTCATGCCGTCGGCAACCACCGCCGACAGCAGCGACTCGATGGCGCCGAGCAGGGCGAAGGCGATCGCGTCGGGCAGCACCGCCCGCGCCTTTTCCAGCGAAAACACCGGCCACGCCGGCCAGGGCAATTCCCGGGGAATCCCGCCAAAGCGGGTGCCGATGGTTTCAACCGGCAGCGACAGTGTCCAGCTGGCGATTGCGGCGACGATCACCGCGATCAGGATGCCGGGCCAGGTCGGCCGCAGTTTGCGGAGAATGAAGATCAGGGCAACGCTGACGATGGACACGGCGACCGCCGACAGATTGGTGGTCGGCAGCGCGCGCGCCAGCACCTCCAGCTTCGGAAGCAATTCGCCCGGTTCCTTCGCGGTCAACGTGATGCCGAACAGATCCTTTAACTGGCTGGCAAAAATGATGACGGCGATCCCGGCGGTGAATCCCACGGTTACCGGATAGGGAATGAATTTGACGTAGGTTCCAAGCCGCAGAAAGCCTGCCGCGATCAGCAACACGCCGGCCATCGCGGTCGCCAGGATCACGCCGTCGAGACCGTGGCGGTCCACCGTCAGCGCCACCAGGACAATGAATGCGCCGGCGGGTCCACCGATCTGAAACCGGCTGCCGCCCAGCAGCGACACGATGAAGCCACCGATCACGGCGGTGTACAGCCCGCGACCGGGGGTTACGCCCGATGCGATCGCGATCGCCATCGACAGCGGCAGCGCCACGATCGCCACAGTGAGGCCGCAGACCATGTCGGCGCGAAAATCCGCGAAGCGGTAGCCTTCACGCAGTACCGTGACGAGTTTCGGCGTGAACAATTCCGCGAAAGTCGGCTGCTTCGCCTGATTTATCCGACCTGCCCGCTGACCTGCGACGCTCATGCCCGACAATGCTCCCGTCGCATCGCACGGTCGCCTGCTGTGCCGGCGCAACGATGCTTCTACCCACCCACGCGGCGAGGCGGTCCCGGTTGCTTCAAGCGGACACCGCGCCCGCCGTCATCGCTGCGCGCATGCTCGCCGATCAGATCCACGCCCGCACGATTGAGCGCGTCGACCACTTTGGTTAGCGATTCAACCACGCCACGAACGTTGCCGACGCTGGCTTCCATCCGCTGGATGGTTGGCAGCGAAACGCCGGCCAGTTCCGCCAGCGTTTTCTGATCGATCCCAAGCAGCGCCCGCGCCGCCCGCATCTGGAAAGACGTGATCAACGACCACCTCACGTACAAAGTAGGATAAGTGATACTTCAGCCCATGACAATGATGTAAAATACATCATTTGAGGCCTGCCGCGCAAGTGGCGAGAAATCGCAAGGTCTCCATTCCTGTCAATGAAGGCTATCGCAAACCGCCACCCGGCATGACCCGATGTCACGCAGGCTGATACGCATCTCACCACCGATCGTTCCGTCCCTCAGGCCGAGCGACGGAACGATGATGGCCCTTACGCGGCGACGCGATGCGCCGCGATGATCTGGTCGGCGGCGCGGCCCGAGACCTCGGCCATGCGGTCGAAGGCGCGGGTAAAACTGCCGGCGCCTGCCGTTGCCGAGCGCAATTCCACGATCAGTTCGCCGATCTCCGCTTCCGGCATCATCGCGCGCACGCGATCCCATCCCGGCCAGCCCTCGCGGGTGTCGAAACCGAGAATCTGCCCGCGCCTGCCCGACAGGATGGCGTTGATCTTGGCGGTGGCATCGGTCGGACAGACGATTTCGACCACATGGATCGGTTCCAGCAACACCGGCTGGCACTGCGGCAACGCCTCGTTGACGCCGATCCGCGCCGCGGTCCGGAAGGCGAGGTCGGAGGAGTCGACGCTATGATAGGAGCCATCGGTCAAGGTCACCTGCACATCGATCACCGGGAACCCGAGCGGCCCGCGCAGCAGGCCATCGACCACGCCCTCCTCCACCGCGCCGATGTAATTCTTCGGCACCGCGCCGCCGACGACTTTTTCGGCGAATGCAAAACCGGCGCCGCGCGGCATCGGCTTGATCTCCAGCACCACATCGCCGAACTGGCCATGGCCGCCGGATTGCTTCTTGTGCCGGCCGCGCTGGGTGATCGGCTTTCGGATCGTCTCCTGATAGCCGATCGCGGGCGCGTGCGATTTGACATTGACGCCGAACCGTTCGCGCAGCCGCTCGAGCGCGACCCGCAAATGCATTTCGCCCTGCCCCCACAGCACGATGTCGTGGGTTCGCGGATTTTGGACCATGGTCAGCGACGGATCTTCCTCGTTCAGCCGCAACAGCGCCTGCCCGAGCTTGACGTCGTCCTTGCGGTCGGTCGCCGCGAGCGCGATCGCCAGCACCGGTGGCGCCGGCTCGATCGTGACCAGCGCCGGCGGCGCGGTCTTGGCCCCCGACAGCGTATCGCCGGTCTTGACGCTGTCGAGCTTGCCGAGCGCGACAGTGTCGCCGGCCTCCGCCGCGGCACGCTTGCTATCATGCGCGCAGTTGACGGAGAGGATGCCGGACACCCGGCTGCTTTCACCGGATGAGGCTTGCAGGGTCGCGCCGTCGTCGAGATGTCCTGAAAGCACGCGGGTCAGCGACAGCTTGCCGCCGTGCTGCAGATGCAGCGTCTTGAACACATAGGCCAATGCGTCCTTGGAGGACTCCGCACCTAAACGTTTGGCGGTGTCGCTCACACCAGGCGCTTCGTGCCGGAGCGCTTTCATCAGGCGCAGCACGCCATTCTCACGCAGCGCCGAGCCGAGCAGCACCGGACAGATCTGTCCTTCGCGCAATTCGCGGGCGAGATCGTCGAACACGGCGTCGCGCGGCGGCGGGATATCCTCGAGCAATTGCTCCATCAGCTCGTCGTCATGATCGGCGAGCTTTTCCAGCATCGAGAACCGCGCTTCCTTTTCGCGGTCGAGATCGCCGCCTTCGAGCGACACGACTTCGGAAGCCTTGTGCTCGCGATAGACAAAGGCGCGTTCGAGCGCGAGGTCGACGAAGCCTGCGATCAGATCGCCATTCCAGATCGGAATCTGCCGCAGCACCAGCGGAATCCGCGATGCCGGCTGCAAGGTCGCGAGCGTCTCGCGAATCCGCTTGTTGGCGCGGTCGATCTTGTTGAGGAACAGAAAACGGGGGATGCCGAGATCCTCGAGCTCGCGCAGGATGATCTGAAGCTGCGGCAATTTGCGTTCATCGGCTTCGCACACCACGACCGCGGCATCGACGGCGGGAAGTGCGGCACGCATGTCATGCGCAAATTCGATCGAGCCGGGACAATCGATAAAAGTGTAGCTGTCTCCCATGAAGCTGGTGGTGGCTGCGGTGAGGCCGACGCCCATCTTGTGACGGCGCGCTTCCGGGCTGGAATCGCCGACCGAAGTTCCCAGTTCGACACTGCCGGCACTGCGGATGGCGCCGGTGCGCGCCATTATCGCTTCCAGCAGAGTGGTTTTACCGCTTTGGAAAGGGCCCACCAGCGCGATGCACCGTGGACCTCGGGGACTTCTGACGTCATGTCCCATTGCTGCCGCCTCCTCGTTTGGAGCTCGGCCCTTGATTGGGTCGGCACGGTGATGCTCCCCCTGCCCCGAAGATTTGGCAAGCCGGAAAAACGTCGCTGCAGTGCGGCGCGAGCCCGACGGAACTTTCCGACACCGTCATTGCGAGCCACCGGGTCGCGCGAATGCGCGCCCGATGGCTCGCAATGACGTGGATATTTCGTCACCATAACGCCACCCTCTCGCGACGCGGTACGCCCGAGTTATGCAAATCAACAGCCCCCCCAAAAAAAGAGAGGGCGCAGTGCGACCCTCAAGAGAGGGCGCAGGGAAGACCGGGTGCGCGCTGCACCCGCGGTCTCGCGTGCAAGGTGTAGAAAGAGACGCACACGAGCATACAGGTTCAGCGGAAGCAGTCCGGCCTTCCCTGCGCAATGGTTTTACAGCTTATTTCGTGCTCTCCTTGGCGACCGGCTTTTTTGTCACCATCGCTGCGCAGAAAAGCTTCCGCGCAACTTGACGCCAGCATCGGGGCGTCAGGACCACACGACTTCGCCGTCCGCGATCTGCGCTGTTCGTCAAGAGCGCCTTCGCGTCCACCGCATCCCATCCCGCGTCCGTGACGATCGCGATACGCCCCTTGCGTCCCCAAAACCTGCCAGAATGAGTGAACGGGCGGTTCTCGCAAAACCGCCCGTTGCTGGAACTGAGCCCGTTACGCCCCAAAGGCGGTAGAGCCTGGTGATCAGAGCGAGGGACAGCTCCGGCGTCTTCCTCAACCCGAACAGTTGAAAGGGCTTCGAGCCCGAACCGAGCAAGGAAGGGAGTGGATGATGGCACAAGATGATCTCGTTGTCGTCGGTATTGATGTGGCCAAGGACAAGGTGGATGCCTGCATTCGCCGGTTCAAATTGCGGCAGACTTTCCCGAGCACCCTCCAAGGGCGCCGCAAGCTGACTGTCTGGCTTCGCAAATACCAAGTGGGCAAGGCGGTGATGGAGGCAAGTGGCGGTTACGAGCGTGAATGGCGCAACGTGCTGCACAGCGCCGGCATCGAGGTGCGGATTGTCGATCCCAGGCGGGTCCGCAACTTTGCGCTGTCGGCCGGACGTTTGGCGAAGAACGATCCGATCGACGCGGAGATGATCGCTTGGTTCGCCGAGACGTTTAGCCAGGCGCCGGGCCAGGTTCCTGATGCCGCGCGTGAGGAGCTGGCGGCGCTGGCGAAAGCGCGCAAGGCCCTGGTTGACGTCAAGATCCGACTGCAAGCTCAAAACGAGCATGCGGCACCAGAACCGGCTCGGAAGGCCCATGCGCGCATCTTGAAGAGCCTCGCCGCCGAGATCGACAAGCTTGAGGCCGCAATCTCCGCCAAGGTCAAGGCCACACCGGAGTTCGCCGAGCGTGCCGAGATCATCCAGAGTGTTCCGGGCCTCGCGCAAACGACGTCCGCAATCCTCATCGCAGGGATGCCTGAGCTCGGACAGGTCAGCGACGAGGTCGCCGCGGCCTTGATCGGGCTCGCCCCCTATGACGACGATAGCGGCAAGCAGCGCGGTGAACGCCACATCAAGGGCGGCCGCCGCTGGGTGAGAAACGCCATCTATATGCCCTGTCTCGGCGCTGCGACGCAGAACAACCCGGTGCTCAAGGCCTTCTACCAGCGTCTGATTGCCAAAGGAAAGGAGCCGAAGGTTGCGCTCGTCGCCTGCATGCGCAAGCTGATCATCGTCCTCAACACCATGCTCGCACGCCGCCAGAAATGGAATCCTCGCTGCCATGCTGTGGCCTGACCGCGTCAGCGCAATCAGCTGCGCTCGGTACCGACCGAGCGCATGGTCGTCCTCAAGTCCGGTGAGCGGCCGGGGTCAAGGCCGTCAGCCGCCGAAGGCGGGGGCGCGGCAGCGCCAGCCTTGAGGCCGGCTGATCGCCGGTCTAACTCTCAGCACAGTTGCTCCAGGGGATGTGACGGAACGGAGTAAGCCGGTGATTTGGGTCGGAAGGGAATAAAAATATTTTTGCAAATGGGGCTGGACAGGCAAATCACTAAACTGCCCCGTAGCGTTTTTTAGAGCGTGTACTCATAAATCCGCCATGTCGGCTTTGCCCGCCAAAGCGGACATCTCCGGGTGACCACGGGTGTTTGTTTTGTGTCGATACTGTTGCAAAAGTCGAAAGCTGCAACGGTCTGAATTTTTGGCGAGAACTTGAAGCGCGCCGAGATCGATGATTCGTGTAGCCTCAGTCGCGCTACCAAAGTCGCCGATGAGTTTAGCGTGAGGCGATGAGGTCCCTCAGGACCTTACCGGAAAACCCCGCCGACGGCCCGCAGAATTTTTGACCACCTGTGCAAAACGACTTTTGCAACAGTATCTGTCAAACGCGGAAGTGGCACCGCGCCCCTGCCATACGTGACGCGCTGAAGAAGGCTCTGAGGCGTTTATGGGCGTTTCTGCCGCAAAGGCGGTCGCCGAATGTAGCCGTTCCGGCGATACAAGAGGAAGTCCGTCCCGGATCATACGATCCAGGACGGACGCGACGCGTACTTACTGCTTCTCTTGCTCGCGCGCCGGCGGGCGCTGCCCGGGTGCGGGCGGGCGCGGAGCCGGTGCCGTTCTGGGCGGCGCTTCCCTCACGGCCGGGGCGGGCGGCGGCGGCTCGGGGCGGCGCTCCTCAACTCGGGGCGGCGGCGCCACACGTTCCTCCGCTTTCGGTGGTTCGGGACGCGCCTCTGGCCTCGGCTCGACGCGCGGCGGTTCGGCCTTCGGCGCTTCCTGCTGCACGCGGCGAGGCTCTTCCGCAGGCGTCCTTTCCTCGACCCGCGGTGATGGCTCCCTGCCGATCTCGTTCGCGCGCGGTGCCTCGCCCGGACGCGGCGGCTCACCGGGACGCGGCAGCTCGTGCCCCTGCATCTCCTGCGGCTGGCCTGGCCGGCCGGGCGCGCCCGCGACCGGAGTGCGGCTCGCACGCACAACGCCTTCACCCTGGAGCACGCCGGGACGTGAGGTCGCGGCAACCGCGGGCTCTCCGTGGTTCTGCTTGGAGAACAGCGAGCGATCCTTGCTCGCGAGCTCGGCATGCTGGTGCTGCAGTGGCGTCGCCTCGATGTGACGCTCCCGCGCGAACGCCTCCTGCTGCGGCGTTGGCCGCGCCGGGATGCCGCCATTGCCGCCGTTGAAGCTGACGCGACCCGCATTATTGTTGATCACGACTGTTTGGTTATAGACGTTGGTGATCCGCACATTGGTGAAGTTGTTGACGGTGCGGTTGTAGAAGAAAACGCCGTGATCCCAACGGCCGCCATAGTAGCCTTCGCCGGTGTAGCCGAAGCCGTAATCGATGCCACCGTAGAAGCCCACTTCGCGGCCCCAGTAACCGGGATGGAAGCCGTAGCGGCCATCGACCCAGCCCCACCACGCCGGCGTCCACAACAGCTCCGGCTGCGGCGGCTCGACCCAGGTGCCGGGTACCCAGTAATAGTCCAGCGCGACTTGATCCCAGGCCCAGTAGCCGGGCGCCCAGATGTAGCCCTCCGCCGGAATCGGCGGCTGCTCGTAGTAGGGAAGCGGCGGGGGCGCAACGTCGACGCTGACATCTACCGCGATCTGCGCGCGCGCCGGCGCCATGCAATAAGTGGGCAGCACTACCCCCAGCATGAGCGCGAAAACGGATGATCGAACTGAATTCATTTGAATCCTTTCAGAGGACGATGGTCGGGAATCCGGAAGGGAGGGAGGCGGGGCACGTAACGGCAGAGTGTCGTTTTGGTTCCATCTTCTGTATTCGCACGGCGCGTTTTCCCGCATCTCCCAGCATGGACCCGGCCATTGAACGTAGCCTGAACGCGGCGTTTCGCTGATTGTCATGAATGTCGCAATCCCTCGTGCGGCCAGCAATCGCGCGCGACGAGTTTGCCCCCAAAACCAAAGCAGTGCGGAGGAAGAACTCAGCCTGAGCAAATGTTTTCCGGGTTTCATCCAAAAGCAGACATCGCTCGATACGGTCGGCATGTCTCAAATGTGCCAATTCCGCACTCATGCACAGCAACAACTTCGTTCTATTCGCCACCTCGTTGCCAGGCGGCTGAGCATCGGATGCGGTATCACCGGATTGAGCGCGACCACCGCGCGGCAGACCTCGACGGTAATGCTCGAGATCGGAGTCAACAAAATCCTGAGATCATCAGCGTCAAAGTCATCGTGTTGTCAGCTCGAAAATTCGAGGCGCGCTTCCAATCCGCCGCCGTCGCGATTGGCGAGCGTGAGCGTTCCGCGAAGCGCACTGGCAAGTTGCTGGGCGATGGCAAGTCCAAGCCCTGTGCCACCGGTTTCGCGATTGCGCGAAGCCTCGATACGATAAAACGGCAAGAATACCGACTTCAGATGCTCGTCGGGAATACCGGGGCCCCGGTCCGATACGGTGATCGTGATGCCGTTCGATCGTTGCGCATCGATGGTGACTTCGACATCCTCGCCGAATTTTAGCCCGTTATCGATCAAGTTGATTATGATGCGGCGCAAGGCCTGCGGGTGTGTGAAAATCGTCACGCCGCGTTCTCCGGCAAAGCGAAGCGATTTTCCCGCGTCGGAATAGTCGCAGACGAGGCTGTCGACAAGGGCATGCAGGTCGGTCTGGCACCGCTGCCCACTGATCTCGTCGCGCCCGCGGGCCAGGGCAAGACCCTGCTTGACGAGCGTCTGCATTTCCTGCAGGTCGCCCTGCAGCTTTTCCTTGGCGTCCCTGTCACCCAGGAAATCAGCGCGCAGCCGCATGCGCGTGATCGGAGTCTGAAGACGGCGCGCGATCCCCGCCAGAATCTGGATCCGTTCCACAGCCTGCTCGGCAATGCGTCGCTGCATGGCATTGAATGCGGTAGCAGCGCGCGCCACTTCCTTCGGACCATCTTCCGGGAGCAACTTGCCGCGCAGATCCGAACCCAGGCTGTTGGCCGCGCGCTCGAGGCGTGCAAGCGGTTGTGTCGCGAGTTTCACGGCGAACCAGGTGAGGAATGCGAGAGCAAAGAGCTGAACGGCGAGCGCCGTGGGCAACCAGGGTGAAATGTCCGTCCTGTGTGCGACGAATTCGAGCATCAGTGGGGTACCGTCCTTCAGGTGAACGACCCAGCCCAGTCGCCGTTGATTTAGCGGATCGAGGTAGAAGACAGATTTCGCGTCGTGGTCGGCCCCTATCATGGCCCTCAAGCGCGCCAGGTTCTCTTGTCGTCGTTTGGGTGGGACCGCTTCTATCTCTCCCTCATCTCTGAGAACGTATCGATATGCAGGGCGAGCGAGGCGGTCGAGCCATGCGGCTCTTTCTTCGGGCTTGACCCGGTCGAGGATAGCGACCGCCGTCGCGATCCATCGCATGAAATAGTCATCCGATGACTCGTTGCTGGGGCCGAAGACATTGAGGGCGACCAGGCCAAAGGATAGCACATGTGCGGCCAAGAGACCTCCGAACAGGATGATCGCCAGCCGGCGGAACAGTGAGTCCGGCCAAAGACGCGCCGCTATACGCCGAAAACGGGCGTTCATGACGACTCCCGCGATGCTTCGACGGCGACATGCGCTGACATCGGCGGGCCAATGTCGTCGTACTCCCGCGCCAGGGCGAGCCCCTGCTTGACGAGCGTCTGCATTTCCTGCAGGTCGCCCTGCAGCTTGTACTTGGCGTCGCTGTCACCCAGGAAATCAGCACGCAGCCGCATGCGCGTGATCGGGGTCTGAAGATCGTGCGAGATCGCCGCCAGAATCTGGATCCGTTCCGCGACCTGCTCGGCGATGCGTCGCTGCATGGCGTTGAACGCGGCAGCAACGCGCGCCACTTCCCGCGGACCATCCTCCGGCAGCGCCTCACCGCGCAAATCCGAGCCCGGGCCGTTGGCCGCCTGCTCGAGGCGCGCCAGCGGTTGCGTTGCGAGCTTTACGGCAACCCAGACGAAGAATCCGATAAGACAGAGTTGAGCGGCGAGCGCCGCCGGTAACCAAGGCGAAATGACTGTCCCCTGCCAAAAGATTTCGAGCGTCAGCGGGCTACCGTCCTTCAGGTGCATGAGTACGCCCCGTCGCAGTCGCTTCGGTGGATCGAAGTAGACAAAGTTTGCGTCGTGGTCGGGCCCCAGCACGGCCCTCAAACGCGCGATGTTCGTTTGTCGTCGTTTGGATGATGGCCGCGCTTCGATCTCTCCCTCATCTCCGAGAATGTATCGCCAATGGCGTCGAGAGAGGCGGTCGAGCCAGGCGGGTCTTTCTTCAGGCTTGATGTAGTCGAGGATAGCGACCGCTTCAGCGATGTCCACAGCAGCAGATTTATTCCCCCGCTCGTCTTCGGTAGCGATGCGGTCGAGGACAATCAAAACGAAGGCCAGCACATGTGCAGCCACAAGGCCGGAAAACAGGATGATTGCCAGCCGGCCGAACAGGGAGTCCGGCCAAAGACGCGCCGCCATACGCCGAAGACGGGCGCTCATGACCGCTCCTGCAACGCTTCGACGGAGACTGCAAAGACGTAGCCTTCGCTGCGCACCGTCTTGATGTAGGACGGCTCCCGCGCGTCGTCGCGCAATCGCTGGCGAAGGCGGCTGATAAGAAGGTCTATCGACCGATCAAAGACTTCGGCCTCACGGCCTTGCGTCAGGTTGAGCAGTTGATCGCGATTGAGGACATGTTGAGGGTGATCGAGAAACACGCGCAACAATCGATACTCGGCGCCGCTCAACGAGACCACGGTCCCGTCGGCGTCAACCAGGAAACGCCCGACCGTATCGAGCTTCCATTCGCCGAACCGAAGGAGGCGGGCTTTCTCCGATGCCGCAAGGTTGCGGGGCAGCATCTCGGCCCTGCGCAAAACCGAGCGGATCCGTGCCAGCAGCTCGCGTGGGGCAAACGGCTTCGTGAGGTAGTCGTCTGCCCCCATCTCAAGGCCGACAATGCGGTCTGCTTCATCACCGCGCGCCGTCAGCATCAGGATCGGAATGTCATAGGGTTGGTTGGCGCGCAAGTTGCGGCAGAGCGTGAGGCCGTCGTCCCCCGGCAGCATGAGGTCGAGTACGATCAGATCGATCCGGTGGTTTGCGAGAACCTCGCGCATCTGCCGGCCGTTGGCCACCGTAGTGACCCGATAGCCGTTGCCGACAAAGTATCGGTCCAGAAGCTCGCGCAAACCCAGGTCGTCGTCGACGACGAGAATGTGGTCTGAATGCCCCATACACGCCAGAGTACCCAACCGGCGAGGCAAGCGACATCCTATTTTGTAACATAATGTATCGTCCCGCCGGCCCGACATAGAAAATTTCAAAACGGTCACTCGGGGAAATTCGCGAGATACATCGGACACTTCCAGTGATGCTTCTCGGCACGCCTAGTTGGATACGTGGGTGTCCGCACCGGGACGGCATTTACGTCCGGATTTGGGAGAACGCGTCATGAAAGTGTCCTCAGGGCTCATCGCGCCCTCGGCTGTCGCTATCCTGTCAACCGTCTTGCTGTGCGCTCCCGGCGGCACGGCCATGTCGCAGACCGGAGGCTCGTCCACGACGATTCCCGCCGTCACGGTCGTAGCGCCGAAGCAGGTGGCAAGGCCACATAGGCCGCAACGAGTGGCATCTCGGCCGGCATCGTCAACCGCTCACACGCGAACCGCTCAAACATCATCGGCTTCGCCAGCAGAAGCAATCATAGCGGGACCAAGTTCGACATTAGAGAAGCTTGCCAAGCTTGAAAGTATCTCCAGCAATTGCAACGGTGGTTGCCAAACGAGCGGCAGAACCGGCAAGGAGGCTTGGATTGGATGTAGCGAGTCGGCGGGGTATTTTTCAACCTTCTCAGCAACGTGCACAGACACCCTCACCCACTCAAGCTATACGGGGTGCATGAGCACCAAAATGTTCACGGGCTGGGATCGAAATAGAGCCTGGTGGTATTGCACCAGCCTGTCCGCCGGCGGCAAGTTCAAGGTCGCCGAACTAAAGCGACGCGGATCATGAGAGTGTCATCGAGCCTTATCGCGCCCTCAACTGTCGCTATCCTGTCGACCGTGTTGCTGTGCGCTCCCGGCGGCACGGCCATGTCGCAGACCGGAGGCTCGTCCACGACGATTCCCGCCGTCACGGTCGTAGCGCCGAAGCAGGTGGCAAGGCCACATAGGCCGGTGGCAAGACCGCCGCAGAGGCCGCCGCAGGTGGCAAACACGGTTGCATCTCGCCCGACATCACCGATCCCTCAGACGACGGCGCCCGCGCAAGGTTCAGTAATGGCGAAGATTGCCGCGCTTGAGAAGACCTCCAGCAACTGCACCGACGGTTGCCAAACAAGCTTCAAATACGGCAACCAACCCTGGAACGGATGCTCCGGCTCGTCCGGGGATTTTACCTTATCGACAACATGCAGAAACGGACGCAACTTCAAAACCTACCAAGAGTGCAGGGAGACCGGACTGTTTTTGGCCTGGAGACAATTTGAAGTCTGGTGGTATTGCAGCAGCCTGCACGCTGCGGGCAAGCTTTCCGGGGAGAAGCAGCAGGTCGCCGAACTCAAGCGATCAGGACGTCGCTAGACCATACCGCCGCCGACGTCCGCTTTGGGTCCATTTTCGACCGATTCATTGTGGCTTTGCGACGTCCGATTGTCCCTGGAAGCGGACATCAGATTCGCTGGCATTTATGAGTACACACCCTAGTTGCGTGCTGTCACCACGATAGCAAAACGAAAAAAGCCCCGCTGGGGGCGAGCAGGGCCTTTCTTGGACGCAAAAAACTTGGAGGTTGTTTGCTGCGAAGATAACGCGCTTTCCTCAAGTTCGTTCCATGGACCGCCAGGTCCAGCACAACCCGACACAGCCGTCGGGTAGGTCGAGTCTCGTTGAGGGAGCTCCAGGACGGGCGATTAAGCCACTTCCTGTTCGAAGGAGGAGTAAATCCGTCCATCAGGGGCGATGATGTGAACGTCGAAGCAACCGTCCTCGATAAGTTCGCGCGCCTTTTTGAGGGCCGCGGAGTAGCTCGCCCGCTTCAGCTTGACGCTGCCGGACGTGTCGAGACCGCTGATTTCAAACATCATGCCTCCTCCAATTTTCTTGAAGCCTACACCTTTTTCGCGAGTTGTCTTGCTTGTTTTGGTCTGTTTCGTACCCAGTCCGTCTCGGGCGGCGCAGACCATACCGCCCCGGCCACGGTTCCAGACTTTCCATTCCAGCGGCGACATTGCCGAGGTCAAAGCCGACCTTCGTGCCGATCGCAAGAATGTTTCCATTCTCGAATTAATTCAAAGTTGCTCACGCGCTTGTTGATAGGCCGAGAGCCGGTTCCCAATTGACAAAGCGCCCGCTGTTGGCTGTACTTGGGCGCATGGGGAAGCGATCTCCCCACAAGGCGACATGCCCAAGAATCGCGTCCGGTCATCAACCGAGGACGCATCATGTCTGCCATTTACTCGATAGCCCCTGATAAACTTGCTCGTCTGATCGGTACGGCTGCGTGCCCGGTTCTTGTTGACGTTCGGATCGACGAGGATTTCGACGCCGACCCGAATTTCGTACCTGGCGCCATCCGCCGCAGCCACGACAACGTCGCGGAATGGGCACCCAGCCTCTCCGGAAAGACAGTCGTCGCCATCTGCAAAAAAGGGCAGAAGCTTAGCGAAGGCGTCGCCGCGTGGCTTCGGCATGCCGGCGCATCCGCGAATGTCCTGGACGGCGGCACCGAGGCGTGGGCCAGGGAGAAACTGCCGCGCGTCTCAGCCTCAAAGCTTCCGAAGCGAGATCCCGAAGGCCGTACCGTCTGGGTTACGCGCGCGAGGCCCAAGATCGATCGCATCGCCTGCCCGTGGCTGATCCGCCGCTTCGTCGATCCGTCCGCCGTCTTTCTGTTCGTGACCGCCTCCGAAGTCGAATCCGTTGGAGAGCGCTTCGGGGCCGTACCCTTCGACATCGAGGGCGTGCACTGGAGCCATCGCGGCGACCTCTGCACCTTCGACGTGATGATCGAGGAATTCGGGTTGGAGTTCAGTGCGCTCCGTCACCTGGCCACGATCGTCCGCGCTGCCGACACCGATCGGCTCGACCTCTCTCCAGAGGCGCCCGGTCTCCTTGCGGCCTCGCTCGGTCTCTCCCGAATCTATGCCGACGACCACGAACAGCTTGATGCCGGCATGCTGCTCTACGATGCTTTTTACCGATGGTGCCGGGATGCGACCGGCGAGACCCATACCTGGTCGTCCCATAAGGCGAAACCGAAGACGAAGGCGGAAGCCCGGCCATGACCGACGTAACCGCGAACGCCGCCTCGATTACCGCCGCGCCTGGTGCGCCAAGCATGCCCACCATGACGGAAGCCTTCAGGGTCTGGCTTCGCGTCGCGATGCTCAGCTTCGGCGGCCCCGCCGGCCAGATCGCGGTGATGCACCGGATATTGGTCGAGGAAAAAAACTGGGTCTCCGAGAACCGATTCCTGCACGCATTGAACTACTGCATGCTTTTCGCTGGTGCGGCGACAAAGCAAACCCACAACTGGCCGACCAACAAGGCGAAGCCGTGATCGGTCCCCACACGGCCAACGAGAAGGAGAAACCATGAAATCGATAACAGCACTCATCGCAATCGGAATCGTCATGTCGCACACGATGGCCGCCCGGGCCATCACCGATGGAGCCCCGGCGCCTTCGCTCATGCCGTTGTCCGCTCCGGATGCAGGCGTCGGAAAAAATCGCTCCCGGGAGACCTTGCGGGGCGTCGTTGCTGCCGTCGACGAGCGAAACGACAGCATCACCGTACGACTCCCTTCCGACGCCAGCGCCGATCTGAAGGTGCGCGACGGTCTGCTGTTCAACGCGGTCCGCTACGGCGACCAGGTCGAAGTCACGGTCGAGAACATCGACGGCGCCAAGACCATCGTCGGGCTCACACAGAATTAGGCAGCGTTCCGGGGGAGACACGATGACCATACGAAATAAGCCATTCAAGGAGATGCTACATGCGTAAGACTTTTTGGGCCACGGCGTCGATCGTCGCGGCCGTCCTGACAACCGCGGCGAGCGCGCAGAAGATCGACTGGCAGGTGTTCGCCGAACCTTTTGTAAGCGCGGCACATGCACAAGATATCAAATGGGAACAGGTCGACGACGTCCTCGGCCGGAAGCCTGCGGTCGGCGGCGACGTGCGCCGCTACGGCTTTCCGCGCACGGACCTCACGGTCACCTTGGATGGGGTGACGATCAAACCGGCCCTGGCGCTAGGTGGCTGGGTCGCGTTCAAGCCGATGCACGGCGGCGCCATGGTCATGGGCGACCTCGTGCTGCTTGAGAGTGAGATCAACCCCGTCATGCTGAAGATGATCGAGGGCGGGCTGGATATCACCGCGGTCCACAATCATCTGCTGCGCGCGAGCCCCGCGACCTTTTACATGCACATCGCTGGCCATGGCGATCCCGTCAAGCTCGCCACCAGCATTCGCGAAGGATTGGCCGCGAGCAAGACACCTGGAGTACTGCCGCCGCCCGCCACCTCCCCACCGCCTGTTGATCTTGATACCGCGCAGCTCGACCAGATTATCGGCGTCAAGGGTCAAGCCAACGGTGGCGTCTATCAATTCAACGTGCCCCGGCGTGACGCGGTTAACATGGATGGCATGGCCATGACGCCCCCTGCGCCGATGGGCGTTGCGATTGGCATCAACTTCCAGCCGACCGGCGACGGCAAGGCTGCCATCACCGGCGATTTCGTGATGATCAGTGAGGAGGTCAATCCGGTGATCAAGGCGTTGCGTGCGAACGGCATCGAAGTAACGGCGCTGCATAGCCACATGCTGGACGAGCAGCCGCGGCTGTTCTTCATGCACTTCTGGGCCAACGACGACGCGATCAAGCTCGCCAAGGGCCTGCGCGCAGCGCTCGACAAGACGGCCAGCACGAAAAGTTAACAAGCGTAGGGGGACGGGGATGGCGACGACAACGACGGTCGAGAGCGGCCGGATCGGTGAACTGGTCCGCTACTTCTTGCGGCTGGGCTGCCTCGGCTTCGGCGGCCCGGTGGCTCTGGTCGGCCAGATGGAGCGCGAACTCGTCGACGGAAAGAAGTGGCTCACAAAGGAGCAAATGCGCGAGGCCATCGCCATCTGCCAGTCGCTGCCGGGGCCGCTTGCGATCCAGGTCGGCATTTACGTCTCGTACCTGCGCGGCGGCTTCTGGGGTGCGTGGGCCGGCGGCTGGGCCTTCATCCTGCCGAACTTCCTCATCGTCGCAGCGCTCGGCGCACTCTATGTCTATCTCGGCGATTTGCGGCCAATCACCGCCATTTTCTATGGCGTCAGCCCCGCGGTGATCGCGCTGATCCTGCATTCCTGCTATCGCCTCGCCAAGCTTGGCATGGAGGACTGGTTGCAGTGGATGATCGCGGCAGTCTGCCTCGCCGTCACCGTCATCTTGCAGGCGGAAGTGGCGCTCCTGTTCATCGGCGCCGGCATCGCCGGCATTCTCTATTATGGCAGCCTGTTCAAGCGAACGCCGGCCGCGCTGACGGTGACGGCGCCGGTTCTCGCGCAGCTCGCTCCCCATACTTCCGGCTCGGTGCTGGGAAAGCTGCTATTGTTCTTCCTCAAGGCAGGTTCGCTCACCTTCGGCAGTGGCCTTGTGATCGTGCCGTTCCTCGAACAGGGAGTCGTGCAACAGTTCGGCTGGCTCGACGAGCGCCAGTTCCTGATCGCGGTCGCGATCGGCATGATCAGCCCGGGACCGGTGGTGATCACCGCGACCTTCGTCGGCTACCTGGTCGCCGGCTTCTGGGGTTCACTGGTTTCGACCATCGGCATCTTCCTCCCGTCTTTCCTGGTCGTGCTGATCGCGGCGCCGCTGCTTGCGCGGCATCGCGGCAATCCGAATGTGCAGGGTTTTGTCAAAGGCGCCTACGCCGCCGCGATCGGAACGATCCTGGGCGCCTGCATCCTGCTCGGACGCGTTGCAATCGGCGATTGGCTGACGGCCTTGATAGGGATCGTGTCGCTCGCCATTCTGTTCCGGTGGAAGGTCAGCAATCCGCTGTTGATCATGGCGACGGCCGTCGTTGGTTTGATCGCGTATCCAATGTTGCAACCGACATGGGTGATGGTGCACTAGATGGAGGACGGCCATGCCGAAACTACTCCAGACGGTTGCCAGAGTTTTGGCGGGACTTACGATGCTGTCCAGCAGTATCGCGCCGGTTCGATCGGAAGACGTGGAGCCTCTTCATCTCGAAGCCAAAATCCCGCTCGGCGATGTGCGGGGCCGCATCGACCACATGGCAGTCGACCTGAAGCGGCAGCGATTGTTCATCGCCGAGCTTGGCAATGACAGTGTCGGCATCATCGATCTGGTCAACCGCAGCCTGATCCGGACTATCCCCGGGCTTAGCGAGCCGCAGGGCGTCGGTTATGAGCCCTCGACCGATACGCTCTACGTCGCCAACGCAAGGGATGGCTCGGTCAGGCTGTTGGAAGGAACAGGATACAGGACAACCGGACGAGTCGAACTTGGGAGCGATGCCGACAACGTCCGTATCGATGCTGCAGCGAAGCGGGTGGTTGTCGGCTTTGGTGATGGTGGGTTGGCGGTGCTGGATTCTTCGACGCGCACCAAGGTCCAGAGCGTACCGTTGAAAGCGCATCCGGAAAGCTTTCAGATCGTCCAAGACCGCATCTTCGTCAATTTGCCTGATGCCCACGCGATCGCGATGGTGGACGGCGCTTCAGGAAAGCAGGTCGCAACCTGGCCAATGGTCAAGGGCGGGAATTTCGCGATGACCGCCGATCGCGATCGAGGCCGAATTCTTGTGGCATTCCGCAATCCGCCTGAACTGGCCGTCTTCGCCCTGGCCGACGGCAAGCCCATCGCCAATGTCGAGACCTGCGGCGACGTCGACGATCTCTTCGTCGACGCCAATCGCTCACGCGTTTATGTCAGTTGCGGCACGGGTTACGTCGATGTGTTCGAGGCCGACGCGACGACCTATCGGCGAACCGCGCGCATTCCAACCGCTGCCGGCGCGCGGACGTCGCTGTTCGTGCCCGAACTCGATCGTCTGATGGTCGCAGTGCGCGGCAGTTCCTCGGAGCCGGCAGCCATCTGGGTGTTCCGCCCGGTGCCGTAGTCCTGGTCGGTAGATCGGATATCCTATGTCCGTAGGCAGCCGATTATTGCGAGAGCGGGCTTTGAGGTTCTTCACGTCGGCTTCGCTGATTGCGCTGAGTTCTCCCGCTTGGGCCTATCGGCCGTTCGACGGAACCGACGCTGCCGTAGCTGCTCCGGGAGAGGTCGAAATCGAATTGCAGCCCGCCGGACCCCGGCGAGATGAGGCGGGCACCAGGCTGGTCGCGCCCGCGGCGGTCTTCAATTTCGGCCTGAATCATGAATGGGAGGTTGTACTTGAAGGCCAGGGCCAGACGCCCCTGTCGCCGGGGCCCACCACGCTGACGGCCGCCGGCGCCTTCCTGAAGCACGTGATCGTGCCGGGCAGCCTACAGGACAAGACCGGGCCGAGCGTGGCCACGGAATTCGGCGTGCTGCTGCCCGACAGCATGGGGGATTCCGGCATCGGCGCGAGCCTCGCCGGCATTGTCTCGCAGCGGTGGGACTGGGGTACGATCCACCTCAACGTGGAAACGGGGCTCACGCGCGATCATCACGCCGATCTGTTTCTGGGGGGCATCATCGAGGGACCCTCGTCCTGGACAATCCGGCCGGTTGCCGAGTTCTTCTACGAAAAAGAGTTCGGACAGGCGGAAACGGTGTCCGCGCTGATCGGGGTCATTTGGCATGTTCGTGACGATCTCAGCTTCGACGTTGGATTGCGTCATGCACTCAGGAACGGCCGTCCGATCGACGAAGTGCGCGCGGGCCTGACGTTCAGCTTCTCAGGTGTTTTTGATCATCACGCGCTTCAAACCAAGTAACTGCATTTCATGCAGAGCGGCCGCAAGGTTCAGGCGTCAACGCCGGCGCCATCGAGCCGTGTCAGTGCACTCAGTAAAGCGACGTCATCGGGTTTGCACCCATGCCGGATCCTCCGACCATTGCTAATGCGGAGGGTGCGATCGCGAATCTCGACGATTCGGAAGGGCCGGCCTTTCTCGTGAGCCAACGCGACGGGCCTTTACCGTGAATCCTCTCGTCGAACCGAAGCAAGGCGATCCCTGACCGTCCGTGCGATCGCCGCCGGCGCCTCGTCGGGAATCGCAAAGCAGGAACTGGCGTTGATTTCGCATAGGACGTAGCTGTCAGCGTCGGCGGCGTCGCGGGGGCCGTAAAGGAAATCCGCGTCCCAGATCACCGGCAACGCCTTTTCATCGATGCCCAGCGTGGTCATCATCTGCGGGGTCCATTCGTCTTCCATCATCCTTCGCAGTGCCTGGAACGACGGGGCATCGGGCCCGTGCATGATCCTCGGCCCGGGCTGCGCCTCAGGGGAGTCGGGACCTTCCGGCGGCGGCGGGATCAGGGCCTTGATCAATTGCTGCCCGAAACCGGCGACCTTGGAGCCGCTCATGTAGCAACGGATCATGCCTTCGGGCAGGCGCGGCTGAAACGCCTGATCGATGATGCAGCCGCCCCATCCGAAATAAGGCTCGCAGCGCGCGATGAAAGTTTCGAGCCGCATGTCCTCGGGCAGGCTTCCGCGCTGCGCGTGGAGCACCCGGACCGCGCCATCGGATCCCGGCAAGGACTCCACCTTCCAGACGCCTTGGCCGCCATTCCCGCGATTTTGTTTCAGCACACGCGGTCCGCTCGCCCGCAGGCGCGACGGGAATTCGGCCCGGAAAGTTGTCGCGCTGTCGTAGCGATGCGTATCAGCGCCCCAGCCGAGATGACGCGTTCGGTAGAGCACCTCCTTGACGCCCATTTTCAGGATGACGTCGGGATGCGCACTCACCCACGGTCCTTGCCCGGAGACTTCACGCAGCAAAGGATCGAGCGCCGCGCGCGTCTTGCCCTGGTGGATCGGATCGACCCAGACCAGGACGCCGTCCACCGCCAGTAGTTGGTCGCGAACCGCATCAGCGAAGGTTTCATCGTAGACCACGGGAACCGCCTCCATGCCGGAAGAGGCGAGCGCTTCGAAGACGCGGACGAAGCGGCTGTTCTGGGGCGTCGCGTCCCGGCGTGCCGCAGCATCGCCGCGGCACAGGATGGCGATTTTTACACGGAGGGATGTCTGTCGATCGATGTCCATGCGCAAGCTCCACGACGGATCGCGTGTTGCACAGAGCTTGGACCGAAACGTCTGACGGGGAGTTTGCCTGTCCCCACTGAAGCTAGTTTACGCTCCTTCGCGCATGTTTCAAGACGGAGTTCGTCTGCCACGCGAAGTGAAGCAATCCAGCGTGGCGGACACAGACTCAATTGCTTCATCGCCGAGCCATCGCCGAGCGCGCAGTCGCGCGGCCGGTTGGCTGCTCGCAATAACGGCTAATTACCGTCCCGGCCGCAGTTCGAGGCTTTCCAGTCCGGCGGCGACATTGATGCCGACCTGGCCCTGCACGCTGAGCGGCTGCAGCGCGATCGAATTGTCGGAGCCGCCGACCAGCACATTGCCGCCGACGCCAACGCCGACCGACGCGCTGCCCTGTGCACCGGCGTAATTGCCGGAGAGATCGCCGGGCCCAAGCCGGGCGACGGGAGCATAGACGCCCCAGGCAAGCGCCGACTCCTGGGTGATGCCGAGGTCAACGCCGACCTTGCGGATGGTCGCAATGTAACGGTCTTCCGGCATGCCATCGATCCGCAGCACGCACCCAAGATTGGTGACGGAGCCGACGATGAAGCCGATGCTGGCGCCGCCGCGGCATTCGAGAACGCCGACCTGAACGCGCTGGATCGGCTGCTGGGCGTTGGCCGCCGCGAAGCCGCCGGCCAGCATGGCTGTGGCGATACCGGCAAGGATGAATGAGCGACGCATAAGGAAATCTCCGGCTAATGAAAGTGATGCGAGCAGGAATCAAGAAAGCGCGAGGGCTGCGGCATAAACCACGGCACTCTGCTTTCTATCGCATAACCGCGATGCCCTTGCCAAATTCGGCATGCGTTGATTTTTGACCGCCACACATTGAAGCGTCATTCCGGGATGGTCCGAAGGACCAGACCTCAGATGCGCAATTGCACATCTGAGGTTCGCGCTTCGCGCGCCCCGGAATGACAAACGCGCGGGGTATTACTACGAGTTCACAAAAAAAGAGGCCCGCCAAAGCGGGCCTCCTGCGACCGGATGATTTCGGTCTCAGCCGTGACGATGATGATGGTGGCGGTGATGATGCCAGTGCGGATGTCCGTAGGCGACCGGCTGCAGGTCAATGCCGGCAATGCCGGCCGCGACGTTCAACCCGGTCTGGCCCTGCAGGCTGATCGGCTGCAGCGCGTAGGCATTGGCCGGGCCACCGACCAGGAAGTTGCCGCCGAAACCGACACCGACCGACGCGTTGGCGCCGACGCCGCCGTAGCTGCCGCCGAGGCCGCCGTAGCCGAGCCTGCCGTCGGGCGAATTCACTGCCCAGGAGAATTGGGTCTGTTCGGTGATCCCGAGATCGAGGCCGATGCGCTTGACCGTCGCGATGTAGGGCTCAGGCCGGTGTCCTTCGCTCTGGAACACGCATTCGAGGCTGGTGACGGAGCCGACAACGAAGCCGACATTCTGGCCGCCGTGGCATTGCAGGACGCCGGCGCGCATTGCCGGTACGGCGCTGGCGCTCGCGATCGGCGCCATCAGCGCAACGATGGCAATGGAAAGTGTCGAGAGTTCGCATAAGTCTGGTCTCCGCCTGACAGGTTGAACTAGCGCGGCGGACAAGAAGGAAAGGTCGTGTCCAAAACAAGGCGCTTTCCGGAATCGCCGTCAAAACATCAAAGCTTCGACGGCAATGTGATTTGACAGCCTTTTTTTCTGTCGCGTTTTCTTAACGCGGACCAGAACCCATCCCCGGATCGAGTCCGGGGTGCTTCGGTCGAAAACGCTTATCTCAAATTGCCGCAAAAGCGCTGGATGCGTTTGCAGGCATCTTCGAGGTCGGAGGTCTTGGTGGCGTAGGAAATCCGGAACGCCGGGCCGAGCCCGAATGCGGAGCCCTGCACGACGGCGACGCCCTCGTTCTCCAGCAGTTCGGTGACGAAATCCTCGTCATTGGCGATCACCTTGCCGGACGGCGAGGTCTTGCCGATGGTGCCGGCGCAGGACGGATAAACGTAGAACGCGCCTTCCGGCCGCGGGCACTCGATGCCGTTCGCCTGGTTCAGCATCGACACTGCGAGGTCGCGGCGCTCCTTGAACACTTTGTTGTTCGCGGGAATGAACTCCTGCGGCCCGTTGAGCGCTTCGACCGAGGCCCATTGCGCGATCGACGACGGGTTCGAGGTCGACTGCGACTGGATGGTCGCCATCGCCCTGATCAATTCCGCCGGGCCGCCGGCATAACCGATGCGCCAGCCGGTCATGCAATAGGCTTTCGAGACACCGTTCACCGTCAGCGTGCGGTCATAGAGTTTCGGCTCGACCTGCGCCGGGGTCGTGAACACGAAGTCGTCATAGACCAGATGCTCGTACATATCGTCGGTCATGACCCAGACATGCGGATGCTTCACCAGGACGTCGGTGATCGCCTTCAGCTCGCTGCGCGTATAGGCGGCGCCGGTCGGGTTCGACGGCGAGCACAGGATGATCCACTTGGTCTTGGGCGTGATCGCCTTTTCCAGATCCTCCGGCCGCAGCTTGAAACCGCTCGACGCCGGACATACCACCGGCACCGGCTCGCCGCCGGCCAGCGCCACCATTTCCGGATAGCTCACCCAATAGGGCGCCGGGATGATGACCTCGTCGCCCGGATTGATGGTCGCCATCAGCGCGTTGTAGAGCACCTGCTTGCCGCCGGTGCCGACGATGATCTGGTTCGGCTTGTAGGTCAGGCCATTCTCGCGCTGGAACTTGGCGATGATCGCCTCCTTCAGCTCGGGAATGCCGTCCACCGCGGTGTATTTGGTCTTGCCGACCTCGATGGCATGGATCGCCGCCAGCTTGATGTTGGCGGGGGTATCGAAATCCGGCTCACCCGCGCCGAGGCCGATGACGTTGCGGCCCGCCGCTTTCAGCGCGCGTGCTTTATCCGTTACCGCGATGGTCGCGGACGGCTTCACACGGTCGAGCGCAGCGGACAGGAAAGGCATCATCGTCTCCTTGCAGGTGGGATCAAAAGCACATCCCTCAAAAGACACGCGTCGTGAATCGGGGTTCGACCACGACTCTTTTTGTTGGGATCAAGGCACCCTAAAGCGCGCCACGCTGCATCGCAAGAAAACTTCCGGCAAACTGGATAAATTGTTCGGCAAAAGGGTGTTTTCTTGCGGTCCATGACGGTCGGACATACGAATATTGCGAGCTTCCACGGGCTCCGTCCTCGATCCACTGCGAAATCCGGAACGACCGGCCGGCCGCCCGATACGGCGCGATCCTCATCCGCTGGGATAATCGACATCGCTGGACGCTGCGGCTCCCCTAACGAAACGTTAAACCCGCCCGCCTAGACTTGGCGCTTCCACAACGACTGGACGTTGAGCGATGGTGGGCTTCTGGCAAGAGCTGCGGTCCGGCCGCTGGCTGACCGCGGACCGCACGCGCGCCTATAGCCTGATCCTGCTCGCACTCTCTGCCATCGCAATCGTCGGCTGGATCGCACTGTCGGACGGATGGGTCGATCGCAACGGCAAGCCTGTCGGCACTGACTTTTCGAGCTTTTACGCTGCCGGTTCGCTAGTGCTCGAAGGCCGCGCCGCCGACGTCTACGACATGGCCGCGCATTTCGCCCGCGAGCAGCAGATCTTCGGCGCCGCCACGCCCTATTATGGCTGGCTGTATCCGCCATTGTTTCTGTTCGTTGCCACGCCGCTGGCGCTGCTGCCCTATCCGCTGGCGCTGATCGCCTGGCAGGGCGCGACCTTGGCGCTTTATCTCGCCGTCATCGCCGCGATCCTGCGGCAACCGCGGCACCAGGGCGGTGCGATCGCCCGCGTCTGGCTGCTGGTGGCGGCCGCCTTCCCCGCCGTGTTCATCAATCTCGGTCACGGCCAGAACGGATTTCTCACCGCGGGATTGCTCGGGGCCGCGCTGCTGGCCTTGCCGCAACGGCCTGTTCTATCCGGCATCCTGTTCGGCCTGCTCGCCTACAAACCGCAATTCGGCTTGCTGATCCCGTTCGCGCTGCTCGCAGGCGGACAATGGCGCACCATGATCGCCGCCGGCCTCACCGTGATCGCGCTGGCCGGCGTCACCACGCTAGCCTTCGGCTCCGAGATCTGGTGGGTGTTCGCGGCCTCGACCGAAACCGCACGCAAATTGCTGCTCGAGCAGGGCGATGTCGGGTTTGAAAAATTGCAAAGCGTGTTCGCGGCGATCCGGCTATGGGGCGGCGGGATATCGCTCGCCTACGCGGTCCAGGGCGCGGCCTCGCTGATCGCGATCGGCGGCGTGGCGTGGATGTGGCGTTCATCTCCTGACCGCAATCTGAAGGCCGCGCTGTTGATGGTTGCGACCTTGCTGGGCTCGCCGCATGTGCTCGATTACGATCTGACTATTGTCGGGCCGGCGATGGCGTTCATGGCCGCCTCGATCTATGCGAGCGGCGGCGTCCTTGACTACGAGATCAGCCTGATGGCCTTGGCGTGGGTCACGCCGCTGGTGGCGCGCGGAATTGCCGGCGCGAGCGGCCTGCCGATCGGCCTCATCACGATCGTGGCGCTGTATGGGGTGGTGATGCGCCGCGCGACAGAAACGCGCACCGCGCCCGTGATCGCAGCGAGCGGAATCGCGCAAGCGTGATCCGATTTGTATCGGCGTGTTGGCAACAACTGGCACAAAGTTTCTGGCGATTGCAGTGCGGTAGCGAATTTCGACTTTTTCCATTGTCAGGGCCTTGCGACCCATCGCTATCGGCATCATTGTTTAGCCGCGTTGCAGGATGACAAGGCGCCTGCCGTGCGTGACGTAACCGACCGGTTCGACGTTTGCTAAAATTAGGTTCGATTGAATTCAGATGTACAAGCTCTATTCGATGCAGCGCTCCGGCAACAGTTACAAGGTCCGCCTTGCACTGGCGCTGCTCAACGCGCCCTATCGCGCGATTGAAATCGACATTCTGCGCGGCGAGAGCCGCACGCCTGACTTTCTCGCGATGAATCCGAGCGGACAGGTGCCGTTGCTGGAAGTCGGCCCCGGCCGCTACCTCGCCGAATCCAACGCCATCCTCTGGTACGTCGCCGGCGGTACCTCGCTGGCGCCGGACACCCGGATCGAACGCGCCGAGGCGCTGCAATGGATGTTCTTCGAACAGCACGCGCTGGAGCCCAATATCGGTGCGGCGTATTTCTGGCTGTCGCTGGTCAGAGGCGGCCGCGACCTGCAGACCCACGCGCTGGAAGACTGGATGGAGCGCGGTTACGCCGCGTTGCAGGTGATGGAAAATCACCTCAAGACCCATGAGTATTTTGCCGCAGGCCAGCTCACGGTCGCTGACATCGCGCTGTACGGCTACACGCATGTCGCCGACCGCTGCGATTACGATCTGGCGACCTTCCCCGCCGTCCGCGCCTGGCTGCGGCGGATCGAGCAGACCTATGGTTTCGTCGGCATGGACTGGCGGCCGGATGCCGAGGCCGATGCCGGGATGGCCGCCGAAGCCTGAATCTGGCCGAATAGCGGGCATAACGGCAGATTTCGCCGCGATTTCGCCATTTTCCCGGCGATTCCGCCGCAATATTGCCTGCGAGGACTGCAAACTCCTCAGGAGTTGCAGGTGATTCGCCTGCGCATCCAAAGGAACTCGGCCATGATACGGTCGTCCGGCGCAGCAGGTTTTAAAGGCCGCTCTGCGCCTGTCGCCTCCTCCCGATTGCACGACGCCGTCGCCGCTTCGCTGGCGATCGGTGCGCTGTCGCTTTGCCTGATCGTCACCCTCACGGTGTTCTCGATCAAGGTGAGCATGGCCATGCCTATTCCCGCCTAAATCATTTTTCCCAAAGCCATTCGCCATTCTCGAACGACAAGGCGCGGTGACGTGCACCGCGATTGGGAATCGATGAGAGCACCTGTGATACTCGTGACCGCGACACTGACGGTTGCGATCCTGCTGGCAGTCTCGCTTTTGATTGCCACGGGAACCCGTGGCGAAAACGCCCCGTTACCTGCGCAACCTGCCGTGGAACGGATTTCGGCTGTCACGCCGCCCGCAACGTGAGCGGATTTGTATCAAACAATCGGAAATCCGTGGCTGTCCGCTCAATCGCTTCTTGGGCATGCGGCAAGAAAGCCCGCAACGATCTGCAACAATCCGTCAAGCTGCGGCCTTATTCTCGGAGAGAGCGAGAACAGGCATGCGGTTCGACTGGCGCGCGATCTTCGGCCCGGCACTGACGGCAGCGACGGCTCTGACCGCCATCCTGCTCGATCATCGCGTGATGGCCGTTCCCAATCCCGCGTCGCTGTTCGTCTGCATCGTGGCTTTCGCGGGCTCGCTGAGCGGCCTCCCCTCGGCCCTGACCAGTGCCGCGCTCGCGGTCGCTTGCTCCGCGCTGTTCTTCTTCAATCACCGCGCCGTGCCGGGCTACGACACCACCGATCTGCTGCGGCTGGCGATGCTGGCAGCGACCGCCGCCGGCACCGCAATCATCACGGGACTGTTGCGGAAACGGCTGACCGATACGTTCGCGTGGGAGCGCAAGCAGCATGCCGCGGCGGAGCGATTGTCGGCGGCGCTCAATCAGGTCGACTTCGGCATCGTGCTACTGGATTCCGACACCCGCGCGGAATTCATCAACCGCGCCTTCCGGCATTATTTCGCGCTGTCGGATGAGAAGGCCGACAGCAAGCCGCCGTTCATCGCGCTGATGTATCACAGCCGCGACACCGGCGCCTGGGATATTCCGGAAGCGGAGCTGAGCGATTTCATCGCCGAGCGCACCAAGCGGATGCGCGCCGGCGACCAGACCCCGATCAACATCTCGCTGCGCGACGGACAGGTGCTGCGGTTCACTTGCACGGTGTTGCCCGACGGCGGAAGAATGCTGAGCTATACGCCAGTGACCGACCTTGTCCGTCACAGCGACGACCCCGCCAATGTCGACTACTACCAGTCGCTGCGCGGCGGCGGCAATCGCGGCCTGATCCGCTATCTGCGCGCCGCGGAATAGCGCCGGCGCATCAACGCGATTGATCCCTCATCCCTGTATCCCCTAATACTGCAGGCCGCGATCGCTGCAGCTTCGATGAATTTGGAAAGCCCGCATGTCCAACGACATCATCATCCGCCCAGTCACGCAGGGCGATTACGATCAGTGGCTGCCATTGTGGGACCGTTACAACGCATTTTATGGACGGTCGGGCGCGACCGCGCTTGCGCCGGAGATCACCAAAGTGACGTGGACGCGCTTCTTCGATTCCTATGAGCCGGTGCATGCGCTGGTCGCCGACCGTAGCGGCGAATTGCTCGGCCTGACGCATTATCTGTTTCACCGCAGCACCACCGCGGTAGCGCCAAACTGCTATCTGTCGGATCTGTTCACCAACCAGGCCGCGCGCGGCAAGGGCATCGGCCGTGCCTTGATCAACGGCGTGTACGAACAAGCGAAGCTGGCCGGATCACCGCGCGTGCACTGGCAAACGCACCAGACCAACCAAACCGCAATGCAGCTTTACGACAAGGTCGCGGAGCATTCCGGCTTCGTCGTTTATCGCAAGCTGTTCTAAGGCCGCAGATCGCGATGCTAAATTCGGGCCGCTGTCACAATCGGCGCGCGCGCATGACCCTGTGGATAAGTCCAACTGTCACTGCTGCGTAACAAAGCAAGGTTAGGTTGCACCTGCGTTTGGTCAGGCCCCCCGTCACGATCACGCGCCCCAAAGCGGTCCCCGTCAGTCGCCGCGTCTGACCGGGGCCGCATTTTTTTGTGCTCCCCGCTTTGGCTGACACGGGTTTGACGACTCGCTTGTGCACCGCCGCGAAAGGCGCCGAAGCGGGCCTGCGTTGCGCTGTCGACAACGCCGGCCGCCTTGCGGCTGCGGGACCGGCGGGCCACAATGCTGATCTCGCACGCACATTTCGTCTCACAGGATCCCATTCATGCAAATTCGTAATCTTGGCGGCTCCGGCCTGCGCGTGTCCGCCGTCGGCCTCGGCTGCAATAATTTCGGCCAGCGCACCGATCTGGAAAGCTCACGCAAGGTGATCCACAAGGCGATCGACCTCGGCGTGACGCTGTTCGATACCGCCGATATCTATGCGGGCATGGGCGGCTCGGAGACCGTGCTGGGCCAGGTGCTCGGCGACCGCCGCAAGGACATCGTGCTGGCGACCAAATATTCCAAGCCGATGGCGACCGACGGCAGCAAGCAGGGCGCCTCGCGGCGCTACATCATGTCCGCGGTCGAAGCCAGCCTTGTCAGGCTGAAGACCGACTACATCGATCTCTATCAGCAGCACGATTACGATCCGCTGACGCCGATCGAGGAAACGCTGCGGGCGCTGGACGATCTGGTCCGCCAGGGCAAGGTCCGCTACATCGGCAATTCGAATTTCCCGGCATGGCGGATCGCGGAAGCCGAACTCACGGCCCGGCAAATGAATGTCAGCCGGTTCGTGTCCTGCCAGGACGAATACAGCCTGGTGGTGCGCGATATCGAAAAGGACCTGCTGCCCGCGGCCAAGGAATACAAGCTCGGCCTGCTGCCGTTCTTCCCGCTCGCCAGCGGCCTTCTGACCGGCAAATACAAGCGCGGCAGCGCGGCGCCCGACGACACCCGCTTTGCCAAGATGCCGGCGCTGAAGGATCGCTACGTCACGCCGCGCAACGAGGACATCGTCGAGAAGCTGCAGGCCTTCACCGAGAAGCGTGGCCACACCATGCTCGAATTGGCCTTCTCCTGGCTGGCGTCGCGCCCGCAAGTCTCCAGCGTCATCGCCGGCGCCACCCGCGTCGAGCAGATCGAGCAGAACGTCAAGGCGATCGACTGGGTCATGACCGCGGAAGAACTGGCAGAGATCGACAAGATCACGAAGGGGTAGTGGGCATGCCCCTGCTCCTCTCCCGCCTCGTGCCATCATTTCGTCATGGCCGGGCTCGTCCCGGCCATCCACGTCTTCGCTATATTTTCAGGGCCTGAAGACGTGGATGCCCGGCACAAGGCTGGGTATGACGAGCGCGGAGTTTATCATCGGGCTAACTTCCGGAATGGCCGCCAAAGCCACCATGCGAGCCGCCCCCGGAAGGATCACCCGAATACTCATTTTGGCTTGGCCCAACATTCTGATTGTCTCGATCCGGGTGAACCTTCGTCCCCTGACGAAATGCAAAGCCGATAAATCCTACAAGGCCGATCAAGCAGATGAGTGGAACAAACCAGCTCGGCATATTCTAACCCTCCCTGAGGTCGGCTCAGCGTGTAAAATGAACGGCTATTTCCTCACATATTTCTGCACGCGCCAGTTCAGCGTGTCCGCGACGAACACCTCGTCGCGCGGGCTTACCGCGATGTAGTGCGCCTCGCCGTATTTGCCTGGCGTCTTGCCTGAACCGGCGCCGGCCATCATCCCGACCACCTTGCCGTTCAGATCGAGTTTCATGATCTGGCCGACGTGACCGTGCGCCAGCCAGATGTGCTGATCGGCGCCCATGAACAGCCCGCACGGCGTCCCGGGATGCTGCGACTCGCGGATGTAGGTGCCGTCGGCGTCGAACACCTGGATGCGGGCGTTGTTGCGATCGGCGATGTAGAGCAATCCTTGCGCGTCGAACACCAGCGAGTGCGGCAGGTTGAATTCGCCCGGCCCGTTGCCCTTTTTGCCCCAGCTTTTGATGAAGTTGCCGTCTGAATCGAACTTCAGCACGCATGACTCGGCCTTGCCATGACCTTGCAGCACGAAGATATCGCCTGATGGCCCGACCACCGCCTCGTTCGGTTCGTGAAGCAGCCGCAGATGCCCGAACGGATGCCACTCGCCGCTGTGGCCCTTGACGCCCAGCACCATTTCGAGACGCCCGGAGGGATCGAACTTGTAGGCCAGGTTCGAGGCCACATCGGTGGCCCAGATGTTGTCCTGCGCGTCGATCCGCAGGCCATGCGACCGTTCGAACAGCCCGTCGCCGAATCCGCGGATGAAGTTGCCGTCGGGATCGAATTCCATGATCGGCGTCGGGCCGCGATGGATCACGAAGATGTTGCCTTTGGAGTTGAAGGCAATGCCCGATGTACCGCGAAAGTTCATGCCCGGCGGCAGCTTGAACGATTCGGCAACGGCGATGTAGGGAAGCGGTGAAGCGGCGATTTCCATCATACGCGATTATCGGGACGGCTTGAAAAAGTCTAGAGCGAGATGACTTATCTTCGAATCGTCATCCCGCTCTATCTCTTTATTGGAGCATGATCTTTTCGGAAAACCGGTACCCACTTTTCCGGATCATGCTCTACCCCACCAGCCCCTTCATCGCTTTCACCTGTGCGCTATCGGGGAACACGTTCTCGGCCAGCACGCGATCAGCGAGGCCAAGATGATCGTGCAGCACGCCTTTGAGCGCGGCGCGCAGGTCGGTGGTCGGCGCGAGGTCGCGGGCTTGATAAAGATTGGCAGGCTTCAGTCCGGGCCAATCCGAAATCACCCGGCCGCCTTTAATGGCTCCGCCGGCGAGCAGCGCAACGGTGCCGGTGCCGTGGTCGGTGCCCTCGGTGCCGTTGATCCGCGCGGTGCGGCCGAACTCGGTGGCGACCACGACCACCGTGTCGCGCCAGCGCGCGCCCAATCCCTGTTCGAATTCCGCCAGCGCGCCATCGAGTCCCGACAGCAGTTGCGCCAGACGGCCGACCGGGCCGCCCTCATTGGCATGGGTATCCCAACCATCGAACGCCAGTGCCGCAATCCGCGGGCCGTCATCGGCCGCCATCAGCTTGGCGGCGCCCTTCGCCACCAGCCGCATCGCGCCGACAGCGTTGGTGCCCGGCTTCGGCTTCATGTCGTCGCCTTGCGCCGATTTGTCGAGCTGCAGGCCCTGCGACAAGGCCGATGCCAAAGCGGGATCGCGATGGCTGTAGAGTTCGACCAGCCGCATCGCGGTGTCATCGGCGGCTTGCGGCAACGCGACCGGCGCCCAGCCGACGGTTGGCGCGGCGCCGCGCAGCACCAGCGGCGTGGTCGGACCGACCGCCAGTGCGCTCGTGACGCGGTCGCCTTTCGGCAACGCCTCCAGCACACGATTGAGCCAGCCGGATTGCACCCGGCCCGGCCCGGCAAAGCCGCTTTCCAGCACATCCTGTCCATCGAAATGCGAGCGGTCGCGATACGGCGTCGCGACCGCATGAATGATTGCCGCGTGTTTCTCGCGATACATCCGCGCGAATTCCGGCATCGCCGGATGCAGCGCGAAAAACGAATCCAGCATCAATGCCGCGTGCGGTCCATCCGATGTCAGCGCGATCGAACCATGCAGGCCCGAATAATCGGGATCGCCGACCGGCGCCACCGTGGCGAGGCCGTCCAGCGCGCCGCGCAGGATCACCACGATCAGCCTGGGATCGCGGCCATCGGCGGCGCGGGCGAATTTCGGCAGATAGGCCCACGCCGCGAACGACGCGCCGCCCAGCAGCAGCGAGCGCCGCGAGGTTCGCGGTGATGTCAGGCTTTCACAGCAATCCATTATCGGTTCCATCGGTGTCGCGTGCATGGGCGTCATCTCCTCTGGAATTCCGGTGACATCAACAGCAGCGCCAGCGCCTGCTGCCGCGATTCGGCGCGCTCGATGGTCCGCCGCGTTTCCGGCGAGGCCGCATCGGCCGCCACCAAATCGAGCAGGTCACGCGGATCAATCGTGTCGGCCAGCCGCGACGCCACTTGTGCTGAGATGTCGAGGCGCAGCTTCATGCCTTCGGGCGCGGCCCATGCGGCGTTGGTATCGGCAAATCCGTTGGGCCCGGCCGGCGACCACAGCGGCTGCCCCAGCAAATTCAGGCTGCCGAGATAGCGCCCGGGATCGTCCGGATTGCGACCGAGCAGCCGTCCTGTCGCCACCAGGAATTCATAGGGACTGCGCAGCTTGGTTTGCGGCGCCCGCCAGGCTTCATCGGAATCCACCAGCGCAGTCGCCATCGCCTTGAGGTCGCCATCGGTGTTGCGGAACACGTCCTGCATCCGTGCCACCAGAACAGGCGGTGGGTCGTCGGCCACGAAATGGCGCACGAACTTGGTCGCGATGAATTTCGCGGTCGATGGATGTCGCGCGATATCGGCCAGCGCTGCTTCGCCCTGCGCAATACCGTTGTCCTCATAGACCTTGCCGAGCAGCCGTTGCGGCCCCGGCTCATGCGCGTTGGCGTTGAACACAAAACTACCGGGCGTGCCGAGCCGCCCTTGCCGGCCCGCAAAGGTCCAACCGGTGATGATGCGCGCCAGCGAGGTGACGTCGTCCTGGCTATAACCGCCGCCGACACCGAGCGTATGCAGCTCCATGATTTCGCGCGCGAGGTTTTCGTTCAGGCCGCGGTTGCGGTTTTGCCCGGCGCGCGAATTCGGGCCGAGCGATTGCTGATTGTCGAGAAAGAACAGCATCGCCGGATGCTGCTCGACCGCCCTGAGCATATCGGCGAAGCGCCCGAACACATGCGGCCGGATCGCCTCGCGCTCGAACGAACCCGCCCACATTCGCGCCAGCCCGCCCTTATTGGCGGAGATGCAGAAATGATTGGACCAGAACACCACCAGCCGTTCGGCGAATCCGCAATCGGCGATCACGGCGCGTTGCAGCCGCGCCAGCGCCTCGGCGCGGAAGGTCTTCTGGATGATGTTGAGCGGCGGCTGCGGCGGCTTCACAGGGTTGGGCTGCATCGCCTCGGCCGGCGCCATCGCCGCGTTGGCATCCGCTGTCGCTTTTGTGGGCTCCTTCGGCGCCATGTCCATCGCGATGGTGTTGAGCGAGAGATTTCGCCGTTGAACCTTGCTATCCGATTGTCCCGGATTGGCCTCGGATCCCGGCATCGGTGCGCCCGACTTCGCCGCCGCGGCGCGCGCCTGATTGATCTCCAATTGATAGGCGAACACCGCCTGACCCAAGGCCGGCGTCGACAGCAGGCCCGGCATTTCGAGCAACACGCCATTGGGCCGGCTGAGTTCGGCTTTGACGAAACCGCGCGGATCGGACGCGGCATTGACGAAATCACCCGACGCGCCGCCGCGCGCGCCAAGCCCGAAGCGATTGAGCGCAACCAGGGCAGCTTGCGAATCGCGGGCCATCGGATTTCCCTTTGCGCTTTCCTTGGGCGCGCTTTCCTTGGTGCGCTGCCCTGGCGCGCTTCCATTGGGCTGGCTCAGGCGTATATTGAGGCAAGTATAGCGCCGCCCGGGATGAACCCGAGATGAAAATCACGGCGGGGATTTGGTTCGATCGATGACAAACCCGTTAGCAAAGGCCAGTTCGCGCCGCCTTGTCTGTTCCGGTTGCGGAACGGAATTCGGTTGCGACCTCTCCGGCACCTGCTGGTGTGCCGAGGAAACCGCCAGGCTGCCGATGCCGACTGAAGGCGGCGATTGCCTGTGCCGGGATTGTCTGCGCAAGGCGGCGGCGCGGGCGAGCCATCTTATTGCATCATTGTGAGGGACGCTAACCTCAAGGCCTGACCGACGCGGCGCGCGGGTGGCATGGCGCGCGGTTGATCCAGGTCATCGGTCTGGGCCTCGTCATATTGACGCGCTCTTATTGTGCGGTGCATCGTTGCATTGTGCTTCTTAAGATTGATTCTTGCGCTTCATTAGCGTTGGGATCATCCTCGGCTGCAGGGACAACAGGACGCTGAACAGCGCTTTGGGAAATGTTCAAGCCTGTTCCGTTTGGGTTGCCTCGAACCGAATGGAGGCTGCAATGCATACAAGCCTTGGTACCATCACCGGTGCATTCGCAATTCTTTCCGCAACACTGCTGACCTGTGGCAGCGCCGAGGCCGGAGCCTCAGCGAGCGCGCCATCGAAATACTCCCATGCCAACCAGGTCGCGTCAGCGAACCAGGCCCGGACCAACCGGCAGGGCCACTTTCCGATTACCGAGTATTCGTCGTCTGCGAGAAACCCTTCGCAGAAGCATTAGCGCATGCGCAAACGGCGAGCCGTCAAGGTGTGACGGCATCGCCAGCCTGGTTTTGCAACCATCTGCTGCTGCCCGCTCTAATGCGGGGCACTATCGCTTCGCGCGCATCAGCGAGGATTGGCGCACCCGCGCGGGACGCAATGCCGCTTCGACCAGCGAAAACGCCGCCTCGCCGGCCGTCTCCATATAGGAGGCATCGCGGTGCAGCAGGACCACGGCAAAGGAGCCATCAAGCAGCAGAACGATCTGGCGAGCGAGCTGCGATGCCATAGCGATCCCCTCACCTTCAAAAGTGACCCGCAGCCAATCCTCGAATTTCTTCTTGTGCGCGGCGCCGATCTTGATCGCGGGATGGCCCGGCAAATTGGCGAGTTCCGCCGAGGTGCGCAGGAAGCCGCAGCCTTTCCACTTCTGATGCCGCGCCGAACGCGCGAGGTTGCGAAAGATGTTTTCGACTTTGGCCGCGACGTTTCCGTTGGCCTCGTCGAACCATTGCTTGAACAGAGCAAGATTGGGCTGGTCGCGCGCGGCTAGGTAGGCCGCGACGAGATCGTCCTTGCTGCGGAAGTGATAATACAGCGTGCGTTTGGTGACGCCGGCCTTCGCCGCCACCGCGTCCACGCTGACGCCCCTTATGCCCTCGCTGTAAAACAGCTTGCTGGCGGCCGAGATGATCCGATCACGGGTGGCTGAAGCGGTCATACCGCCGGATGTATACCGACCAGTGAATATACACAACGGGCCGCCGCGCTTAACGTGGCCGCGACCATCACCTCCGAGGAGATCCCGACCATGTCCGACCCCGTGCTGCTCGACGTCGAGCATGGAATTGCGGTCATGACGTTGAACCGGCCGTCCAAGCTCAATGCGTTGAATTATGAACTGATTGACCGCTTGATGTTGCTGTTGGACCGGATCGAGGGCGAGGCGGCCATTCGTGCCGTCATTCTCACCGGCGCGGGCGAGCGCGCCTTTTCCGCCGGCGCCGACATCCATGAATTCTCCGAAACTGTCCGCCTTGGCGCCGACATCGCCGTGCGCGACTTCGTCCGGCGCGGACAGGCGATGACGGCGCGTCTTGAAGCCTTCAGGAAGCCGGTGATTGCCGCGATCAACGGCATCGCCTTTGGCGGCGGCTGCGAGATCACCGAGGCCGTCCACCTCGCAGTCGCCAGCGAGAACGCGTCGTTCGCCAAGCCCGAAATAAACCTGGGCATGCCGCCGACCTTCGGCGGGACGCAACGGCTACCTCGGCTGGCGGGACGCAAACGCGCGCTGGAAATGCTGCTGACCGGCGAGCCGTTTCCGCCGGCACGCGCGCTCGAGATCGGGCTGATCAACCAGATCGTACCGCAAGATGATCTGCTGCCGGCCGCGCGCGATCTTGCCGCGCGCATCATCCGTCATTCACCGCTCGCGGTCGGCAGTATCATCACCGCCGTAACCCGCGGGTTGAACATGAGCATCGCGGAGGGGCTTCTGGTCGAGAGCGAGCAATTTGCCAGCCTGGTGCCGACACGCGATCTCAGTAATGGCCTCGCCGCATGGATTGAACAGCGGCGGTCATAACGATCGCGGATACTGCACGCTCAGGCGGCCTGCGGAAATATGCGCCTGCGACATCAATGGAACACATCCCGCGTCCTGACAGGCGGACCTTGCGGACCTTTCGGGGCGTTCGCCGCTCTCACTTCGTCCGGGGTGACGCGGCAATCGCCGTTGCGGTCGTATTGCAGGATGAACTGATTTGGCTTTTCGACGAATTCCTTGCGGGTGATCTTGCCATCCTGGTTCTCGTCGAAGTAGCCGAACTCTGCTTCGGCCAGCATGCCGCCGGCTTTCCGCACGGTGGCAAACTCGGACGGGTCGAGTTTTCCATCGTGGTTGCGATCGGCCAACACAAATACCCGATCGAGATAGCCCTTCCATTCGTCGCAGGTGTAGACGCCGTCGCGATTGGTGTCCCAGATTTCCGGGCCGCTTCGGTCCCCGGCCGATTGAGCAAATGCGATAGGCCCACTTATCACCAGCAGCGCGACGGCAGCGCCGATCCTGCACATGTAATTCCTGTCCGACAAATCTCTCTCCGACTCTGCAAAGTAATCGCGGAGACGGAAACTATACGTTGCCTGAACAGGTTGAAACCCTTCGCGACTTCACAAAGACTGCATATCGCGTGGCTATTATTTGTATATTTTTTCTCACCGCGCCGGTCGTGCAATCGAGACCGGCATCGAGTGACAGCGCTACACTTGATAGCCCGGTGATTTGCGCGCCATGCCGTCGAAGGCATCGAGCAATCTTTCGCGCCACGCATAGACCAGATCGTTTTCGGCCAGCAATTTGAACGGGCTCACCACGCGCGCCCACTGGAATCCGCCGAACACGATGTAGTCGGCATAGTTCGGCGCGGCGCCGCCGAGATAAGGTTGCGTCTTCAAGGTCAGCCGCATCGGATCGAGCGTCGCGTCGAAAGCCCTCGACAGATTGTGTCACGTTCCGCCGTCGCCGCTTCCAGCGGCTTGCCCAGGCGCGCCTCGCGCGACTGGCGGAAATAGGCCGAATCCTCCGGCTTCAGATGCCCCGGAATATCGGCTGCGATCAGCGGAAAGATGCCGCCGACCACAGTGACATCGCCCCACCAGTTGATCATCCGCGCCATGGCGCGGCCGCCCTCGCCGCCGAACAGCGACGGCCGGTCCGGATAATGGTCTTCGAGATAATTGGCGATCTTCCAGGAATCGGCCACCGAAGTCTCGCCGTCGAGCAGCACCGGCACCTTGTCGGATTGATGCGGGGCGATCGCGTGCTTTTCGGTGAAGCACCACGGAATCGTTTCCGCCGCCAGGCCCTTATGCGCCAACGCCATCCGCGTCCGCCAGCAAAACGGGCTGAACGGACGGGTCGTATCGGCGCCGACGAGTTCGAACAGTTTCAGTGACATTTTGGTTTCGTCCCTCGCGACGCGACATCATTGTTCGTCATGCCCGCGCTTGTCGCGGGCATCCACGTCTTCCTTTTGTAGGAACCCAAGACGTGGATGGCCGGGACAAGCCCGGCCATGACGACTTATGTGTTGTCCTACTTCACCACCGCGGCGGTCTGCCCGAACAAAAGCTTGCGCTCTTCCTCGGTGCGATTCACCGGCTGGCCGAAGTTCGGATTGATGTCCTTGGCCAGGGCATAGGCGCGTTCGGTCGCCGGGCGGGCGCGAATGGTTTCGAACCAGCGCTTGAGGTGCGGGAAGTCCTCGATGTTCTGGCCCTGGTTCTTGTATCCCGCGACCCAGGGATAGCTCGCCATGTCGGCGATCGAGTAATCGCCGGCCACGAATTCGCGATCGGCGAGGCGCTTGTTGAGCACGCCGTAGAGCCGATTGGTTTCGTTGACATAGCGGTTGATCGCATATTCGATTTTTTCCTGGGCGTAGTTGCGGAAATGATGGTTCTGCCCGGCCATCGGCCCGAGCCCGCCCATCTGCCAGAACGTCCACTGGATCGCATCGTAGCGGCCGTAGAGGTCGGCCGGCAGGAACTTGCCGGTCTTCTCCGCCAGATACAGCAGCATCGCGCCGGACTCGAAGATCGAGATCGGCTTGCCGCCGCCCTTCGGCTCATGATCGAGCATCGCGGGAATACGGTTGTTCGGCGCGATCGCCAGGAAGTCCGGCTTGAACTGATCGCCCTTGCCGATGTTGACCGGAAAAATCTTGTATTTCAGCCCGGTCTCTTCGAGGAACATCGTGACCTTGTGGCCGTTCGGCGTGGTCCAGTAATGCAGGTCGATCATGCGGCGCTCCTGTCCTGATCGCGGGTGCACGGCGTGATACGTGCCCAACCCAAATTGAATGCGATTGCATGGAATTCATCGCATCGAGGAGATGAAGTCAATGCCGGGCGCTATGCATCCCGGCGATGTGATCTCTGTTCAGGGCGCGCGGGTTTGCTGTCCCGGTCATCGGATGTTCTCCGGTCAGAAAGCGAACGCGCTCGAGCGCGCGAGCAGCAGCCAGCTTCCGTAGAGGATGTAATAACCGGCAACGGTGGTGATCAGCCGCCCCGCCCACTGGCGAAACTGCTGATCGCTCATCGCTTCCAGGATGCGGCGGGACAGCGAGGTGCCGAGCATCGAGGCCGCGATCGCGACGGCCGCCAGCACCGGATCGAGCGTGGCGGCCTGATCGATGATGCCGCCGAAATAGATCAGCTTGGTGAAATGGCTGACGACCTGGCAGGTGGCCTTGGTGGCGACGATCTCGCGGCGGCCGAAATTGCCGCCGAGGAAGAAGGTGTCCATCAGCGGACCGGAGACGCCGGTCATCAGCATCAGCCCCATGCAGATCGAGCCGTAGAAAGTGCCCTGCCAGACACTGTCCGGGTTCGGCTTGATGCCCTTCGGCATCAGCCGCGCCATGAACGGCGTCACTCCCAACAGCAGCAGCGCAATCGGCTTGTCCGGCACATAGCGGGTGATCGACCAGAGCGCGAGCGCCAGCGCGCAGCCGATCAGATAGACCGACACCGGCCGCCAGCGGATATGGGCGCGCCACAGCAGCGCGCGCCAACCGTTCGAGGCCATCTGCGTGATCGCATGCAGCACCATCGCGGTCGGCAGCGGCATGAAGGTCAGGAGCACGCCGATCAGGATCATGCCGCCGGCCATGCCGAACAGCCCCGACAGGAACGAGGTCCCGACCATCAGCAGGCCCAGCGCGGCGATCATGAATGGCGTCATTGGAATCCCCTTTGCCATTAGTGCCGTTGTTGTGCCGCGCGCGCAAACCGGATTATCTTGCCCTGGCACCAGTTTTCCTGAGGGTCATATGCGGCGGCTGCTGTTTCTCAACGGCATCAAGGCGTTCGAGGCCGCGGCGCGCAGCGGCAGCTTCGCGGGCGCCGGCCTCGAGCTCAACGTATCGGCGGCCGCGATCAGCCGGATGGTGCATCTGCTGGAGCAACGGCTCGGCGTTGCGCTGTTCGAGCGCAAGGCCAATCGGCTGGTGATGACGCCGGCGGGACGCGCCTATCAGGGCGGGCTGACGCCGATCTTCGATGCGCTGGCGAGCCTGACCGCGCAGGTCACCGCGTCCTCCAGCGTCCGCGCGCTCACCGTCGGCGTCGGACCGACCTTTGCGATGCGATGGCTGATCCCGCGGCTGGCGGATTTCCGCAAGCAGGAACCCGACATCGAGGTGCGGATCACCACCGGCGGCATGGCGGCGCCCTTTGCCGATGACTGGAGCTGCGGTGTCGCGCTCGGCGATGGCGAATGGCCGGACCTGGTGGCGGAGCCGCTATTCGCCGCCGATCTGCTGCCGGTGTGCACGCCGCGGCTGGCCGCGCAACTCAAGCGCCCCGGCGACCTCAAGGGCTCCGGCCTGCTGCGCGTCGCGCATTCGCCCGACGACTGGCCGCGCTGGCTCAAAGCCGCCGGGGTCGCGCGGGTGACGCCGCGCGGACCGGAATTTCAATATTACGGCCAGGCGCTGCAGGCCGCCGCCGACGGCCTCGGCGTTGCGATGGGCATTCGGCCCTATATCGACGACGACCTCGCCGCCGGTCGATTGATCGCGCCGTTCGAGCAGTCAGTGCCGAAGGGCATGCGATGGTATCTGGTCTATCGCAGCTTCCGCACCGAGCAGCGCGATTTCGCCGCGTTCCGCCGCTGGATCATCCGCGCCGCAGCGGGCTCCGCCGATCGCAGGATAAGGCGCTAGAGAACGATTCAACCCAGTTGCTCTAGCCACGCCGCCAGATTTCGCCGATCCTGCGCCGCATGCCGGGTGAGCGCGTCCAAACCCTGATCGTCGGCGGCGGCCAGGCCGGGCTGACGATGAGCCATCGGCTCAAGCAGCGCGGCCTCGCCCACCTCGTGCTGGAGCGGCACCGGATCGCCGAACGCTGGCGCAGCGAACGCTGGGATGGCCTGCGGTTTCAGTTTCCCAACTGGTCGGTGCGGCTGCCGGATTTTCCGTTTCCGCATGCCGATCCCGACGGCTTTGCGGCATCACGCGACATCCTCGATTTCGTCAACGCCTACGCCGCGTTCGTCGCGCCGCCGATCCGCTGCGGCGTCGCGGTGACGGCGCTGCGCCAAACCACTGGCGGATTCGTCGCCGAGACTTCCGCAGGCCCGATCGAGGCGGCCAATGTGGTGATCGCGACCGGTCCCTATCAGCGGCCGATCCTGCCGGTGCAGCTTTCGGACGGCATCGGCATCTTTCAGGTACACGCCAGCCGCTACACCAATCCCGATCAGTTGCCGCCAGGTGCGGTGCTGGTGGTCGGCTCCGGGGCATCAGGCGCACAGATCACCGACGAACTGTTGCGCGCCGGCCGCCGCGTCTATCTGTCGGTCGGCCGTCACACCCGCCTGCCGCGGCGCTACCGTGGCCGCGATTTGATCTGGTGGCTGCGCGAGATGGGCATCGATCAAACCCCGGTCGAACTGCGCGGCCCGTCGCGCCTGCTGCCGGTGATCTCCGGCGCCCATGGCGGCCACACCATCGATTTCCGCCGCTTCGCCGCCGATGGCGTGACGTTGCTCGGACGGATCAGCGCCGCGCGCGACGGCGTGCTCGAATTCGCGCCCGATCTGGCCGAAAGCCTCGCCGGCGGCGACGCCGCCTATGCGGGCTTTGTCGAGCGGGCGGATGCCCATGTCGAGCGTCACGGTTTGCCGATGCCGCAAGACCCCGCCGCGCTCGCCAAGCTGCCTGATCCAATCAGTGTCACCGCGCCCTGCCGCCGGCTCGACATCAAAGCCGAGGGCATCGCCGCCGTGATCTGGGCCACCGGCTACGGCCTCGATTTTGGCTGGATCGATATCCCCGTCCTGAACCCGCACGGCGAGCCGGTTCACCGCCACGGCATCACCGAGGTGCCCGGGCTTTATTTCCTCGGCCTGCAGTGGCTGTCCAAGATGAGTTCGTCATTCCTGTCCGGCGTCGGCGACGACGCGGCCGTGCTCGCCGACCACATCGCCGCGCGCGGCGGCTAGATAAGCCGGTTGCCCCTCCGAGGCGCGCCATCGAAATAATTCGCGGCATGTGTGAACGAGTTCACACGTGCCTCCCCGAAACCGTGGTCCGGTGCGGCTCCAGCACGCATGGGGAATCCGCATGGCCCGTTGTTATGACGGTTTCGACATCGAATCGTTCGAGGCGGGACGCAATCTGTGGCACGCCCGGATCCGGCGTGCCGATGCCGCGCCCGTCGTAATCGACGGCGTCCCCTTCCCGGCCCTGGAGCTCGGCTTCGCGTGGCCCGATCCGGATGCAGCGATCGCCGATGCGATCAGCCACATCGACCGGTTTGGCCGGCGATATGCCGCGACCGCGCCTCGGAACGCCGCGTGACCTCGCGAAGGATCGACGCCATGCTGCAACTCGTGCCTTCGGCCCCGGCATATTCCACCACGGCGCGCTCGCATTGCCCGGATTGCGCAGGTGATCTTGCCGTGCTGAGCATCATCGCCGGGCGGGCCCAATCGGAATACTGGACCCTGCGCTGCACGAAATGCGGCGGCATCCATCTGGATATCCTGAAAGGCGACCCGGTCGCGGGCGAGCGTCACGCCGAATCCGGCGTGGATGGATCGCCGGTCGCTAGAGCATGATTCAACTGAGTTGAATCATGCTCTAGCGTTTATCTTTTGTTTGAGCATGATCTCTGCGCAAACGCTTCGCGTTTGTCGCGAGGGAAAACCGGTTTCCACTTTTCCGGATCATGCTCTACCGGCTGAGCCACCCTCAACCCTTAAAATGCTCAGCCCTCGAACGCGCGCGTGATGGCGCGCTGCGCATCGCTTTGAATCTGCCGCAGATGATCCTGGCTGCGAAAACTTTCCGCATAGATCTTGTAGACTTCCTCGGTGCCCGACGGCCGCGCCGCGAACCAGCCGCTGTCGGTTGAGACCTTGATGCCGCCGAACGGCTGGCCATTGCCGGGCGCGGCGCTGACCGCCGCGCGCACGGGCTCGCCGGCAAGCTCCTTCATCGCCAGCTTTTCCGGCGACAACGATTTCAGCACGCTCTTTTGCGCCGAGGTCGCCGGCGCGTCGATGCGTTCGTAAAAGGGAACGCCGAGTTCGCCGGTCAACTGATCGAATGACTGGCTGGGGTCGCGTTTGGTACGCGCGGCCATCTCGGCGGCGAGCAATCCCAGAATGAGGCCGTCCTTGTCGGTGGTCCATACCGAGCCGTCGCGCCGCAGGAACGAGGCGCCGGCGCTCTCCTCACCGCCGAAACCGAACGAGCCGTCGACCAGGCCGTCGACGAACCATTTGAAGCCGACCGGCGTTTCCACCACCTTGCGGCCGATTTTTTTGGCGACGCGATCGATGATCGCGCTGCTGACGATGGTCTTGCCCACGGCGCTGTTCGGGCTCCATTGCGGGCGATTCTCGAACAGATAGGCGATCGCCGCCGCCAGATAATGGTTCGGATTCATCAGCCCGCCCGAGCGGGTCACGATGCCGTGCCGATCGGCGTCGGTATCGTTGGCAAAGGCGACGTCGAAGCGGTCGCGCATCCCGATCAGCCGCGCCATCGCGTAAGGCGACGAGCAGTCCATCCGGATCTTGCCATCCCAGTCCACCGTCATGAACTGAAAGGTCGGATCGACGACATCGCTGACGATGGTCGCCGCGATCCCGTAGCGCTCGATGATCGGCTGCCAGTAGCGCACGCCGGCGCCGCCGAGCGGATCGATCCCGATTTTGACGCCGGAGCCGCGGATCGCCTCCATGTCGACGACATTGCCGAGATCGGCGACATAGGGCCCGATATAATCGTAGCGATGTACGCACGACGCCTTGCGCGCCCGCTCATAGGGGATTCGCTTGACGCCCTTGAGCCCGCTTTCGAGATAGCCGTTGGCGGCACGTTCGATGCCGGCCGTGATGTCGGTATCCGCCGGCCCGCCATTGGGCGGGTTATATTTGAAGCCGCCATCTTCCGGCGGGTTGTGCGACGGCGTGATGACGACGCCGTCGGCGAGGCCGTCCTTGCGGCCCTTATTGGTGGTGAGGATTGCATGCGAGATCACCGGCGTCGGCGTATAGCCGTCATCCGCGTCGATCATCACCTCGACGCCGTTGGCCGCGAACACTTCGAGCGCACTCACCGCCGCCGGCTCGGCCAGCGCGTGGGTATCGATGCCGAGGAACAACGGACCGGTCAGTCCGACGCGTTGCCGGTGGTCACACACCGCCTGGCTGATGGCCAGGATGTGCATTTCGTTGAAGGCGTTGTTCAGCGCGGAACCGCGATGCCCCGAAGTGCCGAACGCCACCCGCTGCGCCGGAACCGACAGATCGGGTTTTTCAGCGAAATAGGCCGTCACCAGCCGCGGAATATTGGTCAGCATGGAGGGCTCGGCGATCTTGCCGGCCCGCGGATGGATTTTGGCGGCCACTTTTGTTCCTTTGAAAATTCCGGCGGGGACGTTCGGTTGGGGGTAGCTTAAAGTCCGGCCGAAAATGCGTCCAGAGTTCGTCATGCCCGCAGAGTTCGTATGGCTGGGCAGAAGAAAGGTCGTCATGCCCGGGCTTGTCCCGGGCATCCACGTCTTTCTTGCGGTTGCGTGGCAAGACGTGGATGGCCGGAACAAGTCCGGCCATGACGAAAAGCATTATTCCGCTCGCCATGTCATCAGATGGCAGTAGCCAGTTGCGCAGCTGCACCGCCGCCCTTTGCTCTTTTATGTCAGCCGGACTCGCCCCATATTCAGGCCATGGCGAAGAACCCCGACACTCCCAAAAAGTCTGCAAAAACCCCGAAATCCAAAGCTCACCGGCCCGACGTGCAGCCGATCGGACCGGCGCTGGCGGAATTGCTTAATCCTGCGATCAACCGCGGTGAAAGCGGCATGGGCTCGGGCACCGGGCTGCAGCCGCCGCCAGACAATTCACGCGATCGCCGTTCCGGGGGCGAGGCGGCCGCACATCGCGCGCGGGCCTCGACGCCAAAGGAGTTCCCGCAAAGCGCTGCCGATCCGTATCCGATGCCGTTGCGGCCAAACCCGCAACCGTCAGGCGCACGCAAACCTTCGGCCTCCGAAGGTTTTGACGAAGCCCCGCAGGCCAATTACGGCACATCAGCCACGATTCCCACGCTCGATCCGGAGCTCGCAAAGCAGCTCGGCTTCACCACCGAGGAAGAGGACGCCGCCGCGATGGCGCGGCCGCCGCGCAACAAGATGGAAGCGCTCGGCGTCGCCGCCACTGCGGACGCGCTGGATGCGCTGATCCGCGACGGCCGGCCCGAATTCAAGGGCGAAGACGGCCAAGTGAAGAATCTGGACGCCGCATCGTCCGCCGCGCCCGGAGAAATCCGAAGGCGGCGTGCGCTTTGTCATCAAGTCCGAATACGAGCCGAAGGGCGACCAGCCGACCGCGATCAAGGAATTGGTCGAAGGCATCAGCCGGCAGGACCGCACCCAGGTGCTGCTTGGCGTCACCGGCTCCGGCAAAACCTACACCATGGCCAAGGTGATCGAGGCGACGCAGCGCCCCGCGATCATCCTTGCGCCGAACAAGACGCTGGCGGCACAGCTCTATGGTGAGTTCAAGAGCTTCTTCCCCGACAACGCCGTCGAGTATTTTGTCAGCTATTACGACTACTACCAGCCCGAGGCCTATGTGCCGCGGACCGACACCTATATCGAGAAGGATTCCTCGATCAACGAGCAGATCGACCGCATGCGCCATTCGGCGACGCGCGCGCTATTGGAGCGCGACGACGTCATCATCGTGGCTTCGGTGTCGTGCATTTACGGCATCGGCTCGGTCGAGACCTACACCGCGATGACCTTCGCGCTGAAGAAGGGGGAGCGCATCGACCAGCGGCAATTGATCGCCGACCTGGTCGCGCTGCAATACAAGCGCACCCAGGCCGATTTCACTCGCGGCACCTTTCGAGTGCGCGGCGACGTCATCGACATCTTCCCGGCGCACTATGAAGACCGCGCCTGGCGCGTGAATCTGTTCGGCGACACCGTGGAAAACATCGAGGAGTTCGATCCGCTCACCGGCCACAAGCAGGATGAGCTCGAATTCATCAAGATCTACGCCAATTCGCACTATGTGACACCGCGCCCGACGCTGGTACAGGCGATCAAGTCGATCAAGTCGGAACTGAAAATGCGGCTCGACCAGCTCAACAACCAGGGCCGCCTGCTGGAAGCGCAGCGGCTGGAGCAGCGCACCACCTTCGATCTCGAAATGATGGAAGCCACCGGAAGCTGCGCCGGCATCGAAAACTATTCGCGCTACCTCACGGGACGCCGGCCCGGCGAGCCGCCGCCGACCCTGTTCGAATATGTCCCCGACAACGCGCTGGTGTTCGCCGACGAAAGCCACGTCACGGTGCCGCAGATCGGCGGCATGTTCCGCGGCGACTTCCGCCGTAAGGCGACCTTGGCCGAATATGGTTTCCGCCTGCCCTCCTGCATGGACAACCGTCCGCTGCGGTTCGAGGAATGGGACATGATGCGCCCGCAATCAGTCGCGGTGTCGGCGACGCCGTCGGCGTGGGAGTTGAACGAGAGCGGCGGCGTGTTCGTCGAACAGGTGATCCGCCCCACCGGCCTGATCGATCCGCCGGTCAACATTCGTCCCGCGCGCACCCAGGTCGACGATCTCGTCGGCGAGGTCCGCGCGACAGCGCAAGCGGGCTATCGCTCGCTGATCACGGTATTGACCAAACGCATGGCGGAAGACCTCACCGAATATCTGCACGAGCAGGGCATTCGCGTGCGGTACATGCACTCTGATATCGACACCATCGAGCGCATCGAGATCATCAGGGATCTCCGGCTCGGCGCGTTCGACGCGCTGGTCGGCATCAATTTGCTGCGCGAAGGCCTCGACATTCCCGAATGCGCACTGGTCGCGATCCTCGACGCCGACAAGGAAGGTTTTCTGCGCAGTGAAACGTCTCTGATCCAGACCATCGGCCGCGCCGCGCGCAACGTCGACGGCAAGGTGATCCTCTATGCCGACCAGATGACGGGCTCGATGGAGCGCGCCATCGCCGAAACCAACCGCCGCCGCGAGAAGCAGGTTGAATACAACACCGCCAACGGTATCACGCCGGAAAGCGTCAAGAAGTCGATCGGCGACATCATGAACTCGGTCTACGAGCGTGATCATGTCATGGTCGAGATCGGCGACGGCGGCCTCGCCGACGATGTCATCAGCATCGGCCATAATTTCGAGACCGTGCTGGCCGACCTCGAAACACGGATGCGCGAAGCCGCCGCCGATCTGAACTTCGAGGAAGCCGCCCGCCTCCGCGACGAAGTCAAACGCCTGCGCGCCACGGAGTTGGCCGTGGTCGACGACCCCACCGCCAAGCAGCGCACCGTGCAGAACAGGGCCGGCGCCTATGCGGGAACGAAGAAGTATGGCGACGCGGCGAACTTGCCCTCAAGCGCGATGAAGAAGAAAACCGTGTCTTCCGCACTCAAGGCCAGCGGCAAATCCGGCTCGAAAGTGCACAAGCCACATCTCGACGAGATGCACGGCCCCGAATCCCTGCCCTTCCGCCAAAACGCCGCCCTGCCCGCAAAACCGTTCGGCGGCAGCAGCCGGATCATCCAGCCAACGGACTCGCGGCAGTCAGGGCCAGAGTTCGGCCCCTCCCCGCGATCGAGTGGGGGTGCGCCGGGGCATCGGGGTGGATGGAAGAAGCGGTAGGAAGCCGGTGTCAGACATCGGCATCCTCAACGATCCCATCAGTCTGATTGCAGTTATATTACTCTTCGGCAGCCCCGGTCTGTTGCTGGGCGGAATCCCCGGCGCATTATTATGGCGCCGTCATCGCATCGCCGGCGCGTTCCTCGGCGCGATCGCGGGTTTTGTGGTGTGGCTGACGGGATGGATGATCTTCAAAGAGATGATTTGAAGTCAGTTGCTGTCTTGGCTGTCTGACAGGTTAATCGCGGACTGGCAGTGGTGGCGCGCCTATAGCGCGCTCATCCCGATCGCCGATGGCTGGTGTTCTGCGTCAAATTTCCATGCGCGGCCTGTTCGCGGATGTTGTGCTTCTCATCGTCGCGATGACCCTTGGTGGTGTCGAGCGGCACAGCTGGCGCGCTGCCCAACCCCTTGTGGCACTGATTGTCCTCGGGGACCGGCTGGATGTTTTTCGTGAGGGGTTTTGTCATTGTTCGTCTCCGTTGGCTCACGGAGAGAAAACGCCGCTCAGGGACGCATCGTTCCCACCGTCATTGCGCGCGAAGCGATCCAGATTTCCGGTGCGGCCCCTGGATTGCTTCGTCGCAAGAGCTCCTCGCAATGACGGGAGAAATCTTACATCTTGTCCTGACCCGCGGGCGGCTGTCCCTGTCCCTGGGTCTGCTGTTGCTGCTGCTCGCGCTTGTTGGCTTCGTGACGGCCATACAGGCAACCGGCGGCGGCACCGAGCACGCCATGATGGCCGGCATAATGACCGGCGACGCCGCCGACCACCGCGCCCTTGATGCAGCCCTTGGCCTCGGCTGAATTCGCGGCCAGCGTCAGCGCGGCGACGGCGAACAATACGGCTGATATCTTCATGACGCTAAATTCCCTGTGAAACGTCGCCGATGCGGCGCGGTTGGATAACCACGCAGGCGCGATCGGGTTCCGCTTAGCGGATCAAACCTCTCGTCGTCCCCGCGCAGGCGGGGACCCATACGCCGTGTCGCTCATGTTGCTGGCCGAGTCAGTAATCGGTGTTGAACCGCGGTGCCGGATTATGAACGCCAGGGGTTATGGGTCCCCGCCTGCGCGGGGACGACGGAGTGGTGCTGCGCCACGCGCGGTCTCACTTAATTCAACCTCTTGCCGCCCTCGGTCACCTCGTCGAGAAACGCGCCGGCTTCGCGGTTGAGGAATTCGACATCGGCAGCACCAGCGCCGCCGGCGGAGGCGTGGCCGGTGACGGTGCCGGGGCTGATCGTCATCATCCTGGCATTGGGAATGTTCTTGCCCATTTCCTTCGGCTCGAATTCCGGATTGAGCAGATCCTTGGTGCCGGTCAGAATCAGGGTTTTCGCCTTGATCGAGGCCAGCGCCCTGGCGGTGTCGCCGTTAAAGCCCGGCGTGGTGCCGACGTCGTGCCGCTCATAGGCCCAGGTCTGGTAGATCCAGTCATTGGCGTCGAACGCCTTCATCATGGCGTTCTCCTGCTCAGCCATCCAGGGCAGCGCATCCATGCCGTTCTTGAACTGTGCCGAGTACATGTCCGGCGTGCGCGCCGCCAGCAGGCTGAGGATGTCGCGCCACAGCCGCACGCCCTTTTCCGGCGGCGCATCGTAATTGCCATCCTTCCATGCTGGATCGTCCATGATCGCCTTGCGCGAGGCGTCGAGCACCGCGACGGTCCAGCCCGGCGTTTTCGCCAGCGGCACGATCGCCACCAGCGCGTCCATATATTCCGGATGGCTGACGCCCCATTGCAGGGTCTGCATGCCGCCCATCGACGGGCCGATCACCGCGACGACATGGTCGATGCCGAATTTTTCCTTGAGCAGGCGATATTGCGATTCCACCATGTCTCGGATCAGGAATTTCGGAAATTGCATGCGCGGTTGCGCCCTGGAATTGCTCGGCGACGTGGTGAGGCCGTTCGAGATCGCGTCGGTGCAGATGATGAAATATTTGTCGGGGTCGAGCGCCTTGCCGGGCCCGATCATGAAGTCGAGCCGGTGATGGTTGCCGGAGATCGCCGTCACCATCAGGATGGCGTTGGATTTTTTCGCGTTCAGCGTGCCGTGGGTGACATAGGAGATCGAGAAATCCTTGATCGCCTCGCCGCTCTCCAACTTGAGGTCGCCCTCATTGTAAAGTTGATGCGGCGGTTGCTGCGGCGTGTGGGCTGTGGCCGGCAGCGACAACGCCGACAGCGAGGATACAAGGCTGCAGGCGACAAGGTACGCGATCGTTTTCATCATTCCCCCCATGATTTTCTTTTGAAGGGCTTTTGATGTCGCCCTCCTGACGCGGACGATACGGGCCCGATCGGCGGCTGTGAAGCGCCGGCCCCGCGCCGTCGACTAATTTGCCGGACGCATGTTGCGGAATAAAATGATGGTCGTGCTGTTCCCGGCGTCCGCCTTCGGGTCTTGCGGCGTCAGGGGTCGAGACCCAAATGGGTGGCGCGACGTCAATACACGCTCGGATTGCGGGTCATTTCGCCGTTGGAGCGCGCCAGCCCATAGGCCATTTTGACGATTGATCGTCGGGTAATTCCATTCAAAATAGAACCATTGCGAGTCGGATCGAGCATTGGCCGGAGAACGATAATGACTGACAATCCCAACCGCCAATGCGTGGTGAAATTTTTCGATGCTTATTATTCAGGTGACATCGAAACCGCGACGGCCTGTTGCGACGAAGATTTCGAGACCATCAGCTATGCGCCGGTCGATCTGTTTCCGCATCTCGGGGTCAAGCAAGGCAAAGCCTGGGTCGGCGAAGCCATCCGTACCCAGCAGCAGCGCTATAAAGACCGAAAATACGAACTCAAATTGACGGCTGTCGACGGCGACAAGGTCGCCGCGATCCAGTTCCTGAGCCTGACCAAGCGCAGCGACGATCGCGTCGTGCATCTGGAGACCGCGGAATTCTTCACCTTCCGCGCCGGGCTGATCCTGACCCACCGCGCGTTCTTCGACTCGTTCGATTTCGTGCAGCAATTGCTCGGCCGCGACCTGACCGATTTGTTTGCCAGCAGCGTCCGCGACGCGATGGAGCGTTGAGCTGACTGCGCACGTCGCGCGCCGGCGCTTATTTCGCCGACCGCATTGAACCTCGACGTGCCTTTCCGCGACCAACGTCGAGCTATTGCGAGTCGCCACAAGAATACTTGCGAAAATATTGTCATGAAAATTGCGTTGCTTGTGGCGTTGGGTCTGGTGCTGGGCGCACTGGGCGGCGCCGCGCTTGGTATCGGCGCCGGGCTGGCCTGGATCGAGATCTTCAACACCAGCAATCTCGAAGGTTACAGCGGCATGCTGGTGTTCTTTACCTTCATGCCGCTCGGGGCGGCGCTCGGTGGAATCAGCGGCGCACTGCTGTTCGGCGTGATGGCCGCGCGCGATAATCAAATCGCCATCGAACGCGAGCCGTTGCACCGATCCGACGGCTAGAGCAGGATGACTTATCTTCGAATCGTCATCCAGCTCTAGTCTATTGCTTGAGCATGATCCGTTCGGAAAACCGGTTTCCACTTTTCCGGATCATGCTCTAGCACACACTTTCCAAGCATAATCACACCGTGTGTTGCGCGGATGCAGCCCTTTTTAGACGTATATTTCCCTCAATAGCCTCGCATTTGTGCAATGCAAAATTGCAGATTGCATTCCGGCAAGCCGCCTCTATTTGGACCTTCAACAATGAAGTTCAGCAACCGGCCGCGGCGTCGCCAATGACGCCATGAAGGGCGTTTGCTTATTTCCAGATCAAGTTCAGGATTTAACACATCATGACAGAGCATAGTCTCTGGCGTTTCTCACGCGCGTTGCATCGTGCCATCAACGAACGCGATTACGCCGACCTCGAGAGCCTGATCGATGAAGATGTCGATTGGGCGATCTATGGGCCGATCGACATGTTTCCGTTTTTCGGGGCGCGCCGCGGCAAAGCCGCCGTGCTGCAGGTGATCAAGCAGATCGCCGATAACGTCCGCGTCCATCGCTTCGATCGCGAGTTGGTCATGCTGGGCACGGATTCGGCGGCGTCGATGATGCGCTATTCGTTGACCGCGCTCGACGCCAACAAGCCGGTCAGCCTGCGGCTGGCGCATTTCGCCAAATTCCGCGCGGGCCGGCTGGTCAATATCCGGGTGCTGGTCGACACCTTTGATCTTGTCGAGCAGACGCTGGGGCGTCCGATCCATTTGCCGCGGATGATCGCCTCGTAACCTTTGCGTGCTTTAGGGCTCCGCCACAATTTTGCACGAGTTAAGCCGCATTGCTCACGTGCGAAGCATGCGGGCTGGGTAATGACTTCCATCGGGCGATACGGACGGAGCGGGCTGCTGATCCTGGCGGCCGGCGTTGGCTTGGCTTTGTCGGGGCCAGCGGGCGCTCAGATCTGGCCCAAGGATATGAAGACCGACCCACCCGCCGAACAGGGCGGCACCACCCCCGACGCCACGGATGCTTCCGATGCGGACGCTCCTGACGACGCCCAGACGCCCGCGGCGGATGGCACGGCCGCCAGGGATTCCGACATCAAGGGGCTTGAGCTCGACTGGAGCCAACTCAATGTCGACGCATCGACCCTGACCTGGACCCCGGCCTCGAAGGCGCGTGCTACTTCCCCGAAGACAACACCAGGCACCGACGCGTCGTGGTCGTCGAACGACAAGTCGGACGGCTCGGCCGCGGTCTCGGTCAAGCAGTCGGTGTCGCCTTTCCTCGATACCCGGGTCGGCGCCGACATGACCGTGACCCGGCAGCCGCAGACGCTGACGGAGTCGCAGCTGTTGTCGGAGAAGCTCGCCAATGGCGGCAGCCTGCCGCAATCCTCCGGCACCGCATGGGCGGCGATCACGGCACCCGGCGCCGGCTCGATCTGGGACAAGACCGCGGTCGAAGCCCGGGTCGATCCCTCGCAGGAGCAGACCAGGCTCGGCACCTCGCTGAGCAAATCGCTCCCGCTCAACGAGCAATATTCGCTGACGCTGCAGAACGGCTACAACCTGGTCGAACAGGGCGTCATACCCGTGCCCGGCATTATCGGACGTCCCGTACGGAATTACGAAACCGATCAGTCCGCCAGGCTGAGCATCGCCGACACCGGCACCAGCTTCACCGCCGGCCAGTCGCTGTCATCGACCGACGACAGATGGCTGCGCAAGGTCGGCGCCGAGCAGAAGCTGTTCGGCGGCGTCAGTATTTCAGGCTCGATCGGCGAGACTTCGCTCGGCACCACCAACAAGAGTTTCAGCGCCGGCTTCAAGCAAAGCTGGTAGAAGCAGGCGCCTCAATTCCCACGAAAGATCGAGCCTTGCCGCATATTGGCCCCGATGCGGTCAAAATCGGAAGTCCTGATGGCAACAGTTAAACTTTCGTCGTGCGGGGGACTACCGCGCTGGCATCACGCGAAACAAGGGGACGGCCGATGACTGCGACCAATCGTTCTACACCAGTTGAATCAACTTCAACTGAACCGGAAGTGGACAACAACCTTGCCGCCGTCTCGGAAGTCGAGGCCGGCATCCGCGATTTCGTGCGCAACGATATCGCCTATCTGCGCCGGCCGCCGGGCATGCTGAACACCGACGAACCCGCGCTCGACTCCACCGCTGAGGCCACCGTCACCAACGTCAACTCGCTGATCCAGCGCGTCGCCGGAACGTCGCTCGCGGAAATCGAGAAGCTGATTTCCGAACTCGAAAGCCTGCGCGACCTGCTGCACGCCGAAGGCCAGCGCGTGCAGCGTGAGATTTCCGGCTACGCCCAGCTCAGCCAGGCCGCGATGAAATCCACCCGCATGATCGCCGACAACGTCACGCAGTGGAAACGCGCCGCCGACGGCCTGCGCAACAGCTGATCGCCTAGCTATCTCCATCCAAAATGGCCGCCGCGCTCCGCTCCGGGGTGCGGCGGTTTTATTTCATAGCGTTTTCGAGCGAAGCATGCCCTCGGACTTGATCCGGGGTGGCCGGTACGCGCGAAGAAAACGCGTCAAAACAAAAATCTAGCCAAATTGTATTTGAACTTGTCGGATCGACGCCGCGACCAAGACAGGGCACCACGCTGGGGCCCGGCGCGTTCGGGGAAAGTTCTTCATGCAGACCATCAGGCCGGATAATACCGATCCCATTCCGTTGCGAACCTCGCCGCACAGGATGGGCACCATCATGATCCGGTTTGTCGGGTTGCTGGTCGTGGCCGTGGTGATTCTGGCGCTGGCCTGGAGCCGCTGATCTTGCGTATGGTTAGTGAAACGTAACGCTGTGGCTGATGCTCGATGTGGTTTCGAGCGAATAGGCGCCGTCGGCATAGCCTTTCACCACCACCCCGGTGGTCAGCATCACCGCCAACGTGACGCTTGCGAAGATAAAGCCAACAAATTTCAAGCTGCCGCGGTCCGCCATCGCTTTCCCCTGTCCCGCCCCCGTTGATCGACTATGGCGGTCACAAGGTTAAAATGCGTTATCAGATCGATGGTTCCGCACCGCGCATTTGATGCAAGATGGTTTACGAAAAGCTGCACCGATTATGCTTCGACGTCAGGCAATGTTCCGCCGCGGCACAAAGGCCGTCGCCAGCAACGAGAACACCGGTTCGCCGCGCTGATTGGTTCCGCTGTTACGGGCCTGCGCGATGCCCCATTCGGGACGCTTCTCGGACGTTCGCAGCGATTCGACCTCGCTGGCGAAACTGATGGTGTCGCCGGCCAGCACCGGCCTGATCCAGCGCAACTCGCGAAATCCCGGCGACGGTCCCCAGATCGCGACCTTCTCGCCGCGCGCGGCGGCTTCCGCGGCCTGACGCTGGCCATCGGCCACCAACAGCTTCATGCAGACCGACCCGACATGCCAGCCCGACGCGGCCAATCCGCCGAACAGCGAGTTGCGGCCTTCTTCCTCGTCGAGATGAAAGCGTTGCGGATCGAACTGCACCGCGAATTTCTTGATCAGTTCTGCGGTGAAGGTGAACGATCCCAGTTCACGTCGCTGCCCGACCACGAGGTCCTCGAAGAAACGCATCAGCGCGGCTCCGCGGCGGCGGCGGCACGTCGCTCGACGATGATCGGCGTGACGATCTCGCACAATGCTTCCCCCGCCGCGTTACGCGCCACGCCGTGGAAGGTCACGATCCCGGTTTCGGGACGGCTGCGGGAAACCCTGGCTTCCGTGACCTCGATGTCGAGCGTCAACTCATCGTCCGGCCGCAGCGGCGCCAGCCAGCGCAATTCATTGACGCCGGGCGATCCCAGCGACGCGGTGCGCCCGATAAAGCCGTCGAACATCATCCGCATCATGACGGAACAAAGATGCCATCCCGAGCCTGCGAGGCCCTTGAGCATCGAGCGCTTCGCGGCCTCCTCATCGAGATGCATCGGTTGCGGATCGAACTCGGCGGCAAACGCCAGTATCTCTTCACGCGTGACCCGGCGCGGTCCGAATGAACCGAAGTGGCCGGGCTTAAAATCTTCGAAGGTCAGTTTCATGATGAGGATTGCTGGAGAGAAGCCTGATTGTGGCCGTTATTTGCAGCAATCTCAAGCCGCCCAAAGACATGGCCTGCATGGCTTATGCCCCGCGGGTGAACACCGCCGTTCGACGCTGGCCCCGGATTTGTCCTGTCCTGCTTGCCCGGGACGACATTCAGGGCTAGGGCGTGTCTGGTCACGAGCCAGATTAGACGCGAATCATATTCGACTTGCCGGGAGAACGAGCGATGTTTGATTTTCAGGATCTGTTTCAGTGGGATCGCTTTATCACTCCCACGATCATCAAGACCTTTTACTGGCTGGTGATCGCATTGATCATTCTGCTCGGCATAGCCGAGATTTTTTCAGGTCTGGCGATGATGGCGGTCAGCCCGTTCGGCGGATTTATCGTGTTGATTTCCGCCATCACCAGGGTGCTGGTCGGGGTGATCTTCTCGCGCATCGCCGCGGAATTCATCCTGATCGTGTTCCGCATCAACGAACACCTCGGCGCGATCCGCGACCAGGGACAGGGGCATTAGCAACCACCGCGAGCGCACCTCATCCTGAGGGGATGAGGTCGCTGCGGCAGCGAGAGCGAATCTGATCTTTACGTATTAAACCGGAAATGCATCACGTCGCCGTCGGCGACGACATATTCCTTGCCTTCCAGCCGCAGCTTGCCGGCATCACGGGCGCCGGCTTCGCCGCCGAGCGCAACGTAGTCGGCATAGGCGATGGTTTCAGCGCGGATAAAGCCCTTTTCAAAATCGGTATGGATGACGCCGGCCGCCGCCGGCGCCTTGGTGCCGCGGTTGATGGTCCAGGCGCGGGCTTCCTTCGGGCCGACGGTGAAATAGGTGATGAGATCGAGCAGTTGATAACCGGCGCGGATCAGGCGATCGAGCCCCGCCTCTTCCAGACCGAGCGTATCGAGGAACTCGGTGCGCTCCTCACGCGACAACGTCGCGATCTCGGATTCAATCTTGGCCGAGATCGCCACCGCGACCGCGCCTTCTTTCTTGGCGTGCTCGAACACCTGCTTTGAAAAGCTGTTGCCGTCCTTGGCCGAACCTTCCTCGACATTGCAGACATAGAGCACGGGCTTGGAGGTCAACAGCCCGAGCATGCCGAACGCACGCTCTTCCTCCGGCTTGCGCTCGAGGAACCGCGCCGGTCTGCCGTCCCGCAGCAGCACCAGCGCACGATTGACGAGGTCGAGCTGTTCCTTGGCGTCCTTGTCGTTGCCCTTGGCCTTCTTGGTCAGGTTGTCGACGCGCTTTTCCAGGCTGTCGAGATCGGCCAGCATCAGCTCGGTTTCGATGGTCTCGATATCGGCCAGCGGCGCGATCTTGCCTTCGACATGGGTGATGTCGGAATCCTCGAAGCAGCGCACCACGTGTGCCACCGCGTCGACCTCGCGGATGGTGGCGAGGAACTGGTTGCCGAGGCCCTCGCCTTTCGAGGCGCCGCGCACCAGGCCCGCAATGTCGACAAAGGTCAGCCGGGTCGGAATGATCTGCGCCGACTTGGCGATCGCCGACAGCTTGTCGAGCCGCGCATCCGGCACAGCGACCTCGCCGACGTTCGGCTCGATGGTGCAGAACGGGTAATTCGCCGCCTGCGCCGCCGCCGTCTCGGTCAGCGCGTTGAACAGCGTCGACTTGCCGACGTTAGGCAGTCCGACGATACCGCATTTGAATCCCATAATGTGTCCTGAAGTCCGTTCGCTGTGACCGGCGTAGCGTTAGGCGCCGCCATCTTCCTTCTCGAAAAATCCCTTGGCCTGCATCGCCAGATGCACCTTGTTCTGAAACGTCGAGTCGCGGCCCGTTACCAGCAGTCCGGCGTTATCGGCCACCGCCTCGCACAGCGCCTCGACCCAGGGCCGGTCGCTCTTGGCGAAATCCGACAGCACGTGACCGTGCACCAATTCCTTGACGCCGGGATGGCCGATCCCCAGCCGCACCCGGCGATATTCATTGCCGATATGGGCCGAAATCGAACGCAGACCATTGTGACCGGCGATGCCGCCGCCGACCTTGATGCGAACCTTGCCTGGCGGCAGTTCGAGTTCATCCTGGAATACGGTGATCTCGCTCTCGCCGAGCTTGAAAAAGTTCGCGGCTTCCTGAACCGCGCGTCCCGACTCGTTCATGAAGGTTGCCGGGCGGAGCAGCACCACCCGTTCGCGATCCAACGTGCCCTCGGAAGTCTCACCCTGAAAACGACGGCGCCATGGTGCGAAACCATGACGCCGTGCGATTTCATCAACGGCCATGAAGCCGATGTTGTGCCGGTTATGCGCGTACTTCGTTCCGGGATTGCCGAGACCAACAAAGAGACGCATGACGCGGCATCCCGCGCTCTATTACTTCTTCTTGTCGCCACCACCGGCGGGCGCCTTGGCGCCAGCCGCCGGGGCTTTCGCCGCAGCCGCACCTGCCGCAGGCGCCGCAGCGCCAGCCGCCGGAGCAGCACCGGGAGCCGCAGCCGCAGCCGGACCGGCCGCCGCGGCAGCCGCAGCCGCCTTGATTTCTTCAGCGTAGCCGGACGGCGGCACGATGGTCACGAGCGTCGCATCTTCGCGCGACAGCGACTTCACGCCGGCCGGCAGCTTGATGTCGGAAAGATGCAGCGAGTGGCTGATCTCCAGGGTCGAGACATCGGCCTCGATGTACTGCGGAATGTTGTCGACCGAGCACTCCAATTCGAGGGCGTGGGTGACGATGTTGACGGTACCGCCGCGCTTCACGCCCGGCGCCGATTCGGCGTTCTGGATGTGCAAGGGAACGCTGACGCGGATGGTGGCGCCTTCGCCGAGCCGCATGAAGTCGACATGGATCGGAAAATCACGCACCGGATCGAGATGGAAGTCGCGCGGAATCACGCGATGCTTTTTGCCCTCGAGATCGATGTCGTAAATCGTGGTGAGGAACCGGCCGGCCATAATGCGCTGGCGCAGTTCGGCATCGTTGACCGAGATGGTCACGGGGGGCTGGTTGTCACCATAGATCACTCCGGGCACTCTCCCGGCGCGACGCTCTGCCCGTGCGGCCCCCTTGCCGCCTGACGGACGTGCGGTCGCCTTCAATTCCTTGACGGTCGCCATTGTCTTAAGTCCTTGTTTTTCAAAAAGTTAAAGGCCGCATCGCGGCCCGCTGAACGCCGCAGCAAGCCTCCAGGGGTGCGGGGGCTGCGGACGTGGCGGCGTTCTAGCCCCAAAGGGGCGAAATGACAAGGAAATGAAGGGATTTTTCTGAGATTTGGAGCGCCAAGGACCTGGACGGCCAGGACAAAGCCCGGCCACCTGTCCGTCTTGAGGCTGCCGGCATCGGGCTCTTTAGGCGGAGCCCCCAAGCTTGGCTTCCAGCGCGGCGATGCGGGTCTTCAGCGCTTCATTTTCCTCGCGCGCCAGCCGGGCCATGTCCTTGACCGCCTCGAACTCCTCGCGCTTGACGATATCGAGATCGCGCAGGATTTTTTCGGCCTGGTTGCGCACGACGGTATCGACCTCGCGCTTGACCCCCTGGGCGGCGCCGGCGGCGTCGTTCATCAGGCGGCCGATCTCGTCGAAAAACCGATTGCTGGTCTGGGTCATCTGGGAGCTCCGGTCGCTGCTGGGTCGCTACACCATCACAATGGCAATCCCGGCTCCATGGTTCAAGACCGGATTTCCCTTCCAAGCCCGCCTCCGCAAAGCCCCGATTACCTTGTCATGCTCCGGTTTCCTTGCAATCGTACTCAGCGCCCTCAGGCCAAACCAGAATCACAAAATGAGAAGAAACGCCCATGATCGACCAGCAAATCGACATTCCGACCAAGGACGGCAAAACCACCACCTTCATCAGTCATCCCGAGCGCGGCGGCCCGTTTCCCATCATCCTGTTCTACATGGACGCGCCGGCGATCCGCGAGGAGCTGCGCGATATGGCGCGGCGGCTGGCGACTTCGGGCTATTACGTGATGCTGCCCAATATGTACTACCGCTCCGGTGAGATGGAGCTCGGACCGATCAATCCGGATCCGGAATCGCCGGAACGCAAGAAGATGTTCGCGCTGATGAATTCGCTGACCATTCCGCTGGTCATGGAAGACACCAAGGCCCTGCTGGCCTACGCCAGCGGCCAGAAAGCCGCCCGCATGGACCTGATCGGCACGGTCGGCTACTGCATGAGCGGACAATATGCCATGAACGCCGCGACGCATTTTCCGGCCGTGAAAGCCGCCGCCTCGATGTATGGCACGCGCCTGGTGACTGACCAGCCCGACAGCCCGCATCTCGCCGCGCAAAAGACCAAGGCCGAATTGTATTTCGGCTGCGCCGAGACCGATATCTACGCCCCGATGGAGACCATCGAGAAGATCGCAGCCACCGTGAAGGGCGCCAACGCCGAGGTCGAGATCTATCCGGGCACCCACCACGGCTTCGCCTTCCCGAAGCGGCCGGTCTACGATCGCGACGCGGCGGAACGGCATTGGGAGCGGCTCCTGGCGCTCTATCGCCGCAACCTGTCGACCTGAGCCTCAAGGATTAGATGCCCTTTCTCACCATTGCCTTTCCGGTCTTCAACCCGATCGCGATCTCGATCGGGCCGATCGCGATCCGCTGGTATGCGCTGGCGTATATCGGCGGTATCCTGCTGGGCTGGATCTACGCCCGCGCGCTGATCAAGAACGACAAATTATGGGGCCGCCCGGCGCCGATCTCGCTGCTGCAGCTCGACGATTTCATCCTGTGGGTCACGGTTGGAATCATCCTCGGCGGCCGCACCGGCTATGTGCTGTTCTACAATCTGCCGTTCTTCACAGCCCATCCCAGCGAAATCTTCGAATTGTGGAAGGGCGGCATGTCGTTCCATGGCGGTTTCCTGGGCTGCGTTGCCGCGGTGATATTGTTTTGCCGGAAGAACAACCTGCCGATTCTGTCGCTCGGCGACATCACCACTGCGGTCGGGCCGATCGGACTGTTCCTCGGGCGGCTCGCCAATTTCATCAACAGCGAATTGTGGGGCCGGCCCGCGGATGACAGCGTGCCCTGGGCGATGGTGTTTCCCAATGGCGGGCCGCTGCCCCGTCATCCGAGCCAGCTCTACGAGGCGACGCTGGAGGGCATCGTCCTGTTTACGCTGCTGGCGGTGATGATCCGGATGGGTGCGCTGAAACGGCCCGGCCTGATCCTGGGTAGTTTTATCGCCTACTATGGCTTTGCCCGTATCGTCGGCGAGCACTTTCGCGAGCCGGACCCGCAACTCGGATTTTTGTGGGGCGGGCTCACCATGGGTATGCTGCTGTCGCTGCCGATGATACTTGCCGGCGCGATCATTATCGTGGTGGCTTGGCGCCGGAAGACGCCAAAGCAGATCACCATCCCCGACCAAGGCACGCCGTGACCGAAACTTCGCCGCTGCAATCCGAACTCAAGCGACTGATCAAATCGTCGGGGCCGATGCCGGTCTGGCGCTACATGGAGATGTGCCTGACGCATCCCCAATATGGCTACTATGTCTCGCGCGATCCGCTGGGCCGCGAGGGTGATTTCACCACCGCGCCGGAAGTGAGCCAGATGTTCGGCGAACTGCTCGGGCTGTGGGCTGCGTCGGTGTGGAAGTCGATCGGCTCGCCGTCGGTGCTGCGGCTGATCGAGCTCGGGCCCGGCCGCGGCACCCTGATGGCGGACGCGCTGCGGGCGCTGCGGGTATTGCCGCCGATGTATCAGGCGCTGAGCGTCCATCTGGTCGAAATCAATCCGGTACTGCGCGAGAAGCAGAGAGCGAATTTGTCGGGCGTGCGCAACATCGCCTGGCACGACAACATCGACGACGTGCCGGACGGCCCGGCGGTCATTCTCGCCAACGAATATTTCGACGTGCTGCCGATCCATCAGGCGATCCGGCGCGAGACCGGCTGGCACGAACGCACGGTCGAACTGGACGCTAACGGCAAGATGGTGTTCGGCGCCGCCGCCGAGCCGACGCCGCGCTTCGAGATGCTGCTGCCGCCATTGGTGCGTGCCGCACCGGTCGGCGCGGTGTTCGAATGGCGGCCCGATGCCGAGATCATGAAGCTCGCCAGCCGCGTGCGCGACCAGGATGGCGCGGCGCTGATCATCGACTACGGCCATTTGCGCAGCGACGCCGGCGACACGTTCCAGGCGATCGCCCGGCACAGCTTCACCGATCCCCTGAAAAATCCAGGTGAGGCCGACGTCACCGCCCATGTCGACTTCCAGGCGCTGGCTCGCGCGGCGGAAGATCTCGGCGCGTGCGTCCATGGTCCGGTGCCGCAAGGCGAGTTTCTCAAGCGCCTCGGCATCGAGACCCGCGCCGTCGGCTTGATGGCGAAGGCGTCGCACGAGGTTTCCGAGGATATTTCGAGCGCATTGAAACGTCTGATCGGGGTCGGTCGCGGCGGCATGGGCTCGATGTTCAAGGTGTTGGCGATTTCAGAACCTAACCTCACTGCGCTGGCGGGCTTCAGCGACCTGGAGCCGTCCGACAAGGCCGAGACTGCATGATGCTGGATTCCGCCACGCTCGCATCGCCCCTGCTTTCGGCGATTCCCGGCCTCCGCCACGCCTTCTTTACGCGTGAGGGCGGGGTCTCCAGCGGCATTTACGGCAGTCTCAACGCCGGCATCGGATCCAACGACGATCCCGCCAATGTTGCGGAAAACCGCCGCCGCATGGCCGAGCAGATGGGCGTCCAACCACCGCATTTTCTCACCCTGCATCAGACCCATTCGCCCAATGTGGTGGTCGCCACCGCGCCCTGGGACAACGGATCGCGGCCGATGGCCGACGCCATCGTGACCCGCATTGGAGGTCTTGCGATCGGCGCCTCCGCGGCCGATTGCGGCCCGATTTTGCTGGTCGACCCGAACGCACGCGTGATCGGCGCCGCCCATGCCGGATGGAAGGGCGCGCTGACCGGCGTGCTGGAATTGGCGATCGACGCCATGGAAACACTTGGCGCCGAGCGCAACGGCATGATCGCCGCGATCGGTCCCCTGATCCGGCAGCCCAGCTACGAAGTCGGCGCCGAATTCGTCGAGCGGTTCATCGACGCCGACACCGACAACGCGCTGTTCTTCATGCCGTCGGCACGCGAGGGCCATTCGATGTTCGACCTCGCCGGCTACATCCGGCGGCGGCTGGAAAATGCCGGCGTCCTGATGATCGACGATATCGGCGCCGATACTTATTCGGACGAGAATTTCTTCAGCTACCGCCGCTCCGTACATCGCAAGGAGCCGGACTACGGCCGCCACGTCCACGCCATCGCGCTGGAGCTCTAACTGTTTCAACTTGATGCAGATTTTCTGCATCCACCTCTTCAACCCCTCCTCTTTGTAGCGTTCCTGCCCTAGACGTTAATGCGTTTTAACGATATCGCTCGGGGTAATGAGGGAAGCGTCAACCAGCCTGTTCCGGGCCAGCCGGGCGATTTCGCGTGCGGCAATCGCGGCGACGTGGCTCGCATTGGCCTGTGCGCTCGGTGGCTGCGCCGCCGGCGGTGCTCCCGGCAGCAACTCCTTTGCGATGGCCAATGGTGGCGGCAGCGGCGCCACCGTCACCTTCGAATCGATCGACGGACCGCCGCCACAGGTGTTCGACCGCATGGTCGGCGTGCTCGACTCGGAATCGAAGCTGCGCAACCTCTCGATCGTGTCCCGCGAAGGCACCGCCTCCTACCGGGTGCGCAGCTATCTGGCCGCCCAGGTCAACCATGGCCGCACCACGATCTCCTGGGTTTGGGACGTCTATGACGCCAACCAGCAGCGCGCGCTGCGCCTCGCCGGCGAGGAGCCGGCCGGCAAGCCCGGACGCGACGCCTGGGCCGGCGCCGACGACCTGGTATTGCGCCGCATCGCGCAGGCCGGTTTCAGCGGGCTCAGCACCATGATCAACGGGATCGCCCCGGCGGACGCGCCGCCACCGGCCGCCGCACCCGAATTGCGCGGCCCGGCGGTTGCGAGCGCGGAGCAAAATTCGCCCGCGCCGGATGCATTCGACGTCAGTTCGCTGAGCTACGCCGCCCGCTGAGGGGCAAGAATTAGCTTACCATCCGGCCCAGCTCCGCGATTTTACGCGGAAAACCGGCTAGGATGGGTTGCCAGCCGCGCCACCTCCTTGATATCACCTCGCTCGTCGAAGGCGCCGGTTCCGTGGGTATTCCGATATGCTGAACATCGTATCCAGCAAGGCGCGAGGAGAAGCCGCGATGTCGGCCAAAAACGGCTCCATCAAGCTCGTCGCCGGCAACTCCAATCCCGCGCTGGCGCAGGAAATCGCCAACTGGCTGCATTTGCCGCTGACCAAAGCCGTGGTTCGCCGGTTCGCGGACATGGAAATTTTCGTCGAGATCCAGGAAAACGTCCGCGGCTCCGACGTCTTCATCGTGCAGTCGACGTCGTTTCCAGCCAACGACCATTTGATGGAACTGCTGATCATCACCGATGCGCTGCGCCGCGCCTCGGCGCGCCGCATCACCGCTGTGATCCCCTATTTCGGCTACGCCCGGCAGGACCGCAAGTCCAGCTCGCGTACCCCGATTTCGGCCAAGCTGGTCGCCAATCTGATCACCCATGCCGGCGTCGACCGCGTCATGACGCTCGACCTGCACGCCTTGCAGATCCAGGGTTTCTTCGACATCCCGACCGACAATCTCTACGCCTCGCCGGTGATGGTGCGCGACATCAAGGAGCGCTTCGACCTTTCCAATCTGATGGTGGTGTCGCCCGATGTCGGCGGCGTGGTGCGCGCCCGCGGCCTCGCCAAACGCATCAACACGCCGCTGGCGATCATCGACAAGCGCCGCGAGCGTGCCGGCGAATCCGAGGTCATGAACGTGATCGGCGACGTCGCCGGCTATACCTGCATCCTGATCGACGACATCGTCGATTCCGGCGGCACGCTGGTCAACGCGGCCGACGCACTGATCGCCAACGGCGCCAAGGAAGTTTACGCCTATATCACGCACGGCGTGCTGTCCGGCGGCGCGGCGGCCCGCATCGCTTCGTCGAAGCTGAAAGAACTCGTCATCACCGATTCGATCCTGCCAACCGAGGCGGTAAACAAGGCGGCCAACATCCGCATGCTTTCGGTTGCCGCCCTGATCGGCGAAGCCATCGGCCGCACCGCCGCGGAAGAATCGGTGTCGAGTTTGTTCGACTGAGGCGGCGACGCCCTTCGTCGTCCCTGGCACGTCAGCGACCCAGACGCCGTGCAGCCAAGGTTTCCGGTGTCAAGTCCACATCGTTGTTGCGCATCGCTTCGCATCGCGAGCCCTTGGGGTGACGGGTCCCTACAGTTCGCCGGGACGACGGAACGCATGAGGCATCAATCGCCTTCAACGGAACTTCCGATTCAAACAGCTATCATTAGCAACCACACCTCCGCGATCTCGCGGCACATTTCGCGCGAGTCTTGCTTGAATGTCCTGCCCTCCCAAAATAGAGGGAGGCAGGCCATCCCAAGAGAGGGCGCAGGGAAGACCGGGTGCGCGCTGCACCCGCGGTCTCGCGTGCAAAGGCAGAAAAAAGACGCACACGAGCATACAGGTTCAGCGGAAGCAGTCCGGCCTTCCCTGCGCAATGGTTTTACGGCTTATTTCGTGCTCCCCTTGGCGACCGGCTTTCTTGTCACCATCGCCGGTGTGATGCGCGAGCGACATCACTTACGTGATGCGCAGACATCATCACCAACTTGACGCCAGCATCGGGGCGTCAGGACCACACGACTTCGCCGTCCGCTTTAGCGCCGTTCGTCAAAAGCGCCTCCGCGTCCACCGCATCCCGCCCCGCGTTCGTGACGATCGCGAGCCGCCCCTCGTTTGGGACGGGACGGCGGGAATAAGCCGGTGATTTGGGCCGCATGTGAAGCAGAATATTTTTTCCGCGACGACTGGACAGGGCAAATCACGTTGAAAGGGCTCGAGAAATCACGCTGCGCGTGAATCCGCTCCCGTGGCATGGACGCGGCGGCAAATGCGCCGCCGCGTTATAATCGCACCGGCTAATGCGTTGCCGGATCGAGGTGCCGGCGCAGGCCGGCGTTGATTTGATCGATAGCCGCCTCAGTGGAAGGCACATGGCGCAGCGCGTTCAGTGCCACGAAATCATGAATCGTGCCGTTGTAGCGAACCGCATCGACGCTGACACCCGCCTCCTTCAGCTTTCGCGCGTAGGCTTCGCCTTCGTCGCGCAGCGGATCGTTCTCCGCGGTAATGACGAGTGCCGGCGGCAAACCTTTGAGTTCATTCGCACTGGCGCGAAGCGGCGATACATAGGGATTGTTGCGGGTCTTCGCGTCGGGAGCGTAGAGATCCCAGCCATACTTCATGAACGCGCGCGTCAGGAAGCGCTCGTTGCCGTATTCCAGATATGATCGGGTATCGACGCTTGCATCGGTCGCCGGCACGAGCAGCACCTGGTAGCTGATCTTGGGTCCGTTGCGGTCCTTGCTCATCAAGGGAAGCGCGGCGCTCATGTTGCCGCCGACCGAATTACCGGCAACGGCGATACGAGTGCCGTCGGCACCGAATTCCCGGGCGTGCTCGGCGACCCACTTCAAGGCTGCGTAGCACTCCTCCAATTGGGTCGGAAATTTCGCCGCCGGTAAGGAAGTGTACTCGACGAACACGCCGATCTGCCCCGAGCCGACAACGAGATCGCGCAACAAGCGCTGATGATTCTGGAAATTGCCGACGATCCAGACGCCGCCATGGATGAACAGCAGCACGCCCGGATTACTGCCCGCTTGCTCGGGCTTCATGATGTACAGCTTCACCGTGCGGCCATCCTGGCTGATTGTCCGTTCGGTGGTCGTGACGCCAGACATGTCGACGACCGTCTGCGACTGGAGCCCGGTGAGAATTTCCTGCGGCTTTGGTTGAGGCAGCTCCCAAAACGGACTGCTGTCCTTGTTGATCTTGGCAAGGAACGATCGCACCTCGGGATCGATCCGCGGGTCGGTGGCGGCGTCGGGGGCCGCTGCAATGGCTGCCTGTGTCATCATGCTTGCTCCGAGAGTTAGTGCTGCGAGTTTTTGGATGCGGTTCATGGGAACGGGTCCTTGTCTGCCGGCAAATGTCCGCGATGTTCGGGGCCGTCGACGCGCCCGCTCATGTGACCGCGCGACGGCCTTCTCACCGCCGGGACGAGCGTTTAAGCTGGTTCCGCGCGTCAATTCCCTGAGTCAGAGCTGAGAAGTTCTGAGGATTGCGCGAGCCCGCGGAGACGGCGATGCCAGAGCAAGGCCCACGAGCCGTACCTGCGGCGAAGGAGTGGGAAATCGATCTTGATCGGCGCGAGTTGCGGTCCCGCGGTGTCTCCGTTCCCATTGGCAGCCGCGCATTCGAAATACTGGAGGTTCTCGTCGAGGCGGGAGGTGAACTCGTCAGCAAATACGATCTCATCGATCGGGTGTGGCCGGGCGCCGCGGTCGAGGAAAACACCCTCCACTTCCACATCTCCGCCATTCGCAAGGCGTTGGGCGCGGACCGGGCGCTGCTCAACACGGTCTCCGGCCGCGGCTATCGCATGCTTGGCAATTGGACTATCCGGCAGGCAAGCAAGCCGGAGCGTCGGAGGGATCATTCGGAACGCAAGCCAAGGCAGCCGTTTCGATCCAATCTGCCGATCGCGGGATCGCCCCTGATCGGCCGCAGCGCAGCCACGCAGCATCTGCTCAATGTCTTGTCGGCCTATCGCGTCGTCACGTTGACCGGGCCCGGTGGGATCGGAAAGAGTGCGCTGGCGCTGGAGGTCGCGCGCAGCCTGTTTCCGACATTTGAAGGTGACTGCTGGCTTGTCGAACTGGCTTCACTGTCCGATCCCGCGCTGGTGCCGTCCGCGGTCGTTCCTGTCCTCGGGCTGAAGATCGGTGGCACCGTGATTTCCGCCGAAGCTGTTGCCCGGGCTATCGGCAGCGAGAAACTCCTGCTCGTGCTCGACAATTGCGAACATCTCGCTGACGCCGCGGCGAGGCTCGCGGAAGCCCTGGTCCGCATGTGCCCGAATGCGTCCGTGCTGGCGACGAGCCGGGAGATCCTGCGGAGCGAGGGCGAGTACGTCTATCGCGTTCCGCCGCTGGAGGTGCCGCCGCCAAGTCTCGAGAGCGCGGTCAATATCGACGAATACAGCTCTGTCCAGCTCTTCACCACCCGGTTGATGGCGCTCGATCCCGGCTTTTCAGCGCGCGCGGAAAACCTGCCACTGATCGCCTCGATCTGCCGGCAGCTCGACGGCATCCCGCTTGCCATCGAGTTTGCGGCGGCGCGTGTCGCGGTGCTGGGACTTCAGCAGGTCGCCGAGCGCCTGAACGACCGCTTCAGCCTGCTGACGGCCGGCCGCCGCACGGCGCTGCCGCGGCACCAGACCCTGCGTGCGACGCTGGACTGGAGCTACGAACTGTTGCCGGACGCGGAGCGGACGCTGCTGCAACGGTTGTCGATTTTCGTAGGCGGATTCACGCTCGAGGCAGCGACCGTGGTGATGGGCGACACCGGCGCGATCGACTCCGCGATTGCTGAAGGCATTGCGAGCCTGGCGGCCAAGTCGCTGGTGTCGCTGGACACGTCGGTAGCGTCCGGCCGCTGGCGGTTGCTTGAAACCACCCGGGCCTATGGGCTCGACAAGCTCGGCGAGACCGGTGCAATGGACCTGGTGGCTCGTCGCCATGCGGAGTTCTTCCGCAGTCTGTTCGCGCCGGCCGCCGTGAGCCCCCGTGTGGCCCTTGACGATCTGCCCCACTACATCAGGGACATCGACAATCTGCGCACCGCGCTCCATTGGGCGTTCTCTCCCGGCAACAACGACGACGGCTTGCGCGTCGAACTTGCCGTCGCCGCCGCGCCCGTTCTGCTCGCGACGTCGATGCTGCCCGAATGTCATCGCTGGTCGGAGCGGGCGATTCTCGTTCTTGGCGGTGGCAGGCGCGGCATGGCTGAAGAAATGCGGCTGCAGGCGGCGCTGGGGTTTTCACTGATGTTTACCCAGGGCGGCACCGATGCCGCGCGTGCGGCGTTGGACCGGAGCCTCGTCATCGCCGAACAACGTGGCGACATCCTCTACCAGATGTGGCTGATGGTTTCGCTGAATATCTTCCACATGCGAAAGGGCAACTTCACGATAGCGTTGCAATACGCAAGACGCGGTTCGGCCACGGCTACAATCTTGGGCGACCCGGCGGCAATCGCGCTGGCCCAATTCGGCCTCGGAAATTCACTCCACTTCATCGGCGACCTCAGCGGCGCCTGCGCCGAGCTGCAGGCGGCGCTTCTTCATCGGCCGCGCTCACCACAGAGCGGCACGACCTATCTCGGCTATGACTACGATGTTCTGGCTGCGATCGCCCTGGCAAATACGCTGTGCCTGCAGGGCCATCCGGATCAGGCCGCCGAGCGCGCACGACGTGCAATCAAAGACGCCGAGCGGATCGACGATCCGATCGTGCTGTCCATCGTGTTGCGGCATGCCGTGCTGCTGTTCCTCTGGATCGGCGACCTGCCCTACGCCGAGAAGCTCATCGACTGGTACGTCTCGAATGCCCGCTCGCATTCCCTGGCGCCGCAGATCGCGGCCGGGCACGGTCTCAAGGGGGAGCTGACCATTCGCCGCGGCGACGCACAGGGCGGAGTTGACGTCCTGCAGGACTGCCTGGAGGAACTTCGCGCCGCGAATTACGGGCTGATGATCTCGGCTTTCCACATCGCGCTCGCGGAAGGACTGACCGCAACTGGACGATTTGCCGAGAGCCTGAGAACGGCCGACGACGGCATCAATCTGGTCGAGACCAACGGCGACATGATCAACATGCCCGAGTTGCTGCGCGTACGGGGCGCCGTTCTGTTCGCGATGCCGGAGCCGCGCGTCGGCGAAGCGGAAGCGAACCTCATCCATTCGCTCGAGCTGAGCCGCAAGCAAGGCGCGCGAGCCAGCGAGTTGCGCACCGCAATCGATCTGGCGAGGTTGACCGCGGCACAAGGCCGCCGCGAGGATGCTCGCGAGCTGCTGCAATCGGTCTACGACCAGTTCGATGAAGGCTTGGACACCGCAGATCTGAAGTCTGCGGCCAGCCTGCTGGCGACATTGCAGTAGCTCCGAATGGAGACACTGTTTGCCGTGGTACACACAACGTCACTTCTGGAACATCGCGTCATTTAGTACATCCAACGACACTTCCGCTGTTCGGGAAAGACCGGAAGTAATCGGGCAGCGGGGCAAAACGACGCGAACGACCCTCTTCAAACATAAGACACTTGGACCCTCGCTCACATTTCGCTAAGCTTACGTCCATTGCGGAATCTGTGACGATTTCAGAACGACCCGGTTAAAACGAACTGTGCTTTCGCCTCATGCGCTCCGGTACACCTGACGGGTTTTGCTCGATACCAAGTGCTACCGGCGCTCTCGCACGGCTCGCATGCGCGCGGCTGCGCGAGCATGGCAAGGATGTGGCAGCGGTTCTGGCCGAGGTAGGAGCGAGGCCAGAGCAGGTCAGCGATGACACCATCCGGCTTGAGGTTCCCAAGCAAATCAGAATCCTGGAGATCGCGTCAGAAGAACTTCATGATCAACTTCTTGGCTTTCACCTCGCTCGTGATTTCGATCTCCGCGAAATCGGGCTCATTTATTATGTGATCGCATCATCGGAACGACTTGCCGATGCCCTGCAGAATGGAAAGCGATATTGCACGATCATGAATGAGGGTGTCCGCCTCGACGTGAAGCTGGACGAGCGCGCGGCCACGATTACGCTCGATTATGTCGATGTCGACAGACGGTCAGATCGGCATCAGATGGAGTTCTGGCTGGTGACGGTGGTGCGTATCTGCAGGCAAGTGACAGACACCCGGCTGGCACCGCGCAGCCTGCGGATCAGGCACCAGCGAGACGAAACGCCCCCGGAAATGAGGAGCTTTTTCGGATGTGATGTCGAATTTGGCGCTGCCAGCGACGAGATCGTTTTTCAGGCGCCCGCAGCATCCCTGCCCATCGTCGGTTCTGACAACTATTTGAATGATCTGCTACGGCGATACGCGGAAGAAGCGCTCGCCCACCGCCCGCAAGTGCACACCTCTCTCCGATCGGCTGTCGAGAAAGTCTTGCCGCAGCTGCTCCCACATGCCAAGGCCAGCGCATCGAGCGTCGCGCAGAAACTCGCCATCAGTACGCGAACGTTGTCACGCAAGCTTCGCGATGAGGATGTGGCGTTTGCGGAAATATTGGAAGAGACGAGAGCATCTCTTGCAAGGCGTTATCTTGCCGAGCGGGATCTGCCGGTCTCCGAGATCGCGTGGCTGTTGGGTTATGGCGAGGTCAGCTCTTTCACCCACGCATTCAAGCGCTGGACCGGCATGACGCCGCGTCAATTTCGTTTAACCTCTTGAGGGGGGAGCGGCACCTTCTTTTTTGGTAATTTCGCGTGCGATAACCGGTCGCAGCTCAATCAGATCGGTGAAGACGTCGGCCTGGCGTCGCAGTTCGTCAGCAATCATCGGCGGCTGGCTCGAAATCGTGGAGACCACGGTGACACGGACGCCGCGCCGTTGCACGGCTTCAACCAGCGAGCGTAGATTGCCATCGCCGGAAAATAGCACCATCTGATCCATATGCCCGGCCAATTCCATGGCATCGACTGCCAGTTCGATGTCCATATTTGCCTTCAATTTGCGGCGACCATCAGCGTCAACGAACCCCTTGGCCGCCTTGGTGACGAGGGTGTAGCCGTTGTAATCGAGCCAATCGATTAACGGGCGGATGGAGATGTATTCCTGATCTTCGACTGCGGTGTAGTAATACGCGCGCAGCAGTACCCCGCGTCTGCGAAATTCCTTGAGCAGGCGCCTGTAGTCGATATCGAAACCGAGCACCTTGGCCGTGGCGTAGAGATTGGCGCCATCGATGAATAATGCGATCTGGCTGTCGGAGGACATCGTCTGAAATCTTCGATCCAAATGAGCAAAGTCGAATGGAGCGGCTCGCGATCATCACGGTTCGCCGGCGCGGGCAGCAGGACCGTATAGCGAAGGATCAAGATCAGCGCTTGTGATTGCAGGCCAATGATTTGTCTTTGTTGGCCACGACTTAACTTTTTAGATCCGGCTTCATCGGAAGCCCGCCGCGCGGTGCAACGACATGTCTGGTGTTCGGGTACGACCGGAAGCAATCGGCAGCGCGACAAAACGACGCGAATGCACCTCAGCCGAAACTGATGTTTTGACAATGTCTTGCAGCACAAATGCCGACATCGTCGTCGACTCGACGGGATATGGGTCTAATGGGATATGTCTCTAATCGCGGTGCGGGATTACCCATTGCTGAAGATTTCTTGATCTAGCGCAAAAAACATGGCGCTCTAGGCGCGGCAAGCATTCTTTTGCGACACTGAAGGCAGACAGAACAAAGGCTAGCGAAACCCGAACAAGGGGCGGGATATGACGCGGCGCTTCACAACGGACGGCAGCGCGAGACCTGTGCGAGGCGGAAAGCTAAAGCTCAGCATCGCGCCAAAGGCCTTGGGCCGTCGCATCTCCCTCGCTGCGGATCAAGAAACAAAAGTTGCGCGGCTGGCACGCGAGCTTAGCGAGGCGCTCGAGCAGCAGACTGCAACAGGCGACATCCTGAAGGTCATCGCAAGTTCGCCCGACGACGTGCAGCCAGTATTCGACGCCATCGCACAGAGTGCGAATCGCCTGGTGGGCGGTACTGCCACAACCGTCGTTCGGCGGCGCGGAGACACGCTTCACCTGGCCGCGTTTACCACTACCGACGAAGCCTCCATTGCGTTTTTCAAGGGCTCGTACCCTCGGCCGCTTCGCGCCGATACCGAGCCTGGCCGGGTGATCCTCGAGGGCAAGCTGTTTCAGGTTGACGACGCCCAGACCGCAACGCACGTCTCGTCCCATCTGCGTGATTATGCCCTAAAAATGAACCGGCACAGTTTTGTATATTGCCCGATGATGCGCGATGGCGTGAGCCTGGGTTCGATCGGTGTCTCGCGCAAAGAGGCGGTTCCGTTTTCGCCGCACGACATCCAGCTTCTCAAGGCATTCGCTGACCAGGCGGTCATCGCCATATCGACTGCGGAGCTTTTTCAGGAGGTACAGGAGCGCACAAGACAGCTATCGCGATCGCTCGATGACCTGCGCGCGGCCCAGGATCGTCTCGTGCAGACCGAGAAGTTTTCCGCTCTCGGACGACTGGTGGCGGGAGTTGCCCACGAAATTAACACTCCCGTGGGCAACAGCCTGACCGTCGCCTCGACATTTATCAACAAGACCGATCGTTTCGAAGCGGATGTCGCCAGCGGCAATGTGCGGCGCTCGATTCTAAATGAATATCTTGCGGCAAACCGGGAGGCGGCCTCACAAATAATGGCCAATCTCAATCACGCGGTGGATTTGATACAATCGTTCAAGGAGGTCGCTGCCGATCGCGATTTCCTGGACCGCAGGGGCTTTGATCTCGGCCAGGTGACCGAACAGATTGTCAGAAGTTTACGGTCCGGCCTGCGAAGCCACGATCTTGCGTTCAGGGTGGATTGCGAGCCCAACCTTGCCATGAAGAGCTATCCCGGACCTTACGGCCAGGTGCTCACCAATCTGGTTCTCAATTCTGAGGCGCACGCCTTTCCAGACGATGCGCCAGGATCTGTCCACATTACGACGCGGGCGTTCGACAAGGACAATGTTGAAATCCTGATTTCAGACGATGGCTGCGGAATGAATCAGGAAACCCAGCGCCAGGCGTTCGACCCATTCTTCACGACACGGCGCGACCAGGGCCGCGTCGGCCTCGGATTGTACATCGCCTACAACATCGTGACCAATCGATTGGGCGGTCGGATCGATTTGGATACCAAGCCTGGCGAGGGAACGAAAATCCGGATGATCGTGCCGCGCGAAGCGCCGTTGGAGCTTGCCGCGGAATGAGGGGCCGCGACGACTTCCGTTCCTGGCACATCGCGTCCCCTGGCGCGGTGCGGTTCACGCCAATTGCGCGGTCCTGGCACTATTTTTTACTTTGGGGTGGAAACAGTTGATTGCCGAATGCGCCGTCCGCTGGTGGTGTTCGGATTACGATAAAGGCTCGTCCCATCGATCGATGGCAGGCATTGCAGCCCTCGGTCAAGCCCTCGACAGCCTTGGAAAACCGCTGATTCCGATCGTTACACCGCCGGCTTTCTGGGGCAAGAAGCACAGCTCTCAAGATCACCTGACACCCCGGATCGCGACCTGGCTGAAAAGGTGCGGCAGGCCCATAGCGCAAACGATGCACTTGACGTGTCCCACGCTGCTTGCCCCCGCCGACGAGGTAGTTGAATAGAAGCGCTTGTTGCGCCGCACGAGTTCGGAAGTGGGGCACCTTCGAGACATGCCGACTGTACCGAGATGTCCGCTCCTGAGCGTAACCCGGAAGACATTTGCTGAGGCCAAGTTCTCACGAGTTTGACCCCAAGCAGCCGTGCGGCCATGAGATGGCAGTCCGTGACAATGCCGGCAAAATGCATCATAGTCATTTTCTCTCCCGGCCGGAATGCGCGGGTCGGGCCTTTGATTTTACCGACCCGGTCATGGAAAATCTGACGCACTACCCGCAGCTTTTGTTCGTTGTTTCCTTTGTGGCACTGTCAGTCGTTGCGATCGCAGGATCATGGCTGCGCAGGCGTTATCCGATCGCCGATACCGAGCAGAACGAACATCTAGGTGTCATCCTTGCGGCTACGCTGACGTTGCTCGGCCTGATCATCGGCTTCAGTTTTTCGATGGCGGCCAATCGTTATGATCAGCGCAAAAATTTCGAAGAGGCGGAGGCCAACGCCATTGGAACTGAAATATTGCGCGCCGATTTTCTTCCCACCGCCGACGCCGCAAACGTCCGCAGGCTCCTTGCCGAGTATACGGGCCTTCGTATCCAGTTTTACCTCAACAAAGACGACAATCAGCGCAAGCAACTGACCGAACAGACGGCCCGGTTGCAAACGGCTCTTTGGTCTGCAGTCCGCAAATCCTCATCTGCGCAGCCCACGCCCGTGGAGGCGTTGGCAATCGCCGGAATGAACGATGTAATTAATTCGCAAGGCTATACGCAGGCAGCGTTTTGGAATCGGATTCCCACAGCCGCATGGTTTCTCATGGCGATCATCGCACTATGTTCCAATGCGCTGATTGGCTATCGAAGCGGCAAAGTCGGGCCAAGGCTGCTGTTCGTGCTGCCGCTGATCGTTTCGTTTGGCTTCCTCCTGATCGCCGATATCGATGCTCCCCGCCATGGCCTGATTGAGGTGAGGCCGCAAAATCTGGAAAGTCTGGCGAACTCACTTGGCGATCGAGCAAGCTAAATAGGCGGCCGGCTCCGAGTTTGGAATGGGTGCACACGGCTGCGATCGACGTCAACGACGCAAATGTGACAGCGAGAAGACTTCTCATGATCAGCCCCAAACGGCGCTGTCGCCGAGCATACATTTAAGATTGCGCCTCGCAAAACAGGACGGCAAGAGCCCCTCACGAAGGCATACCGTCCAGCTCGGCAATCCGGCGATCAATCTCACCGATCACGCGCTTCGAGAACGGCCCGAGGTGCATGTACAGCGCCATCAGCATCACGATGTAACGCAGCGCGCCTGGATTGGACTTGGCGACCTCGACGAAGGTCTTCCAGAACGGCTCGCGAACCTCCGGCAGCGCACGCATGATCGTGTGTACGCTGTCGATGCCGCCAAGCCTCTTGCGCATGTCGCCATCCGGCAGGTCGCGGCGCCGGTCGGACCGGTCCAGCATGCCCGCAAGCCGCGTCAGCCGTCCTGCATATGCCGCCGGGCTGAACACGTGCCCGAGCACGGCCTTGTAATCGGCAAGGATGTCACGGAGCGGACGCTTGGTGTCGAAATTGCAGCCGAGCGTGCATTGGTCCCCCGCCTGCTCGACCTTCATGAGATCATGGCCTTTGTGCAGACGGCCTTCCTGGGCCAGCCGCCGCGTCAACTGTGTACCAGGCAGCGCATAAAGTAGTCCAACCATGCAGACTGGAATGTTCGCTTCCTCGATGAAGTCGATCATCGCCTGCTCGATCGAGATCTTCTCGGTATCGAACCCAACGATGAAACCCGCGGTGACGAACATGCCGTAGCTGTAAATCTTGTGAACGCACTCGGCGATGTTGCGCCTGGTATTCTGTTTTTTCTTCATCTGCACGAGGGTCTCCGGATCGGGGCTCTCAATGCCCACGAAAATCCCGAAGAAGTTGGCGTCTTTCATTGCCTGCAACAGCTCGCCGTCATCAGCGATATTGATCGAGGCTTCGGTCGAGAACTCGAATGGATAGTCTCGCTCTTCCAGCCAGGTTTTGAGCCGTGGCAGTAAGATGCGGAGGTTCTTCTTGTTGCCGATGAAATTGTCGTCGACGAAGTCGACATGCCCGCGATAACCGTGATCGTAGAGCGCTTGCAACTCAGCGAGAATCTGATCGGGGGTCTTGGTGCGCGGCACGCGACCATACAGCTCGATAATATCGCAGAACTCGCAGGTGAACGGACAGCCACGCGAATATTGCACACCAATGAAGAGATAATGATCGAACTTGATCAGATCGTAGCGCGGCATCGGGCTTAGCGTGACGTCGATCTTGAATTTCTCGGCGATGAACACGCCCTTGCGCTCGCCCCTTTCCCAGGCGGCGATGAATTCCTCGATGACTTGCTCGGCCTCGCCGATCACCTGGAAGTCCGCTTCCGCGTAAAGATGCGGGCTGGAGGAGACGTCAGGCCCACCAACGCATACTGGCTTGCCGTGCAGGTGGGCGAGAGCGATCAGGTCGAGAAAATCCGGCTGCTGGTTGAGCATACCACCGATCATTACGAGATCGGTCCAGTTGAAGTCCGCGTCCGTCAAAGGCTCGGTGTTACGGTTCACGAGACGAATGTCCCAGTGCTTCGGCAGCATGGCGGCGACGGTGATCAGTCCGAGTGGCGCCGCCGGATACTTCGCGCCGACGAGTTCGCAAGCTTCCGTATAGTTCCAGAACGAGTCCGGAACGAACTTCGGATAGATCAGTAGAACACGGCAGGGACTCGTCATGTTGCTCCGGCCTGGACGTTGAGGGTCACGATGCCATGCAGTCTGTCGCGGCTCAAGGGTTCGATTCGCTCGTCGATACCAACAATAAGTGCTCGAAACGGTGGAAGTGTGCAACTGACGTTCCGTCGCAGTGCAGCAAGTTTCGTTCGGTTGTGGATGCTGCCCGCCGCGCCAAAAGCGGCATCGGTCAGATCCGAAGGGAATCGCGCGGATTCAGACCCTATTATGTGTTGGATTGGAGCGAAGGCGTCGGTTTCGCTGTGATGATGTTCGAGGACCGCGAAAGCGCCAACGGTAGCGCCCGTGTTCACTTTAACCTCTGCGCGTGAAGCATCTGCCGAGCGCAATGCGGACATCGCCAGATCGATGGATCTCTCCGGATTTACGAGTACGCGCCCTGCCGCCGGATCAGTCGAGCAGCTTGTCGAGCGTGATGGGCAGATCGCGCACGCGCTTTCCGGTGGCATGATAGACCGCGTTGGCGATCGCAGCCGAAACGCCGACGATGCCGATTTCGCCCAGTCCCTTGATGCCCATCGGATTGACGATGTCATCCTGCTCGTCAACGAAGATCACCTGGATGTCGTGCACATCCGCGTTCACCGGAACATGGTATTCCGCGATATTGGCATTCATGACGCGCCCGAAACGGTGATCGATCAGCGTTTCCTCGTGAAGCGCCACGCCGATACCCCACACCACGCCGCCCATGATCTGACTGTGCGCGGTTTTGGGGTTCAGGATGCGCCCGGCGGCGACCGCGCTGACGACACGCGTGACGCGGACGACACCGAGCTGTTCGTCCACCTTCACTTCCGCGAAAATCGCCGAATGCGTATTGTGCGCATGCGCGCCGTCGTCGGGGAAAGTTGTGGCGTTTTCGCGCGTGATGCGATCCACCCCGCCATGCCGAAGCGCATCCGACATCGACACCGCACGCTGGGCGTCTTTCCTGCTGACGATCATGCCGCCCGTAAGCGTCACGTCGCCGGGCTGCGCCCCAGCTAAGGGCGACTCCGCCATGTTCTGCGCCAGACGCAACAGCTCCTCCCGGATCGCATCGCCCGTCGTCACGATGCCGTTGGAGACCGAGGCGGCGATCCACGAGCCGCCTTCCACCGGGGATTGCGGCAATGTTGAATCGCCGAGCCTGATATGAACGCTGTCCAGCGGCAGGCCCAGCACATCGGCCGCGACCTGCGCCATGATAGTATAGGTGCCGGTGCCGATATCGGAGGTCGCGCAGGATATCTCGGCGTGTCCGTTCGCACTCAGCGTGATGCGGACGGAGATCGGCATCTGCAGCGCCTCCCAAACCCCCGTCGCCATGCCCCAGCCGACCAGTTCGCCGCCATCGCGCGTCGCGCGCGGGGCCGGATTGCGGCTGGACCAGCCGAACGCTTCCGCGCCCTGGCGGTAGCATTCGCGCAGGTTCTTGCTGCTGTACGGCAGACCGCTGTTCTGATCGCGGTCCGAGTAGCAGCGCAGGCGCAGCTCCAGCGGATCGAGCTTGAGGGCCACGGCCAATTCGTCCATCGCGCATTCCAGCGCATGAACACCCGTCGTGGCACTCGGGGCGCGCATGTCGCAGGAGGTCGCAAGATCGAGCCGCGCCAGCTCGTGCGCGTAAGCCGCGGTGGCGCTGGTATAGAGCAGGCCCGACCACGTGGTCTCGTGGCGATGGAAGTCCTCGAATTGCGATGTCACCGTGATGGCGTGGTGGGTGATCGCATCGAGGGTACCGTCGGCTTTCGCGCCCAGCCTGATCCGCTGGATCATGGCGGGCCGATAACCGAGCCCGTACATCTGCTGCCGTGTCAGCACGACACGCACCGAACGCTGAAGTGCCCGCGCCGCCAGCACGGCCAGCACCACCTGATATTGCGGCCGCAATCCCGAGCCGAACGCGCCGCCGACAAAGGCCGACATCACCCGGACATCCTCCGGCTTCATGCCGAAGATGCCGCAGATATAACGCTGCACATTCTGCACGCCCTGGGTCTTGTCGTAGACCGTGAGCTTGCCGCCGCCCTCCCACAGCACCGTCGAGGCGTACGGTTCCATTGGATTGTGGTGCTCGATCGGGACGTAATATTCGGCATCGTGGCGCACCTCGGCCGCGGCAAATGCGCTGGCGGCATCGCCCCGCGGCTTTGCCGGGGCTTCCAGCGCGAAGGCATCGTCGCGGACGCGATACAGATCGGTGACGTGCGGCTCCTTGTCGTAGCCGATATGCAGCAGCGACGCCGCGAAGCGCGCGATCTCCGAGGTTTCGGCCAGCACGAGCGCGATGGGCTGTCCGCTGAACAGAATCCTGTTGTCGTAGAGCGGGCGGAACGGCGATCCCTCGGGCGCGACATCGTCCTTGTACGCCTCGTCGTTGTCGGCCATGAGCGGCCGGTTCTCGTGTGTCAGCACGGTAATCACGCCGCCGACCTTCATGGCCTCGCTGCTGTCGATGCGCGCAATTCGCCCCTTCGCGATCGTGGACGTCACCACGCTGCCAAAAACCAGGTTCGGCGCGCCGAATTCGCCGGCGTATTTCGCCGCCCCGGTGACCTTGTCGCGCCCGTCGACGCGGGAGGTGGCAGTCCCGATGTAAGCGGTCATTGGCATACTCACGCGATCTTCTTGCTGGATATCGACTGTGGCGTGCCGCGCGCGGCCTGGGTCAGTGCCCGTATGATGGCACGGCGGGCCAAATCGATCTTGAACGTGTTGTGACCGAATCCCCTGGCGTCGCGCAGCACCAGCTCCGCCGCGCGGGCGAACACCGCCGGATCGGCAGCCTGTCCCTCCAGCGCCGCTTCGGCCGAGCGATCCCGCCACGGCTTGTGCGCGACGCCGCCAAGCGCAAGCCGCGCCCGGCGGATGTCGTTGCCGTCCATCTCCAGTCCCACCGCGACCGATACCAGCGCGAATGCATAGGAATGACGGTCGCGGATCTTCAGATACGTGTAGTGGCTGGCGAATCCCTGTGCCGGCAGCTCGACCGCCGTCACGATCTCGTCCGGCGCCAAATTGGTATCGCGCTGCGGCGTATCTCCGGGCAGGCGATGAAAATCCGTGAGAGCGATGCTACGTTCGCCAGCCGGCCCCGCCACCCGCACTTGCGCGTCGAGCACCGCCAGCGCGACGCACATGTCGGAGGGATGGGTCGCGATGCAGGCGTCGCTGGTTCCCAAAATCGCGTGGCCGCGGTTGAGACCCTCGATCGCCGAACATCCACTGCCCGGCTTGCGTTTGTTGCAGGGCGTCGCGGTGTCGTAGAAATAGAAGCAGCGCGTGCGCTGGACCAGATTGCCGCCGGTCGACGCCATATTACGCAGCTGCTGCGACGCGCCCGCAAGGATGGCGCGCGACAGCAGCGGATAGCGTTGCTCGATCAGCGGATGCCAGGCCAGATCGGCATTGGGCACCAGCGCGCCGATGCGCAAACCGCCGTCATCGGTGACGTCGATGGATTTGAGCGGCAGCCGCGAGATATCGATCAGCCGCGACGGCTGCTCGATATCGTCCTTCATGAGGTCGAGCAGGTTGGTGCCGCCGGCGATGAATTTCGATTTGGGATCGGCCGCGATCTGCCGGATCGCGTCCGCGACGTCGCTGGCCCGCGTGTACTGGAAGTTGATCATGGCGCCCTCATCGCCTGCTCGATCGCCGCAACGATGTTGGGATAGGCGGCGCAGCGGCAGATATTGCCGCTCATCAGTTCGCGGATCTCATCGGGGGTCTTCGCCCTGCCCTCCGCGATCAAGCCTGCGGCCGAGCAAATCTGGCCCGGCGTGCAATAGCCGCACTGGAACGCATCATGATCGATGAACGCCTGCTGCAGCGGATGCAGCGTTCCGTTGCCGGCCAACCCCTCGATCGTGGTGATACTGGCGCCGTCCTTCATGACGGCCAGGGTCAGGCACGAATTGATCCGCCGTCCTTCGACCAGTACCGTGCACGCCCCGCACTGGCCATGATCGCAGCCTTTCTTGGTGCCGGTCAGTTCGAGGCGCTCGCGCAGCGCATCGAGCAACGTGATCCATGGCTCAAGATTGAGATGGTGTTCGGCGCCATTGACGATCAGCGTGACCGGGATCAGGTCCGGTCGACACATTCGCCTGGCCGGCAGCAGTCGTTCGCGCCATTGGCATTCTCCGCATATCGAAGAAATTTTGGCTTGCAACGCGGCTCGGAAGTGTGTGGCTCCGCGCCGTCCGAGGTGGAACGTCTCTCACTGTAGGCGAAATTGATGGCGCGTTCGTGTCGGAAGATTTGGCACGCGCGCTTTGCAAGTGAGCGGGTGCGGCGATCGGTCAGCTTCACAGCCGCTCTGCCCGCGCATCAGAGTTGTAGGGTAGCCGACCGAGGGCCCGATTGACCTATAGCGGAAATCGCGCAAGTGCCGATAAAGGTTACGTCGGCTTGACGCGTTGTCGCCATTCGCCGTGCGAGTCGGATCAAGTGCGGAGATAGCCTGGCCGGCTTCTTCAACGTGGCGCCCAGTGCCTAGAATATTCGAGCTGCATGGCAACGAAGTTGGCCGTCTCTATTCCGTAACGGGCCTAGATCCCGAGAAGCCGAGATTGCGAGCGGCTGGAATGCTATTTTTGGTGCACTAAAAAATGACGTGGACCCGAAATGTCAATTTGCGCCGAATAAAGTACTAGTTCTATACTGCTGACACGAGGCGGCTACTAAGCCGCTTCATCAAGCCGTAGAATTCTCTATGCTGGCGATGTTTCGGAGCAGACCGATATGCGGTTGCGTCGAGTCATTCTTGCTGTGGTAGCTGCGGGCGTTCTTGTTGCTGTTGGCGGCCTAGCCTGGGCTTGGCGTCCTGCCATCGCGCCGACTTCAGCGAACCAGACGATCTCTGATCGGAAAACGATTGATCGGGGCGCTGAACTTGCGGCCATTGGCAACTGCAGCGATTGCCATACAAGAGATGTCGGCGTGCCCTATGCAGGTGGCCGGGCATTGCCGACGCCATTCGGAACGATCTACGCCAGCAATCTGACGCCTGACCTTGCAACAGGGATCGGGACTTGGTCCGAAGAGGCGTTCCGTCGCGCCATGCACGAGGGCGTCGATCGCGAAGGAAGGCAACTCTACCCGGCGTTTCCCTATGATCATTTCACCAAGGCGACAGATGAAGATATTCACGCCCTATATTCGTTCTTGATGAGCATACCTGCGATCCGCAACGTTATCCCTGCAAATCAACTTTCGTTTCCATTCAGCTTCCGCCCGATCATCGCCGGATGGAAAGTTCTGTTTCTTAGCCAGGCCAGCTTGGAAAACGACACCAGCAAGAGCGTAGAATGGAATCGCGGCCGCTATCTGGTCGAGGGATTAGGACATTGCGGATCCTGTCACACGCCGCGCAATGCGCTTGGTGGTGAAAAGAAGGGCAGTCCCTACGCCGGCGGTGCCGCCGAAGGCTGGAATGCACCCCCGCTCAACGCGTCGCTTGTCACTGCACATCACTGGACCGTTGATCAGCTTGCCGAATACCTGTCGACCGGCTGGCACAAGCTTCATGGTGCCGCTGCTGGTCCGATGGCCGACGTCGCCAAGAATCTCGGTCAAGCTTCGAAGGACGAGGTTCATGCCATCGCTACCTACGTCGCAAGTCTATCGCCGCAGCCAGATAACAAGACGGCCGCAATAACCGACAACGTTGGAAAAAGTCAGCCAGCCGATATCGCCGCGATTTATATGGGCGCCTGCGCGAAATGCCACAACGACCGAAACGATGTCGGCCCATCAAAGGCGCTTTCGCTATCGCTGAGCACGGCGGTACAGCAGCGAGAGCCCGCAAACACCGTCCGCGTCATCCTTCATGGCATTCAATCTTACCGAACCGGCGGCGGGCCTTACATGCCGGCCTTTGACGCTATTCTGACCGACACGCAAATTGCTGATATCACGCAGTATATTCGTGCGCGCTATACCGACCAGCCGCAATGGACGGACATCAAAACCGAAGTTTTGAAAGCAAGACAGGAGGCTCAGCCATGACGATCTCCCTGAAGATCAATGGCAAGTCGCAGGACGTCGATGCCGACCCTTCGACCCCGCTGCTTTATGTTCTGCGCAACGATGTCGGATTGCACGGTCCGAAGATTCGGCTGCGGCTTGGGGCAATGCGGTGCTTGCACCGTCCATATCGACGGGCGCCCAACCTTCTCGTGCATCCTGCCAATCGCCGCAGTGGGTGACCGCGAGATCACGACGCTCGAAGGGCTGCTCGAGGATGGCAAGCCGAACAAACTCCAGCAGGCGTTTATCGACGAGGAAGCCGCGCAATGTGGCTATTGCATTTCCGGAATGGTGATGCGCGCGCAGGCACTGCTGCACACCAAGCCAAATCCGACAGACAATGAAATCCGCAATTACATGCGGCCCAATCTTTGCCGTTGCGGCACGCATACCGCCATCATGCGCGCGATCAAACGCGCCGCCATCGCCTAGGGAGGTTCGCCATGAATGCTCCGCTCCAACTCTCACGTCGCGATCTTTTGAAAGGTTCGAGCGCTCTGGTTGTTGCCTTTTCACTCGCGCCGCACCTGGAGGCGCTCGCGCAGGACGCCGCTGCGACAAAGCCTGTAAGTCTCGATCAGGTCGATACGTTCCTTGCCATCGACGACAAGGGCATGGTGACGCTTTACGCCGGGAAGGTTGACCTCGGAACAGGCGTCAATATTGGACTCGCCCAGATTGTCGCAGAAGAGCTTGATGTGCCGCTTGCGAATGTCAGCCTGGTGACCGGAGATACGGCGCTCACGCCCGATCAGGGGCCGACCTATGGAAGCCAGTCCATCCAGAGTGGGGGCATGCAAATTCGTCAAGCGGCTGCTACAGCGCGAAACGCGCTACTGGATCAAGCCGCTCAACGCTTGGGCGTGGCAAAGGACGATCTTGCGATTAACGAAGGTGTTATCGCTCCGAAAGCGGGCGGCACCGGGGTCGCCTATCCGGATCTGATCGGCGGCAAGGATTTTATGCTGAAAGTCGATCCGGCGGCGCCGACGAAGAACCCTGCCGACTACAAAATCGTAGGCAAACCGATTGCGCGTCGTGACATTCCGGAAAAATTGACCGGCAAATTCACTTATGTGCATGACTTCCGCGTGGCGGGCATGCTGCATGGAAGCGTGATCCGACCGCCGGCGCTCGGTGCAACGCTCCAGAATGTCGACGAATCGTCCATCAAGGACGTTCCGGGCGTCGTCAAACTGGTTCGCGATGGCGATTTCCTTGGGGTCGTGACAGAGACCGAGTGGGCCGCCGTACGCGTTGCCCGGGAACTGAGGGCAACCTGGTCACATTCCGAAACTCTCCCGGAGCAGAAAACGCTCTGGGAGCACGTCCGCGCGACCAAGATCCTGAAGGACGATGTCACCAGCAATATTGGCGACGTTTCAGCCGCGCTGGCTGCGAGCGGTAAGAAGCTGAGCGCGAGCTATGATTTTGCCATCCATACGCATGGGTCGATTGGGCCCTCCTGCGCAATTGCAGAATTCACGGACGGCAAATTGACGTGCTGGACGGCATCGCAGGCGACCCACAGTCTGCGCAAGCAACTCGCCAAGATGTTTTCGATGGCGCTTGACGATGTCCGCTGCATTTATGTGGATGGCGCGGGCTGCTATGGCCGCAATGGTCACGAGGACGCAGCGGCCGATGCCGCATTGCTGGCAAAAGCCGTCGATAAGCCAGTGCGCGTGCAATGGTCGCGAGCAGATGAACATGGGTGGGATCCGAAAGGGCCGCCGACATTGATCGACCTGCGTGCCAACGTCGATGCATCGGGAAACGTTACGGCGTGGGAATCCGAATTCTTTATTCCGCAAGGGGCGGCAGGCACCGTCGATCTCGTGGCCGCAACGCTGAGTGACAAGCCTGTCGATGGTCTCTTGTCACCGGGTGGCATCATTGGCGATTCCGCAATCGGCTACAAATTTCCGAATATTAGAACGGTTTGCCATCGCCTCGAGACGACACCGTTACGTCCCTCCTGGATCAGAACGCCAGGGCGGATGCAGAACACTTTCGCTAATGAATGCTTCCTCGACGAGATTGCAGCGGCCGCAAGCGCGGATCCACTCGAAATTCAGAGTCAAATATACCGATCCTGCCGATAAGCGCGGACTTCGATCTATTGGATCATCTCGCAAAACTGTCGAACTGGCAGAAGCGGCCATCGCCACAGAAGAACATCTCCGGCAATATCGTGAAGGGACGCGGGGTCAGTTACGTCAAATACGAACTTGTGCGCACCTATGTTGGCGTCGTCGTCGAAGTAGAAGTCGATCGGACGGTCGGCAATGTCCGGGTGACAAAAGTCTATGTCGTTCATGATTGCGGACAGATCATCAATCCGAAAGGAGTTCAGGCCCAGATCGAAGGAAATGTTATCCAAACCGTCAGCCGCACTTTGAAGGAAGAGGTCACATTTGATCGAAGCATGGTGACCAGCCTTGATTGGGCAAGCTACCCGATCCTGACGTTTCCTGAACTTCCGGAAATCGTCATCGAGTTGATCGATCGTCCGACCGAGAAGCCATGGGGCGCCGGCGAACCGACGGCAGCTGTGGTGCCTTCCGCAATCTCGAATGCGATCTTTGATGCCACCGGCGCGAGGATTCGCTCAGTGCCGTTCAAGGCGGCAAAACTACAGCCGATCT
>CAVTWC010000003.1:0-199566 GCA_963738105.1 uncultured Alphaproteobacteria bacterium | reverse complement strand
CGCAGCCTTTCTTGGTGCCGGTCAGTTCGAGGCGCTCACGCAGCGCATCGAGCAACGTGATCCATGGCTCAAGATTGAGATGGTGTTCGGCGCCATTGACGATCAGCGTGACCGGGATCAGGTCCGGCGGCGACACATTCGCGTGGCCGGCAGCAGTCGTTCGCGCCATTGGCATTCTCCGCATATCGAAGAAGGTTTGGCTTGCAACGCGGCTCGGACGTGTGTGGTTCCAGCGCCATCCGAGTTGGAACGGCTCTTACTGTAGGAGAAATTGATGGCGCGTTCGTGTCGGAAAATTTGGCACGCGCGCTTTGCAAGTGAGCGGGTGCGGCGATCGGTCAGCTTCACAGCTGCTCTGCCCGCGCATCAGGGAGCACGCACCTAGGCACCGGTCAGCTTGCTGATCCAGCTCTTGGAAACGGTGCCTGTTTCCGAAGCGTCAGCCGTGCCGCCAACCACCTCGCCGAAAGATGCAAAAAACTCCCCTGCCAGTTTCTTCGATGTCGAATTCGATCAGGCGGCCGCCGAGCTGCGCCAGCTTGCCGCCGATCTGGGCGTCGACTTCGTAATGCAGGATCGTTACTTCAGGGCTTTCAGCTTCCAGCCGCACGGCAGCGCCACCCTTGGCGAAGCCGGCGACGCCACCGGAGCCTTCGCCGGAAATGCGATAGGAGTTCGGCGGGTCGAGATCGGACAATGTCACCTTGCCGCCGAACGTCGCCTTTACCGGCCCTGCCTTGAACACCACGGTCGCGGTCATTTCGGTCGGCGATGTCATCTCGAGCGACTGACATCCCGGAATGCATTTTTTCAACACTTCCGGATCGTTGAGCGCGGCCCAGACTTTTTCCTTTGATGCCGGGATGCGCTGGCTGTCTTGCATTTGCATGGTCTGTCCTTGGTTTCTGTTTCGAAGGCGGCGTTGACGTCTCAGCCGTCATGCCCGGGCTTGTCCCGGGCATCCACGTCTTTGCGGGCCTGCAGCAAGAAAGGCGTGGATGGCCGGGACAAGCCCGGCCATGACGACGAAATTTAGCTCCCCTCAGGATTCGCGACACGCTGGCCACGGCGGCGCTCGACGGTGATTTCGGCCAGGATCGACATCGCGATTTCCTCTGGCGTGATGGCGCCGAGGTCGAGACCGGCGGGCGCCTTGACGCGCCCGAGCGCCTCGGGCGCGACGCCGGCGGCGGCGAGCTTGTTGCGTAGCGCCGCCATCTTGCGCCGGCTGCCGACGAAGGCGTGGTATTCGGCATCGATCGACACAGCCGCGTGCAACGCGGCTTCATCACCCTTGCCCTGCGTCGACACCACGACGAAACGCCGGGTCTGATTGAGCTCGCCGAGCACATAGCCATCGACCAGCGTGTCGGAGTCGGGAATGACGACGAGATCGGCGCAAGGGGCCGCCAACGTGACGTGAAAACCCAACTGGCGCGCCTGCGTCGCGAGCGACATCGCCACCGGGCTGGCGCCGAGGATCACCAAGGAGGGATGGGGCAGCACCGGCTCGACGAAAATATCCATGGTGCCTTTGCTCGGGCACATATTGCTGGCGAAGCGGATGCCGTCGCGGCTATCGCCTGATTTGACGCCGAGTTCGGCGAGCAGGTCTTCCGGCTGCACCGACACCATGCGCGGCTGGCCGTCGGTCAGCGCCTCGCGCGCCGCCTTCAGCACTGCACCGCGGGCGCAGCCGCCACCGATCCACCCCGCCACGATGGTGCCGTCGGGGCGGATGATCGCCTTCGCGCCGGCCTTCGCCGCCGTCACCGACACCGTGCGCACCACGGTCGCCAGCACGAAGGCCTGCTCGGCGGCTTTCATTTGCGCTACCAGGTCCATCACTTCGACATGAGCGGTCATCGGACGCCCCATCACAGTTTCGCCAGATAGGGTTCGAGCGCGGTCAGGCTTTTCAGCGTGTTGGCCGGCGCATAGAGATCGACATGCGGCAGCGCGGCCTTGATGCCGGCGGCCTCCGGCGCATAGCCTTCCCACGCCATCATCGGATTGAGCCAGACGATGCGGCGACAGCGCTTGCCGAGCGCCGCCATCTCGCGGCCGAGCAGCGCGGCGTCGCCGGTCTCGTAACCGTCGGACACGATCATCACGCAGGTGCGCGAATGGATCACCCGCGCGGCGTGCCAGCGGTTGAAAGTTTGCAGGCTCTCGCCGATCTTGGTGCCGCCGCCGGCGCCCTGCGCCATGATCGAGAGCCGGTCGAGCGCGCGCGCGGCGTCCCTTTCCTTCATCGCGTCGGAGACGTGCGCCAGCCGGGTGTGAAACAGGAATGCCTCGGCCTGCCGGAACTCATCCAGCACGCCGTGGATGAAACGCAGGAACACGCCGGTATACATGCTCATCGAGCCGGAGGCGTCGAGCAGCATCACCAGCCGCAACGGCTTTTCCTTGCGCTGCCGTTTCACCAGATCGATCGGCACGCCGCCATGGCTGATATTGCCGTGGATGGTTCGCCGCAGATCCAGCCGGTAACCGCGCCGCCGCGCCAGATCGCGTCGGGTCAACCGCGTGCGCATGGTTTTTGCCAACCGCGCCGCGGCGGCGTGGGCTTCCTCGATCTGCCCGGGCTCGGCCATTTTGCGGAAATCGATCTCGGCCAGGTTGTCAGCGCGCGATGCGCCTTCCATGCGGCCTTCGCCGGCGCGGCCTTCCGGCGCTTCATCGGCGGAGGGAATCTGATCCATTGCGGTGTCGCCGCCAGCGCGCGGGTCACCGGGATTGTTCGGCAGGCTTTTCAGCGAGGGATTGTTGCCGGCCTTCGCGGAACCCATCGTGGTCGAGCGCGACCTCACGCGCTTGCCGAGCCAGAACGCATCGAACAGCCCGTCGAACTTGTCCCAGTCGGATTTGCGCGCCGAAAACAGATGCTTGAACGCCGAACGCAGCAGGGACGGCCGCGCCGCAAAGCCCGCCGTCATCAAGGACGCCGCGTCCTGCCCTTCATGCAAGCCCACGGCAAACCCGTTGTCGCGCAAGGTCGCCAGAAACGCCGCGAGCCGGCCCGCGACGAAGCGTGAGACCTCGTCGATCTCGTCGTAATTGGCGCTGGAGCCACAACAGCTCATGCCACCTTCCCCAGCAAACGTTCGGTGACCTCGCGCGTCACCCGCGACTTGTCCTCATGTGTCTTGAGCAGGCACATCAGGGTTTCGTGCACGGCCTCCGGCGCATCATGCAGATCGCGCACGTCGATGCCGACCAGGGCTGCCGCCCAGTCCAGTGTCTCGGCGACGCCGGGCACCTTGCGCAGCTCCTCTTTGCGGATGCTTTCGACCATGCGCGCGATCTGCAGAGCCAGCGACGCGCCGGCCCCGGATATCCGCGCCATGATGATGCGGGCCTCGCGGTCGACGTCGGGATAGTCGACGTAATGATAGAGACAACGCCGGCGCAGCGCGTCCGACAGTTCGCGGGTGCCGTTCGAGGTCAAAACCACCATCGGGATCGTGACCGCCTGGATGGTGCCGAGCTCGGGGATCGAGACCTGGAAGTCGGACAACAACTCCAGCAGGAACGCCTCGAACTCGTCATCGGCGCGGTCGATCTCGTCGATCAGCAATACCGGCGGCTTGTCGCGGCGGATCGCGGCCAAGAGCGGCCGCTCCAGCAGATATTTTTCCGAAAAGATCTGGTCCTCAATGGCATCGGCCTGCTGGCCCTGGTGCGCCTGGATCGCCAGCAACTGGCGCTGGTAGTTCCATTCATACAGCGCGGCCGACTGGTCGAGCCCCTCATAGCATTGCAAACGGATCAGCTCGGTCGCGTGCACTTTTGCCAGTGCCTTCGCGACCTCAGTCTTGCCGACACCCGCCTCGCCTTCCAGCAGCAGCGGCCGCTTGAGCAGCGCCATCAGCGAAACCGCAGTCGCCAGCTCGCCATCGGCGATGTAGTCGTTGGCTGCCAGCGCTTGTGCGATCTCGTCGCGGTTTTTCATGGTAACTTCCGCATCGTTCTTTCGTCATGGCCGGGCTCGACCGGAGCATGACAGATCAATCGCAATGACCGTCATCCTGAGGTGCCCGCGCTCTTGCGCGGGCCTCGAAGGATGGCCGCGAGTCCGTGCCTGTCGCCATCCTTCGAGGCTCGCTTCGCTCGCACCTCAGGATGACGCAGTTGCGTTCACCCCGGGGATGACGGCACTGCCCTACGCCGCAAACACGCCCAAATTCTTCGCCGCCCGCCAGTTGCGCCAGAAGTCGTGCGGCATCTGGATGTGGGTCGAACCCAGAAACGAGAACGCGTCGTTGACGGCGTTGGAGAACGCCGGCACGCCGCCGACATTGGGGCTTTCGCCGACGCCCTTGGCGCCGATCGGGTGATGCGGCGACGGGGTGACGGTGAAATCGGTTTCCCAATGCGGGGTCTCGACCGCCGTCGGCATGAAGAAATCCATGAACGACCCGGTCACCACGTTGCCGTCGTCGTCGTAGCGGATCTCCTGGCCCATCGCGATCGCGAAGGCTTCGGTCAGACCGCCATGGACCTGGCCCTCGATGATCATCGGGTTGATGCGGGTGCCGCAATCGTCGAGCGCGTAGAAGCGCCGCACCTTGTAGACGCCGGTATCGACGTCGATGTCCATGACGCAGATATAGGCGCCGAACGGGTAGGTCATGTTGGGCGGATCGTAATAACTCACCGCTTCAAGGCCCGGCTCCATCCCCGGCGGCACCGAATTATACGCCGCCCAGCAGATGTCCTTCATCGACATCGATTTCTCCGGCAGACCCTTGACCCGGAAGCCGTCGATATCCCATTCGAGATCGCCTTCGTGCACTTCGAGCTTGTAGGCCGCGATCATCTGAGCCTTGGCCTTGATTTTTCGCGCGGCCATCGCGATCGCAGCACCGGCTACCGGCGTCGAACGCGACCCGTAGGTGCCGAGCCCGTAGGGCGCGGTATCGGTATTGCCTTCCTCGACCATGATGTCGTCGGCGGGAATCCCGATTTCGGTGGCGATGATCTGCGCCCAGGTCGTCTCATGGCCCTGGCCCTGGCTCTTCGTCCCGACCCGGGCGATGCCCGCGCCGGTCGGATGCAAGCGTATCTCGCAGGAATCGAACATCGCGATCCCCAAAATGTCGCAATTCTTCGACGGCCCGGCACCGACGATCTCGGTGAAGAACGACACGCCGAGGCCCATGATCTCGCGGGTCTCGCCGCGCTTGAACGCCGCGCGCTTTCCCGCCTGCTCGAGGCGCAGGCCGACATAGTCGACCTGTTCCATCATCTTGCGCATCGCCGTATGGTAGTCGCCGGAATCATATTCCCAACCCAGCGCCGAGTGATACGGGAACTGCTCGGGCTTGATGAAATTCTTCAGCCGCAATTCCGCAGGATCCATCCCGAGCTTCTGCGCCAGGATATCCATGCCGCGCTCGATGCAATAGGCCGCCTCGGTGACGCGGAACGAGCAGCGATAGGCGACGCCGCCCGGCGCCTTGTTGGTGTAGATGCCATCTACAGCCAGATGCGCGGTCGGAAAATCATACGAGCCGGTGACGATGTTGAAGAAGCCGGCCGGCCATTTCGACGGGTCGGCGCAGGCATCGAACGCGCCGTGATCGGCCAGCACATGGACGCGAAGTCCCGTGACCTTGCCTTGCTTGGTCGCGGCGATCTCCGTGGTCATGTGATAGTCGCGCGCAAACGAGGTCGCCGTCAGGTTCTCGATCCGGTCTTCGACCCACTTCACCGGTTTGCCGGTGACGATCGAGGCGACCGCGGCGCAGATATAGCCGGGATAGGCGCCGACCTTGTTGCCGAAACCGCCGCCGATATCGGGCGAGATAACATGGATCTTGTGTTCCGGGATTTTGGCGATCAGCGCCACCACGGTGCGGATCACATGCGGCGCCTGGAAGGTGCCCCAGATCGTCAGCTCACCCTTGATCTTGTCGAACGAGCAGACGCACTGGCAGGTTTCCAGCGGCGACGGATGGGTACGGTGATAGGAGATCATTTCCTTGATCGAGACTTCCGCGTTGCGGAAGGCGGCGTCGGTCAGATCCTTGTCGCCGACGGTCCACTCGAAAATGTGGTTGTGATGCTTGCGCGGGCCGTGCGCGCCGGTGGTCTTCCCGGCGAGGTCTTCGCGCAGCACGGGCGCATCCGGATCCATCGCCTTGAACGGGTCCATCAGCGGTGGCAGCGGCTCGTATTCAACCACCACCTTGTTGATGCCGTCATCCGCCGCATAGCGGTCGGTCGCGACCACGAAAGCGACTTCCTGATTCTGGAACAGCACCTTGCCGTCGGCCAGCACCATCTGCACGTCGCCGGCCAAAGTCGGCATCCAGGCGAGGTTGACGGTTTTCAGGGTCTCGGCGGTGATGACCGCGAGCACGCCCGGCACCTTCAGCGCCTCTTCCGAGTTGATCGATTTGACGCGGGCGTGGGCGTGCGGCGAGCGGACGAAATCGCCGTGCAGCATGCCCGGCAGTTTGACGTCATCGACGTAATTGCCTTTGCCCTGGGTGAATCGGATGTCCTCGACGCGCTTGCGCTTGCAGCCCATGCCTTCGAGTTTGGCTTCGCGTTGTTCCCGCGTGGGAGTCATGTCGTTCATTCCGCGGCCTCCTGGAATTCGACGCCATTGATCTTTGCGGCGGCGTACTGGATTGCTCTCACGATGTTCTGGTAGCCGGTGCAGCGGCAGAGATTGCCGGATATGCCCATGCGGATTTCAGCCTCAGTGGGCCGGGGATTTTCCTTCAACAGCCGCTGCGCGCGCACGATCATGCCGGGCGTGCAGAAGCCGCATTGCAGACCGTGCATCATGCGAAAACCTTCCTGCAGCGCCGACAGCGAGCCGTCGGCGTTGGCGATGCCTTCGATGGTGGTGATGTCGGAGCCCTGGGCCTGCACCGCGAACATGGTGCAGGATTTCACCGACATGCCGTCGATATCGACGGTGCAGGCGCCGCAATGGGTGGTTTCGCAGCCGATATGGGTGCCGGTCATCTGCAGGTTCTCGCGGATGAAATGCACCAGCAGCGTGCGCGGTTCGACGAGGCCTTCGACCTCGGCGCCGTTCACTTTCATGGTGACGTGAGTTTTTGCCATGGGTCCCTCTCCTCAGGCTGCTTTTGCAAACGCGCGCTGCAGCGCCCGCATCACCATGATGCCGCCGACATGCTTGCGGTATTCGACCGGCCCGCGGGCGTCGGCGGCCGGCGCCATGATCGCGGTGGCAGCCGCGGCCGCTTTTTTCAGCGTGGCGTCGTCGAGGCTCGTGCCCACCACGGCTTTGGCGGCGGCGTCGGCCAGGAGCGGCGTTTCCGACAGATTGGTGAGGCCGATCGCGCAAGTAGCGACCTTGCCGTTGGCCTTGGTCAGCATGACAGCGGCGGCGGCAGTGGCGTAATCGCCGACCTTGCGTTTGAGTTTTTCATAGGCGTAGCCGTGACCCGCTGACGGCACCGGGATCAAGATCGAGGTCATGATTTCGCCGGGCTCAAGGGCGGTGAAATAGGCGCCTTGATAAAATTCGGAAGCCGCGATGTCGCGAACGCCCGACGTGCCCTCGAGCCGGTAGCTGGCGCCCAAGGTCATCATCAGCGCCGGCATGTCGTTGCCGGGATCGCCATTGGCGACATTGCCGCCGAGCGTGCCGCGATACCGCACCTGCGGATCGGCGATCAATAGCGCGGTCTCGTGCAGGATCGGCAGCGTTTGGGCGATGTCGTCGGAGGCCAGTAATTCATGCTGGGTGGTCATGGCGCCGATCACGATATTGGCGCCGTCGCGGCGGATGCCCTTTAGTCCGTCGATGCCGTGCAGGTCGACCAGATGCTCCGGCGTCGCTAGCCGCAGCTTCATCATCGGCACCAGGCTGTGGCCACCGGCCAGCGGCCGGGCATCATCGCCCAAGGTCGAGAGCAACTTGACTGCATCGGCGACGGTCGCCGGCCGGTGGTAGCTGAATGGGCCAGGTATCATGGTCTCCTCCATCGTCTTCTGGGCGCAGTTATCGAGCGCAGACGTTGGAGCAAAGCTCATCCCGGTCGCATTCGCGCGCAAGATGGCGGCGGCCGGCCGATCACGAGAGCCGGAAATTCGCACGAAATGCGGCTCGGCGCGCACGAAATGCGTCAGGTCTCGCGACCTAATCAGCGCTCTCCTTCTCCCCGCGGGCGGGGACGCGACGAGCGAAGCTCGCTCTTAGAAGGTCGGGATGAGGGGGCGTCTCATCAAGTTCTGACTCGCGGAGAGGCCCCCTCACCCGCCGCGCACCGGACGATGCTTCGCATCGCCGAGCGCGCGTCGACCTCTCCCCGCAAGCGGGGCGAGGTGAACCAAGCTCGCTTCTCTCTAAATTGGAGACGTCCTTCGCCTACGCGTGACGCCCGGCAAGGCCCAGTCGCGCCTTCACCTCGGCGATCTTGGCGCGGCTGACCGGCACCCGGTGCGGCGACGGGCCATCGAGTTCGACCACGGCGCCATCGCCCTCCTTGCGCACGAAGGTAACGTGTGGGATCGCCACGATGTGGCTGCGGTGCACCCGGACGAACAGCCCGGGGTCGAGCTGGGCTTCGGCTTCCGAGATCGACCACGGGCACATCCGCTCGCGGGTGCCGTCATGGACCTTGGTGTAATGCGCGTCGGCCCGGACGCTGCGCACATCCGCGGTATCGATGAAATGGGTGCCGTCGACGCCTTCCACCGGAAGCCGCGGCGCCGGCGCGGCGCGGGGCGGCTGGCCGATCCCGCCGAGCGGCGTCGGCCGCAGCCGCGAACCGTGCACCGCCGCCAACTCGCCGGCAGGGAGAGCATCGGCTTGCAGGGCGGCCGCTTCTGCGACCGCCGCGGCTTTATCCATGGACGGCGTCGGCTTGCCGCGCGGATCCGGCACCAGCGACAGCAAAAAACCGGCCGCGATCACAAAACACAACAGCGCCACCACCAGCGACAGGATCTGCCGCGAGGCGGCGAGGCCCTCGATATGGTGATGCATGCCTTCGGGCGATGAAACCAGATGCATGCCCGCCATCGCGGTGTAGTGCATACCGGATACCGCAACGCCGAAGGCGATGGCACTGAGGATCAATTGCACCCCGCCCTGGCGCGCGAGAAAGGCGCGCAGGCCGCCATAAGCCGCCGCGATCGCGATCAGCACGGAAAGCACCACCATGGCGCCGTCATGCTCCATCGCAAAATTTCCGGACAGGCCGTGCATGCCGACATAATGCATGCTGACGATGCCGACCCCGAGCAACACCGCCGACGACACCACCCGCAGCAGCGAGGGCTCGCCGACGCTGACAAAGAACAGCGAAATCCCCACCACCAGCGCGCAGATCAGGAACGAGATGATGGTCGGCAGCACCAGATAGACCGTGCCTGATGGCAGCGGTGCCGCCAGCATGCCGACGAAATGCATGGTCCAGATACCGACGGCCAGGAAGCCCGCAGCACCTGCCAACAGCACGCGATGGCTCACGCCCGGCGTCCCGCGGATACGCGCCGCGAGGCCGAAGCCGGTGTAACCTCCCAGAATCGCGATCACCACCGAGAGCGCGACGAGATAGGGATCGTGTCCTTCGAACATGATCGTCTCGGCCATCCGTCTCCACGGATGTGCCTCCTCCCGCCGCCGAGTTTACAGGCGCGGCGGGGGAAATGACAATCGTTCTAAATAGCTACGCGGGGATGGGTTTAGTTTCGACGCAACCCATCCCGTGTTTTTCAAACGATCCCCGCCGCGACCTGGCCGCGCAACCGTTCCAGGCTGTGCAGCGTGTTGGCGCAGGCCTCCGCGACCTCGATGCCCTTGATGACAAAGTGCTTGCGGAAGAAATCGTAATGTACCGCGCTCTCGTGGAATTGCTGCGGCGTCAGCACCGCCGAGAAGATCGGCACTTCGGTTTTCAACTGCACGTCCATCAGCGCCTTGATCACGGTGTCGGCGACAAACTCATGGCGGTAGATACCGCCATCGACCACGAGGCCCGCCGCCACGATTGCGGTGTAACGCCGGGTCTTGGCGAGCAGTTGAGCGTGCAACGGGATCTCGAACGAGCCCGGCACTTCGAACACGTCGACCTGAGCACGCGCAATATGGCGCGCCTCGATCTCGGCCAGGAAGGCGACGCGGCATTCCTCGACCACCTCGCGATGCCAGGACGATTGCACGAAGGCGACCCGCTGCGGCTTGGTGAAACGCGGATGCACCGGCGCCGGAGGAAGATCCGGCGTTTCAGGAGCGTTGGTGGTTTGGGAGACTTCAGGCTCTTGCAACATCTGATTCATGGCTTTCCTCTTTCAGGACCAGAATCAGGGCACACGGAACGAGACGGCCACGCGCAAAACGCGCGGGACCTTTCGCAACCGTTCTCTTTCATCCGGACTATGACCGTCGGCTTCGGAATCACACCGAATCTGCTGACCCTTCTTCGCTGGGAGTTTCCGGGTGGAAGCTTCCCGATGAAGAAGGCGCTCGCGGGCTTGGGCGACTTCACCCTTACCGCCGGTGGGGATTTTCACCCCGCCCTGAGAACATCGGGTGCTCGGATGAGCAACCTGACCGAAATTATGGCGTGTCGCCGACATCCCGGCAAGGTCCATCGGCATGGGGAAACAGCATGTCCCCATGCCGATGGAACAGGGCGGCGGCGTGTCTTGGTCTGCGTGCAGGTTCCCAACATTGACCTTTAAGGCGGCCTGATTCGACCCGTCATGGGTGAAAGAGCCGCCCCGGACTCGATATGCGGGAATCCGATTCCGGTTTGTTCTCATCTTAATAATTATGGCGCGCGATCAGCTGTGGACGACGCCGGTTTGTCTTGTGGACGGACTCAGGGGTCGGTTGCGCCGATTCCGCAAATCACATCAGTTGATCCTCGCAGGCCCCACAGTGGCGTTCGGGGGATTGCACTCGGCAGTGCCGCCCCCCGTTCAAGCGCGCGCCGGGCCCCCATGTGCGTATCAACACAATCAAGAAACAAGGTCGAGACGGAAATGTCCCTCCTCGAAGGCATTATCGATTCCCGGAACAACCCGCTTGCGGTCGTCGAGGATATCGCGGCCGATAATAATTGGTCGTTCGAACGCTCCGGCGAAGACGAAGTCACGATCGTCTCCAAGGGCGACTGGACCGACTATCAGCTCTCCTTCACCTGGATGAACGAGATCGAGGCGCTGCATCTGGCTTGCGCCTTCGACATGAAGATTCCGGAACCGCGCCGTGCCGAGGTGCAGCGGCTGATCGCCGCGGTCAACGAACAATTATGGGTCGGGCATTTCGATATCTGGACCCACACCGGCATGATCATGTACCGGCAGGCGCTGGTGCTGCCGGGCGGCATGACCGCCTCGACCGCGCAATGCGAGACCATGCTGGTCAGCGCCATCCACGCCTGCGAACGCTATTACCCGGCGCTGCAGTTCGTGGTCTGGGCCGGCAAGACCGCGTCCGAGGCCATGACCGCAGCGATGTTCGATACGCAGGGCGAGGCGTAGGGCGCTTTCAACAAGCGACGCCTCTTTGTTCGTCATGCCCGGGCTTGTCCCGGGCATCCACGTCTTAACAAGCGCGCCGCAAGAAAGACGTGGATGGCCGGGACAAGCCCGGCCATGACGAGGATAGATATGTCGTCCCTGCACACGCAGGGACCCATACGCCGTGTCGCCCGTGTTCAAGCAAGATGCTTGTGGCCCATCCTGCGTTTCACTAGAAACGCTGGGGGTTATGGGTCCCTGCGTGCGCAGGGACGACGAGAGTATTTTCAATGAGTTCGCAAACGACCAACGCTCTGCAAAATCTTTCCGGCACCATCGTGCTCGCCGGCGCGGGCAAGATGGGCGGGGCGATGCTGGCGGGGTGGCTGGCCGGAGGGCTCGACGCCGTCAGGGCCGTCGTGATCGAACCGCATCCTTCCGATGAAATCAACGCGCTCGCCGCCAAGGGCGTCCGCCTTAACCCGTCGTCCCAGGACATCGGCGCCGTCGAGACGCTGGTCGTCGCCGTAAAACCGCAATCGTTTCGCGAGGCCGGGGCAAAACTGAAACCGCTGGTCGGATCGTCCACGCTGGTGGTGTCGATCATGGCCGGCACCACCATCGCATCGCTCGCTGAAGTGTGCGGCGGCGCGGTGGTTCGCGCCATGCCCAACACGCCGGCCGCGATCGGCCGCGGCATCACGGTCGCGGTCGCGGCCAAAAATGTCAGCGCCGCGCAACGCGCGACCGCCGACGCGTTGTTGCGCGCGATCGGTTCGGTCGAGTGGGTCGACGATGAGCAATTGATGGATGCGGTGACCGCGGTGTCCGGCTCCGGGCCGGCCTACATTTTTCTGCTGGCCGAAGAGCTTGCGCGCGCCGGCGTCGAGGCGGGCCTGCCGGCCGAGCTCGCGACACGGCTGGCGCGCGAGACCGTCGCCGGCTCCGGTGAATTATTGCACCGCTCGGAAGCTTCCTCCGCGACCTTGCGCCAGAACGTCACCTCGCCCGGCGGCACCACCGCCGCCGCTCTTGAAGTGCTGATGGGACCCGACGGCATGCAATCGCTGCTGACGCGCGCAGTGGCGGCGGCGACGCGGCGCTCGAAGGAATTGGCGAAGTAGTTTCGCGGGGCTTACCACATACACAAACCTCATCCTGAGAGCTTGTGACGCTTTCGGCCGCCGCGGAGCTTTGGAGCGATGTGGCGACTGCTCGTCGCGGCAAGTAGCAGTTTTGGGGGGTAAGTCTGTCGACAAACTCCCGTTTATACCCTGCAGAGGCGGCTGCCTTGCAGGATGTTGTTGGTGAGCGCGTACCAGAGCACGACGGCGCGGACCTTTTCGATGCCGCGCACGGTCAATTGCCGGAGGTCCCAATTGCGCCAGCGGGCATGGATGCACTCGCATATCGAACGGGGCTTGTACCGGGCCTTGCCCTCTTCGCTCGCCATCCTCGCGCGCCAGGCCAGTACCCCGGGGCCGTCGCCGCGTCGCGGCAGATAGGGATCGGTGCCGTGCTTGGATTGAGTGGGCGGACAAAAGATGTCGATGCCCTCGGCATGCGCCCATTCGATGTCCTCGGCGCTGCCAAAGCCGCCGTCCGCGAGATAGCGTTTGGGTGGACCGCCAGGGCGCGCGCGCTGCCGCTCCAGCATGGGGCGCATCAGGCCGCGGTCGGACCCGATGTTGGTAACTTCGAACCCGGCTACGATCTGCTCGCCGGCCGCGCTCACCACCTGCACATTATAACCAGGGCGGAAGCCGCCGTCGGCCATCTTCATGACCCGTGCATCGGCGTCCGTCGTGGACGCGCGTGGCTCCTTCGGCTTTTTGCCATTGCCGCGCTTTTCTTCGCGCTCCTTGCGCTGCTGCTTGATCTTGGCGAGCGCCGTCTGCGCCGCTTTCACGCGCTCGCTGCGCTCCCGCGCGGCTCGCTCCTTGGCCGCCAGGGCGCGCTGGTTGCTGGCGTCCGAGCGCGCGTCGACCTCGCGCTTGAGGTCTTCCACCACCGTCTCGGCCAAGGCCAAATGCCGATCGAGTGTCGCCCCGCGCCGGAACGAGGCGGCTCCCGCGCTGGCCCGGACCCGTACCCCGTCCTGCGCCAGCGTCTCCAGATTGACAAGGCCAGCCTTCGCCAGCGCTGCCAGATGCTCGCTGAGCAACTGGTCGAGCAGATCGGCGCAACCGACCCGGAAGTCCGCCAGCATGTGATAGTTCACCGATACCCCGCCGCACAGCCAACGATAGGCATCGTGGCTCTCGCACAGCCGCTCCAAAGCGCGCGCGCTGCCGACACCCTCGCTGGTGGCATAAAGCCACAGCGCCAGCAAAAGCCGCGGCGATGTCGCGGGGTGACCGGGGCGGTCACCTCTCGCCTTGATCCGGTTCTCCAACTCGCTCAGATCAAGCCCTTCAGCATAGGACCAGATCAGGCGCACCGGATGGTCTTCCCCGATCAGGCTCTCGATATTCACCACTCGCAACGCGGTCTGGTCGCGTTGCGGTTCACGCAGCCGCGGCGCCCCGAGCGGCGACGCTTCGGCTTGCGGCTTTGCCTGCTCCGGCAGATCCCCAAACAATTCATCGGCAGCCATCAGCGTCTCCCGCGTATCCATCATCGCCAGAGAATCACACCGCATCAGCTATCGGCTAGACTTGCTTGCTAGGCCGGCGAAAAAAAATCACACGCTCTGAGGAGCGCGTTCTTGCGCGTGTCTCGAAGGATGGTGTTCGCAGCCATCCTTCGAGACGCACTCCCAAACGGGAGCGCTCCTCAGGATGACGATTGTATGTGCGGCAAGCTCGCCGGAGTTGGCGCGCCCGCCTACTTCCCGCCGCCGAACCGCGCGGTAAAGCTCGAAGCTTCGACCAGGCCGCGGGCATGGCGGCCGGTGCCGATGCGCCGCTTGTCGTCAAAGGCTTCGACTTCGAACCGGATCACCCGGCGTTCGACCGCGATCACTTTCGCAGTGGTGCGCACCGTAGCGCCGACCGGGGTCGCGGCGAGATGGCGAATATCGACTTCGGTACCGACCGTGATCCAGCCTGGCTCGAGCGCAGCGGCAATGGCATCGGCGGACGCCAGCTCCATTTCCAGGATCATCATCGGCGTCGCATACACCATCGGCATATGCGGCACGAAATGCCCGACCGTGCGGTCGGGCGGCACGACCAGCGTGCGCTCGGCGTTCATGCCGACCTTGATAGCTTCGCGTGCGTCCATGATGTTCTCGATGATTGCCGTCATTCCGGAACACGCGGCTTCGCGTGGACCCGGAATCCAGAGATGATCAGCTTGAGATTCTCCGATGTGCAATTGCACATCGGAGTTCGCGCTACGCGCGCCCCGGAATGACGGTGTTGTTGTGCGCAGCGCCCGCGCAGGGACGACGAAAGAATTATTTCTTCGCTGCGGCGGCGCGTTCCACGAAGGTCTTGCCGCCCTTCATCTTGTGGTGCAGCGGCGCTTCGTTGATCTGGATCACGACGGCATCGGCGTCGACGCCAAGGTTCTTCACCAGCGCCTGCGTGATGTCACGCATCATGCCGGCCTTCTGGTCATCGGTGCGGCCGGCGGCCATGCTTATGGTGATCTCAGGCATTTTGGTCTCCTCGTTCCCATTTCTTTCGTCATGGCCGGGCTTGTCCCGGCCATCCACGATCTTCTTCATCAAACAAGACGTGGATGCCCGGCACAAGGCCGGGCATGACGTCGCGAGTGAATAGCTATCCCCACTTCACGTCATGGCGCGCCAGCACTTCACGTACTTTTGCGATCAACTCGTCCTCACCGCATGAGAACTGCGCCGGACGGGTCTCGCGCCATTCGGCGTTGGAGGCGATCGCGGCGGCCGCCTTGGCGCCCTCGATCAAATCCTTGATCTGTACCTCGCCACGGGCTTTTTCGTCGGAGCCCTGGATGATCACGCAGGGTGAATTGCGGCGGTCGGCATATTTGAGCTGATTGCCCATGTTCTTGGGATTGCCGAGATAAAGCTCGGCGCGGATGTTGGCGTTGCGCAATTGCGCGACCATCTTCTGGTAATCGGCGACGCGGTCGCGATCGAACACGGTGACGACGACGGGACCGAACTCGGGTGTGGTGTCGATCTTGCCGAGCATCGTCAGGGCCGCCTGCAGCCGCGACACGCCGATCGAAAATCCCGTCGCCGGCACCGGCTCGCCACGAAACCGCGAGACCAGGCCGTCATAGCGCCCACCGCCGCCGACCGAGCCGAAGCGGACAGAACGGCCCTTTTCGTCTTTGGTTTCAAGCGTCAGCTCAACTTCGTAGACCGGTCCGGTGTAATATTCGAGGCCGCGCACCACGGAAGGATCAATGCGAATTCGGTCATCGCCATAACCGGAAGCCGCGATCAGTTTTGCGATCTCTTCCAGCTCGCTGACACCGGCTTTGCCGGTTTCGCTTTTCGCCAGATAGGTCTCGGCCGACGCGACCGCATCTTTCCAGTCATCGCGCTTTTGCGTGACGGCCAGCACGACATCGGCTTCCGCCGAACCAAGCGCGGCGCCTTTGGTGAAATCGCCTTTGCCCTCTTCGCCGCCGTCCCATCGTCCGGGACCGAGCAGCTTGCGAACTTCATCGGCGGAAAATTTATCGAGCTTGTCGATCGCACGCAGCACCGTGAGCCTACGCCCGGCATTTTCATCGCCAGCAAGTCCGATCGACTCGAGCACCCCATCGAGCACCTTGCGGTTGTTGACCTTCACCACATAGCTGCCGCGCGGAATCCCGAGCGCTTCCATGGTGTCGGCCGCCATCATGCACATCTCGGCGTCGGCCGCCGGCGATGCACTGCCCACCGTATCCGCGTCGAACTGCATGAACTGGCGGAAGCGGCCGGGGCCGGGCTTCTCGTTGCGATAGACATAGCCGGCGCGGTAGCTGCGATAGGGCTTTGGCAGATTATCGAAATTCTCTGCGACGTAGCGCGCCAGCGGCGCGGTCAGATCGTAGCGCAGCGAGATCCACTGCTCGTCGTCGTCCTGGAACGAGAACACGCCCTCATTGGGCCGGTCCTGATCGGGGAGGAATTTTCCCAGCGCGTCGGTGTATTCCATCGCCGGCGTTTCCACCGGCTCAAAACCGTAGCGCTCGTAGACTTCGCGGATCTTGTCGGTCATCGCCCGCGTCGCTGCGATCGCGGCGGGGCCACGGTCCTCGAGCCCGCGTGGCAACCGGGCGCGAAGTTTCTGCGGTTTTTTGGGTTTGTCAGCCATGGCGGGTTGGTACCAGCCGAGGCGCGGCGCGGCAACCTTGTCGCACACCAAAGCCCAAGTTCGTCATGGCCGGGCTCGACCCGGCCATCCACGTCTCACTTCTTTTCGCGCAACAAAGACGTGGATGCCCGGGACAAGCCCGGGCATGACGAAGAATTGTGATCTGCAGCGCGGTTACTATTAAGCCGCGGCCACCTAACCCTTGGGCCGAAGCGCACGCCCGTCGCATTAGCAACGGAACAATTCCGCCGCCCTTCAAAACACCTTCTTGATCCAGTCGTGCGGGTCGGGCGCGCGGCCGTACTGGATGTCGACCAGTTTCTTGCGCGTGCCCATCGCGACGGGGCCGGCGGCGCCGCCCGAGATGAGAAAATCGCCGCTTGCCGAACACACCTTGCCGATCGGCGAGATCACGGCGGCGGTGCCGCAGGCAAAGGCCTCTTTCAGTCTGCCGCTGGCCGCATCGGCGCGCCACTGCTCGATCGTGTAGGCCTCCTCGCGGACGCGGGTGCCGGCATCTTTCGCCAGCGTGATGATTGAATTGCGGGTGATGCCGGGCAGGATGGTGCCGAGCGGCGGCGTCAGCAGCGAACCGTCGTCGAACACGAAGAAGATATTCATGCCGCCGAGTTCCTCGACATAGCGGCGTTCGACCGCATCGAGGAAAACCACCTGATCGCAGCCGTGCTCGATCGCCTCGGCCTGCGCACGCAGGCTGGCAGCGTAATTGCCGCCGCATTTGACCGCACCGGTGCCGCCGATCGCGGCGCGCGTGTAGTTCTCCGACACCCAGATCGACACCGGCGCTGGTCCGCCCTTGAAATAGGAGCCGACCGGCGAGGCGATCACCGAGAAGATGTATTCCGCGGACGGTTTCACGCCGAGGAAGACCTCGCTCGCGATCATGAAGGGCCGCAAATAGAGACTGCCCTCACCGCCCGGGATCCAGGCGCGGTCAATGCGAACAAGCTGCTCGACCGCTTCGATGAACACGGACTCGGGCACCGGCGCCATCGCCATGCGCTCGGCGGAACTGCGGAAACGCCTTGCATTGGCATCGGGACGGAACAGGTTCACGCCACCATCGTCGCGCTTGTAAGCCTTGAGACCTTCGAAAATCTCCTGCGCGTAATGCAGCACCGCCAGCGCCGGATCGAGCGGGAAATTGGCGCGGGATTCGATGCGCGCGCCGTGCCAGCCGTTCGCCTGATCGTAGCGGACCACCGCCATGTGATCGCTGAAAACCCGGCCGAAACCCGGGTCCACAAGCTTGGCCGCGCGCTCCTTGTCCGACGTCGGGCTAGCCGCGGGCTGGATTTCGAATTTCAAACTCATTTTCTTGCTTTCGCTGTCGGAACCGGCGCGATATCCGGCGCCGGCCTGCCTCCCTGGGCCTGTTTGCTCGATAGGTCCGGACCTTGCCACCGCCAGCCCTGCGGCCGGTTGCCGCCTCACATATCCGAGGACATGCTTTTGCGGACGGAGGAAGTCCAGTATGTTTGCCGAAATGCCGCTCGACAATCGTACGGTTAACAAATTCCGCGGCCTTTGCCGCCAACCCCTGACTTGCTTGGCTTTCTCTCAGGCCGCTCGCAACGCATCCGCAGATAGTTACGACTTAAAGTTTCGCTGCGACTGACAGTTTTGTAACATTGAACCCAAGATACGTCAATATGACTGACATAAATTTCTCGAACCCCTCGCCCGACCCTGACGTGAAGGGGCAGGATCGCTCCGCCGCGGCGCGATCCGGCGACCTGCGCTGGGACATCATCGAGCTGTTATTCTTCGCCTATCGGGACTTCGTCGGCGACGCCGACCATGAGCTGGAAGCGTTCGGCTTCGGCCGGGCGCACCACCGGGTGATGCATTTCGTGCACCGCTACCCCGGTCTGAAGGTGGCGGACCTGCTGGACGTGTTGCGGATCACCAAGCAGTCGCTGGGGCGGGTTCTCAAGCAACTGCTCGATGAAGGGTATATCGTGCAGCGGACCGGCAATAACGACCGCCGGCAGCGCCTGCTTTTCGCCACCGCCAAGGGGGAGGCGCTGGTCGGCAAACTCGCAGGCCTGCAGACCGACCGGATCAACCGGGCGCTGCGCGATATCAACCCGGCCGGTGCCGATACGGTGCGCCAGTTCCTGCGTGCGATGATCGATCACGATGACCCCGACAAGGTGCTGGAGGCGATCCTCAAACCGGCCGGCACTGCTGCAAAGGCAAAGGAATAGTGCTCGTGGCCCAGGCTGCAACCCTCGTTCAGGCACATCCGCGGCCGGCCGACGATGCGCCGCATCTGCTGCTGGTCGATGACGACCGCCGCATCCGCGATCTGCTGTCGCGCTTTCTGTCCGGCGAGGGCTATCGCGTCACCACCGCGGCGAGCGCCAAGGATGCCCGCGCCAAGCTGCTCGGTTTGCATTTCGACATGCTGATCCTCGACGTCATGATGCCCGGCGAAACCGGCTTCGATCTCGCGCGCTTCATCCGCACCTCGTCGTCGGTGCCGATCATCATGCTGACCGCACGCCACGAAGCGGAAAGCCGGATCGAGGGCCTGCAGATCGGTGCAGACGATTACGTGGCCAAGCCGTTCGAGCCGCGCGAACTGGTGCTGCGCATCGGCAATATCCTCAAGCGCACCGCGCCGCCGCCGGTGGAAACACTGGAGTTGATCGCGTTCGGCCCCTACGTCTATCATCTCGAGCGCGGCGAACTGCGCCAGGGCGACGAGGTGATTCATCTCACCGACCGTGAGCGCGACATGCTGCGCATCCTGGCGACCGCGCCGGGCGAAACTGTGCCGCGCGGCGCGCTGACCGGCGGCGACGGCTCGGTCAACGAGCGCGCGGTCGACGTGCAGATCAACCGTCTGCGGCGCAAGATCGAGCGCGATCCCGCCAGTCCGTTGTTCCTGCAGGCGGTGCGCGGCATCGGCTATCGTCTGGTCGCATCGCCTTGATCATATTTCGAGTAAGACCAGCTTCATGAGTACGCTCGACACCGGCCTGACGCTGATCCGCACGGCCGCCGGCCGCGTTTCCGCGGTCAATGGCTGGATGGGAAATGCGTTCAAGGGCTGGATGCCGACCGGGCTCTATGCCCGCGCGCTGCTGATCATGATCGTGCCGATGGTGGTGCTGCAGTCGGTGGTGGCGTTCGTGTTCATGGAGCGGCACTGGAACACGGTGACACGAAGGCTGTCGGCATCGGTCGTGCAGGACATCGCTGGCCTGATCGATATCTACAACGGTTATCCGCAAGACAAGGACCGCGCGCAACTGCGGCGCATCGCGCAGCAACGGCTCAACCTGGTGGTCGACTTTCTCGCCGTCGGCGACATGCCGCCGCCCGGCCCAAAGCCGTTTTTCTCGCTGCTCGACCAGTCGCTTTCGGTGCAGATCGGCCGCCAGATCGGCAAGCCGTTCTGGATCGACACCGTCGGCAATTCCAATCTGGTCGAGATCCGCATCCAGCTCGACGACGCCGTGATGCGGGTTTTCGCGCAACGCAGTGCGGCCTATGCCTCGAATTCGGAGATCTTCCTGTTCTGGATGGTCGGCACGTCGTCGATCCTGCTGATCGTCGCGGTGCTGTTCCTGCGCAACCAGATCAAGCCGATCCTGCGGCTGGCCGACGCCGCCGAAAGCTTTGGAAAAGGACGCGAGGCGCCGAACTTCCGCCCCCGCGGGGCGCGCGAGGTACGCCGCGCCGCGCAGGCCTTCATCGAGATGAAATCGCGCGTTGAACGCTCGATCGAGCAACGCACCGCGATGCTGGCCGGGGTCTCACACGACCTTCGCACCATCCTGACCCGCTTCAAGCTCGAAATGGCCTTGATCGGCGACAGCCCGGAAGTCGAGGGCATGCGCAAGGATGTCGACGAGATGTCCGGCATGCTGGAAGCCTATCTTGCCTTCGCGCGCGGCGACGGCGGCGAGCAGGCGCAACCGACCGACATGACCCAGGCGCTGGAGGAATTGCGCAGCGACGCCGAGCGCAACGGCCATAGCGCGACTGTGCAGTTTCACGGCCTGCCCGTGGTCACGGTGAAACCCGCCTCCTTCAAGCGCTGCCTCGGCAATCTGGTGTCGAACGCGGCGCGGCACGCCGACAAGATCGAGATCACCGGTCACCGCGACCACCGTTATTTGACCGTGACGATCGACGACGACGGTCCGGGCATTCCGCCCGACATGCGCGAGGAAGTGTTCAAGCCGTTCCTGCGGCTCGACGACGCCCGCAACCAGGATGAAGGCGGCACCGGCCTCGGCCTCGCCATCGCCCGCGATATCGCGCGCTCGCATGGCGGCGACATCATGCTCGGCGACAGCCCGATGGGCGGACTTCGCGCCACGGTGCGGATACCGGTTTAGGCCCGCAATGCGGATCGAATCTTATGGGTGTCCTGTCGCGTCCGCGACCGCGATCCTATATGCTCGAAAGCAAGGATCGACAGGAGCCGACGATGCTCGCCTGGACTGCTTTCCTGACCCTCATTCTCGCCTTGATGTTTTGGTGCGGGCGTCTCACCGCGAAATATGCGGCACAGAAGGGGCGTTCAAAGCGCGCCTGGTTCGTCTGGGGCGCGCTGCTGTTTCCGCTGTTCCCGCTAGCGTCGATTGTGCTGGCGCTATTGCCAGCGCGCAGCAAAGCGACGGCGCACTAAAATTACTTCCGCGAAGAACGACGCCGGCAGCGCATTGCTGAAATTCAACGTGGGGAAACGACCGGAAATTCGCTACTTCGGCATCTGCTTCGGCAGCAGCGCCTTCAGCTTGTCCATGTCATGCAAATTGATCTTCAGGCCGCCGGGCATCACGATGTCGCCGGGTTTCTGATCGGGTTTGCAGGCGCCGAGCCATTTCGCCTCGATCATCGTTTCGTGATCGCCCTTGGTGGCAGCCGGACCGCCTTCGCTGTGGGATTTGGTCTTGACGGTGTAGGCGGAATTGAAGTCGCCGACGATTTCCGAATGCGATGAGATCGACACCCCGGCGAGGCCGCATACGGAATCGCTGACGAAGCCGGTCGCGGTCTTCTGGATGTCCTTTTTGGAGCAGACCTCCTTCGACATCGGCGCGAACGCCGTGCTCATTTCCCGGTCGGTGCTCTCGTCGGTGCAATGCTGCATGGTCATGTCGGACGTCGGCGAGCCGGTCCGCATCACCTTCATTTCCCATAGGCCCGGCTTGCGGATCGGCAAGTCGTCGGCGCGGGCACCCGATGCGGGCGCCAATGCCAGCAGACCCAGCGCCAGACCCGATGAAATAAGCTGCGAGACAAGGTGCCGCGTCATATCCGGGCTTCCGGTAGATTTTTCCGACGGACAGAGGCGCCCGGATCAGTGGCGAGCGCCTTCAATTTCAGTAGCGGGCGCGCAGCGGCCGATCGATCTCGGCATACGGCAGCCAGCGACAAGCAAAGGAGATATAGCCGCCGTAATGCGCATCGACCGCGAGGAACTTCACTACCTTGCCGTAGGACGCGCAGTGATTGATCGCGAGCGTGCGGATATCGGTCTGGCCGGTGAGCGAATAGGCGATGATACCGCCGGTATCGTTGCCCTTGAACGGCGGCACGGTATCGGCCCGGGCGGGCGTCAACGCCAGCATCCCGCACACAGCAGCCAGGCTCATGGCCCCAATCATTCGCATCGCAAACTCCATTTCGTTCGGGGGCCACCATAAGGCGCATCGCCCCCGATGAAAAGAACGGCCGGGGCTTCGGGCCAGAGTTATCGGCCGGGTGTTGCCGCGTTGCACTTGACCTTGTGCGGGCTTCACGGCACCGTCCGCTTTCACGATCATCCGGCGGATTGCCCCATGTACGACCTCTCCTCATCCATCAAGAAAATTAGCCGCAAAGTCAGCCTTGGCGCTGGGCTCGGCGTCCTGCTGGGGCTGTTTGCATTCGGTCCGGCCGCCCAGGCGGCCAATCCGTTCGAGATGAATTTCTGGCTGTCCGGCCCGAAATATGATGGCCGGGTCGCCCCTTGCCAGGCGGCGCTGTCGACCATCACCTCCCAGTTCCAGGAGAAGGAAAGCACCTTCTGGAACTCCAACCTGCAGATCACGGGCTATGGCGCGATTCACGAGACCGCGTTCCGGCCCTGGCAGTCCGACAACATTCCGCGCCGCTATTGCAGCGCCGAAGTCATGGTCAGCGATGGCAAGGTGCGTACCGTGCATTACTCGATCATCGAGGATGGCGGGTTTGCAAGCTTCAGCCAAGGCGTCGAATGGTGCGTCACCGGGCTTGACCGCAACTGGGCCTACAATCCGGCCTGCCGGGCCGCCCGCCAGTAAATCTGGCCGCTTTCTCTCTAACCACTTTCTCTGGACGCTATGAGGCCCTGACGGGCCTCTGGCCATTTTGTTCTTGAAATGTTCCGGTCGCCTGCTAGGCTCCCGCACCTTCAGGGTATGGGAGCGTTGTAATGTTTCATTTTCCGCGAATTTGGATCTCCGGGCTGATCTCGGCCGGCCTGCTGATTTTGGGCTCGTTGGCAAGCGCCGGCCCGGCGTCGGCGCAGGACCGCCGGCAAAACACCCCCGGCGAGTTCGATTATTATGTGCTGTCGCTGTCCTGGTCGCCGTCGTTCTGCGAGGAGGCCGAAGAGCGCGGCGGCGGTGGGCGTTCGCAGCAGGCGCAATGCGGCGGGCGGCCGTTTTCGTTCGTAGTGCACGGGCTGTGGCCGCAATATGAGCACGGCTTTCCCGAATATTGCCAGCGGCCCTCGCCGCGGCTCGGCCGCAACATCATGGTCTCGATGCTCGACCTGATGCCGGCGCCCGGCCTGATCTACAATGAGTGGGACAAGCACGGCACCTGCTCCGGCCTCGACCAGCGAGCCTATTTCGAGACCATCCGCAAGGCCCGCGCCGCGGTCAAAATCCCTGAGGAATATCTGCAGCTCTCCGATGCCAAGATGGTGGCGCCGGCCGACATCGAGGACGCCTTCGTCAAAGCCAATCCCGGGCTCACCACCTCAGCGATGGGTGTGACCTGCAACCGCACCCGGCTCAGCGAAGTGCGCATCTGCATGGGCAAGGACCTGCAATTCCACCCTTGCGAGGAAATCGAACGCCGCAGCTGCCGGCGCGACCAGGTCTCGATGCCGCCGATGCGGGGCGGTTAGCGAAAACAACAGGTCATTCCGGGATGGTCCAAAGGACCAGACCCGGAATCTCGAGATTCCGGGTTCGCGCTGCGCGCGCCCCGGAATGACGTAGTTACTTTCCACGGGTTACTTTCATCCTCTGATGTCGTACCCCTCTGCCATGAACTACCGTCACGCCTTTCATGCCGGCAACTTTGCCGATGTCATCAAGCACATCGTGCTGGTGCGGATCCTCACCTACCTGCAGGACAAGCCGGCGGCGTTTCGCGTCCTCGATACCCATGCCGGTGCCGGGGTCTACGATCTTACCGGCGACGAGGCGCAGCGCAGCGGCGAATGGCTCACCGGCATCGCGCGGGTGATGCAGGCGCGGTTTTCGGAAGCAGCAATGCCGCTGGTCGCGCCCTATCTCGACATTGTCAGGGCTTTCAATCCGCAACGCGAGTTGAAGGCGTATCCCGGATCGCCGCTGATCGCGCGCGCGCTGCTGCGGCCGCAGGACCGGCTGACCGCCTGCGAGGTCGAGCCCAAGGCCCGCAAGCACCTGATCAATGTGCTGCGCCGCGATACCCAGGCCAAGGTGGTCGACCTCGACGGCTGGATGGCGTTGCCGGCCTTCGTACCGCCGAACGAGCGGCGCGGCCTGGTGCTGATCGACCCGCCCTACGAGGAGAAAGACGAGTTCACCCGGATCGCCGACGGCTTCACGGAGGCCTTCGCGAAATGGCCGACCGGCAGCTATTTAATGTGGTACCCGGCCAAAAGCCGACGTGCGACCGATGGTCTCGCCCGGCATGTCGCCGAGGTCGCCGCCAGCGGCCCCTCGCCGGGCAAATGCCTGCGGCTCGAATTCAGCGTCGCCCCGCAGACCGCGGATGGTGCCCTGGTCTCGGCGGGTATTTTGCTGGTCAATCCTCCCTGGATGCTGGCGGCCGAGCTGAAGACCATCCTGCCCGAGCTCGAAAAGCCGCTCGGCCAGGGCGGCGCCGGGCGGTTCAGGCTCGAAGTGCCCAAACCGTAAGGCCGGCCCGCCCCCGTATTTGCCCCGATGTTGAAAGTCCCATTTGCCCCGTAGGCAATTGGCGGAAAACCGTATTATGCTCTGTCCATTGGGACTGGCTTTACGTTCCGCTTCCGCGAATGGTAGCGGCGGAGTGATTAGGCCTCGAAATTTTTTTTCAAGACGGATCGGCTGACACGCCTAATCCGCAACGAGTGGCCAAGCTTTCCGGCAGCGATTGTCCGGTCGGTCGATACGCAGGCGCGTAGCGGCGAAGCAGTACGGGGGAGTTTCCCGATGGCCATGACGGGGATAGTCAAGTTCTTCAATGCCGAACGCGGCTACGGCTTCATCAAGCCCGATGACGGCGGTCGCGACGTATTCGTTCACGTCACCGCAGTCGAACGGGCCGGATTGAAAGACCTCGCCGAAGGGCAACGCATCACCTTCGAGGTCGAGCCGGACAAGAAAGGCAAGGGCCCCAAAGCAGTCAATCTGGTCCTTTCGGCCTAAGACCTGATGCGGCGCATAAAAAAATCCCGGCCGCATGCGGCCGGGAGGTTATTACGCCAAGTCTTCTTGGTTCTAAGTCTTCTTGGTTCTGGGTCTTCTTAGCGCCGGGTTTTCCTGGCCCTATCAGAAATGATAATTCACGCCGGCACGCAGCACGCCAAATTGCGAGCCATTCGAGACGCCGGTGATGGTGAAACGCGAATCCGAGAGATCGACATAGAGATATTCGATCTTGGCGCTCCAGTTCGGCGCGAAGCCGAATTCGGCGCCGACGCCCGCGGTCCAGCCCGCATTGGTGTGGGATTCCGAAAGACCGAAGGTCTCGCCGCGCAGTTCGCCGAACGCAAGACCGCCGGTGCCGTAGAACAAAATGTTGCTGAAAGCGTAGCCGATCCGGCCGCGCACGGTGCCGAACCAGGGGTTCGAGAACTTCCAGGGCGCAAAGGTGTCGTCGGCGCCGGTCGCCTGCAAATCACCTTCGATGCCGAACACCAGCGGACCGGACTGCCAATTGTAGCCGCCCTGCACGCCGCCCTGAACACCTGACGGTTTCGGGATGGCATTGTCGACCGAGCCCCAGGCATAGCCGAGATTACCGCCGAGATAGGGACCGGCCCAGCTATAGGCATTGAGCGGCTGATTGACCGTGTAGGACGGGCGTCCGTACGACATGTCGGCGGCCTGCGCCGAGACCGTGCAACCCGCAGCGATCAACGCGGCCGTTCCCCAGGCGATCTTGCTCATTTCAACTCTCCCGCACGCAACTGCCGCGACCGTCGATTTGCACCGAAAAATGCGAATGCGGATGGTTACGGAATTCCCTTTTTGACTGATAAGATTTATCGAGACATTTAAGTTAAAGGGTTGTTAAAGGCCTGCCGGCCGCCGATTCGCAGTCTTAAGAAAGCGTTACCAGCGCGACCCGGCACCCCGCGCACGCACCCCAGCCAATACGCCCCGCTGCGCGCCGCCCCATGGCGATGCCGTGCCCCAGCCCCTAGTTTAGGCCCATGGATAGCGACCAAACCGACAGCCCCGGGAAGATGGACGGCACAACGGACAGCAAATCGGACCGGAACGTGAGTGCCGGTTCCGACCAGGTTCCCGAGCGCCCCGATCTGCCGCCCCAGGATCTGACGGCGGCAGATACCGACCCGGCGACGGCTTCAGCCGAGGATGACGAAGACACACGGCTGCCCGAACTGCCCGACGACACACCGGAGGAAACCGGCGACGCGATCCCGGAAGGCCGGCTCGCGGTCGGCCATGCCGCGATCGAAAACGCGGTGCGTCTGGCGCCGACATCGCCCGGCGTCTACCGCATGCTCAATGCGGCCAACGACGTGCTCTATGTCGGCAAGGCCAAGAACGTCCGCAAACGGCTGTCGTCCTACGCGCGGGTCTCGGCGCCGCTGCCGGCGCGTATCCTGCGCATGATCGCGGCCACTATCGCGGTCGAGATCATCTCGACCACGACGGAAACCGAAGCGCTGCTGCTCGAGGCCAATCTGATCAAGCAGCTGCGCCCGCGCTTCAATGTGCAGCTGCGCGACGACAAATCATTTCCCTATATCCTGATCTCGGGCGACCACTGGGCGCCGCAGATCCTCAAGCATCGCGGCGCGCAATCGCGCCCCGGGCGCTATTTCGGGCCGTTCGCAAACGCCGGTGCCGTCAACCGCACCATCACGGCGCTGCAGCGCGCCTTCCTGATCCGCTCCTGCACCGACGGCTTCTTTGAAAGCCGCACCCGGCCGTGCCTGCTCTATCAAATCCGCCGCTGCTCCGGTCCCTGCACCGGCGAGATCGATTTCCCCGGCTATACCGAACTGGTGCGCGAGGCCAACGACTTCCTGTCCGGCCGCAGCCATCTGGTCAAAAAAGAATTGGCCGGCGAGATGGAGAAAGCCTCGGCCGAGCTCGAATTCGAAACCGCCGCCCTCTACCGCGACCGGCTCGCCGCGTTGTCGGCGATCCAGTCGCAGCAAGGCATCAATCCTCGCACCGTCGAGGAAGCGGACGTGTTTGCGATCCATCAGGAGGGCGGCTATTCGTGCGTCGAAGTGTTCTTCTTCCGCACCGGCCAGAACTGGGGCAACCGCGCCTATTTCCCCCGCGCCGAGAAGACCTTCACTTCAGAAGAGGTGCTGGCCTCGTTCCTCGCCCAATTCTACGACGACAAGCCGCCGCCGAAACTGATCCTGCTGTCGCACGAGATCGAGGAAAGCCAATTGCTGGCCGACGCCTTGTCGGTCAAGGCCGGCTTCAAGGTCGAAGTCACGACGCCGAAGCGCGGCGAAAAAAAGGAGCTGATCACCCACGCGCTGACCAATGCGCGCGAGGCGCTCGGCCGCAGGCTGGCCGATACCGCGACCCAAAGCCGGCTGCTGCAGGGCATGGTCACGACGCTCGGCCTGCCGCAGCAATTGCGGCGGATCGAGGTCTACGACAACAGCCATATCCAGGGCACCAACGCAGTCGGCGCCATGATCGTGGCCGGGCCGGACGGCTTCATCAAGAACCAGTACCGCAAGTTCAACATCAAGTCGGAAGGCCTGACGCCGGGCGACGATTACGCGATGATGCGCGAGGTGCTGCAGCGCCGCTTCAAGCGGTTGCTGAACCCGCCGGCCGAAGGCGATGCCAAAGCCGATTCTGCCAAAGCGAAGGCGGACGACGATTCGTTTCCGCAATGGCCCGACCTCGTCATCATCGATGGTGGGCGTGGCCAGCTCAATGCGGTCAGGGAGATTTTCGAGACGCTTGGGTTGACCCAGGTCTCGCTGCTGGCGGTCGCCAAGGGCCCCGACCGCGATGCCGGCCGCGAAACCCTGTTCATGCCGGACCGCGAGGCTATCAAGCTCGAGCCGCGCGACCCCGTGCTGTATTTCATCCAGCGGCTGCGCGACGAGGCGCATCGCTTCGTGATCGGCTCGCACCGCAAGCTGCGCAAAAAGGACATTCGCGAGGCCGGTTTGCAGGAGATTCCCGGCATCGGCCCGTCACGGAAACGTGCCTTGCTGCATCATTTCGGAACGCTGAAGGAGATCGAACGGGCGTCGATTGCCGACCTCGGTAAGGTTCCCGGCGTCAGCGCCGAAAGCGCCCGGAAGATTTTCGAGTTTTTCCACGCGCAACCCAACTAGACGGGGGCCGGGCGTTACAATTACGTCATCTCCCCCGGATCATGTACGTCACCCGGTTGACGTAAGTGCCTCAGCGGTATTGGTAAGACGGATGAATATTGCGACCACCAAGGCCCAGCCCAAGGGACAACCCAAAAGCCTGTCCCTGCCGAACATTCTGACCTATGCCCGAATCGCCGCGATTCCGGTGGTGGTGGGTTGTGTTTTTGCCGAGTTGATCATGGAAGGCCCGCTGTGGCTTCGCTGGATCGCGCTGGCGGTGTTCATCGCCGCCGGTGTCACCGACTACCTCGACGGCTATTACGCACGGATCTGGGATCAGCAATCGGCTTTCGGCCGGATGCTGGATCCGATCGCCGACAAGCTGCTGGTCGCCTCCTGCCTTTTGATGCTGGCCGCAGACAACAGCATCCATGGCTGGACGCTGTGGGCCGCGATCGTGATCCTGTGCCGCGAAATCCTGGTGTCGGGCCTGCGGGAATATCTCGCCGCCTTGCGCGTCAGCGTCCCCGTCACCAAGCTTGCGAAGTGGAAGACCACCCTGCAGCTGGTCGCGATCGGCTTTTTGATCGCGGGCGAAGCCGGCGAGCAGATCCTGCCCGCGACCACGCTGATCGGCATCGTGTTGCTGTGGATGTCGGCGCTGTTCACGATCTACACCGGCTACGACTATTTCCGCGCCGGCATTCACCATCTCATCAAGGAAGATGAGGGATGAAGGTCAAGTATTTCGCATGGGTGCGCGAACGGATCGGCAAATCGGAGGAAACGGTCGAGCCGCCGGCCGATGTGCGCACCGTCGATGATTTGATCGGCTGGCTGGCGCAGCGCGGCGAAACCTATGCTTACGCCTTCGAGAAGCCGCGGGTGATCCGCGCCGCGATCGACCACACCCATGTCAAACCGGACGCCATGATCTCGGGCGCCTGCGAGATTGCGTTTTTCCCGCCGATGACCGGCGGTTAACATAGTGTTTTCAAGCCAACGGGTCGCGCGAATGCGCGCCCGATGACAGGCTCCGTAGATACCGGTTCGCGTAAAGAAAACGCGTCAAAAAGAAGATCTCTCGATGACCGCCGCCGTCACCATCCGCATCCAGCAAGCCGATTTCGACATCGCGCAAGAGATCGCGGCGTTGACCAAGGGCCGGGTCGATATTGGCGCGGTCGTGAGTTTTTCCGGCATCTGCCGCGGCAGCGAGAACGGCGAGCCGATCGCGGCGCTGACGCTCGAACATTACCCGGGCATGGCGGAGGCCGAAATCAAGCGGCACACCGATCAGGCGATGTCGCGCTGGCCGCTGACCGGCCTGACCGTGGTTCATCGCGTCGGCCGCATCGCGCCCGGCGAGAATATCGTACTGGTACTGGCGGCCTCGGCGCATCGGCAGGCTGCATTCGAGGCGGCGGAATTTTTGATGGACTATCTCAAGGCCAACGCGCCGTTCTGGAAGCGCGAGGAAAGCGCCAAGGGCACGAGCTGGATCGAGGCCCACGATCACGACGACGCGGCGGCCGCGCGCTGGACCAAATCCTGATGGCCAAACGCGCCGCCAAAGCCGTTACCAAGTTGCGACACGCCGTCGCGCGGCATTGAAGATGCCCAAAGTCGCGGCAGGCGAACTGGTAACGCTGCTCGATTACGTTCGCTATGCAGTCAGCCGTTTCGCCGAGGCCGAACTGGTGTTCGCGCACGGCACCACCGATCCGCTCGCCGAGGCCGCATTCATCGTGTGCGAGATGCTGCATCTGCATCCCGACCAGTTCGAGACCTTTGCCACCGCACGGGTCACCGCGGCGGAGGGCAAACGGATCCTCGAGGTGATCGCCCGCCGCGTCGCCACGCGGAAGCCGGCTGCGTATCTGGTGAACAAGATCTATATGCGCGGCCTGCCCTTTTATGTCGACGAGCGCACCATCGTGCCGCGTTCCTTCATCGGCGAATTGCTGGACTCCCATTTTGGTGGGGACGGCCATGAAGACGATGAAGCCGCGGGCGCGCTGATCGACGATCCGCTCGCGGTGGAAAGCGTGCTCGACCTCTGCACGGGGTCGGGATGCCTCGCGATCCTGGCCAGCCTGAATTTCCCCAACGCGCAGGTCGACGCGGTGGATATTTCCCGCGACGCGCTCGAGGTCGCCGCGCGCAATGTCAGTGATTACGGCCTTGAGGACCGCGTCACCTTGCACCGCGGCGACCTGTTCAAGCCGCTCGGCAGCACGCGCTACGACCTGATCATTTCCAATCCACCCTATGTCGACGCCGAAGGCATGGCGGCGCTGCCGCGCGAATGCCGCGCCGAGCCCAAAATCGCCTTCGACGGCGGCGCCGACGGGCTCGATATCGTCAGGCGCATTCTGGATCAGGCCGGGCAGCATTTGACGCCGCAGGGCGGCCTGTTGTGCGAGATCGGCCGCGGCCGTGAACAGGTCGAGGCCACCTTCCCGCAATTGCCGTTGTTGTGGCTGGATACGGAAGATTCCGACGGCGAAGTGTTCTGGATCGCCGCTGCCGATTTGTGAGCCAGGTGCGCGGCTTGCACTGCCCTTAAAACCTCCTGATTGAACGCAAATATAGCGGCCACCGGCGTTCCCGTATTGCGATGAAGCTGATAGCCTGCACGGCAACGCCATACCCCAGCAAGCAAGAGGCCCCCATGCTCGACAAGAGCCCGAATTCCGCCGCCGTCAACGTCCCGAACGACCTCGCGGCGCACTGGATGCCATTCACCGCCAACCGGGCCTTCAAGAAGGCGCCACGGCTGCTCGCCGGCGCCAAGGACATGCATTATTTTACCGTCGATGGCCGCAAGATCATCGATGCCGCCGCCGGCATGTGGTGCTGCAATGCCGGCCACGGCCGCACCCAGATTTCCTCGGCGATTGCCAAGCAGGCCGAGGCGCTGGACTACGCGCCGCCGTTCCAGTTCGGCATTCCGCAGGCGTTCGAACTCGCCAGCCGCATCGCCGACCTCGCACCGGCCGGGCTCGATCACGTCTTCTTCTGCAACTCGGGTTCGGAAGCGGCCGACACCGCGCTGAAAATCGCGCTGGCCTATCATCAGCTCAACGGCCAGGGCACCCGCACCCGCCTGATCGGCCGCGAGCGCGGCTATCACGGCGTCGGCTTCGGCGGCACCTCGGTCGGCGGCATCGTCAACAATCGCAAGATGTTCGGCACGCTGTTGGCCGGCGTCGATCATCTGCCCCACACCTATGACCGCGACAAGCAGGCGTTCTCGAAGGGCGAGCCGGAATACGGCGCTCATTTCGCCGACGAACTCGAGCGCTTGGTCAATCTGCATGGCGCTTCCACCATCGCCGCCGTGATCGTCGAGCCGATGGCGGGATCGACCGGCGTGCTGCCGGCGCCGAAGGGCTATCTGAAGCGGCTGCGCGAGATCACGCAGAAGCACGGCATCCTCCTGATTTTCGACGAGGTCATCACCGGCTATGGCCGGCTCGGCTTCGCCTTTGCCGCCGAGCGTTATGGCGTGCTGCCTGATATGCTGACCTTCGCCAAGGGCATCACCAATGGTGCGGCGCCGATGGGCGGCGTCATCGTGCGCGATACCATCCACGATGCCTTCATGAGCGGTCCGGAGCACGCGGTGGAGCTGACCCACGGCTATACCTATTCGGCGCATCCGCTGGCCTGCGCCGCGGCGCTGGCGACGCTCGACATCTACCGCGACGAAAAACTGTTCGAGCGCGCCAACAAGCTGGAACAGAAATTCGCCGACGCGGTGATGACGCTGAAGGGTGAGCCGAACGTGGTCGACATCCGCACGGTGGGTCTCACCGCCGGCATCGACCTCGCCCCCCGCCCCGATCTGCCGGGCAAGCGCGGCTTCGACGGGCTCAACAGCGCCTTCCACGACAACGACCTGATGCTGCGCGTCGCCGGCGATACGCTAGCGCTGACCCCGCCGCTGATCGTGACCGAGGACCAGATCGGCGAGATCATCGAGAAGGTCGCCAAGGTCATTCGCGCGGTCGCGTAAGACCTTTCGCTCTGGTTTCCCGGACGCGGTGCAGCGCGCTTGCGCTGCGCCCGGGGCACGACGACCACTGCCACGGCTTACCGGAACCTTCGAAACCACCGCACGTTCATCCCTCGCGAGGACATCTTGTCCTTTGCCGGGAGAGGATCGCGGACATGTTGGCGCCTTCGAGCGATCTGCTGCGCGCCGGGCTCGGGCTCAAACTCAATCAGGTCAAGCGGGCGACGCGTTCATACCTGCGCGATCGCACCCATCAGGCGACCGGCAGCGTCACATCCTATGCGGTCGCGGCCGGCCTGTTCGCTGCGGCGGGCATTTTTCTGATCGCGGCCTGTCTGGTCGGTCTCACTGCATTGTTTCGCTGGGTGCAAATCCATTACGGAATGTTTCCGGCGTTCGGTGTGGTCGGGGCATTGCTGGTTGTGATCGCGATCATCTGCGCGGCGCTGGCGGCCAGCCGTCTCAAGCGCCCATCACCGCACTTTCCCTCGCTGACCAGCCGGCTTCGCGTCGCCATCACGGCAAGCCCACTCCGAGCAGCGCCTGCCGAGGCCATGCAGGACAGAGCAGCCTCGCTAAGGCCGACGTCTTCTGCGCCCGTCGATCGCACCGGCGCAAACCGTTTCAAGCCAGCCACACGACCCCGAAAGGATAACCGCCAGGTTCAGGCCGGCCTGATTTTGGCGGCTATGCTGCTGGGCTGGGCCGCGGTCAGGCGCAAGAACCAGAACCGGCGCATCGACGTGTGATGCCCGGCCCGCGATCCGAGACCAACGACAATCTGCTGCTGATCGCGGCAACCGCGATCGCCGTGCTGACCTTGCAACGCTATTTTCAACGCAGCCCGATTCCGGCGGAGCCGCGGTTCGCAGCCAATCCATCGCCCGCCCCTCTCACCAGCGAATTGTCCCGATCCGAACACGGGCGGTTTTCCAACAACCCCTTCCAGATTCCGTGGACCGGCTGGAAGGACATCCTGTGGCGCACCTATGAACGGACCGGCGAAGACCGTCTGCTGGCCATTGCCGCCGGCGTGGTGTTTTTCGGGCTGCTCGCGGTATTTCCGGCAATCACCGCACTGGTCTCCTGTTACGGCCTGTTCGCCAATCCAGCGACCATCGGCGCCAATCTGCAAACGCTGGCGCTGATGCTGCCGGAGGGGTCGTTCCAGATTGTGCAGGACCAGATCGCGCGCGTGCTGATGAAAGGCAACACCGCGCTCGGCGCCACCTTCCTGTTCGGCCTCGCGCTCGCGATCTGGAGCGCCAATGCCGGCGTCAAGGCGGTGATCGACGCACTCAATGTCGTCTACGAGGAACGGGAAAAGCGCAGCTTTATCCGGTTGAACCTGCTGTCGCTGGCCTTCACCACCGGCGGCATCGCAGCCTTGTTGCTGATGGTCAGCGCCGTGGTCGCCCTGCCGCTGGCGCTCGATCATCTCGGTCTCGCCCCGGAGAGCCAGATCATCGTCAGCCTGGCGCGATGGCCGCTGCTGCTGGTCATTTTGGTGACCGCGCTCGGCCTGCTCTACCGGTTCGGGCCAAGCCGGCGGGCGGCCCGCTGGGAATGGCTGAGCATTGGCACGCTGACGGCGGCGTTGCTGTGGATCGTGGGGTCGTCCCTGCTGTCCTGGTATCTGTCGAACTTCGCCAATTACGACGCGACCTACGGCTCGCTCGGCGCCGCGATCGGCCTGATGATGTGGATGTGGATGTCGGCCATTATCGTGCTGTGCGGCGCCGAACTGAATTCCGAAATCGAGCACCAGACCGCGCTGGATACCACCGTCGGCCGTGCCAAACCGCTGGGCCGCCGCGGCGCGGTGATGGCCGACACGCTCGGGGCCGCAGTTCCGGCGGTGTCGAAAGAACACTAGTCGTTCGAATCAACATTGATGCTAAGCTCGCCGCGCCTGGGGGAGGCGAAACTGAGGTGAGCGAAGCTTTTTTCGCATTTCCCCCTTGAGACAGTGACCACGGACTTAAGGGCCCCGCGCACAACATGATCCGCATTTCGACGATTTTCATCGCCATCTGCATGGTGCTGGTCGCAGCCTCGCTTGGCCTCGTTCTGTATTCGGTGGCGGGCATCAGCGGAATGGAATCCGCGATCGTGGCCCTCACCGCGCTGACCTTCCTGATCCTTTACAACGCGGTATCGATGCGGCTGCGCGACCGGACCGATGTCGGCAGTCAGATCGCGGACCTGTCGCGGGGCACCGCCGACCTCGCCCGCCAGGTCGCCGAATTCGGCCGCCGCCTCGCCGCGGTCGAAGGCCGCATCACCTCGTCGAATTCGATCGGGGCCGATCGCATTCAGGCGGTTGTCGGCGAGATCAATGAACTGGGCGGGCTGGTCAAGCAGCTCGCGACCTCGGTCGCCAGCCATGACGAACTGTTGTCATCGGGCGCGCTGACCGCGGCACCCGCGCCGGCGCAGGCTGCGTCCCAAGATGCCGGACAAGCGGACCTGCCGCTATCGGGCGAGCAAAGCAACGCAGCGCAGACCGCCGCGGCCACCTCCTCGCCTCCTGCGGCCGTCATCACCCAGGCACTGGCTTCAGTGAGCCAGGCGCAGGTGCTCCTTGCGGTGAAAAACGCCGTCGAGGAAAACCGGCTGGATCTCTATCTGCAGCCGATGGTGACCTTGCCGCAGCGCAAGGTGCGTTTCTACGAAGCGGTGACGCGGCTGCGCGACGACAAGGATCAGATCATCACCGCCGACGATTTCGTTGGCGTCGCCGAGGCCGCCGGACTGATCGGGCGGATCGACCACATGGTGATGCTGCGATGCGTGCAGGTGCTGCGTCGGCTAATGGTGCGCAACAAGGAAGTCGGCGTGTTCTGCAATGTCGCCGCGGCGACGCTCGGCAATCCCACCACTTTCGCGCAATGCCTGGATTTCCTCGAAGCCAATCGCGCGCTGGCGACGTCGTTCGTGCTCGAATTCAAGCAATCGACGTTTCGCAATCTGGGCCCGACCGAGACCGAACATCTGGCGGCGCTGGCGCAGCGCGGCTTCCGTTTCTCGATCGACCACGTCACCGATTTGCGAATCGAGCCGCGTGAACTCGCCGACCGCGGCGTCCGCTTCATCAAGGTGCCGGCCGCATTGCTGCTCGATCAGCGCCAGAGCTCGACGTCGGACATTCATCCCTCCGATCTTTCCGATCTGCTCGGCCGCTTCGGCATCGACCTGATCGCCGAGCGGATCGAGGGCGAGCGCGCGGTGGTCGATCTGCTCGACTACGACGTGCGGTTCGGACAGGGATTCCTGTTTGCCCCGCCGCGGCCGTTGCGGCCGGAAGGGGCATCTGCTACCGGCGGGGCGCCTGCCGGCAAGGGGCAGGACACGAAAGTCCAGGATTCAACCAAGGTTCCCGATTTCAAGGCTCCCGATACCAATGGCTCCGGCAAAACAGCTTCCGTCGATGCGTCCGCCATCGAGTCTCCACGCATCTCCGGGGTCGCTGCCCTGGCGCGACGCATCGCCGGACCGGCCTGAGCGGTCGCGCCTGCAATGACGACCCTTCGGTTTGCCGAGAACTTGCGCGACCTCGTGGAGGGCGTGGATGTGCTGCTCAGCGACATCTGGGGCGTGGTCCATAACGGTCTGGTCGCGTTTCCGGAAGCCTGCGAGGCGCTGCATACTTTTCGCAGCGGCGGCGGCACCGTCATTCTCATCACCAACGCGCCGCGGCCGGCGGATTCGGTGCAGCGGCAATTGCGCAAGCTCGGCGTTGCTGACGACACCTACGACGCCATCGTCAGCTCAGGCGATCTGACCCGGCATTACGTCGCCGGCCATCCGGGGCGAAAAGTATTCTGGCTCGGCCCGGAACGCGACAATTCGATCTATCGCGGACTTGATCCGGTGCTGTCGCCGCTGGAACAGGCCGACTACATCGTCTGCACCGGCCTGCTCGACGACGAGACCGAGACGCCCGAAGATTATCGCGGCATGCTGCTCAAGGCGCGCGAGCGCAAGCTGCCGCTGATCTGCGCCAATCCCGACATCGTCGTCGAACGTGGCGACCGCCTGATCTATTGCGCCGGCGCGATCGCTGAGCTCTATCGCGAACTCGGCGGCGAGGTGATCTTCTACGGCAAGCCGCATCGGCCGATTTATGAACGCGCGATGGCGCTGGTCGCCGAGCGCCGCGGTCATGCAACCGAACTCCGCCGCGTGCTGGCGATCGGCGATTCCGTGCGGACGGATCTGGCAGGCGCGCGTGGCTTCGGAATCGATTGCCTGTTCGTGACCCGGGGCATCCATGCCGAGGATTTCGAAGGCGTCGATCAACTCGATCCCGCCTCGGTAAAGGAATTGTTCGGCCACCCGCCGCGTGCGCTGATGCGGGAATTGAAGTGGTAGGCTGAGGTAGGTGGCGTCATCCTGAGGTGCGCGCTCTTGCGCGCCTCGAAGGATGGCCGCAAGCACAACGCTGAACAACATCCTTCGAGGCTCGCCGAAGACGGCTCGCACCTCAGGATGACGGCGAAATTGCTGCGACGGAGATGACGGAAACGCCTGCTTCTCCCTCGCCCCGCTCTTGCGGGGAGAGGGTTGGGGTGAGGCCTCTTGCCAAGAATTCTGAAGGCAATTGGGAGGGCAGTACCCCCTCACCCGTCACGCAAAAGCGGGGCCAGGTGAAGTGAGCTTACGCGCTTGCCATATCCGGGAACACCGCTTCGATCTTGGTCTTCAAGGTCGCGGCATTGAACGGCTTGACGATGTAATTGTTCACGCCGGCCTTCTTGGCGGCGATCACGTTCTCGGTCTTGGATTCCGCCGTGATCATGATGAACGGCGTGGTGGCCAGATTGGGGTCGGCACGCACTTCGCGCAGCAGGTCGTAGCCGGTCATCGGCTCCATGTTCCAGTCTGAGATCACCAGCCCGTATTTCTTGCCGCGCATCTTGTTCAGCGCCGCCGAACCGTCGCTGGCATCGTCGATATTCTCGAAACCGAGCTGCTTGAGGAGATTCCGGATGATGCGGATCATGGTGTTGTAGTCATCAACCACCAGAACCGACATCGATAAATCAACCGCCATAGGATCCCCCACACGACACTAACGCCGAAAAAATCAATACGCCCACAGGACCGCAATGCCCCGCAGTTCACCCCCAGCACTAGCATCCAGCCATTAAACAGCCCGTTAACCCGTCACAGGCCTGACGCCATCCCGGCCGGGGCAGCCTCGGGGGCTGGCTTGACTTCGCAGGGGGCCCCACGTCACGGTCGTACTCCTCATCGAGGCGAACTGAAGAATCCCGAAAAATGACGTCCGACTTTATGGTTATCCGCAATTCGACCCCCGCAGCTGCGATTCCAGCGGGCACCGTGGTCGCGATGGGCAATTTCGATGGCGTCCACCTCGGACACCGCGCCGTGATAGCGGCCGCCGTGGCGATGGGACGCGCCCACGGCAAACCCGCGCTGGCGGTGACGTTCGAGCCGCATCCGCGCAGCTTTTTCAGCCCGAATTCTCCCCAATTCCGGCTCACCGACGAGGCCGGCAAATTGCGGCTGCTGGCCGGCACAGGCCTCGCCGGCGCCGTGGTCATGACGTTCGACAAGCAGCGGGCCGGCACCACGGCGCAAGATTTTATTCACCATGATCTGATCGAGCGGCTTGGCATTAGCGGCATCGCGGTCGGCTATGACTTCCATTTCGGCAAGGGCCGGGTTGGATCGCCGAGCCTTCTAGTCAGCGAAGCGCCCCGGCTCGGCATCGAGGTCGATGTGCAACCGCATGTCGATATCGAGGAGCGCCCGGTTTCCTCCAGCGCCATCCGGATGGCGCTGGCCGAGGGGCAGATCGCCGACGCCACCGCGATGCTGGGCGGTCCCTGGTTCATCGCCGGCGAGGTCATCCACGGCGAGAAGCGTGGCCGCGATCTCGGCTATCCCACCGCCAATATCCGTCTCGACAAGACTTGCGGGCTCAAGCACGGCATCTACGCGGTGCGGGTCGGCCGAGGTCATGAGCGCATCGACGGCGTCGCCAGCTTCGGCCGCCGCCCGACCTTCGACAACGGCGCGCCACTGCTGGAAGTGTTCCTGTTCGATTTCAAGGGCGACCTCTATGGCACGACGCTCGACGTCGCCTTCATCGCCTTCATCCGCGAGGAACTGAAATTCGATAGCATCGAGGCGCTGATCCGCCAGATGGACGACGATAGCGCCAAGGCGCGTGCGGCCCTGGCCGCCGCGCCGGACGCGTTCCCGAAGCTTGGAGCGATCGGTTGAGCAAAACCGAAAAGCAAAAAATGCTGGCGGGCGAATTATACCGGCCGGATGCCGAGCTCGGCGCCGATCAGGCGGCGACCAAGCAATGGCTGGTGCGCTACAATGCGGCGTCAGCGCTGCCGGTATCGGAGCGCCACAGATTATTGTCCGAGCGCTTGGCCCATGTCGGCAGCGGCGCCGTGATCCGGCCGCCGTTTTTCTGCGACTACGGCTACAACATCCGTCTCGGCGACGGCGTGTTCCTGAATTTCAACTGCGTCATCCTCGATGTCGTCGAGATTGTTATCGGCGACCGCACCCAGATCGGGCCCGCGGTGCAGATTTATGCCGCGGACCATCCGCGCGATGCCGCGACACGGCGCAGCGGCGTCGAGTTCGGACGTCCGGTACGGATCGGCGCCGATGTCTGGATCGGCGGCGGCGCCATAATCCTGCCCGGCGTGACCATCGGTGACGGGGCCGTGATCGGCGCCGGCAGCGTCGTGACCCGGGATGTCGCGAGCGGGCAGACGGTCACTGGAAATCCGGCCCGGCCGCATCGCCCAAAACCGTAAGCTCTGGGATCCGGCCTTTGGTCCTCGGGAATGGCGAAGATGGTACCGCGGGGCTTTGCGATCCGGCGGCCGGCTGCTATGGAAAGCCCCATGTTTGCGCGGCGCACCATAAGCATTAGCGGCCCGGCTTCTGCCTGAGCTTCGGCTCGGCGGAAAACCGGGACTTGCTTCATTCATCCGCGATCAATCGCGTATCTCGCGCCCTTCGAGCCAAACCAGAGCATTCATGTCCGAGAAGCCGCAAAAATCCGAAGCCCAAAAATCTGAAGCCCGCGACTATTCCAAAACCCTGTTCCTGCCGCAGACGGAATTCCCGATGCGGGCCGGCCTGCCGCAGCGCGAGCCGGAAATCCTCAAGCGCTGGAACGAGATCGGTCTCTACGACCGGCTGCGCAAGGCTGCCGCCGGCCGCGCCAAATTCGTGCTGCATGACGGCCCGCCCTACGCCAACGGCAACATCCATATCGGGCATGCGCTCAACAAGATCCTGAAGGACGTCGTCACCAAGAGCCAGCAGATGCTCGGCTTCGATTCCAATTACGTGCCGGGCTGGGACTGCCACGGCCTGCCGATCGAATGGAAGATCGAGGAAGAGAACTATCGCTCCAAGGGCAAGCAGAAACCGGACTTTCGGGATTCGGCTGCGATGGTGGCGTTCCGCAGGGAGTGCCGCGCCTATGCCAACCATTGGCTCGACGTGCAGCGCGAGGAATTCAAGCGGCTCGGCATCATCGGTGACTGGGATCACCGCTACGCCACCATGGATTATTTCGCCGAAGCCCAGATCGCGCGCGAACTGATGAAGTTCGCCGCCAACGGCACGCTCTATCGCGGCTCCAAGCCGGTGATGTGGAGCGTGGTGGAAAAGACCGCGCTGGCCGAAGCCGAGGTCGAATACGAGGACTACACCTCAGATACGGTGTGGGTGAAGTTTCCGATTTCGTCCCCGGCGCATGGCGCACTGGCCACTGCATCGATCGTGATCTGGACCACGACGCCTTGGACCTTGCCCGGCAACCGCGCCATCAGCTTCTCGCCGAAAATTGCCTATGGCCTCTACAAGGTCACGGACGCGGCCGCCGATAACTGGGCCAAGCCGGGCGATCTTCTGGTGCTCGCCGATGCACTGGCGGAAAGCGTGTTCAAGCAGGCGCGCGTCGACGCCTATGAGAAGGTTCGCGATATCCCGGCCGACACCCTCGACGTGGTGGAATGCGCGCATCCGTTGAAAGGTCTCGACGGCGGCTACGCCTTTACGGTGCCGCTGCTACCGGGCGATCACGTCACCGACGACACCGGTACCGGCTTCGTGCACACCGCGCCGGGTCATGGCCGCGAGGACTTCGACGTCTGGATGTCGAACGCACGCGAGCTGGAAGCGCGCGGCATCAACACCACGATCCCCTACACCGTCGATGAGAACGGCGCCTTCACCGATCACGCCCCGGGCTTTACCGGCAAGCGCGTCATCAACGACAAGGGCGAAAAGGGCGACGCCAACGATGCCGTGATCAAGGCGCTGGTCGAGCGCGGCATGTTGCTGGCGCGCGGACGGCTCAAGCATCAGTACCCGCATTCCTGGCGTTCCAAAAAGCCGGTGATCTTCCGCAACACGCCGCAATGGTTCATCGCGATGGATAGAGACATCGTGGACGCCCCGGGCAAGCCCGGGGCTATGGACATCGCCGACAACGGCAAAGCCAAATCCGGCGACACCTTGCGCGCCCGTGCGTTGCAGGCGATCTCGGTGACGCAATGGGTGCCGCAGTCGGGTCAGAACCGCATCAACGGCATGATCAACAGCAAGCCCGATTGGGTGATCTCGCGTCAGCGCGCCTGGGGCGTGCCGATCGCCGTGTTCGTGCGCGAAAAAAGCGACGGCTCCGCCGAGATCCTGCAGGACGAGACCGTCAACGCGCGCATCGCCGACGCCTTTGAGAAGGAAGGCGCCGACGCCTGGTATATGGACGGCGCGCGCGAACGCTTTCTCGGCTCATTGGCCAATGAAGCCTGGAAGAAGATCGACGACATCTGCGACGTCTGGTTCGATTCCGGTTCGACGCATGCTTTCGTGCTGGAAGACCCCGTGCATTTCCCGGGCCTTGCCGGCATCAAGCGCAAGGTCGATGGCGGCCGCGACACCGTGATGTATCTCGAAGGCTCGGACCAGCATCGCGGCTGGTTCCAGTCATCACTGCTGGAGAGCTGCGGCACCCGCGGCCGCGCGCCGTTCGACATCGTGCTCACCCACGGTTTCACGCTCGACGAGAACGGCCGCAAGATGTCCAAGTCAGTGGGCAATACTGTGGAACCGCAAAAGGTGATGAAGGATTCCGGCGCCGATATCCTCAGGCTCTGGGTCTGCGCCACCGACTACGCCGACGACCAGCGCATCGGCCCGGAAATTCTGAAGAACACGATCGAAACGTATCGCAAGCTGCGCAACTCGATCCGCTGGATGCTCGGTACGCTGCATCATTTCACGCCTGACGATGCCGTGCCGGTCGCCGATATGCCCGAACTCGAACGGCTGATGCTGCATCAGTTGGCCCAACAGGCGGCGATCGTCCGCACCGCCTATGCCGAGTTCGACTACAAGACCGTGGTCGCGAGTCTGGCGGCCTTCATGAACACCGAACTGTCGGCGTTCTATTTCGACATCCGCAAGGACACGCTGTATTGCGATCCGCCGTCGTCGGCGGCCCGCAAGGCCGCGCTGACCACCATCAACATGCTCTGCGATGCGATCCTGAAATGGCTGGCGCCGGTGCTGTCATTCACCACGGAAGAAGCGTGGCGGATGTACCGGCCCGACGCCGAACCGTCGGTGCATTTGACGCTGTTCCCTGAAGGCCTGGAAAAATTCCAGGACGAAGCGCTGGCCGCCAAGTGGGAGACCATCCGCAACGTCCGCCGCGTCGTCACCGGCGCGCTGGAAGTCGAGCGCGCCGCCAAGCGGATCGGCTCGTCGCTGGAAGCCTCGCCGCTGATTTACGTTTCAGACAAGGCGATCTTGGGCACGCTGTTCGATATCGATCTGGCGGAGGTCTGCATCACCTCGAATTACGAAGTGCGGGAAGGCGAGGCGCCGGCCGACGCGTTTCGACTCGACGGGATTTCCGGCGTCGCCGTGATGGTCGAAAAAGCCGTCGGCACCAAATGCGCACGGTCGTGGAAGATCCTGCCGACAGTCGGCGAAGACGCCGAATACCCCGACGTCTCGCCGCGCGATGCCCAGGCCCTGCGCGAATGGAAGGCGCTGGGAGTGACGGTTTGAACTCTCGCCTCCGTCCCGGAATCATCGCCGCCATCGCCGTGCTGGTGCTCGACCAGGCTTCGAAGCTCTGGCTGCTCTACGGGTTCGACATCGCCCGTCGCGGCGCGGTGCGCGTGACGTCGTTCTTCGATCTGGTGCTGGCCTGGAATGTCGGCATCAGCTTCGGCTGGTTCCAGAACGACAGCCCCACCGCCCAGATCATCCTGATGCTGATCAAGGCCGTGGCGGTGATCGTGCTGGCGATCTGGATGGCGCGCTCACGGACGCTGCTGGCCACCCTGGCACTGGGCCTGATCATCGGCGGGGCCATCGGCAATGCCATCGACCGCTTCGCCTACGGCGCGGTGGTCGATTTCGCCCTGTTCCACGTCCAGATCGGCGGAAATACCTACAATTGGTACGTGTTTAACCTTGCTGATGTAGCGATTGTTGCCGGTGTGGCGGCCCTATTGTATGATTCCTTCCTGGGGGTACCCGCCGCAAAAGCGCCCTGATCCCGGCTGATAGGGGCTGGCTGAGCTTGCAGGAGCTGAATTGCGCCCGGTTGGCGTACCCTGTGGAAATTATGAACAGGAACAGCGCGATGCGCGACACCAAAGCCAACGAAGTGCGTCATTCATCCCATCTGTCGGTGCGCGCGCTCCGGATCGGCGCCGTCGCGCTGGCTGTTGGTTTCGTGATGATGACAGGCGCCGCGCGCGCCCAGGAAGACGATGACGACGACAAGACCTTCGAGGAGAAGATCATCGAAGGCATCATGGCCGGCATCGGCGGCACCAACATGGACAACCGGGGCATCGATTATCGCGAGCGGTCTCCGCTCGTGGTGCCTCCCAAGCTCGACCTGCCGCCGCCGCAAACCGCCGCCACCGAGGTGAAGGCGCCGAATTGGCCAAAGGACCCCGACGAAGCCCGCCGCAAGGCCGCGATTGCCAAGCGCAACAAGGACAAGAAGGATACGCGCGACGCCACCACGGTCGCCAATGACGCGGCCCGTCCGCTGTCGCCGAGCGAACTCAATGTCGGCAAGACGGCGGCTCCGACCGTCGCGTCCGGTCAGGTCCTCCAGCCGGGCGAGGGCGATCCCGGCAGAAACGCAATTCTGAATCCGTCGCAGCTTGGCTACAGCGGCGGCTTCTCCGGCCTGTTTGGCGGCAACAAAGCCGAGGTCGCGCCGTTCAAGGGCGAGCCGACGCGGGATTCCCTGACGCAGCCGCCGGTCGGCTACCAGACGCCGTCGCCGAATTTTGCGTATGGCACCGGGCCGAAGGAATCGCTCAACAAGGAATATAATCCGGCTGCCGGTAAATATGGCGAATAGTTAAGCCAGTCTCTCGGCTTCGTGACGGCTTAACGGCAGACGCGCGGTGTAGGTTAGCCGCGATTTCATTCCGAACAATTTTGTTCGGGCCTCCAGACAGGTCATGATGCCCTCACACCGTCTTGCCGTTTCCGTTTTCGCCGCGCTGGTTTCAACCTTCGCTTTTTCAACATCCGGCGCCCTAGCGCAGACCACCGTCACCTCAGATCCTCCCGCGACCTTTACCCTGGGCAATGGCCTCAAGGTGGTGGTGATCCCGGATCACCGCACGCCGGTCGTGACGCAGATGATCTGGTACAAGGTCGGCTCCGCAGACGAAACGCCGGGCAAATCGGGGCTGGCGCATTTCCTCGAACATCTGATGTTCAAGGGCACCAGCAAGCATCCGGCGGGCGAGTTCTCCCAGACCGTGCTGCGGATCGGCGGCAACGAAAACGCCTTCACCTCGACCGACTACACCGGCTATTTCCAGCGCGTGCCGCGCGAGCAGCTCGGCAAGATGATGGAATTCGAGGCCGATCGCATGACCGGCCTTATTCTTAAGGACGAGAACGTGTTGCCGGAGCGCGACGTCGTGCTCGAAGAATACAACATGCGGGTCGCCAACAATCCGGAAGCCCGGCTCACCGAGCAGATCATGGCGGCGCTGTACCTCAATCATCCCTACGGCCGCCCGGTGATCGGCTGGCACCAGGAAATCGAGAAGCTCGACCGTGAAGACGCGCTGGCGTTCTACCGGCGCTTTTATGCGCCGAACAACGCGACGCTGGTGATCGCCGGTGACGTCGACCTCGCGGAGGTCCGCCCGATGGCGGAAAAGACCTTCGGCGCCGTCGCCCCGCAGCCCGCCATTGCGGCGCAGCGCATCCGTCCGCAGGAGCCGACGCCGATCGCGGCGCGTACCGTGACGTTCGCCGATCCGCGCGTCGAGCAGCCCAAGATGATGCGCTATTATCTGGTGCCATCAGCCACCACGGCCGCCGCCGGCGAAAGCCCCGCGCTCGACGTGCTGGCGCAACTGATGGGCGGCGGCAGCAACTCCTACCTCTATCGCGCGCTGGTGGTCGATCAGCAGCTCGCGGTCAACGCCGGCGCCGGTTATCAGGGCACCGCGCTCGATCCCAGCCAGTTCACGATCTCGGTGTCGCCGAAGGCCGGCGTCAGCTTCGGCGCAGGTCGAACAGGTGGTCGACCGGGTAATTTCGGACGTCGCGCAAAACACGGTGCGCGCCGAGGACCTCGAGCGCGTCAAGACGCAACTGATCGCCGAGGCGATCTACGCCCAGGACAACCAGGCGACGCTGGCGCGCTGGTATGGCGCCGCACTCACCACCGGGCTGAGCATCGAGGACATCCGAAGCTGGCCGGCCCGTATTCGCGCCGTCACCGCCGAACAGGTTCGCGATGCCGCGCAGAAATGGCTCGACAAGAAGCGATCGGTGACCGGCTATCTGATCAAGGATACCGCAGCGAAACGCGAGGAGAAGCGCTCGTGATTAATCCTTTGGTTTGCACACGACGCGTCGCGCTGATGCTGGCCGTCGGCTTCGCGGTCACGCCGCTGGTATCGACCCCCTCGCACGCCGCGGCCAAGATCCAGCATCTGGTCTCGCCCGGCGGGATCGAAGCCTGGTTCGTGCAGGACGCCACCGTGCCGCTGATCGCGATGGAATATGCCTTCGGCGGCGGCGCCTCGCAGGACCCGCCAACTAAGCCCGGCGTCGCCAATCTGGTCGCCGACCTGCTCGATGAGGGTTCCGGCGATCTGGATTCCAAGACCTTCCACGAACGGCTCGACCGCCGCGCCATCGAATTGAGTTTCTCGGCGACGCGGGACTACTTCCGCGGCTCGTTGCGCATGCTCAAGGATACCCGCGACGAGGCGTTCGATCTGCTGCGGATGTCGCTGACATCACCGCATTTCGACAGCGCCGACGTCGAGCGCATCCGCTCCCAGGTGATTTCCAATCTGCAAAGCGACAGCGCCAGCCCGAGCGCGCTGGCCGGCCGCAAGTTCCTGCAAATGGCCTTTGGCGACCATCCCTATGGCCGGCCCGCGGATGGCACGCTGGAAAGCGTACCGACCATCCAGATCGCCGACCTGAAGGATTACGTCAGCCACGTGCTGGCCAAGGATACGCTTAAAGTGGCCGTGGTCGGCGATGTCGATCCCGACACGCTGGGCAAGCTGCTGGACAAGACCTTCGGTGCCCTGCCCGCCAAGGCCAGCCTGACGCCGATCCCGGACGTCGAGGCCGCCAAGCCGCCGCAGCGCGCGTTCATTCCGCTCGACGTGCCGCAGACCGTGGTGACATTCGGCGGACCCGGCATCCGGCGCCACGATCCGAATTTCATGGCCGCCTATGTCGTCAATCACATCCTCGGCGGCGGCACCTTGTCGTCACGGCTCTATCACGAAGTCCGCGAGAAGCGCGGCCTGGCCTATTCGGTCTATGAATCGCTGTTGTGGATGGAGCACTCCGCGCTGTTCATCGGCAATACCGGCACCCGCGCCGATCGCGCCGGCGACACCGTCGAGGCCATCAACAAGGAAGTGCGCCGCATCGCCGAGGACGGCCCGACCCAGCAGGAACTGGATGAGGCCAAGTCCTATCTGAAGGGCTCGCAGATGCTGGCACTGGATACCTCCTCCAAGCTGGCGCAGGCGATGCTGCAATACCAGCTCGACAAGCTGCCGATCGACTATATCGAAAAGCGCAACGCCATCGTCGATGCCGTAACCCTTGAGGACGCCAAGGCCGTCGCCAAGCGCCTGTGGGGCCAGGGCCTGCTCACCGTAATCGTCGGCCGCGCCCCGCAAGCCGCCGCCCAGCCCGCCGCCGCGACACCGCCGCCGACAAAGGCGGATTGAGCTTTTCGAAGTTGGCAAAGCCCTGATACGCGCACTGCGTGCTCCCTCCCCCCTTGTGGGAGGGCTATCGCACATGGTCGTGTCGATGCGGTCTTGGCCTCGCACACGCTCTCAGCAGGTCGTCCCTGCGAACGCAGGGACCCATAACCCCTGGCATCAAAAGTGAAAAAAGGCCGCTGCCGCAGCGCCAAAATGAGATTCCTCACCGTATGGGTCCCTGCGTTCGCAGGGACAACTCGTTGAAAAGATCACGCAAAACCGAAAAGTTTCACGCGTAGCAGCACAGCAAATTGCATATGCGATAGCCCTCCCCCACAGGGGGGAACGACCAATACCAGCCGCTAAGCAAACGTCCGACAAAACCGCTATCTTGCGCGTGCCCGATTCCCCGTGGGGATCTTCGTTCCGGTGACGCCATGCTGCGGATTGCCCGCGATCTTTCCATCGACGAAAACGACATCGAGATCGGCTTCGTCCGCGCCTCCGGCCCGGGCGGGCAGAACGTCAACAAGCTCTCGACCGCCGCCCAATTGCGGTTCGATACCAGCCGGCTCACGCTGCCGGAGGATGCCGCACTGCGGCTGGCGCGGCTGGCCGGCCAGCGCATGACCAAGGACGGCGTGATCGTGATCCATGGCCAGCGTTTCCGTACCCAGGAACGCAACCGCGCCGACGTGATCGACCGGCTGCTCGAGTTATTCCGCGAAGCCATGGTCCGGCCCACGCCGCGCCGCGCCACCAAGCCGACCTTCGGCTCGAAGCAGCGCCGGCTGGAAGGCAAGAAACGCCGCGGCGACGTCAAGGCAAGGCGCGGTTCGGGCGGTTACGACGACTAGAGCCTGATCGGTTCTGATTGAATCAGAACCGGGCTCTAGGGTTTTGTTTTGACGCGTTTTCTTCACGCGAACCGGCTGCCGCTTCGCTCGAAAACGCTATAGTTGAAGCCGGCGCGGCACGCCAAGGCGCGCATAAGGTTCCATCATAAAACAGCCGGCTACTACCACCGCTTGGTCGCGCCGACCTAAGCTTGGCTGCATGAGAACAAAGCGTTCGATACTTGCGACAAGTCTGGGATTTTGCAGCGCGATATCGGCGTTTGGCGCCGCGTCGGCGCAAATGCCGTTGCCGGCGGCAAAGCCGCCCGATGGGGCCGCGCTGTTCAAGCAGCAATGCGGCACCTGCCACACCACCGATGCTTCCGAGCCGTTGCGCCAGGGTCCGCCGCTCGACAAGATCGTCGGCAGGCAAGCCGGCAAAGTGAATGGCTTCCACTATTCGCCGGCGTTCGCAAAAGCGGACTTCGTCTGGGACGAGGCGAGGCTCGATGCGTGGATGAGCAATCCGCAAGCGCTCATCCCCGGCTCGATGATGGCGTACCGGCAGGCCAAGTCCGAGACCCGCGCTGCCATCATCGCCTATCTGAAGGAGCTGAACTGATGGCCAAGCCGGTTCACTCGATGATCCGCGTGCTCGATGAGAAGAAATCACTCGACTTTTACGCGCGCGCGTTCGGGCTCGAAGTCGCCGACCATCTGAAATTCCCGGATTTCGCATTGATCTATTTGCGGCACCCGTCCTCGCCGTTCGAGGTCGAACTCACCGTCAACTTCGATCGCAAGGAACCTTATTCGCTGGGCGATGGATACGGCCATCTGGCCGTCATCGTCGATGATGTCGATGCCGAGCACGCCCGCTTCGAGCGCGAAAAATTATCACCCGGCCCGTTGCGGGATTTCAAGCACGACGGCGCCACGCTGGCGCGCTTTTTCTTCGTCTCCGATCCCGACGGCTACAAGATCGAAGTGATCCAGAAAGGTGGCCGCTTCGGTTAACGCGCTCAAATAAAAATATCCAATGGAGGAGGACGCCCATGAGAGAAGTTGATCGTCGCGGCAAATATAGCCGGCGCATTTTCCTGAAAGGTGCGGCGACCGCAGTTCCTGTTGCCGCCGTGGCGGCGAGCGCCGGGATCAGTATCGAGGATGCATGGGCCGCTGATGCCACCACACTGACACCTCCTACCCTGAAGACATTGGTGAAGGTCGCGCGCGATATCTATCCGCACGATTTTTTGGTCGACAGCTATTACATCACCGCGATCAAGCCGTGGGACGGCAAGGCTGCAAAAGATCCCGCGACCAAGGCGATGATCGAAGAGGGCGTTCGGCGCCTCGATCAGGACGCCAAAGACCGGCACAAGGTGGCTTACGCCGAGGTGCCCTGGGAAGCCGATCGCGTGGTGTTGCTGCAGGGGATCGAGCAGACCGAGTTCTTCAAGAAGGTGCGATCCGATCTCGTTGTCTCGCTCTACAACCAGGAAGAGCTGTGGCCGAAGTTTGGCTACGAGGGCTCGTCCGCCGAGCATGGCGGCTACATCAAACGCGGCTTCAACGACATCGATTGGCTGCCGAAAGTCTGAACGCTTCGCGAGAAAATCCGGTTCGAAAAAGATCTGGTTGGGAGGACTTCTATCATGGCGAAATTCGATCTGAACGACGACAGCCTGGTCGTCATCATCGGTTCCGGCGCCGGCGGCGGCACGTTGGGCAACGAACTCGCCCAGAAGGGCGTCAAGGTCGTGATCCTTGAAGCCGGACCGCGCACCGAGTTGCAGGACTTCATCAACAACGAATGGGAAAGTTTTACCCAGCTCGCATGGACCGACATGCGAACCACGTCCGGCAGTTGGCGGGTGGCCAGGGATTTCGCCAATTTGCCGGCGTGGATCGTGAAATCGGTCGGCGGATCGACGGTGCATTGGGCCGGCGCGTCGCTGCGTTTCGACGAGCACGAATTCAGAATCAAAAGCACCTACGGCAATGTGCCCGGCGCCAATCTGCAGGACTGGCCGATCACGCTGGCTGAAATGGAGCCGTGGTACGCCAAGGCCGAAAACAAGATGGGCGTCACCCGCACCAACAATATTCCGGGATTGCCGGGCAACAATAATTTCAAGGTGCTGGAGGCCGGCGCCAAGAAGCTCGGCTACAAGGAAGTCCATACCGGGCGGATGGCGATCAACAGCGAACCGCGTGACGGCCGCGGATCCTGCCAGCAAATCGGTTTCTGCTTCCAGGGCTGCAAGTCGGGCGCGAAATGGTCGACGCTCTACACCGAAATCCCCAAGGGCGAAGCGACCGGAAATCTCGAGGTCCGCCCCGGCAGCATGGCGCTCAAGATCGAGCACGATGCATCGGGCAAGGTGACCGGCGTCGTCTATGCCGACGAGGCCGGCAAGACCCAACGGCAGAAGGCGCGCATCGTCGCGGTCGCAGGCAATTCGATCGAGAGCCCGCGGCTGTTGCTCAACAGCGCCTCCACCATGTTCCCCGACGGCCTCGCCAATTCATCCGGCCAGGTCGGCCGCAACTACATGCGTCACATGACCGGCAGCGTCTATGCCGTGTTCGACAAGTCGGTTCACATGTATCGCGGCACCACCATGGCCGGCATCATCCGCGACGAGGCCAGGCACGATCCGTCGCGCGGCTTCATGGGCGGCTATGAAATGGAAACGCTGTCGCTCGGCTTGCCCTTCATGGCGGCGTTCCTCAATCCCGGCGCATGGGGACGCCCGTTCACCTCGGCGATGGAAGGCTATCCACGCATGGCCGGGATGTGGCTGGTCGGCGAGGACATGCCGCAGGAAACCAACCGCGTGACGCTGGATCCTGTCGCCAAGGACAAGTTCGGCATGCCGGTCGCGAGCGTGCATTACGACGACCATCCCAATGATCTCGCGATGCGGGAGCATGCCTACAAACAGGGCTCCGCCGTGTACGAGGCGGTCGGCGCTACCGTGACCTATCCGACCACGCCTTATCCCAGCACCCACAACATGGGCACCAACCGGATGAGCGCGAAAGCGAAAGACGGCGTCGTCAACAAATTCGGCCAGACGCACGACATCAAGAATTTGTTCGTCTCCGACGGCAGCCAGTTCACCAGCGGCGCGGCCTGCAATCCGACGCTCACGATCGTGTCGCTGGCGATCCGGCAAGCCGATCACATCGCCGGCGCGATGCAGCGGAAGGAGATTTAGCGGCGGGATGAGATGGGGTTGGATCGAGGTATATTGAGAGCGGCTCCTCCTGCTCCCCTCCCCCTTGCGGGGAGGGGTCGGGGGGGGTCTCCAAGCACTGAGCTCAAAGAATTAACTCGATCCGATCCGACCCCTTCTCATCGCGCTTGAGCGGCAGGATGGGTTGAGTTGAATGCATCGCCCGCGTGCGCGGAGAGCATGGGCGCCTCCGTGGCAGTTTCTTGAGAAATGGCGAGATGAGCCATTGAGTGTCACCGTAATTCTGGCCTCCGGAATTGGTGTTCTGGTCGCCAAATTGCTGGGTATTGGGTGACGCCGCATTCGCCCCTGCCGGCGAGAACCGGCAAGGGCGTTGCCGTGGCGGGTCAGGGCGAGAAATCGCGCCGCACCAGTACGCGGCGGATATTCTAAAGGTTGATATACGCGGTTGCGTGCTCGTAGGAGCCTTCGGAAAATTCCGAAAGAGCCATTATCATCCGCGCAGCCATGGCGAACAGCTCGGTTCGCGTCAACTGCATCAGTTCGGTCGGTGTCAGCACTCGCATTATTTCCTCCATCGTTTCGACCACGCCAATCGCGGCCTTCTGACGGAGGCCCCTGCGCCTTCGATGGCGGGTGCATCGCTCGCGACCGGAACGAAGGGGAGGAGTGCCCGTACTTGCAGCCATACAGCCGTCGAATGGTGCAAAATGGTCGAAGAAAAGGACGGGGTTGGTGTGGTAGAAGTTAGGTGGAGGGCGAGTGCGATGACCGACGATGCCGTTACACCAAAAGACACGGTCATTGCCCTCATGGAGGGAACGGTCCCCGAACGGAAGGACGACATCGCGTCTCTCTGGGAGAAATACAACCCCGATGTCGTCCTGGTCGCGGACGCCAAGCACGTCACGCTGAATGCGGACAAAAACCGCGTACAGTTCGACGCGAAGACGATGGACGTATTTTGGCTGATTGCCTTCAGTGGCTGGAGAGCCATTGAATGCTATTCGCCGCTAGTGGTCTGGTCCGCAAGCAGCAGCCAGACGGTTGCTGATCTGATAAAGGCTGACGCCGGTCTCAGTGAAGTTGAACAAGCGTACAAAGAACGGCGCGCCGCGGCGCAGACGCTGATCGATGCGGCGGACCCCGCGTTAGCGCCGTGGCCGCCAGACCTTCCGCAACCCAGCGCTGACCGCCAGGCCTTCAATGATCCGCAATATCAAGCCGCGTTCGACCTCACCTGCCTTGCGGCCGCGTTCGCACTTTTCCATGAATTTCGCCATGTGATGTTGGACCGCGACAATGCTCGCCCGCGTGATCCCCGCGAGGAGGAACTGGCATGCGATGTATGGGCGCGCGAGTTCATGACCAGTAAGCTTGCGGAATACGCCAAGGACAACGGTCATGACTACTCGGAGGTTTTGCGAAAGCGTTCCATGGGTCTGGCGCTTGCCGCACTCATTCTTCACGAGATAACCCTGGTTTGGGATCATGGCGGCAACCAACTCTACTTCTCCATCGCGGATAGGTTTCAAGCCATCCTCGACAACACGCCCCTGCCTGAGAATGACCATTTCTGGGTGTTTGTGGCGTCGCTGCTGATAGGGATATTCCAACAAAAGCATGTTCCGATCGACGCGCCGCCGATGAGCGCCTACGAACTTGCGCGTTACCTTATCGCGAAACTCTAAGCTTCGATCCCGGAAGAGCCGGAGACCGGGCTCTGGAGCTATCGGTTCGCCTTGATTTGGGCGACAACTTCTTCATCCGCCTTAAGCCTTCCGGTCATAGTTTATCACGTAAACGATTGCGGCTCTCGCGAGGCTTAGCGGCCGCCATTGCGACGGTTGCAATATCTTTTAAACGTATCGCTGGGTGCCCAACCTGCTCGTGAAGCCAAAGCTCAATCAGTGCAAGACCGGGCATTGATCCGGCAACCTTATAGATTCGTTCGACCAATTCCTGCGCTTCAGTCCCGTAGACAAGATAGATTGCTCGCTCATAGCCAACCTCTTTGGTGAAGCGCGTGAGTTTCTGTAAATCGATCTCAATCTGAGGGCCTCGGGCGAACGGCGCTTTCACTTCGATGATCGCGTGGTTTCCATTCATGTCGCCGGGTCTGTGGACCAGAAAATCCGGTATGCCGCCGAGCCCCATGGGACCCAGAATTGGATGACCACCTTTGTCAACTTCGCCATTTAAAACGAACGGGCATCCTTCCTTCGGCCAACACAAACGCATTTGGTGATAGAGCTCATAGCAATAGACGCGCTCGCGATAGATCGGAGCATCGCCTCCAGCAACGCGTAGCTGGAAGTAGCCAGCCTCAATTGCTGCCGTTGACTGTTGAAGGATGGAATCCAACTCGTTCATCTGATCGCTCCGGCAAGCCAACCTGCACGTCTTTCAACTCAATTCGCACTACTATTCCGCATCTTCCCAATCAAACGACACGACGTATCCATTTGGTCCAAGGTCGCTGACTGCATATAGCTCATCAGCCTTCCATGCCCTTAAATCGTTGGGTGACCCCTCCTGGTCAAAAAAAACCAGATAAAAATAATAAGAATGCCTCGCGTGCGCGGTGCGGGAAGTCTTGTGTTCGTGCTCTGACAGGAAGAAACGAAAACCTGGAGATGTACGGATTCTTCCCGCCGACTTCACTTCTATGAAGCGCTCCTTGCCCGGCTCGCTATACGACAGGAAATCATACCCGTAGCCGGGCTTATCACGATGATCCTTGATCATTTTGACGAGGTTCTTGTGACCGGCGCCCAGCAAGCGCTCCTTTTCCCATTTCAGCGCGAATGCTTCGCTCAATTCTCCTATTCTCTTGCGGTTCTCTAGCATTTCATTGATGTCGACTCGCCGGTGGTTCGTTTTGCGGCGTTCGCTGACATGTTCTTGCTTGTCAGCAGGACGAATATAGCTGTTGTACAGGAACGTCATGAACTTAGGATTGCTCCAGGAGCTCGTGACATTGCTATCGAGCTTCGCTAGCAGCAACAGGTGCTGCTGCTCACTGACGGCCAAATCCTCCGGGATGCCAATCTCTATGCTTAGCGCTTCGATGTGCTCTCTACTGCACACGTTTAGATACAGTTCCGGAAAGTATAAGCTCAGAATCTTTGCTTTGAAGTTCTGCGAAATCTCAATATCATCAATTTCGGAAAATCGTTGCGACTGTCCAGCATCTAGCAGGTCGAGAAGGCTCTTTTTGATCCCGGAGAATGCCTGCTCCTTGGTGTTGAACCGTCTCTGCCACCGATACTTCATCGTTGAATCTGATTTTGTCTTACCAAAATATATGCCGAATTTTATGGCCGTCGCGCCAAGGATATTGGCCCAAGGCTTGGTCTTGGCTTCGACAAAGGTGCAGAACGACGGCGTCCCTTTGCCTATCACATAATCATCCAAGGTAAGATCCTTGAGACAGCTCATCGGAAATGCTCGCAGGAATGCTCCGCGGCACTGAGCAGCAACATCCTCAAACGAATTGTCGAAACGCTGCGAAAAATCCTTGAGCTTCCTGTCGTAAGCAGTCGGCATCCAATTATCTCTCACATCAATTGAAAGCACGATTCTACGCCATGTATGGTTGTTGTGGCAAATAGCGCGCAGCAGACATGGAGCAAAAGGGGCGTCCTCGCGCTGCGCACGGGCGGGCTGTCGTGAACGGAGCCGAAGGCGTCTCCACGCTACGGGCTCCCATCCCTGACGCAAGTCATATTGCGCTTCTCGCCGGGGGCACTCCGTCTCGCTTTTCGCCGAAGACGGTGCGCCATGCCTACGGCTAACCCACCCTACGGGCTGGCGATCCGGCAGGCCGATCACATCGCCGGCGCAATGCAGCGGAAGGAGATTTAGCAGCGGGATGGCGTCGAGCATGGCCGCTTCGGCGACCGTTCTCGAGGAATGCCGAGATGAGCTATTGAGTGCACTGGACTGCACCTGGACTGCACCCCCTTAGGTGAGACACGGATAATTCCGGTGACATTTAACTCTCGCTCGGACGGACTGGACGAGGCGCAAGGCCCTCAACGACCGATGCGCGCAAAGCCGCATCTGTTGAAGCGATGCCCTCTCCATCCCTTCACACGTCCACGACATTTCTGATTTTCCGAAATTATCCTTGACTTCAGACCCAAATCACCGGCCTATTCTCTGCCGTCCCGGCCCTTTCAAAAGGGGCGTATCATGATCGTCTTGAACGTTGGGCATGGGATGCGATGGACGCGGCGGCGTTGGCGCGCTTTTGGCGCGGACGAACGGCGCCAATGCGGACGGCGAAGTCGTGTGGTCCTGACACCTCGACGCTGGTGTCAAGTTCTTGAGAAGCAAGCTTCTTAGGGGCGACGGTGGCAAGAAAGCCCGATCACCGGGGAGAGCTCGAAGTAACCCGTAACACCATCGCGCAGGGAAGGCCGGACTGCTTCCGCTGAACCTGTATGCTCGTGTGCGTTTTTTTACTGCCTTTGCACGCGAGACCGCGGGTGCAGCGCGCACCCGGTCTTCCCTGCTCCCCTCTTGGGGTAGCACCTGCGCCCTCTTTCTTTGGGGCGAATGAATTTGCAAAACTCGGGCGCAGTGTGTCGCGAGGTTGCGAAGGTGTGTTGAGTTGTCATCATCCGCCACCCGGTCGCGCGAATGCGCGCCCGATGACAGGCTCCGGCGGATGATCCTGTATTCCGAGGAGCCCATGATTAAACCGAGAACTCGCGGCGTACTGGATACTCCGCCTTCGCGGAGTATGGAGCCCGGCAGGCCGATCATATTGCCGGCGCGATGCAGCGGAAGGAAATCCAGGTCGCGCTTACGTATGTTCCGCGAGCGATCCATGTCACCGCCGCGTCGAGACCAGCGGCCGGTCCTTTCGAGGTCGATCCCGGATCGCGGCCCTTCGCCGATGCGCAACCCGATTGTGGCAGGTCGCGCGAGCGCCAGAAAGTCGCCATCCTCTCGTGGAAGCTTGCCGCCGAGGGCGGCGTCCGGGGTGAAGAATACCTGGCGGACGTCCATCGGCCTCGATCGTCAGACCTTTGGGGAGAGAGCAGCAGTGGGACTGTCCTGGCAACAAGGTCCGCTCTCGAGCGGAGCAATCGGCTGGTTCCTCGTACCCGAACCGCTGCCCAAGAGACTGTTGTATGTCGAGCCGTTGCGCCGGCGCATGCGGGTGCGCTTCGGGGAAATCTGGATCGCCGATAGCGAGCACGTCCTCCTGCTGTTCGAACCGGGCCGCTATCCGGTAGCCTACTTCCCGGAGACCGACGTCTCTCCACACACCCTGGAACGCACCGAGCATACGACCCAACACCCCGATCTCGGGCTCACGTCCTGGTACAGCGTCCGCGCGAGCGAACAACACATCGCGCCGCGAGGGGCGTGGCAGCATACCAGCCTGCCCGCCCACGCGAGCGAACTGCAGGCACGTGTCGCGTTCGCCTGGCGCGCCATGGATGCTTTCTACGAGGAAGACGAACGAATCGTGGGCCATGCCGCTGACCCCTACCACCGCATCGACATTCGTCAGGCCTCCCGTAACCTCGTGGTCCGCTATGGCGAGCGGATCATCGCCGATACCAAACGGCCGCTGGTCCTCTACGAGTCCGGCTTCGCGCCGCGCTGGTACGTGCCACGCGCCGACATCGATGAGTCGGCCCTCACGCCCGTGAAACTCCAGACCTTCTGCCCATACAAAGGGCTCTGCAGCTATTACGCCATCGGTGACGCGCGTCTGGCGGCATGGTCGTATCCTGTCGCCTATCCTGAGGTTGGACGGATCTCCAACCTGGTGTCGTTCGAACCGGACCTCGTCTCGGTGCATCTCGACGGCACCCAGCTTCATCTTGAGCCGGGTCAGACGGTGGTTCCGCACGGCCCCGATCGCAACCTCGACGTCGCTGAGGTGGCCCCTGCCAACAACCGCGAGCGAGCACCCGATGGCGGGCCCGCAACTGCGAGCGACTAGGGGCTTCCGATCCACATTGAAGCGGAGCGGGTCATGGCTCGACTATTATCGGTCAACGTCGGACTTCCGCGCGACATCGAGTGGAAGGGTCGCACGGTACACACCGGGATCTGGAAAAATCCGGTACCTGGCCGCTGTCGGGTCGGCCGGTTGAATCTGGACGGAGACGGTCAAGGCGACCTGGCCGGCCACGGGGGTGAGCAGCGAGCCGCCTTCGTCTACCAGATCGAATCATATCGCTACTGGCAGGAACAGTTGAACAGGACCGACTTCGTCCCCGGACAATTCGGCGAGAATTTCACGATCGAAGGATTGCCCGACGATGCCGTTTGCGTCGGCGACCGTTATCAAATCGGCGGCGCATTGTTCGAGGTCACTCAACCCCGCGTCACCTGCTATCGCGTTGGCATTCGGATGAACGAGCCGCGGATGCCGGCATTGCTGACATCCAGCGGGCGGCCGGGCTTCTACTTCCGCGTCCTAAGCGAAGGCGAGGTGGGTGCGGGCGACGAGATCGTGAAGGTGGGAGAGGCGAACGAGCGAATGACCGTCGCAGAGATCAACGCGCTGCTCTATTCGCCAGATCACGCGCGCGATCGATTGGAGCGCGCCTTGCGGATCGAGGCGCTTTCGCCTGGATGGCGCGCGTCGTTTGAGGCACTGCTGCAGAGCCAGACGACGGCCACGGGAAGCGGCAATGCGGGGCTCGCGCCGGCGGCAGCCGCGCATCCGGTTGCACCAGGATTTCGGCCGCTCGCGGTGGCGGCGATCGATCAGGAGTCCGCGGACGTCCTCTCTTTGTCGATGCAGCCCCTCGACGGTCAGCCGCTGCTGGCGGCCCTGCCCGGTCAGTACGTCGTCTTGCGTCTTCGACCGACCGGCGGCGGTCCGCCACTCTATCGCAGCTACTCGCTCTCGGGTCCCCTCTCGACGGAGCGCTCTCGGATCAGCGTGAAGGTCGAGCCGAATGGGGCGGCTGGAACCTACCTGCGGGAGCATGTCCGGGTGGGCGATGTTATCGATGTCAGCGCGCCACGCGGAAGCTTCATTCTGCAGTCCGGGGAGCGGCCGGTGGTGTTGCTCAGCGCGGGAATCGGGGCGACGCCTGTTCTGGCGATGCTGTACGCGCTGGCGGCGGCCCGCTCGACACGGCCGGTCTTGTGGCTGCACGCGGCTCGCGACCAGCAGCATCATCCATTTGCCGCCGAAGTCCGCCGCCTGATGCCCGCGCTCACCCACGGCCGCAGTTATGTTTGCTACAGCAGGCCGGGCTCGCGCGACAAGATAAGCGAGGATTTCGACGCTACCGGTCACCTGACGCAATCGGTCTTCGAGGAGGTCGGCATCCCGCGAGAGGCGGATGTCTATCTCTGCGGGCCAGGTCGCTTCATGGCAGACATGAAAGAGGCGCTCGCAGCCCTGGACTGGCGCCGGAACGGATTCATGCCGAAATCTTTAACGGCAGCGAGTCGATGACTCCTGGTGTCGTCGGCGCAGCGAAGCTAACTCCACATCTGCCCAAGGACGACGCCGACACCGGTCCGCTGGTATCGTTCGCGCGAAGTGGCATCGCCGCACACTGGAAGGCGTCAGCCTACCAGAGCATTTTGGAGTTGGCCGAGGCGTGCGATGTCCCGGTCCGCTGGTCGTGCCGGACTGGTGTTTGTCATAACTGTGAGAGCGGTCTGGTTTCGGGCACGATCGCCTATGAACCACAGCCACTCGACAGGCCCGCCGACGGCAACCTTCTCGTTTGCTGCTCACGACCCGTTGGTGACGTCGTCATCGATTTGTAAATCCTGACCGGGACTGCCACCGAAGGTCCGTCAAGACGAGGCGAGGCGCGATGAACACAACCAGCACGGCTGTCGTAAAGTTCTCAATCGAGGTGATCACGTTGCCGGTGAGCGATGTCGAGCGAGCGCTGCGGTTCTATGTCGACCAGGTCGGCTTCACGCTCGACGTCGACTACTCGCCGAACGACGCGTTCCGCGTCGTGCAACTCACGCCGCCCGGCTCCGGCTGCTCGATACAGATCGCTAGCGGACTCACCGACGCGCCGGTCGGATCGCTTCGCAACATCTATCTCGTCGTCACCGACCTCGAGGCTGCGCGAAGCCACCTGCTCGAACGTGGGGTCGAAGTCGGTGAGATCAGGCACAAGGTTCCCATTGATGCCTGGGATGGAGGTTTCGCGCCCGGGCTCGACCTTGCGCGCAAGGATTACGCCAGCTTCGCCGACTTCTCGGACCCGGATGGCAACCGCTGGGTGCTACAGGAACGGGGTTACCGCGATGCACCGCGCTCGCCAAGTTGATCCGCGCGAATGACCGATCATTCGGCCGCGACCAACCTTGGCGTCCTGTCGTCGAGAAAATCGGGCATCACAGCCGCCGACTTCGACCGATAGATCAGGCACGAGCACCGCAACAGAGATGCGAAATTGTGCACCTCGCCGTGATGGTCGAGCACCTCGCTATGAAGGCGGGTCAGGAACTTCGCGAGACTCATATCTTCCTTGGCTGCGATTTCTTCCAGCGTATCCCAGAACGCCATCTCCAGCCGGATCGAGGTGCAATGACCGTCGATGCGCAGCGATCTGGTCTGCAATTCATAGTCCCGTTCCGGCTGATGCGCGAACAGCTGGCACATGAGGTATCCTCCCGGTCACTTTTATAACTTTTCTAAACGATATACCCGGTCCTGCACCGGTCACAATATTTCCGTCATCGATCCAGCTGCACCTGCAGCCGGACCATCGAACGCGCCGGAAACACCGCCGTTTCACGCCCAAACAATGGGGAAAGACCCGGAAAACCCGTGGGTTTGGAGCCGGTGCCGATAGCCCGCCCTCCCCTGATCCGGCAAAAGCGCCTAGATTGACAGGCCAATCTCACGAGTCGCCCACACCCATGCCCGTCCGCCAGCTTCCCGAACAGGTCGTCAACCGCATCGCCGCCGGCGAAGTGGTCGAGCGGCCCGCCAGCGTGGTCAAGGAACTGGTCGAGAACGCCATCGACGCCGGCGCCAGCCGGATCGATATCTTCACCGACGGCGGCGGACGGCGGCGGATCGGCATCACCGACGATGGCGGCGGCATGACCTCGGCCGATCTCGCGCTCGCGGTCGATCGCCACGCCACCTCCAAGCTCGACGACGAGGATCTCCTGCAAATCCGCACGCTCGGGTTCCGCGGCGAAGCGCTGCCCTCGATCGGCGCGATCGCGCGGCTCGGCATCACCACGCGCCATGCGGGCGAGCCGCACGCCTGGTCGTTATCAGGTCGAAGGCGGAGCAAAATCACCGATCATGCCGGCGGCGCTCGGCCACGGCACCCGCGTCGAGGTCAGCGATCTGTTTTATGCCACACCGGCGCGGCTGAAGTTTCTCAAGACCGACCGCACCGAGGCCGAGGCGATCCGTGAGGTGGTGCGGCGCCTCGCCATGGCGCGGCCCGACATCGCCTTTACGCTGGCGGGCGAAGAACGCGCGCCGGTGACCTGGGCCGCCGCGCTGCCCGGCGCGCCCGGCCGGCTGACGCGGCTCGGCGATATCCTCGGCGCAGATTTTCGAAACTGCGCCATCGAAGTGCGCGCCGAACGCGACGGCGTCGTGGTCGAAGGTTTCGCGGCGGCACCGTCGCTGACCCGAGCCAATGCGCTCGGGCAATATTTGTTCGTCAACGGCCGCCCGGTGCGCGACAAGCTGATTTTGGGGGCGGTGCGCGCGGCCTATTCGGACTATCTGCCGCGCGACCGTCATCCGGTGGTGGCGCTGTTCGTGACGCTTGATCCACAGGAGGTTGATGCCAACGTGCATCCGGCCAAGACCGAGGTGCGCTTTCGCAACGCCGGCCTGGTCCGCGCGCTGATCGTGCATGCGTTGAAGGACGGCCTCGCGCGCGAAGGCAAGCGCACCGCAGCCAACAATGGTGGCGATGCGCTGGCCTCGTTCCGGCCGTCATTTGCGCCCCGCGCTGCCGGCCCGGTCAACTGGGATTGGCAGCGCTCGCCTTCATACCCGCCGGGAATGCCGCCGAGCGGCCCGCTGTCGGCGTTCGGCAACGCCGCGGCAGCGGCCTTCGCCGAGCCCGGACAGGCCGCCTTCGATGTCGGCACCCCAACCGCGGATGTGCGCTTTCAGGAGACGCCCTCGGCCGATCTGCTCGACCGGCCGTTGGGTGCGGCACGAACGCAGATTCACGAGACCTATATCGTGTCGCAGACCCGCGACGGCCTAGTCGTGGTGGATCAGCACGCCGCGCATGAGCGCATCGTCTATGAGAAGCTCAAGGCCTCGCTGGCGAAGAACGGCGTGCAGCGGCAGATCCTGCTGATCCCGGAGATCGTCGAGCTGGACGAGGGGACGGTCGAGAAGCTGGTAGACCGGTCGGAAGAACTGGCTTCGTTCGGACTCGCGATCAATTCGTTCGGGCCCGGCGCGGTCGCGGTGCGCGAGACGCCCTCGCTGCTCGGCAAAGCCAATGCCGCCTCGCTGCTGCGCGATCTCGCCGAACATATGGCGGAATGGGACGAGGCGCTGCCGCTGGAACGACGGCTGATGCATGTCGCGGCCACCATGGCCTGCCACGGCTCGGTGCGCGCCGGCCGCCGCCTCAAGCCGGAAGAAATGAACGCGCTGTTGCGCGAGATGGAAGACACGCCGAATTCCGGCCAGTGCAACCACGGCCGCCCGACCTATGTGGAATTGAAGCTCGCCGATATCGAGAAATTGTTCGGACGAAGGTGAGGCTGATATTCGACAAAACGGCAACGTCATCCCCGGGATGAACGCCATTGCGTTCACCCGTAGGTGCTCGCCATCTTCGGCGAGCCTCGAAGGATGGTGTTCAGCGCCGTCCTCGCGGTAATCCTTCGAGGCTCGCGGAGCCTGTCATCGGGCCGGCGAAGCCGGACCCGTTGGCTCGCACCTCCAGCGACAACGGCGAAGCCGTTGCGCGGGGATGACCCTGTGCGCAAACGGCGCTCAGCCAAACCGCAAAAACGTAAATTCCGTATCGTCGTACGCCCGCCGATCGAGTTCCTCAAAACCTTCCGGCGCCGCAAACGCCGCCGCCTTGGCTTCTTCCACCACCAGCAGCGCGCCCGGTGTCAGCCAGCCGCCGTCGCGCAAGGAGGCCAGCGCCTTTTCCGCGAGGTGCATGCGATACGGCGGATCGAGAAATACCAGCGAGAACGGCTCGACCGGGTGCGCGGGACCCAGATCAGTGGCATCGCGGCGATAGACTTTCGTCACGCCGCCCAGGCCCAGCGCCTCAACATTGTTGCGCAACAGCGCGCGCGCCTCGGCGCCGTTGTCGACGAACAGCGTAAACTTGGCGCCGCGCGAGACCGCTTCGATGCCGAGCGCGCCGGTGCCCGCAAACAGGTCGAGCACGCGCGCGTCCTCGATCGGGTTGTCGTAGGCATGGATCAGGATGTTGAACAGCGACTCGCGCAGGCGATCCGCCGTCGGGCGGATATCACGCGTGGATGGAGAGGCCAGATTGCGGCCCTTCAATCGTCCGCCGACGACGCGCATCGGTAACCTATTCGTCCCTTGGCTTCAGATCGCGCTTGCCGTGATAGCCGCGCTTCGGGCGGCGCGGCGGGCCGTAGCCACCGGCTTCGGCTTCGTTGCGCGCGCGGGCTTCGTCGCTGCCGGTGCGCTGCACCAGGACACGGCGGCCTTTCCGATCCTCGATCGATGCGCGCTTGACAGGCTTCTTGACAGCCGGCGGCGTAGAGGGAGCATCACCCGGCATCGGTCGGTTGAAATCCGCGCCCGCCAATGTCGCAATCTTCTCGCCGAGCTGCTCGCGCAGCACGCGAGTCTTGACCTCCTCGACCTGGCCTTCGGCGAGTTCCGCGAGCTGGAACGGGCCGTAGGAAATCCGGATCAGGCGATTCACTTCGAGGCCGAGATGCGCCATCACATTGCGCACTTCGCGGTTCTTGCCTTCGCGGATCGCAAATACCAGCCAGACATTGGCGCCCTGGTCACGCTCCAGGGTCGCATCGATCGAGCCATATTTGACGCCGTCGACTTCAACGCCCTTTTTCAGTTCATCGAGCTGGGCTTGCGTGACCTCGCCATGCGCGCGAACGCGGTAGCGCCGCAGCCAGCCAGTATCAGGCAATTCCAGCGCGCGCGCGAGACCGCCGTCATTGGTCAGCAGCAGCAGGCCCTCGGTGTTGAAATCGAGCCGACCGATCGAGATCAGCCGCGGCAGACCTTCCGGCAGATTGTCGAACACCGTCGGCCGCCCTTCCGGGTCGGCGTGGGTCGTCATCAGGCCGCGCGGCTTGTGAAACATCCACAGCCGCGTGCGCTCGCGCGGCGGCAACGGCTTGCCGTCGACGGTGATGACATCGTTGCCGGTGACATCGAGCGCCGGCGAGTTGATGACGCGGCCGTTGACGGAAACGCGGCCCTGCGTGATCCATTCCTCGGCGTCACGGCGCGAGGCGAGGCCCGCCCGCGACACCACCTTGGCGATGCGTTCGCCGGATTTCTTCTCGCGCGGCGGCCGTGCCGCCGGACGGCGCTCCTCGGAGCTGCGCTCGCGATAGGCGCCACGGCCCCCGAATGCCGGGCGCTTGGCGAAGACCTTGCTGTCGTCCTCGTTGTCGCGGCGCGGTCGGTCGGAAAAGCCGTCGGACGATCTCGTTTCGTTGCGCGGATGCTCCTGCCAGGCGTTGCGCTCCTGACGCGGGCGATCGAATTTCGGACGGTCGTCGCGACCTTCGCGAGGACGATCGGATCTCGGACGATCAAACTTGGGACGATCGCCTTGCGGACGATCCTCGACGCGATCGCGAAAACCGCGGACGGCTCGTCGCCGCCGTCGCGGGGCTTGTCGTAGCGCGGCTTGTCAAAGCGGGGCTTATCAAAGTTCCGCGCGCCGTCGCGCGGCGGACGCGAAGGACGCGCATCATCGCGCGGCCCCGCATCGCGCTTCTGCCACGGCTTGGAATCGCCGCGTTCACCAGGGTCGCTGTTGCGATCCCGGCGGTCGCCGAAATTCTTGCGCGGGCCTCTATCGGGCGCTCCGCGCGAGAATTTCTTGTCGCCGCCAAATTTTCGCTCGCCTTGCGGACGATCGCCATAGGGGCGATCGCGCTGCGGCCGGTCGCCGTCTTTGCGAAAACCTTCGCCGCGCGGCTTGAACGGCCGCTTCTCGCCATCGCCATCGCGCGAGGCATAGGGCTTCTTGTCGCCGAACTTCCGGTCGGAAAACCGCGCCGCCGGGCGAGCCATCGCGGTCCCCGCCGCGTGGCGTATAGGGACGCTTTTCGCCGGTCGAGCGATCATCGCGGTTGAACCGTTGCGGACGATCGCCAGATGGCCGATCGCTGCGCGGGCGCGGCGCGTCGCCATCGTATGCACGGCGCGGCGGCCGGCTGTCATCGCGGCTGCCGGCGTACGGCTTCTTCTCGTAGGGCTTCTTCTCGTAAGGTTTGGCGCGATCCGGCTTGCCGGCATAGGGCCGGCGCTCGCCGCCATCGCCCTTGTCGGCAAAGCCGCGCTTGGCGAATTTCTTCTCGGGTCCCCTCGCCGCGCCGGAACGGCCCTTGCCGCCGCCAGCGCGGCCCTTGCCGTCGCCGCTGGGCCGATCACGCCGACCGCGCGAGGAATCGTTGTTTTTGTCGCTGTCGCGGGGCATGAAGGGTCTCTACTCTCGGGGCATGAAATGCGAACGGATCGGCATAGCGACCAAGCGCGCGCTCTTGTTCGAGCCGCATTCTCACGCAAAACCGGTATCCACGTTTGCTGAAGCTGCAGCTAGTAGCAGGTTTCTTTGGATGATACGAGGCATGGCAGCCCCTTCTTTCATGGATTTGGCCCTGAAAGCGGCCGAAAATGCCGGAAAAGCCGGCGAAGTGCCGATCGGATGTGTGATCGTGCTTAATAACGAGGTGATCGCGGAGGCCGGAAACCGCACTCTGGCCGATCGCGACCCGACCGCACACGCCGAAATCCTCGCGATCCGGCAGGCCACCAGGGCGGTCGGCAGCGAGCGGCTGGTCGATTGCGACCTCTATGTCACCCTGGAGCCGTGCACGATGTGCGCCGGCGCGATCTCGCTGTCGCGGGTCCGGCGGCTGTATTACGGCGCGGCTGACCCCAAGGGCGGCGCGGTCAATTCCGGCGTGCGCTTCTTTGCCTCCCCGACCTGCCATCACGTGCCCGAGGTTTATTCGGCGGTCGGCGAAAGCGAAGCCGCGACGCTGCTGCGGGAGTTTTTCAAGGCGAGAAGGTAGGAGGCTCTATCCAGAGCGGAGATCTCTCGTCCCGTCATTGCGAGGAGCGAAGCGACGAAGCAATCCAGGTCTTGCTTGCAGACCTGGATTGCTTCGCGTCCGCTCGCAATGACGAGCTTTCACTTACGCCACAAAAAACTCCTTCAACAACTTCGCCGTCACATCCGGATTCTCCTCCGTCAGAAAATGTCCGGAATCGACCGGCGCGCCCGTGACATTCGTCGCCCATGTCTTCCAGGTATCGAGCGGCGTTGCCGCGGCGCTGGCGATGCCGGCGTCGCCCCACAGCGCCAGCATCGGGATCGTGATCTTCTTGCCGGCGTCGTGGTCCGCTTTGTCGATGTCGTAGTCGGCATAGGCGCCGGCGCGATAATCCTCGCACATCGCATGCACGCGAGAGGGATCGCGGAACGGCGCCAGATAATGTTCCAGCGCGCGCGGGTCGATCTCGTTGAGCGTCTTCGACTTGGTCTGGCTCGCCATCTTCTGCTTGAGGAAGTATTCCGGATTACCGCCGATCAACGTTTCCGGCATCGGATAAGGCTGCGCCAGGAACAGCCAATGATAGATCTTCAGCCCGTAGAGCCGGTTCATTTTCTCCCAGTAATTATAGGTCGGCAGGATATCCAGTACCGCCAATTGCGACAGCCTTCCCGGATGATCGAGCGCGAGCCGATAGGAGACACGGCCGCCACGATCATGCCCGGCGAGTGCGAAATGCACATAGCCGAGCTGCTCCATCGCTTCCACCATGGTCCGCGCCATCGCGCGCTTGGTGTAGGGGATGTGATCCTTGTCGCTCTCCGGCATATCCGACCAGCCATAACCGGGCAGATCGGCGATGATCAGCGTGAACTTGTCGGCCAGTTGCGGCGCGACGCTGGTGCCATTGCACATGCGTTTGCGAAAATCCGTGCAGCAACAACAGCGGCGGCCCCTTGCCGCCGACGCGGGCGAAGATGCGCCCGGATTTGGTGTTGATCCATTCAGACGCATAACCGGGAAACAAATCGGCAAGATCGGGCATCTCTGGCACTCCTTGGCGGCGGCACGCGACGGCGTCGCGAGGGGACGACGGCGGCTGTTGCTTTAAACATTGTTTGACGTTGCCGCTGGCTAACCTCGGGTTTATGCCATTCATCAGGCATGACCAACAACAGCCGAACGAGGAAACCACCCATGTCGATCGATTTCGAAGTCCCGGCAGAAGCCAAGGCGATCCGCGAAAAAGTCCGCAAATGGGTGCAGGAAGAATGCATCCCCGCCGAAAAGGAACTGGACACCAAGCCGCTCGATGAAGTGCTGGGCAAACTGCGCAAGAAAGCCCGCGCGCAAGGGTTGTGGTGCCCGTTCGTGCCGAAGGAATATGGCGGCATGGGCTTGGGACCGCTGGCCAATGCGCTGGTGCAGATGGAGCTGGGCGAAAGTTCGCTGGGTGCTTTGTCCATGAACACACAGGGCCCCGACGACGCCTCGATGATGACGATCCTCGAACACGGCACCGAATATCAGAAGGAAAAATTCCTCAAGCCCCTGCTCAACGGCGACAAGCGCATCTGCTTTTCGATGACCGAGAAAGCTTCCGGCGCAGACGCCACGGGCATGCAGACCCGGGCGGTCAAGGACGGCAACGCGAATTACATCCTCAACGGCGAGAAGTGGTTCTCGTCATCCGCCAGCGTCGCCGACATCGCGCTTGTCATGGCCAAGACCGATCCCGACGCGCCGCGCCACAAGCAGTTCTCGACCTTCATCGTCGAATTGCCCAACCCCGGCTACAAGATCAAGCGCAACGTCGCCAACATGGCGATCGAAGGTCCGCACGACGACATCCTGCGCGGCGGCCACTCCGAAATCGAGATCAAGGATCTGAAAGTGCCGGCCGACAATCTGCTCGGCGGCGAAGGCAACGGCTTCAACATGGGCCAGCACCGCCTCGCCTATGGCCGCTTGCGCCACGGCATGCACAACATCGCCAAAGCCCAGCGCGCACTCGACATGGCGACCGCGCATGTGACCAAACGTTCGACCTTCGGTCAGTTACTCGCAGACCGGCAGGCGGTGCAGTTCATGCTCGCCGAATGCGCCAGCCAGCTCTATATCGGCCGGCTGATGCTGTTGCACATCGCCTACAAGGCCGAAAAAGGCATGGACATCCGGCAGGAGAATTCGATCGCCAAGGTGTATCTCGCACACATGGTGCATCACGTGATCGACACCGCGATCCAGCTGCACGGCGCGCTCGGCTTTTCCCAGGATACGCCGCTGGCGAAATGGTACACGCAGGTCCGCTCGCAGCGGCTGGTCGACGGTCCCGACGAAGTCCACCGATGGAGGGTCGGCCGCAACGTCATCAAGGCGTTCCGCGAACACGGCACCACCGCGAGCGCGGCAGGCGGCGATTTGATTTGAGGAGAGTTCGTCATTCCCGGGGCGGCGCATCGCGCCGAATCCGGAATCCAGAAATATGGCGCGTAGGACTCTCGTCTCGGGAGTTCCGGATCGGCTCGCGACGCGTGCCGTCCGGAATGACGGGAGCTTACGAACCCGCCTTCTCCCGCTCCACCGCCTGCCAGCCGATGTCGCGGCGGCAAAAACCTTCCGGCCATTGGATGCGGTCGACCGCCTGATAGGCGCGCTGCTGCGCTTCCATCACCGTCTTGCCTGACGCGCAGACATTCAGCACGCGGCCGCCATTGGCGAGAATGGCGCCATCCTTTGCCACCGTGCCGGCGTGGAAGATTTCGGCGCCCTCGATTTTGGCCGCGTCATCCAGCCCTTCAATGCGCGTGCCCTTGGCGTAGTCGCCGGGATAGCCCTTGGCGGCCATCACCACCGTCAGCGCCGGTTCGTCGTACCAGCGCAGATCGAAATGTCTTCAACTCGCCGTCGCAAGAGGCCAGGAACGCCGGCACGATATCGGACATCATCCGCAGCATCAGCACCTGACACTCGGGATCGCCGAAGCGGACGTTGTATTCGAACAGTTTCGGTCCCTGCTCCGTCAGCATCACGCCGGCATAGAGAATGCCGCGGAACGGCGTGCCGCGCTTCTTCATGCCGGCAACGGTCGGCAGAATGATCCGCGACATGATCTGATCATGGATTTCAGGCGTCACGAACGGCGTCGGCGAATAGGCTCCCATGCCGCCGGTGTTCGGGCCTTCATCATGATCGAATACCCGCTTGTGGTCCTGGGCGGTGGCGAGCGCGATCGCGGTCTCGCCGTCGCACAGCGCAAAGAAGCTGATCTCGCGGCCCGATAAAAATTCCTCGATCACGACTTCCGCGCCGGCCGCACCAAATGCGCCTTCGAACATCATCGCGATGGCGTCCTCGGCTTCGCGCAACGTCGTGGCGACGACGACGCCCTTGCCGGCCGCCAGCCCATCGGCCTTGACCACGATCGGCGCGCCCTGGGCGCGCACGTAAGCCAGCGCGTCGTTCGCGTTGCCGAAGCGGCGGTAGGCGCCGGTCGGAATGTCGAATTCGGTGCAGAGGTCCTTGGTGAACCCCTTGGAGCCTTCGAGCTGCGCCGCCTGCTTGCTCGGGCCAAACGCCTTGATGCCGACCGCCGTCAGATCATCGACGATCGCCGGCCGCGAGCGGCGTCTCCGGACCGACCACGACGAGATCGACCGCATTGTGTTTGCAGAAATCGATCACCGCAGCGTGGTCGGCGATATCGAGCGCGACGCATTCGGCTTCGCGCGCGATGCCGGCATTGCCCGGCGCACACCACAATTTCGTCACCAGCGGAGACGCCGCGATCTTCCACGCCAGCGCATGTTCGCGGCCGCCGGAACCGAGCAGGAGAATTTGCATGAACAGGAGCTCAAAAAGAGTTATTGGCCAAGTCGGTCGCACAAAACTCCCGTGCTCCGCAAGGGGAGGACGAACTCAATCACCGTCATTCCGGGCGGCGCGCCGCGCGCGCCGATCCGGAATCTCGAGATTATTTGGCGCTGACGTACCTCAGCTTGAGATTCCGGGTTCGATGCTTCGCATCGCCCCGGCATGACGGAAGCCTACGCCTTCCCGGCCGACGCCGCGATGATCTCCTGCAGCGTCGCGACATGGCGGGCGAAGGCGCCGCGGCCGGCCGCGCTGGCGGTCACGGTTGTCTGCGGTTTCTTGCCGACAAAGGCCTTGTCGACCGCGACATAGCCGGCCCTGGACAGCGTCTCGATATGGGCGCCGAGATTGCCGTCGGTGGCGCCGGTCAGCTTCTTCAGCTTGGCGAATTCCAGCCCCGTGCCCGCGGGCAGCGCATTCAGCGCCGCCATGATACGCAGCCGCAGTGGTTGATGGATAACATCGTCGAGTTCAGCCATCGGTCAGATCCGGCGCATCCAGAGCCCGCCCAGGATCAGGCCGCCGCCATTGACGATCGCCATCCACAGCAGGAACGTCAGACCACCGACATAGAAATAACCCATCAGTGTCAGGAGGCTGATGCCGACGCCGATCAGCACAAAGGCATAGCCGAGCCACATGCCTGCGATCGAATAAAACAGCATGAAATAGATCGGCCAAAAAGTTCCCAACTGGCGCGGCGTGAAGTTTCCGAGCACCTTGGTGCAGAGATAGCCGAATGCGAAAAACAACAAATACGCCACCAGCATCCGGGCATCAAAGCCATGTGGAGCGGTTCGGAAAGTGATCATTGCAAGGGTCGCCAGCGCTCCGGCCACGTTGACGGCGATCCAGATATGATTGCCATCGTCGGGCCGGAGATAGTTCGCGATATTGCCGGCGAACACCAGCACGCCCCACACGATCATGATCAGGCTGGCGCTGTCGTAGGTCTGCGATTGACGAACGCGGCGGACCATCTCGTTGATGTCTGAGAGCGCCTCTGCGGCTTCCTTGCTGTCGATCACGATGGCCCTCCGCTGTATCAGGATTTACGTCCCCGCTATCCCGCGCGTGGCAACGTCCTCGGCGATCGCTGACACGGCGTTCGGTGCGCTCAGGATGCTCATGTGATTGGCGCCATCGACCAGCTTGACGTCAACCGCCGGCGTGATGCCGCTGACCGCCTCGGCGTATTTGTCCGCGATCATCAACTCGTCATCGGCGCCGGAGAAGATCGTCAGCGGCTTGGTCACGGCGGCCAGATCAGTCCGGTAGCCGCGCGTGCCAAAATTGCGCCTGAGCCGCTCGGAATAGGCCGGCACCAGGATTTTTCCGGAGTCGGGCGGCACGGCAAAAGCCAGCGTCGGCAGCGCGTCGCAGCAATCGACGCCGACTTTACGCAGCACCTGAAGCGCAAGAATGCGCGGGATATCGCCGCTGGCCCAGCCACCGGAATTCGGCCGGTTGGTCGGTGCGCCGTAACCGAGATAGGGCGCAATCAATATGGTACGCGCAAACAGGCCCTGGATCGGCGATCCCGCCACGCGGAGCGCGAAGCCACCGCCGGCCGAATGCCCAAGTAACGTGATCGGCGCGGTCGGATTGCTCTTGCGCACCACCGCGACGAAATCGGCTAGATCATCCTCGAGCTGGCCAACATAGCCGATATCGCCCCGCGTCCCCGACGCACCATGACCACGGATATCGACCGCGAAACTCTCAACGCCCCGCGCGGCCAAGCCATCCGCCAGCGCATGAATGCTCGGACTCGATCCGGAAGAGCCGTGAATGAGGATGGCAACCCGCCCGACCGCGGCTCCACGGGCCGGATAATGGCGGTAGGCCAGTTCGGTGCCGTCGCGCGCCTGAAAAAGCTCGAACCGCGGCATGGTGCTGCGATCCACGGCACGCGCGGTTTCCGAGATCGAGCGCAGTTCCGGAGGCGGCGTCAGCGGCGCGGCAATCAGGGCGGTGAACAGCACGGCGACCGCGCCGATGGCGCACAGCAGCCATTTCAGGGCGTTAAAAGACCCACTTATCAACCATTTCGACATGATCTTCTCCCTGGCGAAGGTGGCTATCTGAACCTTTATAGAGAACTCTATATCACAGAGTATATGCCGATACAACGACAAATTGGCGGGGATAGCCAAAACTTCATACCTTGCGTGAAAGCCCGAAAAGTCCGAATCGATTGCCGATGCCGCCAGCAGAAAACCTGATCAACTCGCCGGAATTCACCGTCTCGGAACTCTCCTCCGCGCTGAAGCGGACGGTGGAAGACGCTTATGGCCATGTCCGGGTGCGCGGCGAAATCTCCGGCTTTCGCGGGCCGCATTCTTCCGGGCATTGCTATTTCGCGCTGAAGGACGAGGGCGCCAAGATCGAGGCCGTGATCTGGAAGGGCGTCCACGGCCGGATGCGCTTCAAGCCGCAGGAAGGCCTGGAGGTCATCGCCACCGGCAAGCTCACGACCTATCCCGGCTCCTCGAAATACCAGATCGTGATCGAAGCGATCGAGCCCGCCGGTATCGGCGCGCTGATGGCGCTGATGGAAGAGCGCAAGCGCAAGCTCGGCGCCGAAGGATTGTTCGACGAAGCGCGCAAGCAGCTCTTGCCATGGCTGCCGGAAGTGATCGGCGTCGTCACCTCCCCGACCGGTGCTGTCATCCGCGATATCCTGCATCGGCTGGAGGACCGCTTTCCCCGCCGCGTGCTGGTTTGGCCTGTGAAAGTGCAGGGCGAAGGCTCGGCCGAGCAGATCGCCGCCGCGATCCGTGGCTTCAACGCGCTGCCCGAAGGCGGCGAGATTCCCCGTCCCGATGTGCTGATCGTCGCGCGCGGCGGCGGTTCGCTGGAGGATCTCTGGTCGTTCAACGAAGAGATCGTGGTCCGCGCCGCCGCCGAGAGCATGATCCCGCTGATCTCGGCCGTAGGCCACGAGACCGACATCACGCTGATCGATTTTGCCGCGGACAAGCGCGCGCCGACGCCGACAGCCGCCGCCGAAATGGCGGTGCCGGTGCGCAGCGAACTGATGGTCGAGGTGTCGACATTGGCGCGCCGCGTGATGGTGTGCTGGCAACGCGCCCAGGAAGCCCGCCGCAATGAACTACGTGCTGCCGTACGCGCACTTCCCACCGCCGGCGAACTGCTGGCGATCCCGCGGCAACGGCTGGATGGCGCCACCAGCGCCCTGCCCCGCGGGCTGAAGGCCAATACTCACGCGCATTTCCGCCGTTATGCCGCCAGCAGCGCGCGGCTGACCGTGCGGGTGCTGCACGGGCAAGTAGCGCACGCACGCCAGCGCCTGACCGCATCGGGCGAGCGCATCACCCATTCGGCGCGATCGTTGTTGCGCAGCCGGCGCGATCGTTACGCCGGTCTGGAGATCCGGTTGAAGGCCTCGAAGCTCGCCAACGCGCAGGCCCAACGGCAGACTATCGCACGTCATCGCGAACGGACCCTGCGCCTGGCCGAGCGGGCGCACCGCGCGCTTGCGACCATGCGACAGCGGCTGGAAGCGCGCGTCGCGCATAGCGGCCAATTGCTCGGCGCGCTGTCGTATCGCGGCGTGCTCGCGCGCGGCTTCGCGCTGGTGCGCGACGAGCAGGGCCATGCGGTGCATGCCGCAGCCGCGATCGGGCCGGCCGCGCATCTCACGCTCGAATTTGCCGATGGCCGTGTCGGCGCCACGGCGGATACCGATCGGCCGGCGGCCACGCGGCCTGCAAAGCCGGCCGCAAGCGAGCCACCGAAAGCCAGAGAGGTGGAAAAGCCGGCTGCGCCCAAACGCGTCGCCAAACCGGTCGATCAAGGCAGCCTGTTTTAGGTCTGCCCGCTCTCACGATTGAAAACCAACAAGGCGGCGCATGCGATGAAACTGGCGAAGCCGCAGGTCGATATCGGCCTTTCCACCAACGATCCCGATCCGATGCTGGCATTCTGGCAGGACACGGTCGGCCTCAAGCTCGACCATGTGCTGCCGATCCGCCGCGGCCAGAACCAGCATCGGCACGACGCCTTGGGCTCGGTGGTCAAGATCAACCATCACGCCGATCCGTTGCCGGACGCTGCGCCCAGCGGATATCGCGAATTGATCATCGCCCAACCGGCGCGCACGGCGCCGCAGCCGCTGCAGGATCCCGACGGCAATCGCGTCTGCCTGGTCCCCCCAGGGCATGACGGCGTCAGGCAGATCGGCATTCGCGTCGCGGTGCGCGATCTCGACGCTCATCGCCGGTTCTATCGTGACGCCTTGGGTCTCACAGAAGAAGTTCGTTCATCCGGCACCGCGTTCCGCGCCGGCGAGAGCTTGATCATCCTGGAGCAGGATCGCCTCGCCAGCATCAACGCCGGTATCCGCGGCAAGGGCTGGCGCTACATCACGTTTCAGGTGTTCAAGGTGGACGAGGTCCATGCCGCGGTCCTCGCGGCCGGAGGCCGCGAAGCGCGGGCGCCAATCACGCTCGGCACAACCGCGCGGATCTCGATGGTGCTCGACCCCGACGGCAACTGGATCGAACTCTCGCAGCGGGCCTCGATCGTCGGCACGCTGAGCTAACCGACGATCACCGCGACAACCATTCGGCGACGCGCTTTTGCGAATTGGCGCGCGCTTCCGCGTCGGTGCCGATATGGCCGCGTTCCGGCGCCGCGGCATCGGCCCCGCCGCCGACTGCATGCAACGGAAGATTGGGACGATCGAAGTCATGCGGAGCGCCGGGATAGATTTCGATCCGGGTCAGCGCGCTGCGGCCGCGCGCGCCATCGACCATCTGCCGGCAGGCGGACGGCGAACTGATATCGTCCTTGGCGCCGATCAATAACAGCGTCGGCACGCGCGCGCTCCAGCCGAGGCCGGACGAGACCCGGCAATCCGGATAGAACGCTATCGCCGTGCGAAAATCCGGCTCGGCGCTGCGTGACGATAGTTGCGGTCGCACCGCCCACAACAAGGCGCTGGCGCCGTTCGCCCATCCGATCAGGCTGATGCGATCATGCGCGGCCCAGGGCTGCTGCAGCAGCCACTGCCGGGAGGCGGTGATATCGGCTACCCGCTCGCGGCGGGCGAGCACGTGGCGCTCGTTGACGCGGCATTGCGGACCCAACTCGCGCGAACCGTAGCTGTCCGGGAGCAACACTGCATGACCGGACTTCACCAATTGTTCCGCCCAGTCGCGATAGCGCGGCAGCACCGGTTCGGAATGGCTGCCCAATCCGCCGCAGCCGTGCAGCGCGATCACGCTCGGAAACGGGCCATCGCCGTCCGGCTTGTAGAGTTGCGCGTGCAAAATGCTGTTGCCTGCGGAAATGTCGACCTGGTGTGGCGCGGGCAACGGCGCCGCCGCCACGGCAGCGGTCATGGCAAATAGCGTCAGGAAGCTGATTACTGACAGAAGGCGCATTAGGTTTGCCGGATCATCATGGTGCTGGGAAAACAGCCCCCATCGGAGAAAGGTACCATGCGCCCCAAACGGAAATTCATCACAAATCGGTGGGTTTGACCGGCGGACATCTAGACCTATTTATGATAGACTTCATCCTTAACCTCTCATCCGGTCGGAGGACCGGGCCAGTCGGAGTTCAACGTGCTTAATAAATTCGGCCCCTCGGGTCATGGCGAGGCGCAGGTGCAATATCTGGACGGCGATTTCCGCGTGATCTCGCCGGGAACCTATGTGCGTTGCGCCGTCACCGATGCGCGCATTCCGCTCGATGAATTGAAATATTGGAGCGTCGACCTGCAGGAAGCCTACGCGATTCCGACCGCGGTGCTGCAGCGGCATTTTCCGGGCGCGCTGAAGACGCAAGGCTGAGGGCATAGCCAGTCACTGCCAATTTCAGTTGCGCGCCTGGTATTTCCTCTCCCGCGCCTTGAACAGGCGGTCCGACACAAACGACCGTAACTTGGCCGCATCATCGAATTCGAGCGTGACCTGAAACGCCAAAATATCGCGCGCCGCGGCTGCAGCGCCCTCGCCGCCGCGCAGCCGCGCCAGATCCTTCTCGGTCGTCACCAGGGTCAGCCCGTCGCGGACGGCCTCCGCGATCAACCCGTCGATCTCCTGCGCCGAAAATGGATGATGGTCGGCAAAGGCCCGCTCCGTGACGACGTCGACCCCGGCGCGGCGCAGCGTCCGGAAAAAACGGCCGGGGTCGCCGATCCCGGCAAACGCCAGCACGCGCTTGCCGGCGAGCAGCGTCAGCGATGCGGCGGCCGGCTTCAGATGCGCCGGGAACACCGGCTTGGCCTGCGCGGCAATGGCGGCCGACACCGCACCAGCCGCGGTCCCATCGCCGATCACGATCAACGCATCGGTGCGGACGAGTTGCGGCGACAGCGGCGCACGCAACGGACCGGCGGGAAATACCCCGCCGTTGCCGAGGCCGCGGTCGCCATCGATCACGATGATCGAGGCATCCTTTGATATCGCGGGGTTCTGAAAACCGTCGTCCATCAGGATCACGCTGGCGCCCTGCGAACGCGCCAGAGCGATGCCGCCGACGCGGTCGCGCGCGATCACCACCGCAACCGTCTGCGCCAGCATCAGCGGTTCGTCCCCGACATTGGCCGCAATATGCCTAACGGAATCGACCTTGACCGGTCCGCGCCATTTTCCGCCATAGCCGCGGCTCAGCACCACCGGCGTCTCGCCGAGTTCGCGCAGCAGCTTGGTCAGTGCCAGCACGGTCGGCGTCTTGCCGGCGCCGCCGGTGTGATAATTGCCGATGCAAATCACCGGGATGCCGGCATCAAAGCCGTCACTCTGCATGCGCCAGGCGGCGATCTGGCCGTAGATGGCGCCGAGCGGCATCAATAATCGCGAGAGCAAGGATGGCGGCCGATACCAGAAGGCCGGCTCACGCACCGGCCGCTCCCATTTCGAGCCGCAGCTGCAGCAGATAGGGCTCCAGTGCGGTCATCGTACGTTCCAGCGCGCCGCCGAGCTGTTCGACCACGCGCGTCGATGCCGCAAGCGAGGTTTCGCGCGCCACGGGATCGGCCAGCAACTGGCCGAGCTGCTTGACCAACGCTTCCTGATGATCCGCTTGCCGCGCGCCGCCAGCTTGGTCGAGCGTCTCATAGACATCGGTGAAGTTGAAAACATGCGGACCATGAACGATCGAGGCGCCGAGCTTGATCGCCTCGATCGGATTTTGTCCGCCATGGGGGACCAGCGACCCTCCCATGAACACGATCGGCGCCAGCCGGTAGAACAGGCCGAGTTCGCCCATGGTGTCGGCGACATAGATATCGTTGGTCGCGGTCGGCAGTTCCTCATGCGAACGCAAGCCGGCATGCAGGCCCGATTCGGTGATGAGGCGGGCGATGGCCTCGCCACGGTCGGGATGCCGCGGCACGATCACGGTCAGCAACTGCGGAAAAAATCCAGCCAGCGTCTTGTGCACGTCGATCAGGATTTCTTCCTCGCCGGGATGCGTCGAGGCCGCGACGATAATGGGCCGGCCGCGCGTCACCGACATCAACCGCTCGAGCTTGGCCGCATCGGCAGGCGGCGCCGGAACATCGAGCTTGAGGTTTCCGGTGGTGATGACATTGCGGCTGCCGAGTGCGGCGAAGCGCTCGGCGTCGACGCGCGATTGGGCCAGGCAGACATCGAACCGGCCGAGCAAGGCCGAGATCGTGGAGGTGATCTTGCGCCAGCGCGGGAACGAGCGGTGCGACATCCGGCCGTTGATCAGGACCATCGGCAGCCGCCGCGCCGCGCTCGACAAAATCAGATTCGGCCACAGATCCGATTCGATGAAGAGCGCCAGCGACGGCTTCCAGTGGTCGAGAAAGCGCGCGACATAGCGCGGTAAATCGTACGGCACATATTGATGGATGATGTCGGCGGGAAAGCGCTTTGCGACGATCGCTGCCGAGGTCACCGTGCCCGAAGTCAGGAGGATGCGGAGATTGAGCGCCCGCAATCGTTCGATCAGCGCTGCCGCCGCCAGCACCTCGCCGACGCTGGCGCCGTGAATCCAGACCAGCGGCCCATGGGGCCGAATGTCCGCGCTCATGCCGCGGCGCTCACCGACCCGGGCCGGATCCTCCTTGCCCTGTTTCAACCGTCGATTGATCAGCGCGGGCGCCAATGGCACCGCCGCCGCCGACAGCCGCCGATAGAGCCGCAATGTCATCGGCAACGAGCTAGCCATGACCCGCCATTTCCGGGCGGCCGACCTGGGCATAGGCCCGGGCGGTCACTTCATTCAGCACGGCCTCAACTTTTGCGCGCAATCGTTCCATGGTCTCGGCATCGGCGTCCGGCGGCACAAAGATCGTTTCAATGCCCACCAAAGCGCCGCGCCCGAACGGCAGATTGATGGTGGTACGGTCCCAATTCTTCAACTGAATGAAACGGCTGGTCGCCATCGCGAACGGCATGATCGGTCGCCCCGATACCTTTGCCAGCATGATGAGCCCAAGACCGACGACGCGCGAGCGTTTTGGCACATCCGCTGTCAGCGCGACGTTATAGCCGTCTTCCAGCGCGCGCACCATTTCCATGAAGGCGCCGACGCCACCCTTGCGATGAAATGCCGAGCCATGATCGCCGGAGCCGCGGATGGTGCCGATGCCGAGCCGCTCGGCCGCGATCGCGTTGAATTCGCCATCGCGATGCAGCGAAATCAACACCTTGGCGCGGTAGCTTTCCTTGTTCTTGATGAACGGCGTCATGAAATGCTGGCCGTGCCAGAACGCGAAAATCGCCGGCATCTGCGGCTCGACCTGCGCATAGACGTCGGGCGGATCCAGGCTGAAGCGGTTGGTCCACCAGACCAGCCGCAGATATTCGGCCGCGAGGAACCCGACAGCGCGCTGAACCCAGCTGCTGCGCAGCGTGTTACGAAGCAGCTTTTTCAATTCAATGGCCGGACTTCGCGTCTTGCCCTGGATCAAGCAGCCGATGCAGATGGACCACGAAATAGCGCATATGGGCGTTATCGACGGTCTGCTGCGCCTTCGCCTTCCAGGCCGCAAAGGCGCTGGCGTAATTGGGAAACACCCCGACGATCTCGACCTGATCGAGATCCTTGAACGTGGTGTGTTCGAGATCGGTCAGTTCGCCACCGATGACGAGGTGGAGCAGCTGCTGCGGAGCACTATCTGGCATGATTCGTTTTCCCCATGTGGTGCCCGGCCAACAAGACTTCCATTGCGCCACGAGGGCACTCAGGGCAGCGGTCGATTTCGGAAATGCTCGACAATGCTTGCATGACGATCGCGTCCCGCTGCCACCAGCACCCCGTGCGTCACCTCGCGGCGATTGTACAGGATGGTATCCCCCGAAAGCGCGGTCATATTACCATTCGCTTCCTGCACGATCAAATTGGCCGCAGCAAGGTCCCAGTCACGGCTCTGGCCGCCGGCAAAGGCCGCGTCCAGCCGTCCTTCGGCCACCCGGCATAGCCGAAGCGCCAATGAGCCGATTCGCGGATACAGCGAAATCTCGCCCGGCCCCCGGTTCAACCGCTCGACCAGCGGTTTCGGACCGGCCACCCGGGAGAAATCCAGCTCGGTCCCCGCGGTCGCACGAACCGGTCGATCGTTGCGAAGCGCGCCGCCGCCGCGCGAGGCGAAGAAAAACTCCTCGGTGACCGGCGCGAACACCGCCGCCAGCACCGGCGAAGCGCCTTGAGCCGAAGTGCCTTGAGCCGAAGTGCCTTGGACCGAAGTGCCTTGGACCAAGGCCACGCTCACGCACCAGTCGTCACGGCCGGCCAGATACGAGCGGGTGCCATCGATCGGATCGACGATCCAGACCAGCGGTTTGCCCAGCCGCGCCTCGTCGTCGACGCTCTCTTCCGACAGCCAGCCATAATCCGGTGTGGCCGACCGCAGCCTGCTCTCGATCAAATCGTTGGCCGCAATATCGGCCTCGGACACCGGCGACGACGCGCCTTTGATCCAGTTCTTGAGTTCGGTGCTGAACATCGAGCGCGCCAGCGCGCCGGCCTCGCGCACGGTATCGATCAACAGCGCGGAATCGCGCGCCAGCCTGTCGCGAGAGTAGGTTTCTTTGTGCACGCTGCCGGCGCTAACGTCCGCCAAGCGTCAATCCTTCGATCCGCAGCGTCGGGGCGTTGACGCCGTAACGAAATTCCAGGTCGTTGGCCGGCACCATCGATTTGAAGATATCGAATAGATGGCCGGCGATCGTCACCTCGCTCACCGCATAGGTGATCTCGCCGTTCTCGATCCAGAACCCGGAGGCGCCGCGGCTGTAATCGCCGGTCACGCCGTTGACGCCGGAGCCGATCAGATCGGTGACATAGAATCCCTGCTTGATGTCGGAGATCAATTCGGCCGGCGTCGGCTCGCCCGCTTCGAGATGCAGATTATAGGATCCCGGCGACGGCGACGACGACACCCCGCGCTGGGCGTGGCCCGTGGTGACCAACCCGAGTTCGCGCGCGGTGGCGGAATCCAGCAGCCATGAAGTCAGCACGCCCTCGTCGATGATGGCGAGTTTCTTGACCTTGACGCCCTCGGCATCGAAGGTTTGCGAGCGCAGCCCGCGCACCCGCAATGGATCGTCGATGATACGGATGTTCTTGGCGAATAATTGCTGGCCAAGACGGTCTTTCAGGAAGCTGGTCTTGCGCGCGATCGAGGCGCCATTCACCGCACCGACGAGATGACCGACGATCGATCCGGACACCCGCGGATCGAATACGACAGGAACCTTGCAGGTCTCGACCTTGCGCGGATTGGCGCGCGCCACGGTGCGCTCGCCCGCGGTGCGGCCGACACTCTCGGGCGAAGCCAGATCGGACGCATGCGGTGCGACCGTATAATCATAGTCGCGCTCCATCCCGGTGCCCTCACCCGAGATCGCGGTCATCGAAATGCTCTGGCTCGATCGCAGATAGGAGCCGTGGAAGCCGGTCGAGGTCACCAGCACCATGCCGCCAATGCCAGATGACGCCGAGCCGCCGCCGGATTTGGTCACGCCCTTGACCGCAAGACCCGCGGCTTCCGCCTCGCACGCGCGCCGTTCGAGTTCGGAGGTCGAGGGGACCTTGGTATCCAGGAGATCGAGGTTGGGAAATTCTTTTGCCAGCAGCGCCGGATCGGCGAGGCCGACATATTTGTCATCGGGCGCAACCCGCGCCATCGCCACCGCGCGTTCAGCCAGTCTGGCAACACCATCGCCACTGACATCGTTGGTGGATACCACCGCCTGGCGCTGGCCCACCAGCACCCGCAATCCGACGTCATCGCCCTCGGATCGTTCGGATTCTTCGACGCGTCCATCGCGCACCTCGACGCCTTGCGACACGCCGCGCACCGCGACCGCGTCGGCGGCATCCGCGCCGGCGCGCTTGGCGGCCTCGACCAACCGCTGCGCCAGCGTGCTCAGCGCCGATTGATCGAACAGGTCGGAAGCTGCGGCATTGGATGAAACTGACGACGCGGCGGATGGTGAAGAGATCACGAACCAAATCCCGAAAGTTGAAGCTGAATGGAAGCGGGCCCGACGCAGATCGGCCGGCCCATGAGATGTGCCTGATTCACAGGGATTTCAAGCATTTTTGCAAGCCAAAATCAGAAGAATTTCCGATTCCACGCAAGGTCTCGTCAATCATGTGCGCCAAGGTCTTGTCAATCATGCGGGCGAGTCACGCCGGATTAACCAGCCTTTTTAAGCCGAAATGACCAATGCTCTGGCATGATCTCACCCATCGACCGGGAACATAATCCTGGCGGGGAGACTAAAAGCCGTGAGGCGTCAAACAGCAACAGGCGGGATCAATCCCGCCGGGTCGAGCCGTGCATTGCGGCTCGACCCTCTTTCCCTGCCCGTCAGCTTCGACGCGCACGATGTCCGTGCCGACGGCGGCGTGCGGCAAATCGAACTTCATCGCGAACGCGTCGTGTTGCGCCGTGCCCTGCATGGCATGCGGATGGCGGTCAATATCAGCGTCAACGATTTTCTCGGCGTCGCATTGCGCTGTAACGACGATGCGCAGATGCTGGTGCTCGCCCATCGCGATCCGTCTTTAACGATCCCGCTCTGCATCAGTTCCGACCGCGAAGAGATTGCCACCGCCTGGCAGATGTGGAGCGAGATTTTTTCGCTTCCGCAATTGCCGGAAGATAAGGTGCGGGAGCCGGCGGCACGACGCCGTCGCCACAACGCGATCCGCGCCCGTCGTCCGAAATTCCTGGTACGGCGGCGCCGCGGCGACCTGCTCAATCCGGCGAATCTCCATCAGGGCGAACGCGAGATCATCGCAAGAGATTGAGCGTTCATCCGTAGCCCGCATGAGCGCAGCGATATGCGGGACCATGTGGTTGGAACACGTACTCGCCACGACAAACACACTTCCGCATTCTCGCGACACCATGCGCCCGAGTTTTGCCAATCGTTCCGCCCCTCAAGGGAGGGAGCAGTGCGCCCCTCAAGAGAGGGCGCAGGGAAGACCGGGTGCGCGCTGCACCCGCGGTCTCATGTGCAAGGAATGCACAAGCAAACGCACATGAGCATACAGGTTCAGCGGGAGCAGTCCGGCCTTCCCTGCGCAATGGTTTTAACGGTTTCCTTCGTGCTCTCCTCGGTGACCGGCTTGTTGTCACCGTCGCCTCGTGGAAATTCCGCGAGACTTGACGCCAGCGCCGGGGCGTCAGGACCACACGACTTCGCCGTCCGCGTCAGCGCTGTTCGTCATCTGCGCATTCGCGTCCACCGCATCCCGCGCCAACGTTCGTGACGATCGCGAAACGCCCCTCTTGGTGGGCGCGGGATAGCGAAGAATAAGCCGGTGATTTGGCCTCGAAGGGAAGCTAAAAATTTTTTCAGACGGGGCTGGACAGGCAAATCAGTGATTTGCCCGAGGGACCCGTCCAAGGTTGGCGTGCAGTTCAGGTAAGCGGCGCAAGCTGGAGCTGTCGGCCGCGGTTTCCCTACGGGATTGATAAACTTTCAAAACTTGTTTCGATGTTTCAACATTCAACCGATCAAAGTCTCTTTTCATAATATCCAGGTCTCGTGCGGTAATTTGATATTTAGCCGCCCCCAGAAACAGCAAAGACATTGTCGTCGTCCAGGAGATATCCAGGGCTTTTGCCAAAATCAAAATCACTTCCCTATTTTCGTCCACCAGAGCGCGCTCCACGACGTCAATCGGCAGGGCGCATAGCAAGGACAGGGCGACCGCAGTCTCGTCGAACTTGAGGGAATAGGCGAATTCAAAAATTTTCTCTTCGTCCAGCTCGCCATGCTGGTGCAGCGCGCCCACGATCCGTTTTGCAGAAAAATAGTTGTTGGATGCCGGTCCAAACTTGGCGTGCATCATCCCCGCGACATCGGCGACCACGGTCTGTATCTGGCGGCCCATCTCCGAGCGCTCTCTCTCCAGCTTTAGCCTGACTTCTTCGGATGCCTTCGAAATCAATTGCTGAAAGAGGTGCCTGGGAATGTCTTTGCGCAAACCAAGATGCACGGCAAGAATGGAGTCGTCCTCGGAGCGCTTAACGAGCTGCAGAAAACCGCGGCGTGAAAGGCGCGCGCCGTCGTTTGCGGCAACCGACGTTATAACCTCCGTGTTGCCACGCGAAACCAGGACGTCAGTCACAACATCGGAAATTGATTTTCGTTTTGAAATGGCAAGAAGATGCTGTTGGCTTTTGCATCTTGCATTTTCAACCAGCATTTTGACATCGAGCCGCTCGGATTGCCGAAGGACGGGACCGGCAACGTCGATCGAATCGTCAAATGCTAGTTTTCGGACCACGTTGAACGGTGCGTTGTTGCTGGGTGCGAGCTTGTTTGCGAGGCGAACGCGCGCAGCAATTTCGATCTCTTCCGCAAGTCGACCTATGATTTCGCCGAAAGTCCAGATCTGGTCTTCGGAATAGCGGCCGGCGATAAGAATATCGGTCGCGTGCCATAAAGCATTTAAACAGCTCTCCGCGGTTCCTCTGGATACCGCGTCTTCCAATTCCGCCAGAAGCGACTTTGGTTCGGCCATTTAACTTGCCCGGCTTTCGCTATGAGGTATTCCCGTACGCAGCCTGGAGAGGTCGGGTTTTACTAAACAGCGGGAGCGAACAAGAAGGAATTAAGTCTGCCGGTGGTTTTCCGTTCTAGCGTTAACAGCTGCTAAAAACACGGGCACACAGGCTCATGTCGATACGGTTCAAAAATGGTGGGCACGGCGCAGCGCGCCTTTGCCCACCCTGCAAGTTCAGTTCGCCCGCATCACCGCATCGACCAATAGTCCCGCGAACAGCAGCAGGCCGGCGTCGCGGTTGGACTTGAAGACGCGCAGGCATAACGCAGTGTCGGAAATATCGAGTCGTGCGATTTGCCAGACCAGATGCGCGGCGAACATCGCAAGGCCGATCCACGCGAAGGCACCCGCTCCCGTCAACGCCAACGCGACGCCGATCAAGACCACGGCCAATCCGTAAAACGCCATCAGCGCCGGACGGGTACGCGCGCCAAACAACAAAGCGGTCGATTTGATTCCGATCAGCGCATCATCCTCGGCGTCCTGATGCGCATAGATGGTGTCGTAGCCGATCACCCACGAAATCGAACCGGCATACAGCCACAGCGCCGCGGCATCGATCCGCCCCAGCAGCACCGCAAATCCCATCAGCGCACCCCATGAGAACGCCAGCCCGAGCACGATCTGCGGCCACCAGGTGATCCGCTTCATGAACGGATAGATCGCCACGATCAGCAGCGAGGCGATGCCGGTCATGACCGCAAAGCGATTGAATTGCAGCAGCACCGAAAGGCCGATCAAGGCCTGAACCACCAGGAACGTCACCGCCTGCGGCACGCTGACCTGCCCGGCCGGGATCGGCCGCGACCGGGTGCGTTCGACCAAGGCGTCGAGATGGCGATCGGTGATGTCGTTCCAGGTGCAGCCGGCGCCGCGCATCACGAACGCACCGATAAAAAACAGCACGACGACGAGCGGCAATTGGCTGATATCGTGGAGCACGCCCGCGGCCAGCGCCGCCGACCACCAGCACGGCATCAGCAGCAGCCAGGATCCGATCGGCCGGTCGAACCGGGCCAGGCGCAGATAAGGCCGCGACCATGACGGCGCGCGGGTATCGACCCAATTGCCGGTGGCATCAGCAACGCGGGCGGCCACGCCACTCATCTGACCCTAATATCCTGCTTGCGAAATTCGCCATGCACAATCGAGCAACGTCGCATCCGCAGCGTCGCTCACCGCGTCAGCACGTTGCCGTTCAGCGTGTCGAAGGTGCTGCCGCCCTTCTTGGTCTTGGTCGCTTCGGGCAACGCTGCCGCGGAGCCGAGCACTTCGCTCAGGCTCGGGCCGGCAGGTCCCCTTGTTTGTGCCTGCTGGGCCGCGTTGCAGATTTTCTGCATCATGCCCTCGGAGCCCTTGTGGCCGTTCTTGAGCTGCTCGAGCACCTGCGGCGGAATTCCGCATTTCGCCGAGTGGGTCTCGACATATTTGATCATCTTGATTTCGGCCTGGCCGAAAGCCTTGAACAGCGTACAGGCCTCGTCGGGCGTCGCATGCCGGTCGCTGGCGGCCTTGATCATCTTGCCGCGCTTCTCGGCGTCCTCGCGCAGCGGAATGAATTCCTTCATGCAGGCTTCGCCCGCACCACCACCGCCTTGCGATGGCGGTGCCGGCGGGCGCTCGAAAGCTCCGCCGGCGAGCGGCGCGGCGCCGTTGACCGGGAAAGAGGCGTTGGACGGAGGGGTAACCGACGCAACCGGCGCCGACCCATTCACGGGCGGGAAAGCCGGATCATTGGCGACAGGGGCATTGCCCTTGACCACAGGAGCACTGCCCCTGAGCGGCGGAAATGCCGGATCGTTAACCGTGCCGGCGGCAGCGTTGGGCAGCGGCGCCGGAAAGGCGCCCTGCGCCAGGGCATGACCGGCATGGGCAGCAACAAGCGCCACGGCGAGCGGCACAATCAAGCGGCGGACGATCAAAGCTGCTCCTCTGGCAAGTTCCAATGATCCCAGCGTCTTTCCAATGAAAGACGATTCCGATGGGGCTATTTACGATTCTTGCCTCCGCTTAACAACCCGGGGAATTTGGCAAGAGCGCGGCGTAGGGCCGCTCCGGAGGCCAAAAATAGCCTTCGGATTCCGGTGCTTTAGTCTAAAAGCGGCCTCCGGAACATCAAATATGCCTGAAATCGACTTTCGCGCCCCCCGCCTGTTCATCGACGCCGCATTGACGGCGGGCGTAACGGTCGCGCTTGAGCGCAATCACAGCAACTATCTCGGCAATGTGCTGCGGCTTGCCGCAGGCGACACCATCCTAGTGTTCAACGGGCGTGATGGCGAATGGCAGGCCTCGATCGGCGGTCGCAAGCGGCCGGACACCCTGACCATCGGCGCCCAGAGCCGGCCCCAGGACCTTTTGCCCGACCTCGCTTATGTGTTTGCGCCGCTGAAACATGCCCGGCTCGATTACATGGTGCAGAAGGCGGTCGAGATGGGCGCGTCCTCGCTGCAGCCGGTTTTGACCCGCTTCACCCAGGTCTCGCGGGTCAATAGCGAGCGGATGCGCGCCAATGTCATCGAAGCCGCCGAGCAATGCGGCATCCTGAGCTTGGCCCAAGTGGCCGAACCGGTGACGCTCGATCGTTATCTGGGCCAGCGCGGGGCTCAGCGCCTGCTGGTATTCTGCGACGAAGCCGCAGATGTCGCCGATCCCTTGCAAGCGCTGCGCGGTGAAGCCGCTTCCGGAGGGGTCGACATCCTGATCGGTCCGGAGGGCGGATTTGCCGAGGAAGAGCGCGCCATCCTGCTGCGGCAGCCGCGGACCCTGAGGCTCTCGCTGGGGCCGAGGGTGCTGCGCGCCGATACCGCGGGGGTCGCAGCCCTGGCGCTGGTACAGGCCGCGCTCGGCGACTGGACCTGATACGGCCGATGGATTAAGGGCCGCCATTGGCATTTTGGCCGGTCATTAAGCGATCCGGCCAATCCCTGTCGAAACCCCGCCCCGACCATGCTAAGGGCAGCGCCAGATAACCCTCGGACCCCGGTTTTCGGGACAATTGGACGCCAAAATGACCTCGACCGCCGCCGCCACTGGTGCGACCGGAACCGCCGCATGGGCGGACGCGCTGCTGTTGTCGTTCGCACAGGCCGGCTACGTCAGGGCCGAGCCGGCGATCCTGCAGCCCGCGGAGCCGTTCCTCGATCTCTCCGGCGAGGACATCCGCAAGAGCCTCTATCTGACCACCGATGCGGGCGGCGAGGAATTATGCCTGCGGCCGGACCTCACTATTCCGGTCGCCTGCGATTATTTGGCCTCGGACCGCGCCGGCCAGCCGGCCGGCTTCAGCTATCTCGGGCCGGTATTTCGCTATCGCGACGGCCGCTCCAACGAATTCCTGCAGGCCGGCATCGAATCGTTCGGGCGACAGGACCGCGCCGCGGCCGATGCGGAGATGCTGGCGCTGGCGCTGGAAGCGACCGCGGCCGTCGGCCTGACCGATGTCGAAATCCGCACCGGCGACGTCGCTCTGTTCAATGCGGTGATCGATGCGCTCGGGCTTTATCCGGTGTGGCGTCGGCGGCTGATCAAGGATTTCAACCGCAAGGTCAGCCTGGCGGAGGATATCGAGCGGCTGACGCTCGCGACCGCGCCGGGCCGCAACGAATATGAAGGCGTGCTCGCAGCGCTGGCCGGCTCCGACCGCAAGGCGGCGCTGGCGCTGGTGACCGACCTGATGTCGATCGCCGGCACCACCAATGTCGGCGGACGTTCGGTGTCCGAAATCGCCGACCGATTCCTCGAGCAGTCGACCCTGAAAGGCGGCGCGCTGCCGCGCGACGCGCTCAAGACGATCAAACAATTCCTGGCGATCGCGGGCGATCCTGACGAAGCGGTCGCGCAACTGCGCGCGCTGGCCGACGACGCCAGGCTGGACCTCGCCGCCGCGATTGATCAACTCGAAAGCCGCATCGGTTTCATGGCCGCGCGCGGCATCGATACCAGGACGGTGCGTTTTGCAACGGCGTTTGGACGCGGCCTCGATTATTACACCGGCTTCGAGTTCGAACTGCACCGCAAGGGCAATGGCGTCGAGCCGCTGGTGGCGGGCGGACGCTACGATGGCCTGATGACCCAGTTGGGCTCGGCGACGCCGATCCCGGCGGTCGGATTTTCGGTATGGGTCGAAACCCTCACCCAGCTTGGTCAAAAGGCTGCCGCAGGCAGCGTCAAAGGGAGCGCATCATGACGGCGCCATTCGTTCTGGCGGTTCCGTCGAAGGGCCGCCTGCAGGAAAACGCCGAGGCGTTCTTCGCCCGCGCCGGACTGGGGCTGGCCAAGCCGCGCGGCGCCCGCGACTATCGCGGCACCATCAGCGGGCTCGACAATGTCGAGATCGCCTATCTCTCGGCGAGCGAGATCGCCTCGCAGCTGGCGCGCGGCGCGGTGCATCTCGGCGTCACCGGCGAGGATCTGGTGCGCGAGAGCATCGTCGACGCCGACAAGCGCGTTCTGCTGATCGATACGCTCGGCTTCGGCAGCGCCAATGTGGTCGTCGCGGTGCCGCAGGCCTGGATCGACGTCCGCACCATGGCCGACCTCGACGACGTCAGCACCGAGTTCCGCGCCCAGCATAACCGGCGGATGCGGGTTGCGACCAAATACATCAACCTGACCCGGACCTTCTTCGCCTCGCATGGCGTCGTCGATTACCGCATCATCGAGAGCGCCGGCGCGACCGAAGGCGCGCCCGCTGTCGGCACCGCCGAAATGATCGTCGACATCACCACGACCGGCGCGACCCTGGCCGCCAACGGCCTCAAGGTGCTCGACGACGGCGTGATCCTGCGCAGCCAGGCCAACCTCGTGGCCTCGCGCGATGCCGACTGGTCGGGCGAAGCCCGCGAGACCGCGCGCGTCATGCTCGACCACATCGCCGCGCGGGCCCGCGCCAGCAAATATCGCGAGGTCCGCACCCGCTTCAAGGAATGCACCGCAGCCCTGCTGAGCGAAGCGCATGATCGGTTCGGAGTGGTCTCGCCATTCGGCGGCCCGACCTCGTCGGGCATGGTCACGCTGCATTGTCCGCCGGCCAAGCTCTATGCGCTCGGCAGTTTCCTGCGTGACCACGGTGCCGATACGGTGTCGGTGGCGTCGCTCGACTATGTACTCGACCGCGACAATCCGCTGTTTGCCAAGCTAGAGGCATTTTTGCAGCAGTAAGGCGCAAGCCAGCCGCCGATCCCTGTGGCGACAAGCACAGGCGATTGCCATATGTTGTTTTGCTGACGTTGAGACCTGATCGATGATGCTCGGTACGGATGTTTCTGGCCTGTCCACCACCGCGGCCAATGCCGCGGCGCAAGGGCTGTCGATCGTCGTGCCGGTGTATAACGAAGCCGCCGGGCTTGCCGCGCTGCACGCGCGGCTGGATGAACTGGCAAAAAAGCTGCGCGACCGTTACCGCCTCGGCTGCGAGGTGGTTTATGTCGATGACGGCAGCTCGGACGGCACGCTCGCGATCGCACGCGGATTGGCCGCCGGTACGCTCGACGTCCAGGTGGTGTCGCTGTCGCGCAATTTCGGCAAGGAAGCCGCGTTGATGGCGGGGCTCGATCACGCCCGGCGCGGCGCCGTGCTGTTCATGGACGGCGACGGCCAGCATCCGGCTGACCTGGTCGAGAAGCTGGTCAGCCACTGGATCGAAGACGGCTATGACGTGGTCTATACCGCGAAAGCGCATCGCGACAATGAATCGTTTCTGCGCCGCCTCGCGGTGCATGGCTTCTACGCCCTGATCAATTATGGCGCGCGGCAGAAGATCCCCGAGGACGCCGGCGATTTCCGCCTGCTCTCGCCGCGTGCCGCCGCCGCGCTCAAGCAACTTCCGGAACGCAATCGTTTTTTCAAAGGGCTCGCCAGTTGGATCGGCTTCCGCCAGGTCCGCGTCGACTACGAGCCGGCGCCACGCGCGCACGGCGTCACCACTTTCAGCGCAGGACGGCTGGTCGGCCTGTCGATCGAGGGATTGACCTCGTTCTCGGTGGCGCCATTGCGATTTGCCAGCCTGCTCGGCGTGCTGCTGGCGACGGTGGCGTTCCTGTTCGGCCTTTCAATTCTTTGGGAAACCTGGACCACCGGAAAATCCGTCCCCGGCTATCCCTCGCTGGTGGTCGGCCTGATGACGATCGGCGGCGTGCAGCTCATCATGATCGGCATTGTCGGCGAATATATCGGCAAGATCCTCTCCGAGCTGAAAGCGCGCCCGATCTATTTCGTCGCCGAGCACAGCGAGAAGCGGGCCGAGGCAGACACCAACAGCGACGCCGGTGAAAGGTCCGCGGCCGAATGAACGACGCCGCGACGCCGCGACGGTTCTGGCTGTGCGCCGACGATTACGGCCTGAGTCCCGGCGTCAACCGCGCCATTCGCGACCTGATCGAACGCGGTCGTCTCAATGCGACATCTGTGATGGTGGTGGGACCTGCGATCGGCCGCGACGAGGTCGGTGCGCTGCAGGCCGCCGCGGCCAAAAGCCCGCGTTGCGCGATCGGACTGCACGCGACGCTGACGGCGCCGTTTCGCCCGCTGACGATGCATTTTCAGCCCATCGAGGGCGGACAATTTCCGACTTTCCCAAAACTGTTGCGCGCCGGCCTGCTGCGCCGGCTCGATCCCGAAATCATCCGCGCCGAATTATTGGTGCAGCTCGCCGCGTTCAGCGACCTGTTCGGCCGGCCACCTGATTTCGTCGATGGCCATCAGCACGCGCAGTTGTTTCCGCAGGTGCGCGACGGGTTTCTGGCGGCCGTCAAAGAGGCTGCGCCCGGCGCCTGGGTGCGCCAGGGCGGACGCGAGCTGCCGTTGGCGCAACGGCTTGGCGCGCCCAAGGCGCTGGTGCTCGATATATTGAGCGCGCAGTTTCGCAAGCGCGCCGCCCGCGCCGGCATCGCGTTCAATCCCGGGTTCGCCGGCGCCTATGATTTCTCGCAAGAACCGGATTTCGGCGCGCTGATGGGCCGGTTTCTGGAGCGGCTGCCGGAGGGCGGACTCGTGATGTGTCATCCCGGATTCGTCGACGACATCCTGGTCAGCCTCGATCCGCTGACGACCCAGCGCGAATGCGAATATGCGTTTCTCGCCGGCGAGCATTTTCCGCCGTTGCTGGCCCTGAATAAAGTTACACTGGGCTGATATCGCTGGGGAATCTCGAGGAATATCTTCCGGTCGTTTTGTCGCATACTGAAATTTAATTCGACCGGACACTACTTGCGACACAAACCTCCCCTACATCTCCAGCGCGCTTCGACATCCATCCGACGCGACGGAGAACGCCATGACACCGCAAGAACGCCAACTGGTTGATGATCTTTTTGCCCGGCTCTCGAAGGTCGAGGGCGCGCCACGCGATCCGGATGCGACCGCGGCGATCACCCAGGGTTTGCGCGTGGCGCCAAATGCCCTCTATGCGCTGGTGCAGACCGTGCTGGTTCAGGACGAAGCGTTGAAGCAGGCGCACGATCGCATCCAGCAACTGGAATCCGCCAGCGCGCCCGAGCCGCAACAATCCGGCAGCTTCCTCGATTCGATGCGCGACGCGGTGTTCGGCTCAAGCGGGTCGCACGGCTCGGTGCCGAACGTCCGCGCGCCCGATATGAATAGCCGGGATACGGGCAGCCGCCCGGTATGGAACAGCGGCCAGGTGATGCAGCAGGGCCAGGGCCCGGGGGGATATGGTCAGAACCCGTATGGGCAACGTGATCAAGGATACGCGCAGCAGGGATATGGCCAGCAGGCCTATGGTGGCCAGGGTCCGATGGGCGGCGCGATGGGTGGTGGCGGCGGTTCGTTTCTCGGCACCGCAGCTGCGGCGGCCGCCGGCGTGGTCGGAGGCTCGCTGTTGCTCAACAGCTTCCGCGGCATGATGGGCGGTATGGGCGGCGGCCGTCAGGCGTTTGGCGAGAGCGCTGTTGGCGGCGACAAATCGCCGTGGAGCGACCTGTCCGGCAGCAGTCTTGCCCGCGATGCCGGCATCAACGATGTCGGCTCGAAGGACCGGGATCTCGCGGCCCAGGACCGGGCCCAGGATGCCGAGCAGGATCGTGAAGACGACAACAATTCGCGCTCCGGATTTTTCAATTCCGCCTCGAATGACGACGACGATGGCGATCACGATTCCGATGGGTTCGATGGCGACGGTGACAGCGACTACGCGTAAGCGTCTCGCCAGCCAGCAAATAGAAAACGGCCGCTCGACAATCGAGCGGCCGTTTTGATTCAGAAACCGATCCGAAAGATCAGATCACCACGACCTTGGCACCGACATTGACGCGGCCATAGAGGTCGATCACGTCCTGGTTGCGCATCCGGATGCAGCCCGAGGAGACGTTGGTGCCGATGGTCCAGGGCTCGTTGGAGCCGTGGATGCGATAGAGCGTCGATCCCAGATACATCGCTCGCGCGCCGAGCGGATTTTGCGGGCCGCCTTCCATATGTCGCGGCAGGTCCGGGCGGCGCACCAGCATCTCCGCCGGCGGGGTCCAGTCCGGCCATTCCTTCTTGGCCGAAATCGTCTTCACGCCCGACCACATGAAGCCCGGCTTGCCGACGCCGATGCCGTAACGCAGCGCCTTGCCGTTGCCCTCGACCAGATACAGAAACTTGTTGGGTGTATCGACGACGATGGTGCCCGCGGCTTCCTTGCCACTGTAATCGACCATCTGCTTTTCAAATTTCGGATCGAACGGACGCTGCGTCGGATCATAGGCTTCCTGCTGCGGATCGGCCTGCTGCTGATTGCCCTGATACATGTCGCCTTGCTGCGGCAACAGCGCGCGCCGCGGTTCGTAGGACGGCTGCTGCTGGTAGACCGGCTGTTGCGGATAGCCGCGGCCCTGGGCCTGCTGCTGGTCACCGAACAGGAATTCGATGAAGCCGCCACCCATGCTGGAACGCTCGTTATAGGCGGTGCGCACCGGCGCAGGCTGCGCGGGCTGATTGCCGTAGATCACATTTGGTTCGGGCAGCGCCGCGTCGATCGCGGCGGCTTGATGGATTCCGGCAACGAGGCAAGTCGCGCCGGCGAGCAGCGCTAGGGTCATTTTTCTGAACATCGACGTACTCTGTACTGTTTCGTCACTGTTTAATTTCCTGGCAGAGCGCCCTGGCTCGATAGCGTCCGCCGCACGCGATCAATACAAATCAAAACCTAATCGGTTTGGTAAACGGAAACGGCGTTTCAATTCACCACGTCGTCAACCGCGCGCCGTTTTGTCCGGTAGCGTTTATTTTCGATGAATGCCGGCCGCACATGGTTAATCGCTGGTGTGCGCGGAACGGGAGCACGACCGCGCAACCGGTTCCGGCGTGAACTCAACGTTAAATCGCGTCTGCTTAAACGGAACGAGTGCAGTTCAGGAAGAGCCTCATGCCGATTCATCGCAGACGTTTTCGTATCGAAGAAGCAGTTGCCGGCGACATGCCGATGCCCACCGTCGCCGATGCCGATGTCGGCCCGATGCATCGCGAGATCATGAGCGAACTGCGCGCCATCCGCAGTCAGATGGCCGCGCCCAGCAGCGCTGCGAAGGAAATCGTCGCATCGGTCGATCGCGAAGTCGCCGACGCCCATGCGATGCTCGAGACGTATCGGGCCCAGATCGAGCAGTGCGAGAAGCTCAAGGTCGAACTCGATTTGATCTATGATGCCATCAACCGCACCAAGCGCGAAATCGCGGTGCTGCACGGCAAGAGCTTCAGCGGCGAGGAAATGGCCCGCGTCAATGGCGAGCTCGGCGCCGTGGTCGGCGGCACCGAAGAGGCCACGCAGCAGATTCTGGAAGCCGCCGAAGCGATCGACCAGTCCGCCAGCGCGCTGATGAAGGTGAATTCGCCCGATCAACAGAAGCTCTTGAGCGAGGAAATCCAGGAGCGGGTCGTCTCGATCTTCGAGGCCTGCAATTTCCAGGATCTGACCGGCCAGCGCATCAAGAAGGTGATGACCACGATGAAATTCATCGAAAATCACATCACCGTCATGATGGACATCTGGGGCGGCGTCGACGCGATCAAGGCCCATGCGCCGCCGATCGTCGATACCCGCGCAGAGGACGACAAGCTCCTGAACGGGCCGAAGCTGGACGACGATCCGGGCCACGCCTCGCAGGACGACATCGACGCGCTGTTCGACTGAGTTTTACGCGCCGGGTAGCGACACCTGGTGCCGTCACATCCCAAACGCAAAACGCCGGCTTAGCGCCGGCGTTTTTTTGTTTTTCTCAACCGTCATTCCGGGGCTCGCGAAGCGAGAACCCGGAATCCAGAGATGATCATCTCTGGGTTCCGGGTTCGATGCTGCGCATCGCCCCGGAACGACGAAGGTACGGATTTTCTATTCGGCTCACGCCCGCGGGGCGCAGCGGACATAGACCATGTTGCCGTAGCGGGTCGCCGCGTCCTTGTCGATGAAACGCGTGACCATGACGCGGCCGTCAAAGGAAACGATCTCGCGGTCCTGCTCGCCGCCGGCCGGTCCGGTCGGGCCGATATAATTCTTGCCGCTCGGGCTGCCCTTGAGGTCAAGCTCCTGTGGCGTCGCCTGATCCGCCAGATGCATGACCACGCCGCCATGGGTGCCCGCGCCGATCACGTAGGGCTGCTTGCACTGTCCCTTGGCGGCAGCTTCGGTCCGCGCGCGATCCTTCGGATCCTGGAACGAGGCCAGGCCCCAGCGGCCGACGATTTCATCGGCGCGAATGGTGGCCGGCATGGCCGGCGCCACCTCCGGCGCCGCGGTCGGAGAATTCGACGTGAGGCTCATGCTGCCGCATGCGCCGAGAAACACCGTCAGCGCACCGGCGATCCCCAGATTGGCAACCGCCCGCGCACCAATTGACCTGACCATGGTATCCCCCGCATTTAATTCGTGGCCGTTCCCGACCCGCAGCCAAGCGTAAAACGGCTTTCGGAGCAATGACGTCCAACGAACTACGCCGGCGCCCCGATTTGGTTTCTCCCGCAGCATCCTATATCAGCCTAACCAACGACTTAACTCGCTTTGCTTGACAGGATCGGCGTCTCGCCATATTCCCCACCGCATAATTAGCACTCCGTGAGCCCGATTGCTAAGGGGGATACGGACGGTTCGGCGCCTTCAGGACGTCGAATATGTCCTGTATTCCAAGCCGCTCTATTCCAAGCCGCTCTCGATGGCAAACCAAACCTCAGAACCGAACCCCAAAAGGAACCGCGATGGCTAAATCCCAATTTCGTCCGCTGCATGACCGTGTTGTGGTCAAGCGTATCGACGCCGAAGAAAAAACCAAGGGCGGCATCATCATTCCGGACAGCGCCAAGGAAAAGCCGTCGCAGGGCGAAATCACCGCCGTCGGCCCGGGTGGCCGTGACGAAGCCGGCAAGCTGATCCCGATCGACCTCAAGGTCGGCGATCGCGTCCTGTTCGGCAAATGGTCGGGCACCGAGATCAAGCTCGACGGCCAGGAGCTCCTGATCATGAAGGAGTCCGACATCATGGGCGTGCTCGCTTAAGCGAGCACGTCACCCTCACCCTGAGATGGCAGCGCAGCTGCCGTCTCGAAGGGTCCGGGAGTTCATCCAGCCATCCTTCGAGACGCGGGCAAGCGCCCGCTCCTCCAACGATAACGCCGGAGGCGTTACGCAGGGATGCGGATATTTTTTCAAGGAGCAAGATAAATGGCCGCCAAGGACGTTAAGTTTTCCGGAGACGCGCGCGATCGCATGCTGCGCGGCGTCGATATTCTCGCCAATGCCGTCAAGGTGACGCTCGGCCCCAAGGGCCGCAACGTCGTCATCGAAAAGAGCTTCGGCGCCCCCCGCATCACCAAGGACGGCGTCACCGTCGCCAAGGAGATCGAACTCGACGACAAGTTCGAGAATATGGGCGCGCAAATGCTGCGCGAAGTCGCCTCCAAGACCAACGACACCGCCGGTGACGGCACCACCACCGCCACCGTGCTGGCGCAGGCGATCGTGCGCGAAGGCGCCAAATCGGTTGCCGCCGGCATGAACCCGATGGATCTGAAGCGCGGCATCAACATTGCCGTGACTGCGGTCGTCAAGGACATCGAGAAGCGCTCCAAGCCGGTCGCGTCCTCCTCCGAGGTCGCCCAGATCGGTACCATCTCGGCCAATGGCGATGCCGCCATCGGCAAGATGATTGCGCAGGCGATGCAGAAGGTCGGCAACGAAGGCGTCATCACGGTTGAAGAGAACAAGTCGCTCGAAACCGACGTCGACATCGTCGAGGGCATGAAGTTCGACCGCGGCTACCTGTCGCCGTACTTCGTCACCAATGCCGAGAAGATGACGGCCGAACTCGAGGACGTCTACGTGCTGCTGCACGAGAAGAAGCTGTCCGGCTTGCAGGCGATGCTGCCGGTGCTCGAAGCGGTGGTTCAGTCCGGCAAGCCGCTTCTGATCATCGCCGAAGACGTCGAAGGCGAAGCGCTGGCGACGCTGGTGGTCAATCGCCTGCGTGGCGGCCTCAAGGTCGCCGCCGTCAAGGCGCCCGGTTTCGGCGATCGCCGCAAGGCGATGCTGGAAGACATCGCGATCCTGACCGGTGGTCAGCTGATCTCGGATGAACTCGGCATGAAGCTCGAAAGCGTAACCGTCAACATGCTGGGACGCGCGCGCAAGGTGGTGATCGACAAGGAAAACACCACCATCGTCAGCGGCGCCGGCAAGAAAAAGGATATCGACGCCCGCGTCGGCCAGATCAAGGCGCAGATCGAGGAGACCACCTCGGACTACGACCGCGAGAAGCTGCAGGAACGTCTGGCCAAGCTGGCCGGCGGCGTCGCGATCATTCGCGTCGGCGGTGCGACCGAAGTCGAGGTGAAGGAGAAAAAGGATCGCGTCGAGGACGCTCTCAACGCGACCCGTGCGGCCGTGCAGGAAGGCATCGTGCCGGGCGGCGGCGTGGCGCTGCTGCGCGCCAAGAAAGCGGTCGGCCGCATCCACAACGACAACGCCGATGTCCAGGCCGGCATCAATATCGTGCTGAAGGCGCTGGAAGCCCCGATCCGTCAGATCTCGGAAAACGCCGGTGTCGAGGGCTCGATCGTGGTCGGCAATATCCTCGAGAACAAGTCGGAGACCTACGGCTTCGACGCGCAGACCGAGGAATATGTCGACATGGTCGCCAAGGGCATCATCGACCCGGCCAAGGTGGTCCGCACCGCTTTGCAGGACGCCGCTTCCGTGGCCGGCCTGCTGGTGACGACCGAAGCGATGGTCGCCGAACTGCCCAGGGAACCGGCTCCGGCGATGCCGGGCGGCGGTGGCGGAATGGGCGGCATGGGCTTCTAGGCCTGGCCGTACCAGTACCTCCAATCGATCAGAAGGCCGCCTCCGGGCGGCCTTCTTTTTTGGCGAATGTCAGCGCGCTTTCGAGCCACCGGGTCGCGCCAATGCACGCCCGATGACAGGCTCCGTGGAAACCGGTTCGCATAAGGAAAGCGCGTCGGAACAAGAGACTGGAGACCCGTCCCGATTCAATCGGAACGGAAAAGGTTCTAGTGTGGTTTGTTATTGAGGGATTCGGCCGGTATCGGGAAAACGCTACAACGGCAGCCCGAATTGGCCCTTTGAGGAATCTGATATGCGCGCGTTCCTGCTCTGCCTGGTCGGACTGATGACGGCCTCCTCCGACCTTGCTTTCGCCGACATGAAACTCTCGACCAAAGCGGCCGCCGGCGCCAACGAGATCAGATATTTCACCTCGATCGATGGCTTGATGGACGGCACCGCCGATGTCGTGCTGAAGGAGACCCGTCAGGGCAAGAGCGTTTCCGCGGCGGTGCTCGATGTCTGCTATCCCGTCGCGAAAGGCTCCGATCGCAAGGATCGCTTCGTCGCCAACCTTGCGGTCAACGGCCAGACCCTGACCGGCACCACGCAGAGCCTTGGCGAGAAACAGCCGGTCACGGTGAAACTGGTGCGGCGGCCGACCGGCGATACCTTCGAGTTCAAGGGACAGATCAGCGTCGGCCAGGCGGTGACGGAGGTCGCCTCATCGGACAATTCCGATCTGAGCGAAAAGGAATATCTCGACAACCAGTCGACCGATGATGGCATTACCGCTTCGCCGAAGGATTTTACCGAAGTTTCTCCCGAAGCCGTGGCGGTCAAGGTGAAACTGGACGCGGCAGCGGATTTCCTGAAAGGGCTCAAGGGGCAGGATCTCGAGGTATCGCTGAGCGGCCTCGCCGTCACCTGCGACGCGTTGCGCGCCGGCGAGCAGACCGTCAACATCCAGGTCGATCCGGACCGCGCGGCGGCGCTGATCGCCAAGGCCAAATCGACGCCCGGCGTGGTCACGGCGGGCTGGACTTCCGGGGTCGTGGAAATGGACCGCACCATCCGTTTTGCGGCCTCCGGCTGGCGTGATGGCGACAAGCTCAACAGGGACAAGCTCGCCACCGCGATCGCCAACGTGTTGAGCAAAACGCTGGTGGCAAAACCAGCATCGTCGACATGGAGCCCGACGACCGGGAAACTGAAATTGACCTTCAAACGCCCGAGCCAGGTCCTGCCGGGGCTCGACCTCACCGACACCATCGAAGTCACCGCGCTGGCGGCCTCCGACCGGCCGGGCGCAGCCGACCGGTTGATGCTGTGGATCGGCACGCCCTCGGTCTCGACCGCGGACGAAGGCACCGGCCCCAAGCTCAACCTGGCCGACGAGTCCAGCAGCGACGATGAGGGCGAGGTCAAGGATGATAACGGCTCGGTCGACGCCCTAGCCCGGGAATTCAAAGGGCAACGCTGGGACGCCGACAAATCGGCCTGGAAGTAGTCAAGATCCCCCGGATTCCCGGCGCCACCTTTCGGCGCACCCTTTCCATGCATTCGCGCATTTGACATGGGCCGTCGCAGCGGCAATGAACAACCCATATTGGGATAAGGGCCTGCAAGGTTTCACATTTGATGGCGCGCTATGACGTAGTGGTGATTGGCGCCGGCCTTGGAGGCTTGACCGCCGGCGCGATCCTGGCGCGCGAGGGCCGTAAAGTTCTCGTCATCGAACGCAGCAATTCGGTCGGCGGCGCGGCATCGAGCTACAAATCCGGCGACCTGTTCGTCGAGGGATCGCTGCACGAGACCAGCGATCCGCACGACCCCCGCGATCCCAAGCATGACGCGCTGACCCGTGCCGGCGTCATCGACGCGGTGAAATGGATTCCATCCGACGTATTCTACCAGGTTCGCGGCGGTCCGCTGGCGCAGCCCTTTGTGATGCCGGACAATTTCGAGCAAGCGCGGCAGGCATTGACCAAGCGCTTCCCGGAAGCGCGTGCCGGAATCCACCAGTTGCTCGGCGACATGGAACGGGTGGCCGCGGCGATGGGCAGGCTGTCGAAGAACGCCGGCGCCAGCAGCCATCCGCGCGAAAATGTCCGCGCGCTGTTGCAACTGGTTCCTGCGATCGGCGACTGGAAACTGTCGCTGTCGCAAAAGCTCGACGCGGTTTTCGGCGACAATGAAGCCGTCAAATGCGCGCTGGCCGCCAATCTCTCTTACTTTCACGATGATCCGGGAACGTTGTGGTGGATCTTCTTTGCGATGGCGCAAGGGAGTTATCTGCAGAGCGGCGGACGCTACGTGCAGGGCGGCTCGCAGCGGCTTTCCAGTGCGCTCGCCCGCGCGATCAGGGTCGCCGGCGGCGAGCTGCTGGTGCGCCGCCTTGTCACCGGCGTCGCGCTGGACTCGAATGGCCGGGTCTCGACCATCACGCATACCGCGCGCGACGGCAGCGACCCGAAACAGGTCGAGGGCCTGCGCGTGATCAGCAACGCCGCCCCCGAAACGCTCGCGACCCTGATGCCGGCAACGGCCGCCAACAAGCTCAGGGAAAGCTATGCGCAGCAGGCTCCTTCGGCCTCGCTGTTTGCGTTGACGCTGGGATTATCGAAGCCGCCGCGCGAATTCGGCATCAAATTCTACTCCACGCAAATTCTGCCTGATGACATGACGCGGCTGTCCGACTACGCCAAGGGCGCGACACTGATGGCGGAAGAGCCCGGCGAGCGGATGCCGCCGATGTCCGTCGTCGACTACGCCGCAATCGATTCCGGCGTTCCAACCCCGCCCTTTGTGCTCTCGGTGCTCGGGCCGGACCACCTGTCGAACTGGGACAGCTCGGACATGGAGGCCTATCGGGAGAAGCGCGGCCGCTGGCAGCAGGCGATCGTGCGCTATCTCGACGGGATGTATCCCGGCCTTGCGCAAGGCATCGTCGCCTCGTCGTTCAACAGCGCGCTGTCTGTCCGGCAATATCTCAATGCGCCCCACGGTGCGGTCTATGGGTTCGCGCCGTCACCGCAGCCGGCACAGCGCATCCCGCGGCGTTCCCCGCGCACGGTGGTGCCGGGGTTGTATCTGGCCTCGGCCTATGCCGGCTTCGGCGGCTATTCCGGTGTAGTGCAATCCGCCGGCGCGTGCGCCGACATGATCCTGCGCGAAGGTCAGACTTAGAGCGCGGGCACACGGCCAAGCGGCCACAACACAAGGTGCAAATCGTGCGGGCGCAAGCGCGCCTGGATAAACTACTTTAATCCGATCACCATCGAATCCGGGCCGACAAGCGGTTCGACCCGCGTTTTTGAGAATCCGACTTCGCGCATCCAGGCCTGACAGTCCTGTCCTGTATAGTCGAACCCACCGGCCGTTTCGATCAGCATATTCAAGCTCATCATGAGACCGAAAGCGTTTTCGCGGCGATCATCATCGATGATGGCATCATAAACGATGACTGCACCGCCTTTCGGAAGAGCGTCAAATACCTTGCCGAGAAGCACCTTTTTCTCGTCAAGGTCCCAATCATGGAGGATGTGACCCATAACGATGACATCGACTTTCGGCAGAGGGTCCTCGAAGAAACTTCCACCTTGAAACCGCACTCGGTCAGCGACCCCGCGGTGAGCAATAAATTCCTCGAAGACGGGCTTGACTGCGGGAAGGTCGAAGCCGATGCCGGTGAGGTGAGGATGGGCGCGAGCGAGAGTGGCCGGCACCATGCCCTGAGCTGAACCAAGGTCCATGAAGGTCTTGTGGTCGCTCCATGGGAAGTTGGCGGCGATGGCTTGGGCCGCCCCGGCACTTATTCCACTCATCGCGGTCAGAAACACTCGCAGCCGATCCGGATCGGCATACACCGCCGCAAAGACGTTCTCTCCTCCACCCTTATTCTCGTTCTGCACTTCACCGGTGCGCAGGGCCTCCGTGAGCGATCCCCAGAAGCCATAGAGCCGGGCATTTGCCATCTCCAGGATACCGCCGATATAGGATGGCTTGGCGCGATCGAGAAACAGGTCCGTGTCTGCGGTGTTGCTGTAGACGCCGTTCTCGCGCTCCAGCAACTTGAGTGCCACCAGCGCATCGAGGAAGTCGCGGGCTGATCGCTGATGCAGCGCAAGCTTTCCTTGAAGTGTCGGCAGGTCGGCGGGTGCATCGGCCAAAGTGCTGAACACGCCTAGTTCGACAGCACTCAAGAGCGTTTTGGATGCCCAAAAGCCCAAACCAACTTGCAGAATGTGTTCCGGCGTTGCTGCGCTCATCACTTGATCCCCAAATAGACTGTCACATTCGTGCAGCCGAGTGAATATTTCGTCGCCCTTGGTTCGGGCGCCCTACGCCGGTGTAACGGGGCCTCACTACGGCGTCATTTCAGTAACGGCAAAACCGATTACGGTTGCAACATTCGGCTCGGTAGACGCCATACCACATCAACGCCTACCAGGCACGGTTGGCGATGATCGGCGTGATCAGGCGGACAACTACTGAAAGCTCACAGCGGGATGACTCATCTTCAAATCGTCATCCCGCTCCAGTTTATTGCTCGAGCCTGATCTCCGCCCAAACGCTTCGCGTTTGTCGCGAGGGAAAACCTGTTTCGACTTTTCCGGATCGTGCTCTAGTTGGTATTGATGTGGAAGCGCAGCGGTTTCGCGCCCGTGAACACGACGAGATCATTCTGGCGTTTCCAGTTGGTGGCTGAGCTCAGGGTCGCGACCAAATCGTCATCGATCGCCGCCCACTCCGGCGAGCAGGCCCGCTCCTCCATCGAACCGGGCACAAAGATCACGGTATTGCCCGCGACCGAAAACTGACCCGTACCGCTTTTGCACCAGAAATCGAGCTTGGCTTCGCCATTGTCGCCGATCTCCAGGGTCGGAAGCCGCTTCGAGCCCGGCTGATTTGCGGTATCGAGCGTCATCTCAAATCCGAATGGGAACTCGTCCTGGGCACAGGCCGGGAGGGCCGCAAGCGCGCCGGCAGCCAATGTCAGGGCAGCCACGGTCCGTCGGAAAAACCTTGTCGTTGAAAACATGCAGCCTCTCGAAATCACCAGCCTGTTGCCGCGCGCTTTCTAGTCGAGAGGCGCGGCGTTGGCCAGATTGGTCACCGCAATAATCGCAAAGGGCTCAGAAAAATCCCCGCGGAGCATGCTCCGCGGGGATTCCTGACCAGGTCGAATGTCTTGGGCTATTTCGTGATCACCATCGCCGTGAACGGATGGACGTAGGCTTGCAGCATCACGAACAATCCGACCAGGCAGGCCAGCGCGATCGAGTGCTTGAACACGAAGCGCAGGATGGTGCCTTCATGGCCGTACCAGTTGGTCGCGGTAGAGGCGACGACGATCGACTGGGCGTCGATCATCTTGCCCATCACGCCGCCGGACGAGTTGGCGGCGGCCATCAGGATCGGCGACAGGCCCAACTGCTCCGAGGTGATCTTCTGCAGGTTGCCGAACAACACGTTCGAGGCCGTATCCGATCCCGTCAATGCGACGCCCAGCCAGCCGAGCAGCGTACCGAAGAATGGATACAGCACGCCGGTCGCGGCAAAGGCGAGACCGAGGGTTGCGTCGACGCCCGAGAGCCGGGTCAGCGTGCCGATAGCCAGCATCGCCGAGATCGTGATCAGCGAGATCGCGCAGATCCTGAGGGTACGGCCATACTCGGCAATCATCTTGCCCGGCGAAAAGCCCATCAGGAAGCCGGAGATGATCGCTGCGATCAGCATGCCGGTGCCGGTGAAGGACAGATAAGTGAATCCGAACACCGCGCGTTGCACCGTCGGCTTCGCCGACACCGGCGGAACCGTGTTGATCATCTTGTCAAGATCGGGGACTTCGTAGTTCCAGGTGAAATGCGAGTTGGCCCAGACCTTGAACGCGTCGTTGCCCCAGATCAGCATCAGGATGCAGACGATGATCCATGGCAGCAGCGCGCCCCACAATTCGCTCTGGGTCAGCGGCGTCTTGTCCAACGGCGTCGGCGTCGTCATCGTGGCGGCGGACTTGTCATTGCCACGCAGCACGGGTGACAGCCAAAGCACTTTGGGCTGCCAGACCTTCAGGAACAGGATCAGGCACCCCATCGAGATCAGCGACGCCCCGATATCGACGATCCAGGGATTGATGAAGTTCGAGATCACGAATTGCGGGACCGCGAACGACACGCCGGTGACAAGGATCGCCGGCCAGACGTCCTTCATGCCTTTCCATCCGGCGAACGCCCACACCACCCAGAACGGCACCAGCAGCGAGAAGATCGGCAACTGCCTGCCGACCATGGCGCCCAGCAGGAACGGATCGATGCCGGTGACCGTGGCAAGACCCTGGATTGGCGTCCCGAGCGCGCCAAAGGCGACGGGTGCGGTGTTGGCGATCAGCGACAGGCCCGATGCGGCGAGCGGCGAGAAACCGAGACCGATCAGCACCGCGCCGGTAATCGCGACCGGCGTGCCGAAGCCCGAAGCGCCTTCAAAGAAGGCGCCGAACGAGAACGCGATCAGCAGCAATTGCAGGCGGCGGTCTTCCGTCACGCCACCGACAGCGCGTTTCAACAGTTCGAATTTTCCCGTCGCAACCGTGATGCGATAGAGGAAGATGACGTTCAGCACGATCCAGCCGATCGGGAAGAAGCCGGACACCACGCCGAGAATCGAGGCGCGGATCGACATCCCTGCCGGCATGGTGAAGACGAAGATCGTGATGAGGTTGGCGACGATGACGGCAGTGATCGCTGCGATATGTGCCTTGACCTTGCCGCTGGCGATCAGCACCAGCAGCGTGACCACCGGGACCGCGGCTGCGATCGTCGACAGCGCCGTATTGCCAAGCGGATTGTAGATTTGATTCCACATTGAGCTTCTCCCCCACGCCATTGTCGGCGCCCCGGCCCGCGTGGACGGTCGGAGCTACCTGGCGTGATCGCAGGAGCGTCTCGGCAATGCGCGAAATCGGCAGCGAATCTGGTTCATTAACGCCAGTATCCGCTCACAACCTCGCGAAGTCTCAAGGCCCCCCGCCCCTCGCCGTTACGTGCATGCTAGGGTCTCTCCGGAGGCGGCGACAAGCGAACCTGGGCCAAGCGGCCTACCACTTTAGTATAACGCCGCCAATTTCCTAACTATTTCAGGGCTTTGACGTCACGTTTTCGGAGACGATCATCTGTGAACAACATCCGCTCCACCCTCGCCGCCGTATGGCGGATCTCCGCCCCGTATTTCAGTTCCGACGATAAATGGGCTGGCCGCGGTCTTCTCGCGGCGGTGATATCAATCGAACTGGCGACCGTGTACCTGACCGTTCTGTTCAACAAATGGAACAATGTTTTTTACAACGCGCTTCAGGAACGGAACCAGGCGGTCTTCACCTATCAGATCGGTTATTTCTGCGTTCTCGCCGCGTTCTGGGTCGGGCTGAAGGTCTACCAACTCTACCTCAACCAGTGGCTTCAGATCCGCTGGCGGAACTGGATGACGAACCGCTATCTCGGCGGCTGGCTGCACGACGCCAATCACTACCGGATGCAGTTGCTCGGCGACGCCGCCGACAACCCCGATCAGCGCATCGCGGACGACACCCAACGCTTCGTGGAGCAGACGCTTGCGCTCGGCATCGGGCTGCTAAGCGCGGTCGTCACGCTTGCCTCGTTCATCTTCATTCTGTGGTTGCTGTCGAACGAGGCCCCGCTGCATCTGTTTGGCCGGGATATTCCAATTCCCGGCTATCTGGTCTGGGCCGCCTTGATCTACGCGCTGCTCGGAACGATTTTGACCCATCTGATCGGCTGGCCGCTGGTCGGGCTCAATTTCCAGCAACAGCGCTATGAAGCCGATTTTCGCTTCAATCTGGTCCGCGTGCGCGAGAACAGCGAACAGATCGCGTTGCTGCGCGGCGAGCCGGTCGAGCGGACCCGGCTGCGGGGACGGTTCGGGCTGGTGATTCAGAATTGGCTTGCGATCATGCAGCGTACCAAGAAGCTCACCGCCTTTACCTCGAGCTATTCCCAGGCCTCCGTAATCTTTCCGTATGTGCTGATCGCGCCGGCCTATTTCGCCGAGAAGGTTCAACTCGGCGGCATGATGCAGACGCTCTCCGCCTTTACCAGCGTGCAGGATGCACTGTCGTTCTTCATCTCGGCGTACCGGACGCTGGCTGAATGGCAAGCGGTGGTTGCCCGCCTTAGCGGGTTCGAGACCGCGATCGAGGCCGCCGATACGCTGGCTATCGAGGACGGCATCATTCATGTGGCGGCGAGTGACAAAGCCGGCATCGACCTCGAAAAGCTCGTGGTCAGCCTGCCCGGCGCCGTCCCGCTGGTAACAGCGGATGGCTTCGACATCCGGCGCGGCGAGCGGACCTTGCTGACGGGCCCGTCGGGCTCCGGAAAATCGACCTTGTTCCGCGCCATTGCCGGGATCTGGCCGTTCGGAAAGGGCTCGATTGCGATTCCCGCAAAAGCCAATCTGATGATGTTGCCGCAGCGGCCTTATTTTCCAGTCGGCTCGCTGATGGCCGCCGTGGCCTATCCGGAGGAAGCGAGCGCATTCGACCGGAGGCAAATCGGTGAAGCGCTGACGGCAGTAGGCCTGCCCAAGCTCGCGAGCCGTCTGGACGAGGAAGCGCACTGGAACCGGATGCTGTCGCTGGGTGAACAACAGCGCCTGGGGCTCGCCCGCGCGCTATTGCTGAAGCCGCAATATCTGTTCCTCGATGAAGCCACCGCCTCGCTCGACGAACCCTCGGAGGCGGCGCTCTATCGCCTGATCGAGGAGAAGCTGCCAGCCACCACCATCGTATCGATCGGCCATCGCTCGACGCTGGAACCGTTCCACCAGCGCCAGATCGTAATGAGCCGCGACGGCGATCGATTCACATTGCAGAACCGGAGCGAGACTTCCGCACCTGCTGCCTAACAAAGCCGAAAAAACAAAAGGGGCGGCAGATCGCTCTGCCGCCCCTTGAGTGTTGGGAAGAAAACTTACTTCAGATTGGCCATCGCGGTCAGGTCGACCGAAAGCTTCGCAATGCCGGTCGCGCCGCACCAATTGGAGCCTACGCCGCCCGGATTGATCGGGGTGACGTTGTTGAGGCCAGAACCGTCGAACGTGCTGGTGAAGGCGAAGCAATCACCCTTCGACAGATCCGAGTCGGAGTAACGCAGATCAAGCGTGAACACCTTGTAGGTGAAGCCGATGCCGACGTTCCAGGTGTTGTAGTCGGCGTACTTGATGCCATTCGGGAACCCGGCGACGGCATAGAAGCTGTCGGTCGTGCCCAGCCACTGCCGGCCGAATTCGCCGGAGACGTACATGCCAATGCCGCTGCTGCCGAACACCGTGCTGGGTGCGGTGTACTTGCCGGTGATCGACGAATAGTTGCCCCAGGCACCCGAGTTCAGGAAGTTCGGCGAGTAGTACTCGTTTAGGCCGAACGCCCAGTTGTCGTTGATGGTGTAATTGAGCTTGGCGTAAGCTTCGAAGAAGCTGACGTCTTTCTTCATCACGTTGCCATCGGCCAGGAAGATGGTCTGCGTGCTGACGGCACAAACGCCGCCGCCCGGCAAGCCGTTGGCTGCAATCACGTTGTCGGCGCAGTTTCCGCCGGGATACAGGTAACCCCAGACACCGAAGTCGAAAGCGGCCGCACCGAAGGTCGGGCGGATACCGCCGTAGACGTCGACTTCAGCCGCGGCGCGGTTGGCGAAGGAGATGCTCTCGGTCGAGGTACCGATGTAGAGCTGCAGGTCCTTGTTGATGTTGTAACGCGGCTCGAAGTAGGCGGTGACCGACGGCATGTGGTTGGACTGAGTGACGCCGCGGAAGACATAGTCGCTCATGATCCCGGCGCCGAAAGCGATGTCCCAGGGATCGAACGGTGCCGGTGGCGGCGCCTTGACAGCCTTCAGAGGCATATCCGCCGCGAAAGCAGAACCCGATACCATTGCCAGCGCCGTTGCTAACAAAACCAATTTCTTCATGACGATCCCCATCACATTTCAAAATCAGTCCGATTTCGGCACCCCCCGGGCACAAGCGATAATCGACTGCACGTTCAATTTCTTAACGTGGCGCCAATCTGGAATGCCACGCGCATTGCGGGAAGCAAAAAGGGCGGGCATCTGCTGACTTTTTAGGCGTTGCGACTGTTTCAAGAAACGTTGTCGCAGGGTGTTGCATTCGGACAACAGCTTTCTCCGGGTTCCGGTGCCGCTCAAGGGGCCCATGAGCGATTTTTCCTGAGGGAGCCGTGGCCTTAGCTCGTTGCCGCGAATCAACCCCGCCTTCGCTCCAAGCCGCGGCCGCACGCATCACCGCACGCAAAAGGCCGCAGCGATGGAACGCTGCGGCCTCTGTGCGATCCCGATAATCGGGAGCCGGTTCGCTAGTTGTCGTCCTCGCTCGGGGATGACGAACTCATACTTCCCGAATGTCCCCATGACGGAGCGGTGCTGGGCGCTGCGGGAGCCGACGAGGGACCCGCCCAGCTTGGTGCCGCCGGAGCTGGTGTGGGAGCCGGACTCGGCGCAGCCATCGGCGGTTCGGCCGGCGGCTTGGGCGCTGCGGGCTTTGGAGCCGCGGGCTTTGGAGCCGTTGCTTTTGGAGCGACGGCCTTTGGAGCGATCGCCTTTGGAGCCACGGGCTTTGGAGCAGCAGGCGCGGCGGCCTTCGGCGCGGTGACGGCCGCTGGTGCCGCAGATGCCTTCTTCGCGGCTTTCTTCTTGGCGGTGGCTTTCTTGGCTGACTTCCTGGCCGATTTTTTCGGTGCTGCCGCTCTGGATTTCTTGGCGGACTTTTTGGCTTTCTTCGCCGATTTCCTGGCGGATTTCTTGGCGGATTTTTTCGAAGCCTTCTTCGCGGCTTTCTTTGAAGACTTTTTCCTTGAAGACTTTTTGGCGGATTTTTTCTTCGCCATCAGAAGTTTTTTCTTTTTACTCTTTATGCCCTTTTTATTCTTTTTTGCCTTAGCCATCGTGACCCTCCTGTTGCCGCCGATCAAAGTCTAACGATCACCGTTCACACGACCACTTTCCAAACGACTACTTTCGAAACCACTACTTTCGAAACCACTATTGTCGATCAAGCCCCTTCAAATCATCCGCGCTTCGCGCCCGACCGTTTATCAATTCAGCCCCGGCCGGGGGCCGCCCGTCGCCCAATCGAGAAGTTCAACGGTGTGCACCACGGGAACGGACGTACCGCCGGCAATCTGCACCATGCACCCGATATTGCCCGCAGCGATCATGTCCGGCTTGACCATCGCAATATTGGCGACCTTTCGATCGCGCAATTTGTTGGCAATGTCAGGCTGGAGAATGTTGTAAGTCCCCGCCGAACCGCAACACAAATGACTCTCAGGCACATCTTTCACCACGAATCCATTCTTGGAAAGCAATTCTTTCGGAAGCGCCGTGATTTTCTGTCCGTGCTGCAGCGAACAAGCGGAGTGATAGGCGACGGTGAGGTTGCCTTGCTGCGCCGACGGATTGAGATCGATGCCGGCGAGATACTCCGTGATATCCTTGGCCAGCGCGGATATTCGCGCTGCCGGGCCAGCGAAATCGGGGTCTTCGCGCAACATGAAACCGTAATCCTTGATCACCGTGCCGCAGCCCGATGTGGTCACCAGGATGGCGTCGAGGCCGCCTCGTTCCGCTTCGCTTTGCCACACCGCGATGTTGCCGCGGGCGCGCGCCAGCGCATCGCCGTCCCGACCGAGATGGTGCGTTAACGCGCCGCAGCATTGCTCGTCCTTGACCAGCACCACTTCGATGCCGTGACGGGTCAGCAGATTGATGGCGGCCTGGTTGATGCGGGGCGCCAGCACCTGCTGGGCGCAGCCCTGCAGCAGCGCGACCCGGCCGCGCCTCGCGCCTTGCGCCGGAAAGACACTGCCGGCCGCCGGTCCCCTCGCCGGCAGGTTGCCGGGCGCCAGCGCCAGCATCGCCCTCAGCCGCCGCCACAGCGTCGGCGATGCCGGGGTGGCTGTGGAGTCCGGCAGCAAGGCGGTGAAGGGCCGGGCCAGCCGCGCCAGGATCATACCCACCCGGAACAACCCAGGCCGCGGCAGCACCAGCGCCAGCATCGCCCGCAGGGCGCGTTCCGGCAGCGGCCGCGTATAATCCTTCTCGATCCTGACCCGCGCCTGATCGACCAGATGCATGTAGTTGACGCCCGACGGACAGGTGGTCATGCAGGCCAGGCACGAGAGACAGCGGTCGATATGCTTGACCACCTCCTGGGTCGGCGGCTTATCCTTTTCCAGCATCTCCTTGATCAGGTAGATGCGGCCGCGCGGACTGTCGAGTTCGTCGCCGAGCAGCACATAGGTCGGACAGGTCGCGGTACAGAATCCGCAATGCACGCAAGCGCGCAGGATCTTGTCGGCTTCCGCGATATCGGGGTCGGCGAGTTGCGCGAGGCTGAATTCGGTCTTCATGTCAGGGATCCCCTCACCAGCCGACCGCGGTTGAGGATGCCTTTCGGATCGAAACTCTGGCGGACGCGTTCGCCGAGCGCGGCAACGCCGTCCGGCAGTGGATGAAACACATCGATGGTGCGGCGGACCTCGTCGGATGCGCGCAGCAGCGTGGCGTGACCGCCCACAGCGTTGACGCGCTCGCGCACCAAGGCGGCCTGGGCATCGGGCTTGGGTGGCAGCGCCGCCCAGATCAGGCCGCCGCCCCAATCATAGATCACGTCGCCGCCGCTATCACGCGCCAGCCGCTCACCGAGTGCGCCACCGGATGCCGGCGGACAGACGATGCGCCACACCGGCCAGGCCCCAAGCGTGCCGCCGGCCGCGAACGGCTGCACGTCACGCACGGCCACCCAGATCGCGGCCGAAGCGGCGTCTTCGACAATTTCCGCCGTGCCAAACGGCGCGAGAAGTTTGACCAGCGTGGCGGCGCGATGCGCGACCGACGCCGCGATCCCTTCCAGCCGCACCAGCGTGACCGCCTGCCCCACCGAACCCAGGCCGCCAAAGTCACCCGCGGAGGCCCGCAACGCCGAGTTCGGCACATGCGCCGCCCCCGACACGTCGAACGGCGAGCCCAAGGCTGCCGTCATCGCGCGGTTGGCGGTGACGTCGTCGAGCCCGCGCAGCACCAGCGTGCGCTCGCTTTCCGGCCGCGGCATCACCTTCAAGGTCACCTCGGTCATGACAGCCAGCGTGCCCCAGGAGCCCGCCAGCAGCTTGCAGAGATCGTAACCCGTGACGTTCTTCACGACCTTGCCGCCGGCCACGAAGCTGTCGCCGAAACCCGACACCGCATGCGCGCCCAGCAAATGATCCCGCGCGCCGCCGGCCTTGATGCGGCGCGGGCCGGCGAGGCCGGCGCCGATCATGCCGCCGATGGTTCCCAGATCAGGCGTGCCCAGCAGCGGCGCGGTGTTCATGGGCTCGAACGCGAATTGCTGGTTCTTGGAATCGATCAGCGACAGCACGTCGCCCAATGGCGCGCCGGCCTGCACCGTGATGATCAATTCGTTCGGCTCATACGCCGTCACCGCGTTCAGCGTCGAGAGGTCTAACAGCGCATTGGTCGCCATCGGCTGACCAACTTGCCGCTTGGTGCCATGACCGACGATTTCCAGCGGCTGCTCGTTCGCGATCGCGGCGCGCACCACCTGCTCGACGTCGTTGGCGTCGCGTACTTTCAGAGTATCCACGTTTGCCTGCTCAGAATCGCGGGAGATCGGGAAACGCGAGCTTGCCGCCATGCACATGCACGCGGCCCAGTTCGGCGCAGCGGTGCAGCGTCGGAAACACCTTTCCCGGATTGAGCAGCCCCTGCGCATCGAACGCGCATTTCAGCCGCTGCTGCTGGTTGAGGTCGATCTCGCTGAACATCTCCGGCATCAGATCGCGCTTCTCGACGCCGACGCCGTGTTCGCCGGTCAGGACGCCGCCGAGTTCGACACAGCAGCGCAGGATGTCAGCGCCGAAGGCCTCGGCCTTGTCCATCTCGCCGGGCTTGTTGGCGTCGTACAGGATCAGCGGATGCAGGTTGCCGTCGCCGGCATGAAACACGTTGGCGACGCCGAGGCCGTATTTCGCCGAGAGGTCGCGGATCCGCGCCAGCGCCTGCGGCAGCGCGCCGCGCGGAATGGTGCCGTCCATGCAAAGATAATCCGGCGAGATCCGGCCCACCGCCGGAAAGGCCGCCTTGCGGCCGGCCCAGAACAGGTTGCGTTCCTGTTCAGAGGTTGAAATCTGGCACGTCGTCGAGCCGCAGCCGAGCGCGATCTTCTCGACGCGGTTGATCAGTTCGTCGACTTCGACGCCGGGACCGTCGAGCTCGATGATCAGCAGCGCCTCGACGTCAAGCGGATAGCCCGCGTGCACGAAAGCCTCGGCGGCGTGGATCGCCGGCTTGTCCATCATCTCCATGCCGCCCGGAATGATTCCGGCGCCGATGATGTCGGCGACGCATTTGCCGGCCGCCTCGACCTGCGCAAACCCGACCATCAGCGCGCGCGCGGTCTCGGGCTTCTGCAGGATCCGCACCGTGATCTCGGTGATGACGCCGAGCAGGCCCTCGGATCCCGTGATGATCCCCATCAGATCGTAGCCCGAAGTCTCCGGCGACTTGCCGCCGATCCGCAAGATTTCGCCCGTGATCAGCACGATCTCGCAGCCGAGCACGTTGTTGGTAGTCATGCCGTATTTCAGGCAATGCACGCCGCCGGAATTCTCCGCGACATTGCCGCCGATCGAGCAGGCGATCTGCGACGACGGATCGGGCGCATAGTAAAATCCGGCATGGGCCACCGCCTGGCTGATGGCGAGATTGGTCACTCCCGGCTCGGTGACGACCACGCGGTTGTCGAAATCGATTTCGCGAATCCGCTTGAACTTGCCGAGCCCCAGCAGCACGCCATCGGCCAGCGGCAGCGCGCCGCCGGAAAGCGACGTACCGGAGCCGCGCGGCACCACCTTGATGCCCTGCTGGTGGCAATATTTCAGGACCCTTGAGACCTGTTCGGTGGTGTCGGGCAGCACCACGACCATCGGCGGCTGGCGATAGGCCATCAGCCCATCGGATTCATACGGCAGCATCTCGGCCGGCTTGTCGATCACGCCCTCGCCCGGGACGATGGCGCGGAACGCGGTGACGATCGCATCGCGCCGCGCCAGGACTGCCTGATCCGATGCGGGCATCATGATGGTCATTAGGTCTTTCCTTGAGCGCACGCCCGACGTGGCGGCGCATCCGCTGTGGTCGATTTGTTATGGCAAATCAAGCACGTCTGAACAGTTTTGGGTAGCTCTCCAAAGGGTGAGCAGACCTGTCGGCCGGTGATCCCGGCATCGTGAAACCATGACCGGTTTCTCGGCTTGTCCACCGCAAGCCCGCCATGCCACAAGCGGCCCCCAAGTCACCCTACCCCCCGGAACAGCTTCCATGAAAAAATCGACCGTGAGCGCGCTGATCGTCCTTGCCTCGTCCATCGCCGCGTCTGCCGCGCTGGCGCAGGACATCACCGCCGGCAAATCGTCCTTCAACAAATGCCTTGCCTGCCATGCGATCGGCGAAGGCGCCAAGAACAAGGTCGGTCCGGAGCTCAACGGGCTCGACGGCCGCAAATCCGGAACCGCGCCGGATTATTCCTATTCGGACGCCAACAAGAACTCCGGCATCACCTGGAACGAGGCCCAGTTCAAGGAGTACATCAAGGATCCCAAGGCGAAAATTCCGGGCACCAAGATGACCTTCGCCGGCATCAAGAACGAAAAGGAGATCAACGATCTCTGGGCATTCGTGTCGCAATACGACAAGGACGGTAAGATCAAGACGCCCTGAACCGGCTGAAAGGCTTCTGGGGTTCACGCATTTTGCGTTTGAGAGGTGTCGTCATGGCCGGGCTCGTCCCGGCCATCCACGTCTTTTCACGCTCCAGTTCAACAAAGACGTGGATGCCCGGGACATCTAGCGAGAAGACGCGCTTCGCGCTTTTGCCCGGGCATGACGAACTTTGATGACTGCGATGCAAATTAGAGCCGTGCAGCAGGAAGCCCCGCAACTTCACGCGAGGGTTTACGGCGCTCACGCCACCCGAAACGGCCGGGCCGCCTCGACGGCCCAGTCGCGTAGATGTCTCAGCAAATGAAGGTTTCGTGCGTTCGGGATGTGCACGAAATAATATCCGGTTTGCAGCGGCAACGGACGTTCCGCAAGCTTGACCAGCCTGGCTTCGATCACGGGCGTCGCAATATAGGCCATGTCCATCAAGGCGACGCCGGCGCCGGCCATCGCGGCATCGAGCGCTTGCGCCCGCGTTTCCACCGTCAGCCATTTGATGCGCCGCTTGGCCAGCACGTCGTCGTGCTGTTGCCAGTTCGACCAATCCATGAACCGCGATCGCGCCCGGATCAGCGGAGCGCCGTGCCAGCCTTGACGGTTGGCCGCTTTGGCATTCGCCGCGAACCGCGCCGCAACGTCGGGCCGGGCAACCGGCATCAGGGTTTCCCGGAACAGCAAGGTCGAGGCGAGCCCTTTCCACGCGCCGCGACCGTGGCGGATCGCGCAATCCATCTCTTCCTTCCTGAGGTCGACGGCTCGCGTCGTGGTGAAGATCGCGACTTCGATCTGCGGGTGCCTGGCCTGAAATTGCGGAATGCGCGGGATCAGCCAATGCGAGGCAAAGGTGACGACGGTACTCAACCGGATCTGGCCGCGATCCCGCCGAAACGGCTCGACCGCCGCCTCGATGCGATCAAGCGCATCGCCCATGCTCGACAGCAGCCGCTCGCCATCCTCGGTCAGCGCAATGCGGCGACCGACCTTGCGTACCAGCGCCACGCCGAGGCGCTTTTCCAGTTCCGCGATCCGGTGCGACAGCGCCGAGCGGGTGACGCCAAGCTGTTCGGCGGCCTCGGTGAGAGTGCCGAGCGTTGCGAACAGCGACAGCGCGGCCAGGGCGCGCGACGAGGGCTGCAGCGATTGAGCCATGGAAGCATTCCCGGAGCAATTGCGATTGGTGAGGTATTTTCACCAATTGGGGCGCGCCGGCAAGTTATCATCTGCCATCGCGGTAAAAGGACAGGACGATGGCAATCGAGAACTTCCGGCAACTCGCGGCCTATAATAATTGGGCCAACCGCCGGCTCTACGGCGCCGCGCTGGAACTGCCGGAGGAAGCCTACCGCCGGCCGACCGGCGTCTTCTTCGGCAGCCTGCATGGGACGCTCAACCATCTGCTGGTGGCGGACCGCGTATGGCTGAAGCGTCTGACCGGTACCGGCGAGCATCCCGATCGCCTCAACGCGATCCTGCACGACGATCGCCAGGATCTGCTTCGCGCCCGGATCGCGGAGGATGCGCGGATAAACGGTCTGATCGGAAGCTATACCGACGCCGATCTCACCCATTCGGTCGCGTATCACACCAGCACCGGCGCACGATACGACCAGCCGTTGCAGGATATCCTGCTGCATTTCTTCAATCATCAGACCCATCACCGCGGCCAGGCGCACGCATGCGTTTCCATCCTCACCGGCCGCGAACCGCCGACGCTCGACTTGCTGGCGTATCAGCGCGGCGTCCCGGCGCCGAGTTTGGAGTGAAACCGCATCACGCTATCAGGATCGCGATCAATTCACGCTGACGGCATCACCGCGCGAAACTCGACACCGTGCAGACGGATCGTCGGGGCCATTCCGAAATGGTTGCCGCCGAACACCTTGATGCGGCGGTCGAACTCCTCCTTCGGGATGTCGAGGGGCATGTCGCAGATCGCGCGATAATTGCGCCGGGAGTACTTCTTGGCTCCCCATTCGACCGGAAGCGGCGGCAGTGGCGCAGGATCGGTCGCGAGCGATTTTGCCATGCGCCAGAACAGTTGCGCGAGATGCGCGTAAGCCAGCCCCTCCAGGCCGAGCACCGGGATATCGGCCGGGATGGGAAAGCGCGCGACCTCGACGATCGGGCCGGCATCGACCTGTTCGACCATCACATGCGCCGTCGCGCCAAATTCGGTCGCCCGGTCATAGAGCGCAAAATGCGCCGGCGCCCAGCCCGGGTATTCCGGCGGACCCGGATGAAAATTGAAGGCGCCGTAGCCAACCTGATCGAGAATAGCCGATGGCACGATGATCGGCGTTGCAAACGCGATCAGCCGCGCGCGCCGGAGCACGTCCGAACTCAAGGCCGTGAGATCGGCAGGAATCCCAACCGGTATCACGACGAGTTGCGGATTGTGTCCCCGCAACGCGTGCGGCAGCACCGATTGCTCGGCCTCGCCGCCGAGCAGAATGACAGTATCGAACATCGCGCGTCGTTCCCGAACGCGCCCCCGCGCGACGATAGGGTCGGCAATCTTAACGAGATATTTTTTCACTGCGCCGAGATGTTGCCGGGCATTTCAGGCGCCGCGCCAGCAAAATCCGGAAACCAAATCCTTCGAATAATTTTCACGGCGGGAGTGCGTACCCCTCCGATGTCGTCCATCGCTCCTTCAGGTGCGCTTCAACTCGGTGGTGTGAAACGGCTCCAGCGTGTCGATATCGCTGATGGCTTGCGTCTTCTGATTCCATTTGAAATAGCGCAGCGTGATCGTTTCCGGCGTGAAGTCGACCAGCAGAAAACCGTTCTCCTCGATCGGCGTGACGGTCTCCACCATGTCCAGATGCTGCGGCACCTTTGGACCGACGCCGCGAAATTCGGACGCCCAGCCTCCCGTGCTCGTCCCCAGCGTGCCCGGCAGCACGGCGATGACCGGATTGCGCGAGAAATCGAGCTGGCCGCTACGCATCATGCGCCCTTCGGCGGTGGCGTGCAGGTCGCCGCTGACAACAAGCGGAATGCGGCCGGGCATTTCAGACAGAGCCTGCATCAGGCGATCATGCTGCGACAGCCAGCCACGCTGCCAATAGGGCTTGGGCTTGGCCTCCGAAAGCTTGCCGTCAGGACCGAGCAAATCGGGATACCACTCGCCCCATTTACCCGCGCTCCATCCCGGCGGATTGGAAGGCACATTGACCAGATGCACCACTTCCCTCGCCGCGGCGCGGGCCTTCAACCAGGACTCGACATCCGGCGCCACGAACACACCGGTCGGCCCAGCCAGCGTGACGGTGCGCCTGATGTCGTACAGCAGGACTTCAGCCAGCCGCCCGTAACGCAGGGTGCCGAAACTCTCGGAGAGTCCCGAGGGCCGGGACGCCGGCTGATCGGGATAGTCTGACCCGGGCAGACCCGGCGATCGCTCCCGATCGGGCAGGAATTCCGGATACCAAAGCCGCTGGGTCGCGCGGGCCGATTGCAGCATGAAATTGTCGGGCGGAAATGTAACGGCTTCGTCCGTTGCTTCGTCATTGTCGAAATGATCGTGATCGTCCTGCAGAAAGAACACCGGCGTCGAGCGGCATAGCGTTCCATAAAGCGGGCTGATCTGCTCTCCCGCGGCGCGAAGCAGCGCGATCTCGTTGGCGCCCCCCAGGATCGGAGCGCTGCGATCGAAGCGGGCATATTCCTGCGCGGCCTTGGAGGCTCCGAGCTTGGGCGCGGCGCGCGGCGCCAGCAGGTCCCAATAGACATGATCGCCATTGGCGATCAGCGCATCCGGCGAATAGGACAGGCCGCGCTGCAGTAATTTCTGCCGCACGGCCGTCGGCACGAACTCGAAGCCGGTATGGGCCGCTTTAAAAAGGTCATGTCCGCCAGCGCAGGAATACACCAGCAGCCGCAGCCTGGAGGGCATCTCATCGGGCGCCGGCATGGTGGACAATTTCCACGGCTGGGAGAGCGCCTTGCCGTCCGAGCCTGTCAGCGACAATTGATACGCCGTTCCGGGCTTCAGGTCGGCAGCCTGGAACTGCCAGAACAATCCTCGTGTATCCGAACGTTGTCCGAGCACGCGTTGATCGCCGACCTGTAACGTCGGCGCCGCCTCCAGCGGTTTCTTGAACGACGCCTTGACGAGAATCCGATCGTGATTGCTGGTCGGAAGCAGATGGGCCAGTTCGCCATCATCCCAGCCGGGTTGCGTCGCATTCGTGGTTGGTGTGATTTGCGCCTGAGCCGTGCGGCTGCCCAGCGGCAACAAACCGAGCGCGGCAGAAGCGCCCGCACCCAAAAGGTTTCGCCTGGTCGTCTCCATTGGCAGCCTCCCATTGCTGGTTGCCAATCACCGGTTTCCCCAGAGTGCGAACCGGCGTTGTGGCAACGCGACGAGAGCAAACTACCTGTCGGCCCGCGCGTCGAGGCCTTTTGCCCGGTGTGGGTGTGTTGTCGCGGGATTGTGAGATCGCCTAACCGGCGGCGACCGCGCGCTGCGTGATCATGCCGATCAGTGTATCGATCTCATGCACGATCAGATCCGGCGCGGCGTAGGCCACCATGTGGCCGACGCCGGGCAAGATGATCAGTTTCGCGTTCGGCACCACGGCAACGAACGGCCGCGAGTGGATGTTGGTCCACACCGTCTTGTCGGCATCGCCCGAGATCACCACCACCGGCGCCTTGATATCGCGGTAGTGCGCCGCCTGCTCGACGACGGCGGCCTTCAGCGTCACGAGGTCCCAGGCATTGGCGAGGAATTCGCGCGGACGCAGCAGCAATGGCGTTGCGGTCGCCTCGACAAAGTCATTCGGCATGGCCTGCGGCATGAACACGCCGCGCGCGCCGGGTTCGGTCAGGAAATATCCCAACGGCAGCGTGATGGTGTACGCCAGCAACCGACCGATCACCGGCATGGTGACGACCTTGTTGTACCAGCCGACGCCGCCGCGCCATGGATACGCCACCGGCGCCAGCATCACGAGCCCGGCGACGCGCTCCGGATAATCCAGCGCCATCCGTGCACCGAGCGCGCCGGCCCAGGAATGGACCACGAAGATCGCTTTGCCGACGCCAAGCTTGTCGAGCGCCTCTTCGATCATCTTGCCCTGGATCGCCGGCGTCGAATCGGCGAGATGCGTGCGCGTGCTCCAGCCATGACCGGGACGATCGATCAGGATCACCCGATGATTGCTCGCGAGCAGATCGCCCAGCGGATGCCGCATGGCCTCCAGGTTCGAACTCGCCCCGTGGATCATCACGATCGGCGGTGCGCCAGAGTCGCGCGGCCCGATGTCGAGCACGTTGAGCGCGGCGCCCGTTACCTCGATCATGCGGCCTTGCGCCGGATAGGCCCGCTGCAGCGCCAGCACGCCGGCCTGTGTGATCAACGCCAGGATCACCAGCGCGGTCAGGACGACGACAAAACTCATGTGCAACGTCCTGACAAACCGGCCCACCAAGGAGCTACGGTTTTACCGCGCGACGGTTTCGCGGCCAACGCCTCACGTGCTCTCGAGCCCGTCAGGTGCTCAGGCCCCGACTCAAACCGATGCGCCCTAGTCCCGGAAGTTTAAGCGCGGGCCGCCGCAGATCGATGCCGATCACGGCGCCGAGAAAGTTGATTTCGATGCCTTCGACCCAGCCGACGGTGAGGCCGAGATAACCGCCAAGCGATGCGCGAATGCCGGTTCCCGACGGCGTCCGGCCGAACATCGCGTTGTCATAGGGAAAATCCTTGCCGATCGCGGTCGGCGGCAGCGCGGCCTGCAGTTCGGGGACGGAAGCCAGCACGGCCGTGACGAACGTGTTCGAGTTCGGCCCGGGCCATGCGCGATAGTCACCAAGGGAACGCCACCCATAGCCTTCCACCGCGGTCCTGATTTTCGGAATCATGCGCGAGGCGGCCTCGCCGTCGGCGGCGGCGATGGTTTGCGGCGCGACGCCGAACCACCGCCCATCGGGCGCAAAGCCGTTGATGCGAACAGGCTCACCCCAGGCCGTGTAATCATATCTTGTATAGTTCGATGCGTTGGCCGCCTTGACCACGATCCAGCAATGCACCGCGAAGATTCCACGCCAGCGCACCGTTCGCGCAGCAAAGATTCGCACCAGCGCATCCGGGTGCTCCGCCGCGGCCGGCAACAGGCCGGAGCTGGAACGATCGGCGGTCTGCCAATTGCCCGAACGATCTCCGAAAAAATACTTCGTTGCCGATAGCGTGATCGGCGCCACCAGCAAGAACAGCAGAATTATCACCGTTTTCCTCACCCGGGAGAGCTCGTTCGACGGGCTTTTTCACACCACCGTCACCAGCGCGTTTATATAAACGCCGCCGGCGGCTTTGCCATGTGATGGAGGTGCGCCACTAAAACTGTCTATCTGCCGCGTTGTCCACGCTATCCACAGGAACGCGGATCAAACGTCACGATTTTCCCAAGATTGTTCGGGGATATTCCAAGACAGAAGTGGAGAGTATGATGAGTTTCAGACCAAACGAAATCGCCATCGACGAAATCGTCGCCAGTTGTGACGGTGACGTCCGCGGGGCGCTCAAAGCCTTGCTGCTGGTCAATGAGCAGCTGGAGGCCGAGCTCGCGCGGCTCTATGCGGCGGTGACCCGCAACGGTTCCTTTGAACGGGGCGGCGGCGCCCTGCACTAGAACGTCTCGGTTTTGCATAGCCTTGGTTCTGGAAAACTTTGGTTTTAGAACCTTTGGTCGGACGGAAAGCGTTTTCGCGATCAGATATCGCGGCCTTCGACTTTCTCGGTCAGTGTCTTGACCAGTTCCGGCACCTTATCAAGGTAGGGATTGACAGCGAGCGCCTTGCGAAAGGCGTCGAGCGCACGTTTGTCGTCGCCAATATCCTGCATGATCATCCCGAGCCCGGCCAACGCCCCGAAATGACGGGGTTCGCGGACCAGCACCTGCTCGATATCCTCGAGCGAGTGGGTGTAATCGTTTTGCAGGTAATAGACCGTCGCGCGCCGGTTCCACGCCTCGACATAGTCGGGCCGCAGTTTGACGACGGCATCGAGCAGCTTCAGCGCGACGTCCATCTTCTGAGCGTCCATCGCCGCCTTGGCGCGCACCATCAACAGCGCCGCCGTGTCGCTCGGCGTCTGCATCCATAGCGCCCAGATCCGGGCTTCGACGTGCTTGGCACTGGCCTCGTCCGGCGCCGCTTTCAGGGCGCCAAACAGGAAATCCAGTCCGCGGGTACGATCGGCTCCGACCTTCGGCAGCTTGCCCGGCGCTTCCGGCAATTTCTTCTGCTGCTTTGCGGGTGCGGCGCCCGCGCTCTGCGCCAAGGCGGCAGCCGGCATCGCTGCGATAAGCGCAGCAAACAAAACTGCCGATCGAGCGTTTCGCGGGCGAAGGAATCTTGATGCCATGGTCAAAGTTTAGACGCGGCAAAACCGTCTTGCAAAGCAGCAAGATGTGAACAGCAGGATTTTTGCAGCGGAACCGCGGGGTCAACCCAGGGAGCGGATCAGGGGATCCTGGCCTTCGCCTCAGGCTCGCTTCAGCCCTGGCGCGCCTTGAAGCGGCGCTGGACCTTGTTGATCACGTAAACCCGGCCCTTGCGGCGGACCAGACGGTTGTTGCGATGACGACCGCGCAGCGATTTCAGCGAGTTACGGACCTTCATGGGACAATCCTGATGCTTCGAAAGGCCGTGACGAGAGGCCGAAATTGGAGCCAACAGTGGCAAATGGGATCAATCCCGCCAGCGGATTCCGCCCGGGACGGCCGGTTTCTAGGCTATCGCGCGGGCCATTGTCAATCGAAACCGGGAACGGGAGGACGCATACGCTTCGGATCCAGCACCCATACAGAGAGCAGAGCAGGAATGTCGAGGTTATTTAATGGCTTACGCTCGATCCCGAGTTCCAGGCTGGCGGTCATAGGGAAGCTTCAAATTGGTTGAGCGCCAGATCTTACCTGTATGAAGGTCTTATCTGGGTGATCGCGACGCCGGAGATCGCGAGCAGCCCGCCGACGATCAACTTGGGGGTCATGCGGTCGCCAAGGAACAACACGCTCGAAATCAGGGCGAACACCGGAAGCAATAGGCCGAAGGGTGCGACGCGCCCCATCGAGCAGCGGGCGATCAGCCAGAACCAAAGGCCAAACCCGACAATTCCTCCGATGAAAATCGTGTAGGCCAGCGCCAGCCAGCCACGCTCATCAGCCGTGACAAGGCTCGCCAGTTGTCCATGTTCAAGCAGCAACGACATCAACATGACCTGTGGCACCGTGAGCGCCGACGACCATCCCATCAACATCAGGGGATCAAAAGGGCCGTAGCGCTTGGTCAGCACGTTGGACACTGCGAACGCGAAGGCGGCGGCGACCACCAGCAGCAGCGGGAGTGCGTTGGTCGACAGGCCGGGCCCCGCTGCCAGCACGACCACGCCGACAAATGCAAGCACCACGCCGGCGGACGTGGTGAGAGACGGCCTCTCCGCCAGCAGCGGCCAGGCCAACAGCACAGTGAACGGCGTGGCGAGTTGATAGGCGACGGCCGACAGGCTTCCCGAACCGAGCCCAAGGCCGACATAGAACAGCCCGAAGTTCAGCCCACCGAGGAAAACCGAAATAGCCGCGACGGGACCGAACTGTTGACGTGTTGGCCTTCTGACGAACGGGATAAGCAGCAGCGCGATGACCGCGAAGCGCAGTGCGAGGAAGAAGAGCGGCGGAAACGCCGTCACGCCCACCTTGATGGCCACGAACTGATAGCCCCAGAGCAAGGGAACGGCCACGGCGCAGACGATCTGGATCGCGGACATGGCCTCTCTGCTCTCATGCCTTTCAAGACCATTCAGTCCAGATATAGGCGTACGAACATCGGGGCCGTCCATACGCGCGTCCTACCTGATGAAGCGGTCGAGAAGCGCGTCGGCGGTGGCTTGCGACCTGTTTCGTGCCGGTGCGGTTTTGCCGACGACGCGCAGCCCCTCGACGAAACAGACGAGAATTCGGGCGGCAGTTGACGGCTCGACACCGTCGGCCAGCCTGCCCGCCGCCTTCGCACGGGAAAGCGCATCGGCCACCCGGGTCTCCATGGCCTTGAAAAAGCTTGCGATGCGACGATCGACTTCAGCATCACGGCCGGCCAGTTCCATGGCTGTCGCCACCAGCAGGCAGCCGCGTCGGCCATTGGCGCCGCTGGTGCGCTCGACGTAGCCGGCGAGGTAGGCCCGCAGGCCGTCGATCGGCTCTCCGCCGGCGGCGAACTCAGCATCCATCCGCGTCAGCGCATCGGCGACGTAGCGATCAAGCGCCCGCAGGAAGAGCGAGTGCTTATCACCGAAAGCGGCGTAAAGGCTGCCACGCGAGAGTCGCGTCGCACGAAGCAGGTCCGGCAACGCCGTGGCGTGGTAGCCGCGCGACCAGAACACGCCCATCGCACGTGCGACAGCAGCTTCCGCGTCGAAACTTCGAGGGCGGCCACGGGGCAACGGCACTGGGGTTTGTTGGCTCACGACTGATATATAGACCATTTGGTCTTTAAATCAAAGCAGCAATTTCGGGCCATGCGCGGCAAGAGATCCTAGATCAGTTCGCCATTGAAAATTTCGAAAAATTTGCCGCCGAACCGCGCTCACTCGACGATGTCGCCATGGCGGAAAACCGCGGCTTTTGAGCGATCATACAAATCGAATGCAACGGAAAACTGGTCCAGTTCAGGGTTACTTTATCCAGTATCAACGCCAGAGGCCTCAACGGCAGCGTTACGATCCAGCCGAGCAGCCAGTGAACTGCCGCCAGTCTCCACAAAATTGCCGTGAGCTTTTGACTGAAAAAGCCGCTGCAATAAGAGATTTCGTCGCACAGAAGCCCAGTGACGGCGGCGAGTTCCCGGAGCATCGCCGGTGTGTATCCTCGTCGGACGTGCCCACCCGCTTCGACCTTTTCGAACGGGCCGTACTCTGCCGTAGTAACCGCGCGATAATAGAAGTTCGGTGTGGTCAGCAAAAGACGACCGCCTGGTCGCAAGCAGTTGGCGATGTCCATCATCAATTTTCTATCGTCCAATATGTGCTCGATATTTTCGAAGCAAAGGGCGACGTCGAAACACCCTTTGTACTCCTCGAAACGGTCAAGTTCTCGAACATCGCAGACCTTGAAAGACGCGCTCACATTGCAGAACCGAGCCCGCTCATCTGCGACTTGCTGGTTGCGTTCGTCCCAACTCAGGCCCACAGCATGATAACCACGCTTTGCCGCGCCGATTGAAAATGCGCCTGTTCCACACCCAATGTCGATCAAGGTCTCTGCGTTGGCCGTGATCGGCAGTCGCTTTTTTAACCAGACCCAGCGATCAAGCAGGGTGGTATCGCCGTGAATCAAAGTCGCCGGGAATCCGAACAGGCGAACCATTAAAGACTTGTCCATCGATCACCCTGGCCCAATATTTTCCGTTGTTTGAAGCATTACGATTGGCGCGCGGGATGCTTATCGAGTGTCGCGAGAAGACCGCTGTGTGCTTTCGTCTCAAAGAACGCTTCGCTTAATGGACACGACGCCTTTGGCCGGGCCGGGCTTCTGCCTGACCAGGACAAAGCCTGCCACCGAAAACCGCGAATCCATTGAATGGGTGTCACGCGCTTTGCAGCCTTCGTGACGAGCAAGCAGAATGATCTGGTCGGCTGAGACGGATTTTTCCACCATAAAGAGATTTATGATGAAGTCGCGCTGGATCGAGGCGCTCGTCCAGCGCGATCGCCATAAGGCAAACCGGCTCCAGGCCTCTATCCGCATTCGGCGCATCACTGGGCGCGTCAATTGACATTGGATTTATCGACACAATTCCCAGAGTGCGGATAGTTTTTCGCTGTCCGCGACGCGCGTCTCTTAATTAACTTTAAGGTGCAATAGGCTATAATCTTTACTAATACTAGAGGGAGAGAACGCGATCACAAGGAAATATTTTCGATCAGTTAATCGGATCAAAGTGCCCGGATTGTCAGGCCACATGCAATTATTTCAAATTGTTTCCGTCGTAAGAAAGGGTGCCAATAGGTCGCCTATTCGCGGGAGTTAAAACGAACTCTGAGTTCTTCTCAGTTTGAACCAACCCCGCCGTCTGTCGCCAGTTTGAGGCATGGCCGAGCGTAACGCTCAGCAGGCTCAACAGGCACGCGATGAATTGCGACACATCGTTGGCTTTAGTGTCGCCGCGGCGTTGGCTTTGGAGCAGCCAGGATTTCGATGCTTGGCATTGGGCAAGCGATCCAACGCTGCCGCACGTTATTTCATCCGAGCCGACGTACCCTATCCAAAACGCGCTACTCGTTATCGAGAGATTGCTGAAAGATCCGGGCCGGTGCTCCGTTGCGAGCCGTCGCGAAGTTATCCAGTGACATCGAGCTTGCAACGGTCAGGATGTTCGAGTTGACGACCTCGAGCGTAAGCAAGCGACCGCCCTCCATTTCACGAATCAATTCAGGCTCCGCCAGAGTTGCTGCCACGCAAGCGTTGGTGAGGCACCAGACATAAGGAACCCAAAAAGGAGGACCGCCATCCACCGTCAACTTCACACCGGGCTGCAGATACAATCCGACAGGCAGGTAAAGCTGCACCCGCGCTCCGCCCTCGCCCTCGCGTTCGATCAGGTCAACTCTGACAGCGATCTGACCTGTATCCCACGTACCGGTGATGGTCGTCCTGCAGAGCATCTTCGCGTCGGGAACCTTGAAGCAAAACTTGCTCCATGCAGAGTATTTGACATCTCTCGGCATCTGCTGCCCACGCGGCCTGATCTCCACGTCTGGAGCCTTCCCGGATGGCGAGGTGTCGGGCGGGCGCACCTGCTGCGCCTCGGCGATTGTCGCCGGCGCCAGCGCGAGAAGCGCCAGGATTACTATTGGCCGACAGCACTGTGAAAACAAACCCAACCGCGAGCCCTGTTTACGCATCTGTGTCTCCAAGAAGCCCTTGGTGTCGTCATCGTCTGTGTTTGTCCAGAAATTCGCTCACCAATGGTCCCCAAATTTGAGTGGCATCCCGCGAGTCCACCATGAAGTGACCGTCGCTCCCAAAGGCCGGCAACAGATGATATTCGGCATTTCCACCGGCGGCGGTGAAAGCGTCATACATTCGCTTCGACAGCCTGGGCCCGAAAAACGTGTCGTTCTCGGTATAGATCCAGAGCATCGGAATACGCGAGGTGCGTCCGAACTCGCCCGTCGCCTCGACGAGCTTGTCAGGCGCGCAGTTGTTGTTCGGCTTCCCCTCAAGATGTCCGCCGCGACCGCCGGCAAAGACGATCATTGCGCGGACAGCCGGAGGGTTCAGGCTGGACAGCGCAATGGCTCCCCAACCTCCTCCCGATTGACCGACAACCACGACATCGTTTGGCACGATCAGCTTCTGGCCGGCCATGAAGTCGATGATCCAGTTGTCGAGCGCTGCGATCGCAAGTCCCGGATCACGGAAATTGGGATTCGCGCAGTTTCCGACGTTCGACAGGAACAATGAATAAATGCCGCGCTCGGGAATATCGAGCGCGCCGGCTCCGTATCCCGGGCGGATCGGCGCGACCACGATATAACCGCGACGTGCCAGCCAAAGCGCCGCGTCGCGGAATTCGATCAGTGGAAAGAAACTCCTTTCCCGTGGATCGAGCGAGACACCGTGATTTATTATCACCAGCGGCAGCGGTCCATTTTCGGCCGGTCGAACCACATAGGCGAGGATGGGCGTGGGAAGCGGAAGCGCAAAGATTTCTTCGCGTATTTGAGGAGCCGCCCGCTCATCAGCGCGGGCCGGAAGCCTCATCCCCACGCTCATCAGCGTCAAAGACAACAATATCTGCAAAAATATCTTTTGCATGTTGCCGCTTCCCAGGGAGCGGGCCAAGACGGGCCCGCAGTCGTTCCAGCCCAGAGCCTACCCAAGATAGGCGACAGTCGTTCGAGAGCCAAGGGGGCCGTTCTTCTTTTGGTTGCGCCAGTCCACGCGGGCCGCCGCCTGTCGCCAGCTTGTTTCTGCGCCCCGGTCCGGCCGGCTGTACGGGCACCGGTAGATTAGTTAGTTTGAGCGTATTGGCTGCCCGCAAGCAAAGTAATAGAGTTCTCGGGCGGCAACTAAATCCCGGAAAGGATAGCGCGTAGGGCTGAACGGCAACCACACAAGGGAGGATCGCGATGTTCTTCTTTCAAGAAGGCTTCACCTATCGAAATTTCCTGATGGATATGCTTGCGGTGTTCGCATTCGTCGTATGGTTCTGGCTTATCGTTGTAATCTACAGCGACCTGTTCAGGCGTCACGACATCTCCGGTTGGGGTAAAGCGTTATGGGTGCTGGTGCTGATTTTATTCTCCTACTTCGGCATCTTTGCCTACCTGATCACCCAGGGGAGAGGCATGGCCGAGCGTAACGCTGAGCAGGCTCAGCAGGCACGCGAAGAATTGCGACGAGTCGTTGGCTTTAGTGTCGCAGACGAAATTACCAAGCTTGATCAGCTAAAAAAGTCGGGATCGATAAGCGAAGTCGAGTACGGACGTCTTCGCGCCAAGCTGGTCTAGCGGGGATGGACCTGGTCGTTCATTAGTCGGCGCAGACGAGCTGGTGATCAGCATTAAGACCGGGAAGGCGCTCGGCCTCGCCGTGCCGCCTTCGCTGCTCGCCGTGAAAGCGCGGTTTCAACAAGCCTATGTCTGTCAGTGCACGACCAACACCGGTACGCTTCCGTCGGCCAGGACCTCCGACGTTTGACTCCCCAGGAACAGCTTCCTGAGGCCGCGACGCCCATGAGAGCCCATGACGATCAAGTCGCAGCCGCGGGACTTCGCTGCTTCGATAATCGTAGTGGCTGGATGCGCACTCGGAACATGCAAGAGTTCTACCGATATCCCCATCTGCTCCGCTATGGCTCGAGCTTCATCGAGCACTTTGCCCGCACGTTCCTTGCAGGCTGCGTCAAAGCTATCAAACTCTTGCTGCGTGGGAACCCATCCCGAGGCGTGTCCGCTGCCATAGTCGACCGGAAACGGCTCCGTTACGGTGATGACTGTCACTTTGGCGTTCAAGGCCTTTGCCAAACCGAGCCCATGCTTGACGCCTTTTCTCGCGACATCCGATCCGTCCGTGCTCAAGAGAATATTGGCGTACATTAGGGGACTCCCTTTCTCGTCGAACATTGTCGCGAAAAGTGATCCTTATTTATCGTCCAATCGTCGCCCAATGCCAAACCAACCCCTACCAAGCAGAGTTGTAGACGCGCCAAAGAAAGGCAACGCCGTCAGCAACGCATTGAGCGCGGGGTTCTGCGGCTTCCTCCGTCGAAGAGCGTCAGGCCGGAGCGCCAACAGCAACGCCGCCGATTAGCTCCTTGGGCGTTGGCGGACGACGCCGCCGACCAAAAACGGCGGCGGCCATCACTGGCATCCTGCCGCGACAACGACGACCAACCGGCACAGCGCGAGCGTGCCCACCACCGGCTCCCCCCGAGCAGTGGCAGGCACGCTGCGCTTCGCCCACCCTCCGAAATCTAGTGCAGCAGTTCCGGCTTGGTCACCGTCTGCCTGATCTCCGCGCCGCAGTCGGAGCATTCATAGATGAAATCGATCTCCGACACGCTCCAACGAGGCGCGACGTCCTTGACGGACATCGCCAGGCCCACACAGCCTGGGCAGATCATGAAAGGTGGTTCGACGTCGTGATTGCGGATGTAGGCTGGCATGTCGGCTCTCCCCAACAACGCATTCAGACTGCCCCCAACGCGAAAGCCAGCATATGCCTCCACGGCTGCCATAATTATGGTCTCTTGCGAACACAAGGAGAACGACCGCACATTCCCGGAGTGTGTGACAAATCTGCACGACCGCGCGCGCACTTCAAATGAGCCCTGAGTTTCGAGATAGCGGACATGAAATTTGCAGACGCAACGCCGATCGACGGGCGCAGTCCGCCATCGCACTCGCCAGACGGAGTTGTTGATCAGCGAGCACGTCGAATGAATTGAGCTCTTGCGATATCCATCGCATCGTTCGTAATCCCGGTTAGCTCCGCAGTGACTGGCACACTGTAACGATCTCCTGCGGTTCGGGCCGGGTGCGATAGTCCGCATCGACATGAGAGTAGGCAACAACGCCGGAGCGATCGATCACGAAAGTCCCAGGCACAGGAAGTATCCATCTCCCATCGGCGTTTCGTTTCTCGAGATCAAGACCGGAGCTTTTAAGCACGTTCTTGGCAGCATCATCCATCTCAAAGGTCAGACCGAACTGTTCGGCGACCTTGCCAGCATGATCGATTAGGACAGGAAATCTCGCGTCATCGGCGCTGGCATTATCACCGACGGGTGCGGCCTCCGGTGATATCGCAATCAACGAGGCGCTGGCTTCGGATAGCTGCGATCGAACTTCGAGCAATCCGCGGAGATAGAGATTGCAATAGGTGCACCAGGTGCCGCGATAGAACACCACGACCAGTGAGGCGTGCTCGCCCCGGGCCAGATGCTCCCCGAGACTCCACATTCCGCCCTCTGCCGTTGGCAGCGAGAAATGCGGCGCCTTGTCGCCAACCCCGATGGCGTTGGTTCTCGCGCTCAAGGCCCTTGTAGCGGGGCCTATCTGGCCACTGAACAGGGCATTCGATTGCTCGACGCCTCGTCGTGCGATCAGCTTTTCGGTATACTGGGCAAGAGACGCTGCAAGAGGGACATTAGGTCGCGTGTGAGGACCTTCCTCGCTCATGTTTCCCACCACGTGGCTATTTTCCAGCTTATCCGCCAGTATAAACGAGCCACCGGGAACGAGCTATCCTGAGTTCGCCTTCAGCTTAGCGTCGAGTGGCCGCAGGCGGGTCCCAAGTCTGCCACGGGTCTCGTCGTGTAAAAACGGCTTGAGAGGGACGTCAGCTCGTGGGATGGGCTGAGGTCCTGAAATCCATCGCATCGCTCACGAGCGTGAGATTGATCCGGCGCGACAGCATCTTCGTACGACTTGCTCCGGCGGCGAAATGATGAGTATCGCTTCGCTTCACCCTACGACCCAGAGAGGCCGTCATCGAATACGGCCGGGCATCCGGCCGGCGTTCGAGAGAGTAAAAGCCCGACAGCGATGCCAGCCCTCCTCGCGAATTAACACAAAATTGACATCGCTCCGCATTTGCCAGCGGTGTTAATCGAACGCTTGCAGTCGGCGTTGGATGGTTCTCTCTCAATGAGAACGCGATCCATGCCATTCGATAATAGCCAGATCAGTGAAGACGAAGAGGAGTATGAATACTCCGCCCGGGCGTTCGCCGTCAGCCGCGAAGCGCAACGCCAGCCGTATCGGTACGCGGCCGCAGATGAGGAACGCCGCAGTCTACTCGCCGACGCGCGCCAGTTGGCCACAGAGGTCCGCGAGCAAATCGACTTGCTGCTGATCGATGCCGAGCAGGTAGAACACCACGCCATCGCCGCCCACCAGCAACGCATCCGGGAACATGCGGAACAGCTCAGCACCAAGCGAGGGCGTCGCGTGATCCTGCCGCCGCGTCACACGGCGACGATCCTGCTGTTTCCGACGCGGCGTTAAGCTCAGTCAGGTATTGGTTCGTAGGGTGGGTTGAGCTCTTGCGAAACCCACCGCATCGCTCGAAAGAGCGAGATTTCGACTACAAAGTCTCAGGGCAAAGTGATGGGTATCGCTGCGCTCCACCCATCCTACGGGCTGAAGGCCGCGGAAACGGCGCGATCGGCCCACATGACGCGGGCCAACCAAGCTGTCCCGTCAAAGCCGCAACGTCGCTAGTTTAGCGACAAATCTCACCGAGCCTACCCGCTGAGCAACTTAAGCAGTTCCTCCAAAGTCGCAAATCGAACCCCGAACTCTGCCGCGAGCCACGTTCTGTTTGCGGAATCGAAAATTGAGACGCCCGCAGCTCGCGCCTGATCGTTGGTGCACAAAATGTCGTTTCGGTAAGCAATGTGGCTAGCAACCAGCTCTCCATCAGCCCATTCAGCACAGGCTTTGGCAAATATCTTATCGTTGTGAGGTAAGCAGGCTTGCGCGTTCCAACCGCCTGCAGCGTCAAATGCGGCCTTGCCGACCCCGCGAGCTTCAATACGGCTCGACGCGTCGATCTGGCGCTCCTCGCGGCCGGGATCGTTGGTCTGCACGAAGAGGGCAGGATCGCGGATCTCCACTGGTGAAGGCAATCCCAACCAAGCCGTACCACGCATGAGTCGGACGCCCGAGGCGAGCGCGGTTTTCAACTTGTTGGATTGGACCCCGGGCAAGCCCGGATGACTTTCATCGTCCGGTCCGATCGACATGATTTGAACATAGGGCTTGCCGTCTCTGATCACGGTGGAAAACGGAAACTGCACGTCCATCGCGGGTTCCGCGAAATAAGCAGCGCGCTCGCGCTTGCGGATCGCTTCAATTCGGAAGGCAGCTTCGCAAATAAATCCGGTTATTCGTCCACTCGCAATTACCGATCGAACGGGCGCCCAATCATGATCGACCGGATCGAAGATCTTCTCCCAGCTATTGCTATCGAAGGTAATTTGCAGGGGTCTTTGCATGGTTGGAATTTATCCTGAACAAGAGATGACAGGCTGCCTTTTGGCAGGATTCGGCAAACGCGCCCATTCGCGGTAGCGCAAAGAGCGGCGAAACCCCGTGCGCGCTCGCACTAATTTCTCGAACGGATTCAAGCTGATTTGGGCTGTCCAGCCGTACGCCGAAAAATATTTCTGTTTCCTTCCGACCCAAATCACCGGCTTATTCGTCGCCGTCCCACCCCGAGAGAGGGGCGTATCATGATCGTCACGAACGTGGGGTGGGATGCGGTGGACGCAACGGCGTCAGGCGCGCGAAGGCGTGCTGGACGAAAGCGCTTGTTGCGGACGGCGAAGCCGTGTGGTCCTGACGCCCCGACGCTGGCGTCAAGTCGGTAGAGCGATCTGCCGGCGATGGTGGCAAACAAGCCCGGTCACCAGGGAGAGCGCGGAGTAAGCCGTAAACTATCGCGCAGGGAAAGCCGGATTGATCCGGTTGAACCTGTGGTCCTACCCCGTGCTTTTTTTGCACGGACCCACGGGTGCGATCGGCACCCGGCTTTCCCTGCGCCCTCTCTTGAGGGTCGCCTGCTCCCTTGTCGGAGTAGCACCTGCCCTCGGTCTTCCGTGGGCGAACGACTTTCATGAACTCGGGCACACTGCGCCGCGGGACCGCGAAGCCGTGTCGAATCGTGATCACAATGGAGATTGTGAGAGAGTTCGCCCCGGTCAGACCGCTTGCCAATTTCGTTATATAGTATAATCAATTTGCCTAACGCGACCATTACACGACGGGGGATACGCAAATGCCCAAATTGAAATTGCCCAATATCGAAGACGTCGTGGCGATCGACATTCATACGCATGCCGAAGAGCCCTGCGGCATGCATGGCGACGACGGCTATGACGACTTCCAGGCCCAGATGGCCGACTACTTCAAGTCGCCGCACAAGCATCCGCCGACCGTGCCGGAAACGGCGGCCTATTATCGTTCCAAGAACATCGCCGCCGTGATCTTTCCGGTCGATGCCGAGCGCGAGACCGGTTTCCGCCGCTACAATAATTACGAGATGCTGGAGGCGGCCGCCGAAAACCTCGACGTGCTGATTCCCTTTGTCTCGATCGATCCGCACAAGGGCAAGCTCGGGGTGCGCGAGGCGCGCAAGCTGATCGAGGAATACGGCGTTCGCGGCTTCAAATTCCATCCGACCATGCAGGGCTTTTATCCCAACGACCGCATGGCCTATCCGCTGTATGAGGCGATCAACGAAGGCGGCGCGATTGCGCTGTTTCACACGGGACAGACCGGCGTCGGCTCGGGCATGCCCGGCGGCATGGGAATGCGGCTGAAATATTCCAACCCGATGTATATGGACGATGTGGCGGTGGATTTTCCCGACCTGAAGATCATCCTCGCGCATCCTTCCTTTCCCTGGCAGGAAGAAGCGCTGTCGGTCGCGACCCACAAGCCGAACGTCTATATCGACCTCTCCGGCTGGTCGCCGAAATATTTTCCGCCGATTCTGGTGCGCTACATCAACTCGATCCTGCAGGACAAGATGCTGTTCGGATCGGACTGGCCGGTGATTACGCCCGATCGCTGGCTGGCCGATTTCGCCAAGCTCGATATCCGTGACGAAATCCGGCCGAAGGTGCTAAAAGCCAACGCGCGCAAGATACTGGGTATCTGACGCGCGAACTTTTGGCCTGCGCGTTGGGGGATCGTTTTGAATCAATCGGACAGCGTTCCCTCCATTGCCGAGACAGCAGCTTCCGGCGAAGTCGCCGAGATCTATTCCGACATTCGCGCCACGCTTCGCACCAGCGTCGTCAATCTGATCTGGCGCAACCTCGCGACCATGCCGGACGCGCTGCGATGGACATGGTCGACGGTGCGGCCGCTCTATGTCGGAGCCGCCGCCCCGCACGCCGAAGCGGTGCGCCACACGCTGAGCCTGCCCGAGGTGCCCCAAGTTTCGGCCGACACGCTGTCGGCGGCGGGACTGGATCGAACGGCGTTGACGGCGATCCGCACCACCCTGAACAGCTATTATCACACCAACGCGCTGGCGCTGGTGGTGCTCTCGGCCTTGCTCGAACGCTACGACCCCAGCGCCGGCGATGCCGCTCACCCGTCGGCCACCGTGGCCGCCGCCGATCAAACCGAACTTCCGGCGCTGCCGGCAATGGCCGCATTAGCTCCCGAGGTGCAACGGCTGATCGCGGAGCTCAATCAATTCGGTGAGGACACCAATCCGTCGCTGATCGCCAGCATGTACCGCCATCTGGCCTATTGGCCGCCTTATCTGGCCATCGTCAGGACCATGCTGGCGCCGTTGCAGGCCGACGGTCGGTTGAACGCCCTGACACGCTCGGCACGGGCGTTGGGGCGCGCCCATGGTCGCGCACTTGTGAGCCGGTTGGCGCCGGGCGATCCGCCGGCATCGCTTGAAGCCGCGCTCGCATCATGCAAGCTGTTCGTCGAACATCCGATCGCGCGAATGGCGGGCATCTGTGCCATCATCCGCCGCGCCACCCCGCAATAGGCGCTGGCGTTATCCAACTCGAAAGGCGAACCTCTGTGACGATCAAGGCTGTTGTGTTCGATGCCTATGGCACGCTTTACGATGTTCAGTCGGTCGCAACCGTCACCGAGCAGGCGTTTCCCGGTTATGGCGAGATCATCACGCAGATCTGGCGGATCAAGCAGCTCGAATATAGCTGGCTGCGGTCGCTGATGCATCGCTATGAGGATTTCTCGGTCATCACCCGGGAGTCGCTGACCTACACGCTGCGGCTTCTCGGGCTGAAGTACGACGATGGCGTGTTCGACCGCATCCTGGAAAAATATCTGCATCTCGATCTCTATCCGGATGCGTCGTCATCGCTGGCCGCTCTGCGTGGCCGCAAGCTCGCGATCCTCTCCAACGGCAGCACCGATATGCTCAACGCGCTGGCGCACAATAGCGGGCTCGACCGCGTGCTCGATGCCACCATCAGCATCGACTCCAAACGAATATTCAAGCCGAGCCCGGACGCCTACACGCTGATCGAAGAGAAACTCGGCGTTAAGCCGACTGAGGTGTTGTTCGTATCGTCGAACCCTTGGGATGCGGTCGGCGCCAAGGCCTTCGGCCTCAACGTCGCCTGGATCGAACGGGTGACGCCGGAAGCGATGGCACTGGCCTGCGTCGACAGCGAAATGGTCGCGCCACTGACGATGTTCAAGGCGATCCGGATGCAGATGGACGAACTCGGCCTGCAACCGGACTATCGCATCCACGCGCTGTCGGAATTGCCTGGGGTTGTTGCGTCTCATGAGTTTTGAATCGGTCCGCGCGTTCTTCGCCGAGAAGGCCCCAGACATCACCGTAATCGAATCGACGCAGAGCTCGGCGACCGTCGTGCTCGCGGCCGAAGCCTATGGCGTCGAGCCGGCGCGGATCGCCAAGACGCTAAGTCTTCGGGTCGGCGACCGCGTGATGCTGATCGTGGCAGCCGGCACCTCGCGGATGGACAACAAGAAACTGAAGGCGGCGTTCGGCGGCAAGCCCAAGATGCTCGGGCTCGATGAAGTCGCCGACATTACCGGCCATGAGGTCGGCGGCGTCTGCCCGTTCGGCCTGAAAACGCCGCTGCCGATTTATTGCGACGTCTCGCTGCAAGCCTTCGACGAGGTGGTTCCGGCGGCGGGCTCCACCCATAGCGCGGTGCGCATCACGCCGACGCGGATGGCGGAATTGACCGCGGCCGAATGGGTCGACGTGTGCCAGGGGCCGGCCTGATGCCGCGCGGGCCGGACGATGACGGCCCGCAGCGTTTTATCCGCAAATGGCTGACATTCGATGAGGCCGGGCCGATGCGCATCCGCAAGATATGGATGCTGATCGCAACCGTCGTGATGTTGCTTGCGGCCAGCGCGCTGCTCGTTCTGTTCGGCAGCTGGCGGTGAGGCTTGGGCAGACTCTTGGGTCAACTCTTGGGCAGGCTGCTACCAGGCGTACCGCACCACACCCTTGCCGGCGTAAGAACGGGTGACGTCGGAGAATTCGCCCTCGAAGGTGGCGGCTGCGGACCAGCCGTTCATCCAATTGATTTCCGCAGAGGCTGTCGTCAGCGCCGAGTCGGATGCCTGCGCCGCACCGTTGACGACGAACGATGCGCCCGGCAGCGTCTGGAACGTCGCGCCGATCGAGCGATCCGGATCGTAATCGTGTGCCCAGGCGACGCGGCCGCGCAAGGTCAGGACCTGGTCTTGCAACGCCCAGGATTTGTCGGTGCGAACGCCGAGTTCGCTGCGCGCGTCGGTCACACTCTTGGCGCCATACGACAGGGCGAAGGCGGAGGTGCCGGAGAGAACGCCTTCCGCATAGGACGGCAGATCGAAGGTGGTGAACTGTCCGGCGGCGTAAGGCGTCACGGCCATGACAGGCGTGACAAAACGATAACCGCTTTCGACACGGCCGGACCAGGCATTGGCGTTGAAGCGCGCACGCAGCTGATCGATGCCGGCGACCGTGACAGTGCGATCCGTCGTCACGTCCTGCCAGCCATAGGCCAGCGCCGCAGAGAGATAGACCGGGCCGACAGTGTGGCGCACGAACGCACCGGCCTGGAACAGATCGGAATGGCCGGTACCGGCGTTGGCGACGCTGAAATTGGTGCCGCCACCGGCCAGCGAGAAGCCCGCGATGGTATCGGGCGAGAAGCGGTAATCGGCCCCAACAGCGGTGCCATAGACGCGGCTGGTAGCGCTGTTGGATCCCAGCGCCGCATTGCCGTCGGTGGTCTGCGAACCGCCAAAGCCCGCGATCCACGTGCTCCAGCGCTGCTCGAAGGTGACGACCGGCGCCTTGTTAAACATCGCATAGGCGTCGCGCGCCGCACCGCTTTCTTGCGTCGACGCATAACCGCTCGCAGCCTGGCTTTGTGGCGCTGCGCCATTGCCGCGGCCGTCGATGAAGGGATCGGTCATCACGCCCATGAACTGCGTCATTGCGTTGAACGTGGTCTGCTGCGTTCCGGTAGCGGTCTCTCCCGAGACCTGACTGAGGCCGGCCGGCGTCAGCGCACCGAACACCAGCGGAATGCCGCCGGTGGCATTGAAGAAATTGGTCAACGCGTTGCCGACGTTCTGTTGGTTGGCGTTCAAACTGCCGAAGCTGGGTGCGGCCGAACCGGACGACGCTGGATCGGATGTCGGCGTGAAATTCAGCGCCAGATTGAGGTAGGCGTTCTTGGTATCGTAACTGAGACTGGTCGAAAAGTTGGTCGGCAGGTTGCTGTTGACCAGCGAGCCAAAGCTGCCGTTGACGCTGCCCGCCGTCAGGATGGTGTATTTCTTGGCGACATAGCTGCCGTTGGCGTAGACAGCATTCACCGTTGCGCCGCCCAGCGTCGCGGCGCCGGTCACGTTCGCAAACGACGATGCGGTGGGATTGATATTGACGGCATAGGTCGATCCCGACGCGAAACTGAGCGTGCCATTCACCGTCATCGACGATCCCGGCGTGCCCGAGCCGGGCGCGAAGGTGCCGCCGGCGATGTTGGTGTTGCCGATGGAGCCAGTGCCCGTCAGCGCGCCGCCGGTGACCAGAACGAAGCTCGACGGCGAAATCGCACCGTTGACGACCAGCGTGCCGCCGTTGACCGAGGTGGCGCCGATGTAATCATTGGTGCCGGTCAGCGTCTGGGTACCGCCGGTGAGCGTGAGCCCGCCGTTGCCGCCACCGCCGGTGATGACGCCGGCGAAGGTATCGTTGGCCGCCGTGATGGTGAGGGTATGGTTGCCGAGCCCGACCTGCCCGTTGGTGTCGGTTCCTGCCAGCGATTTGATCGAGGTGCCCGAGATGGTGGTGGAGATGTCGAACGCGCCATCGACGACGACCTTGCTCGACGCAGCGATGGTGCCGTTGCCTTCGATGATCAGCATGGCGTTGCTGTTGACCGTGGTCACACCGGTATAGCCGTTGCCGCCGCCGAGCACCTGTTGACCGCCCGAAACCGTCAGTCCGCCGCTGCCGTTGATGGCGCCATAGAAGATATTCGCGGCCGAGCCGTTGCTGCTGGTCAGGGTTTGATTACCGAGCGTTACGACGCCGCTGCTGTTGCCTTCGAGGCCCTGGATGGTGGCCCCCGCGCTGGTGCCGGAAATGTCCAACGTCGCGATGGTTCCGGTCGTGCCGAGGGTGACCAGGCTGTTGCCGAGGCTGCCGCTGCCCGACAACACGATACTGCCGGCGCTGATGGTGGTGTTGGCGAACGAATTGGTCCCCGTCAGCATCAGGGTGCTGGCGCCCGCCTGCGATAGCGTCGCGCCCGAGATGTTGTTGGAGATCGAGATCGTCTGGCCGGCACTGGCATTGTTGATCAGGCCGATGCCGAAATTAACCGCACTGCCGCTGACAGTGTAATTCTGCGAGGCGGCGTTGAAGGTCCATGTATCCGGCGCGATGGTGCCGGTGGTCACCACCGATGCACTGCCGTTCGCATCAAAAACGGCGGCGTCCCCGGCCGAGGTGGACACTCCGTTGGACCAGTTGGTGGTCAGATTGTAGTCGGCCGTGGTCGTCGTACTGCCGGCGCCGCCCCATACGCTCTGGGCCTGGGCGCGCGATGGAAGCAACGCCGCTCCGGCCAGCGCCAGAGCATAAGTGAAGGTTCGAAAGCGAATGCCGGCGACCGATAAGCGACCAAAAAACAAATTTGCCTCCAACGTCTGCTCCGATTCCAGGCCGTTGTGGCGCCCGATGGCGCAGCCAAAATCGCAACCCGAAAACTTCGAATTCGAGCTACGTTTCTAGTGTTTTCTGGGAAATCGGCTTGGACAGGACGTCACCCGGTCCGGACTGGACGTCACCGCCCGACGATTGAGTGGTGCTGTGGCTGATAAGAGACAAGCTGCGCCGGCATTAACCGTATCCACGCAGTTCGCGGGCGTTAGCTATCTAGCGCAGGAACCGGAAAACCCTCGCCGCAGCCGACGACCTGGCCGTCGCCACGATCAATCCACATTCGGTTGTGTGCGGATGAGCCCGCGCTCTGTCATTCGCAAGCGACTGTTCGAATGCGGCCGCAAGCGACCGTTCGAATGCGGCGCCTACCAGCCATCATTTTCCGCCGGATAGTCGCGACGCCCTGGTGCCGGCGGCCGTGATGGCTGCGGCACGCTGGCGTTGGAGTCGAATACCGCGCGGCAAGGACGACTGAGCTGCGCCGTATTTTGCCGCAAGCAGCCCACGATCCGGTTCACATCCGGAATCTGCGACCCGCACAACCGAAACACGTCCGGCGTACACGCCATCTGCTGTTCCATCGTGCCCTGGTATTCGTCCGCCATGGCGGTGTTTTGCACGGCAGTGATGCTACCGATCAACACCACAAGACCCAGGACCATTCGGTGCAATGCCATACGTGCTCCATTCCTTCGCATGCAAACCTTCCGATGGCACCGCGCGACTCCACGCGCGGCACACACCTTAGAAGTCGCAAATGAATGAAGCCGAACAAGGTTCGGATCACACAACAAAATGTGAAATCGGTTCCATCGCCTGACGGGGACGAGAGGTCCTATTCCACCTTGCCGATTTTCTTTACCGCCGCGATCAGGCGGGCGCTGTCTTCCGCGACGAACTTCGAGAACTCCGGCGCATCCATGTAGGCCACCGGACTGCCCGCGGTCTCCAGCGGTTTTATCACCTCGGGGCTTTTCACCGCTTGCGCCATCGCCTCGCGCAACCGTGTCATGATCGGCGCCGGCAGCGCGCTTTGCGCGAACAATCCGGCCCAGATGTAGAACTCGACATCCTTGTAGCCGAGTTCCTTGAAGGTCGGCAGATCGGGAAAACTCGGAATCCGCTGCGCGCCCCAGTTCGCGAGCACGCGCATCTTGCCGTCATCGACCTGCTGCTTGAGGGTACCCGGCGCCGAAGCGAGCGCCTGCACGGTCCCGCTCAACAGCGCGTTGAGTGCAGGCCCGGCACCGCGAAATGGAATGTGCAGTAGCTTGATGCCGGCATTGGCCGCGAACATCTCCATCGCCACATGCAGCGTGCCGTAGGGTCCGGACGAGCCATAGGGGATTTGACCGGGGCGTTTCCTGGCGTCATCGACGAATTCCTGCAGCGTCTTCCACGGCGCCGACGCCGGCACTGCCAGTAAGGTCGGATCGGCGAGCACGCGCGCCACCGGTGCGAATTGCGAGACTTCGTAGGCCGCGGGACGGTCAAACAGCCGGTCCGCTTCAGGCAACACCGCGAGCGACGACAGCGTCATCAGCAAGGTGTAGCCGTCGGGCTCGGCCCGCGCCCCAGTGGCATTGCCGATCGAGCCGCCGGCACCGCCGGCACGGTTGTCGACGATCACCGACTTGCCGAGAATACCCTCCAGCGCATGCGCCACCGGCCGCGCCGCGAGGTCAGCCTGGCCGCCGGCCGGAAACGGCACGATCATGGTGATGTTGCGCTCCGGCCAGGTGGTCTCGGCGCATGCCGCATTCGAGAACGCAGTTTGCACCAGCGGCAGCGCGGCAGCGGCTTTCAGAAGTTCACGGCGGTTCATTGGTCTCCCCCAAGGATTTTTGTTTGATTGAATAGAGCCTTACCTAATCCGCCGAATTTGCGAAAGGCTTGTCCGCTACTTCGGTTTCCTCCCCTTAGCGAAATGCTTCGCCAGAAATTCCGCCAGCACCTCGACGCGGGCGGGGCGCGGGCCGCCGGGCGGCAGCACCAGATGTACCGCGCCTTCGGTTTGCTTCCAGCCCTTCAGGATCACCTCGACTTCGCCCGACGCGATGGCGTCGCCGACGATGAAGTCCGGCAGGTCGGCGATCCCGAGACCGGCGATCAGCGCCGGCATCAAGGCTTCGCCATTGTTGACGCGCAATTGCCCGGCCGGCCGCACACTGGCCTGCTCGCCTGCGGCGTTGGTGTAGTGCCAGACATTCGGTGTCGAGAGATAAGCGTAGGCAAAACACCGGTGCTGGGCGAGGTGCATCGGATGCGTCGGCCGGCCGTATTGCTTGAGATAGGCAGGTGCTGCCACGGTGTAGCGCGGCATCGGGCACAGCCGTCGCGCGATCAACGATGAATCCGGCAAGGTCGCGATCCGCAGGCCGGCATCGAACCCCTCGCCGATCAGGTCGACCATCGCGTCGCTGAGATGCATATCGATCGAGACATCAGGATATTGCCGGAGGAATTCCGGCAGGATGGCCGCCACGACCTTCACCCCGAACGTCATCGGCACTGCCAGCCGCACCAGCCCGCGCGGCGCCACCGATTGCGACAGCGCATCATTCTCGGCGGCCTCGCCGTCGGCGAGCAGGCGTGCGGCGCGCTCCGACAGTTTTTGGCCCGCATCGGTCAAGGCGAGCCGCCGCGACGTCCGGTTGAACAGCCGGGCGCCGAGACGGTCTTCCAGCCGGCTGACCGCCTTCGACACCGTGGCCTTGGACAGCGCCAGCTCGCCGGCGGCGGCTGCAAACGACCGTAATTCCACGACTTTTGCGAAAATCGCGAGCGCTTCGAAATCCGGGAGTTTTGCCATAGGCCCCAACCTCAAGAGCAATAATGGAAACAATAAGTTTCGATAGTTTCTATTTCTATACCACGAGCAGAGGCATATCCAAAGCCCATCAGAAATTAAGGCAATGGAGAAATCCAATGACCAAGACACTTGCAGGCAAGGTTGCTCTCGTCACCGGTGGCTCGCGCGGCATCGGCGCGGCCAGTGCTCTCGCACTCGCCGATGAAGGCGCCAACGTTGCAATCAGCTATGTCGCTTCCGCCGACAAGGCCGAAGCCGTCGTCGCGAAATTGAAGGCCAAGGGCGTACAAGCCCGCGCCTTCAAGGCAGACCAGGCCTCGCCGGCCGAAGTCGAGCAACTGGTGCAGGACGTCGCCAAGCAATTCGGGCGGCTCGATATTCTCGTCAACAATGCCGGCGTTGTTGCCAGTGCGCCGGTCGATGACGCGAATGCCGATACCAATGCGCTCACGCGCCAGGATGCGGTCAACGTGCACGGTGTGATCACCGCGATCCGTACGGCGTCGAAGCTGATGGGTGATGGCGGACGCATCGTCACCATCGGCTCCTACATCGCCGCACGCGCTTCGTTTCCGGGTCTTGCTGATTACGCCGCCACCAAGGCTGCGATCGTCGGTTACACCAAGGGCGCGGCGCGCGATCTCGGACCACGCGGCATCACCGTCAACGTGTTGCAGCCCGGCTCGATCGATACCGACATGAACCCGAAGGACGGCGGCGATTTCGCCGAAGCCCAGCGTTCGCAGCACGCGCTGCAGCGCTACGGCACCCCGGAGGAAATTGCCGCAGGTGTCGTCTTCCTCACCAGCCCCGGCGCCTCCTTCGTGACCGGCACAGTACTCGACGTCGACGGCGGCTTCCTCGCCTAACTCAAACAGCTCTCGCGAGACCAGGCACGGTTTGCCCGGCACCTCCGACAATATTCAACCAAAGGAACATCCCATGATCGAACTCAGACCTTTTGCAAAACTCGGCGGCGCCGACCACGGTTGGCTGAAGGCGAAGCACCACTTCTCGTTCGGCAGCCACTACGATCCCAACAATATGGGTCACGGCTCGTTGCGGGTTTGGAACGACGACGAGATTGCACCGAACACCGGTTTCCCCGCCCATCCTCACGCCAATATGGAAATCATCACCTATGTGCGCGAAGGCGCGATCACCCACCAGGACAGCCTTGGCAACCAGGGCCGCACCGAAGCGGGTGACGTGCAGGTGATGAGCGCGGGAAGCGGCATTCGCCATTCCGAATACAATCTCGAATCCAGCAAGACCCGGATCTTCCAGATCTGGATCGAGCCGACCACGCAAGGCGGCCAGCCGACCTGGGGCGCGAAACCGTTTCCGAAGTCGGATCGGTCGGGCAAGCTCGTCACCATTGCGAGTGGCTTCAAGGGCGACAAGGACGCGTTGCCGATCCGTGCCGACGCACGCGTTCTCGCCACCACGCTAAAGGCCGGCGAGAGCGCGGAATATGACGCGGACAAAACCCGTAATCTTTATCTGGTTCCGGCGGCAGGCGCGGTCGAAATCAACGGCGTCCGGGTCAATGCCCGCGACGGCGCTGCAATCCGCAACGAAGCCCGGCTCAAGATCACCGCACTGGAAGATTCAGAACTGGTGCTGGTCGACGCGGCGTAAGGCGACTCAATCAACCAAAACGTGATGCCCGGGTTCGACCCCGGGCATCCATCTCTCTTCGCAGAGCGAAGACGTGCCTGGCGCTTTCGCTCGGCAATAACACCAAGAAAATCCACCCCCAAAACTCAACGGAGATCCATCATGACAAAAGTTCTCGTTCTGTATTACTCCGCCTATGGCCACATCGAGAAGATGGCCAACGCCGTCGCTGAAGGCGCTCGCGAGGCCGGCGCCACGGTCGACATCAGGCGTGTGCCCGAACTGGTGCCGGCCGAGGTCGCCAAGGCGTCATATTACAAGGTCGACCAGGCCGCGCCGGTCGCCAAGATCGAAGAACTCGCCAATTACGACGCCATCATCGTCGGCACCGGCACCCGCTTCGGCCGGATGGCATCACAGATGGCAAACTTCCTCGATCAGGCCGGCGGGCTCTGGGCCAAGGGCGCCCTGCACGGCAAGGTCGGCGGCGCCTTTACCTCGACCGCGACCCAGCACGGCGGCCAGGAAACCACGCTGTTCTCGATCATCACCAATCTCTTGCATTTCGGCATGACCATTATCGGCCTGAATTACGGGTTTTCGGGCCAGATGGAACTCAATGACGTCACCGGCGGCTCACCCTATGGCGCCACCACGATCACCGGCGGCGACGGCAGCCGCCAGCCAACCGACAACGAACTCGCCGGCGCGCGCTATCAGGGCCGCGTGATCGCGGAAACGGCGAAGAAACTGGTTGGCTAACCAAACGGCAGATTGCGGATTGACTGCATAGCTGATGCGATAAGGGCGGCATTCTCCTGACGGAGTGCCGCCCTATTTACATGCGAGGAAATAGTGGACGTCAGGGATGATCGAAATTCTTTTCATGGTTCAACTGGTCCGCAATCCGATGCGGGCGATCGCGCGGCGCTGGTGGTGTAAGGGCCTTTATCGCGCTTCGCGCGGGCAACGTCGTTGCCCGGAATGCACCAAGGCGTAGAATTTTCTTCGCCTACTCGTCACAGTCTGGACATCCGCTGCTGTGGAACCAGACGACGTCGGGATCGTTGGGTCACGCGCATCCGCGCCTGGAGACCGCAACCATGACCAACAAAGCCGATTCCAAGCCTCCCCATCAAGACAACGCGAAGAAGCCAGCAACGTCGCATCCCGGTATGATGGGGGACGGCACCGAAGAGCAAAACCTCGGTCAGCCCGGAAATCCTGCCGCCCGCATCAAGGAAGATGAAGTCGACGCAGCTTTCAAGAAGAAACCCAAATAGTCCTGATGGGGCCGACTGGGACCGCCGATCATTCTGTCATCCCAAACAACGACGAATTCGCCTATAAAGGCCGGGCGGCACGATGCCCGGCCTTTTGCATGGGCTTCTCGTGCAAGCCTTTCACGTGCAAGCCTTTGATGTGAGGCGAAAACCCATGAGCGATGCCTCTGCTGGTCCCTGGCCCGAACTGCCGCTCGCGGCCTGGCGCGAGACCTCTGAAACCCTGCATTTGTGGACCCAGATCATCGGCAAGATCCGCTTCGCGCGCTCACCCTGGCTGAACCATTCATGGCACGTGGCGCTGTACGTCACCGCACGCGGCCTGACCACCTCGCCGATCCCGGATGGAGCCGGCACGTTCCAGATCGACTTCGACTTCATCGACCATGTCTTGCGGATCTCGAGCAGCGACGGCGCGCAGCGCCAGTTCGCGCTGGCCGGGCAATCGGTCGCGAGCTTTTATGCCGCGACCATGGCTGCGCTCGCTGAGCTTGGCATACACGTCGACATCGATGAGATGCCGAACGAATTGCCCGATCCGGTCAAATTCTCGCAAGACCGTGTCCATGCCTCCTACGATCCGGACGCGGTGCGCCGTTTCTTCCAGATCCTGGTCAATGCTGATCGGGTGTTCAAGCAATTCCGCACCGGCTTTCTTGGCAAGGCGAGCCCGGTGCATTTCTTCTGGGGCAGTTTCGATCTGGCGGTGACGCGGTTTTCGGGGCGGCGCGCGCCGCGCCATCCCGGCGGGGTGCCTCACTTGCCTGACGCGGTCGCCTGCGAAGCCTATTCGCACGAAGAGTGCAGCGCGGGCTTCTGGCCGGGCAGCGGCGCGATCGACTATCCTGCGTTCTACTCCTACGCCTATCCCGAACCATCAGGCTACCGCGCCATCAAGGCCCGGCCCGACGCTGCATTCTTCAGCGAAGCGCTCGGTGAATTCATCCTGCCCTATGATGCCGTGCGTACATCCGACAATCCCGACGACACGCTGCTGGAATTCCTGCAAAGCACCTACGAGGCCGCGGCCACTACCGCGAAATGGGACCGCGACGCACTGGAATGTCCGCCGGGCCAGCCCGGCGTGGTGCGGGAAATTCAGTGACGCTTCGCTGCCGCGAAAGGACCTACCGCCTGTCGAACGCTCCTGGAGAGCCGCGGATAGCGCCGTAGCCACTGGGCGACGCGGTCGCGCAGTGCGTAAGGGACGCCACGCCAGGACAGGGCAATGCTGACGTCGGTCAATGGAAGCGGCCTTGCGCCGAAGCGGCGCTTGTAATCGTAGTTGCCGATGCTCAAATCGAACTTGCGCACGCCCTGCTCGTGCAGCGCTGCCATCGTCCGTTCGACGCAAAGCAGGCCCGGCGAACAGTTGGACCATTGGCTGCCAGCATTGCTGGTCCGCAACAACGAATAGTGGTTGCCGTTCCTGAGCCCCATTGTGGTGGCTATGATTCCGTCGTCACAGATCAGTGCGGAGACGACGGCGTAGCCTTCCGCGACACCGCGGCGGACGATGTCGCGATAGAAGCCGGCATGACTGATATCGTCGAGCACGAACGGTTGTCCAAGAGTCTTCATGCGCTCGTGTTGCTGGATATCCATGACATCGAGAAACCGTAACGCCTCGCCGACGGTCGTGGCGACCTGAAACCTGGCGCCAGGATAGCGGGAAAAGACCCGCCAGCATCGCGGCATCTGCATTTTTCTGATCGAGGAGCGGTACGCTTCGAAATCGTCATCCACCTCAATGAGATTGCTGTTCAGCGAACAGGATCCCGTCCATCCAAACGCCACCAGCGGATTCGGCCTGCCCTGAATTTCGGTCGGCATCTTTTTCAGCCGGATCAGGTCAGGACGGTCGGGCAATCGGTGCAGCGCCGCCAGCAAGGCACTGTTCATGGTGCGCACGCCGGCGAAATCGCGCGGAGCATCCGGGGCCAGTATCGGCGCGTTGAAGTCGCTGACCCCGAGATCGGCGAACTCGACGAGGCGAATACCGTTTTGCTCACGGCAGATCAGCGGGACCAGCGCAACATGATTTTGAGTTGCCGTATCCGAGATAACCGCAATCAGCGGGGCCAGCGTATCGAAGGCGCGATACCAGGCGTCGAGCCAATGCCGGTGCTGAAAGCTGGTGACATCGCTGGCGCTGTCCCGGAACCGAACTGCCTGGCTCCAGTCGCGGATAAATTCCACGTGGAAAGAAGCGGCCGACGATGCCGCCCGCCGATCTGTCTCTCCCAGTTCCAGAGTAACCATGACCAACGCTTCCACTCGCCTTCAAACTGATCGTGCCTGGTCTGTGATGGCCGGGTTCATTCTGAACATCTTTTTCGCCGCAGGTTGCCACGTTCTTTCGAGCGTGCACCGCACGGGATATCGCTCTTGTCTAACAAGCGGTGGCACCGCGACACCAGCGCAATCACCCCGTTAGACCCGGTGTCTGCAATGTATGGCTAACGATAATGTGCGACTGATAATAAAGAATGCACAAGTGCGACGTACAATCGCTGGAAACTCAAACGACCGCGAAGGCAGCGCGTGGATCGTTATCGACGCAGTTAACCTTTAAACTAATTTTTCGAGAGCTGAACGCCGCTTACGACTTTCGTTCGCCATGCTACGTCGATATCACATCAAGCTTGGACACCCGATCCGCGCCGCAGCGGCGCAGTGACAGTTGAGTGAACGACACGTATTTTAAATCCATTTCGGACAAGCGGTCACCATGCACTCAGTCGCCCTTTTGACGCCAAGCCACAGCAAGGATCTCGAGCGCTTCGCGTTGCTGTGTGAAAGCATCGACGCGTATCTCATCGGCTACACCAAGCACTACGTGGTCGTTAACGACGACGATGTCCCGTTGTTTGAGAAATTTGGATCGGAAAAACGCGTCGTCGTTCCGGTCTCGCACTACCTGCCGAAGTGGCTTTGGGCGGTTCCGGCGGCGCTTTCATGGAGTTGCAGGCGCGTCTGGGTATCGCTGTTTTCCTATCCAGTGCACGGCTGGCACGTCCAGCAGATCGCCAAGATCGCGGGCGTTCTGGCGGCGCCCGAGCAGCGCATGTGCATCATCGATTCCGACAATTTCTTTTTCCGCAAGTTCGATATCAACCAATATGCCGGCGCCGAGAAATCGCCGCTGTACGTCGATCGGCAGGCCATTCGGGCCGAGGCCTCGCCCTTTCACGCAATCTGGTTACGCAACTGCAATAGCCTGCTCGGCCTGCCTGAAACGGTTTTCCCCGCGGATGATTTTGTCGGCAACTTGCTCGTCTGGGACAAGACGGCCGTCCGCGCCATGACCGACGCGATCAAGTCGGCGACCGGAAGAAGCTGGGCTCTGGCGCTGTGCCGGCAGCGGGCGTTCTCGGAATACCTTTTGTACGGCCGCTTCGTGACGAGTTCTCCGGCCCAGCTCGCGGCGCATCAGATCGTGGAGCGAAGCCTCGCTCACGCGCACTGGGATGAAACCCGGCTCGACAAGTCTTCGATCGAGGCAATGCTGCACGACGCCTCACCCGAGCAGGTCGCGCTCTGCATACAGTCATATTCGGGAACGTCGATCGGGGATATCAGAGGCGTTTTGTCCGCGGCGCACGAACCTGAGCCAGCCTAGAGTCCGGGTTCTGATTAAATCAGAACACCCAAACTTCAGATTCTCGAACCGGCTCAACCTTGCGGCAAGGGCGGCTCACTGACGGCGACCGCTATGACGCTTCGTCGGCCAAGGAGCCGATGGGCGAGTTTCCTAATTATCGCCCTGGCTTCGCAGATATTCAGTCCGATGGCTGCCAGCCCATAAACCAGCATGCCGCTTAGGGCGAGGAAGACAAATGCCCCGACGCTCGGCACCGGCAACCAATGCGCCAATGCCAGGACCGCGCCCGCCATCAAACCGTTAGCCAAAAGAGTCCGCACCAGCGGCCCCAACAGATAGGGCAGCGGATATGTAAATCGGGTCAGCATCATGCCGATCACGGTCCCGCATACTTCTGAAATCATGAAGGACATCGCCGTCCCCTGCAGACCCCAGGCGTTGGTGAGTGGCCAAATGCAAGCGAGGTTGATGCCGACACTCGCCAGGCCCTGAACCAGCGACCATTCCGGCCGCTTGGCCAGGTGGAAGCTGACATGTACGTAATATTGCGTGATGCATTGAAAGAGCCAGCCGATGGCGAGCATCGGGACGATCAACCCCGCAGTCTCGCGGAACGCAGGTCCGAGAAGGAACGAAGCCAGATAGGGAATGGTCAGCGAAAGACCCACGGCTGCCGGCACCGACACCGCAAGCAGTGTCTCGCCAAAGCGCGCCAGTTGCTCCCGCGCCTTGGGTGCGCCGTATTGCGCGAGGCTGCTGACCGCAAGCGGGAAAGCGGCTGCGGCAATGCTGCCGGCGGGCATCTGGATGATCTGACGCGTCAGGTCGGCTGAAGCGCCGTAAAGCCCGGAAAAGGCCTCCCCTGAATGCCAAGCCAGAAACAACCGGTCCATCGAGCACTGGAAGGTGTAGACAAAGCCGGTGATCGTGAAGACGAACCCGAGACGAAAAAACAGACGCAGTTCGTCGAGCTTGGGCCTGGCAAGCGGCGCCCGCCAAATGGTTCGAGCCGAGAACGCTGCTGACGCGAAGTAGGCCAGTGCAGACCCGGCGAGCATGCCGATGCCGTCCCATCCCCACTTGATCGCCGCGAAACAGAATACGAAGCCCAGAACGGTCCGAAGCACGGCGCCGGTGACGAATTCGCGCACCTGGAAGCGCGCCCGCATGATTTCCTGACCCATTTCGACTAGGCCGATGCCCAGCGCGAGAATGATGGCGCAACCGAGTTCGCGCCAACCGCGATCCGAAAACAGCCCGGTAAGAAGAAGCAACAACGGGGATATCGCGAAGGAAATTCCGTAGGCAGCCAACGCTGTACCGCGAAGATCGCTCTGCCCTCCCTCCGATTGAAGGCGCATCACCGAGAAGCGCACCCAGGTAAAGAGGATCGCCGACACGAACCCGGCTATTCCGACGCCGATGACATAGACGCCGTAGTCCCCCGGCGAGAGCAGCCGGGTGAACGTCGCAGTGCCGAGAAAGCCGAACACCGCGGCGATCACGCTTGCGACCATGTACTGGGATGCGTGGCGAAGCATCGCTTAGACCCAACTCATAAGCCGAGACTCCGGATGTGTCTCCCATTTGTCAGTCACGTCAGATCGCCTCGCGTGTGAATTTCGTAATCACGTCCATGAACGGCTTCGGCTGGAAATCCGCATTGAGCGGCAACGGGCGGTCCGGAAGATGGTCGGGCCGAGGGAACATCTGATTGATCCAGCTATATCTGTCCGCCAATCCCCAGGTGAGGATCGACCGCAGTGGCGCCTGCGACGAAATGGAGCCCAGGACATCGCTGACCCGTTTCGCAACGATCCTGTCGCGCTCCGCCACCGCCGCCGGCAGCTTCGAATCGTCGACATCAAGCTCGGTCACGATGACATCGAGACCCCACGAGCGGAATTCAGCGACACTCTTTGCAAGACCGTCGGTGTCAATCTCCAATTCGCCGTGCAGATGAGCCTGCAGCCCGACAGCATGAAGCGGTACACCCTTGTCGAGCAAATCGGAAACCAGATTGCGCAAGCAGGCGCGCCTTGCCGCAAAACGTTCGCCAACGGACTCGGTATCATAATCGTTCAGGGTAAGCTGAACGTCCGGATCAGCCTCGGCGGCAAGGCGGAAAGCGATTCGAATATAGTTGTCGCCGAGCAGGCTTTGCCACAGCGAGTCACGCCGCTCCGTCGGTCGCCTCGGAAATTCAGGAACGGCCTCGTTCACCACATCCCAGGACGTCAGCTTTCCTCGATAATAGGTGACCACGGTTGAGATATGATCGCGAAGCGCGCGTTCGGCGCCGGCTGCGTCGGTGATCTGCTTGGTCCAATCAGGCAAGTCGGCATACCAGACCAGGTTGTGACCGCGCATGGTCATTCCGTTCTGGTGCGCGAAGTCGAGCAGCGCGTCGGCCTTATCGAATGCAAAGGTGTGCGCATCGGGCCGAACGGTCGGCCATTTGAGTTCGTACACCGGCACGATCTGCGTGCAGTAACGCGTCAGCGCGGTTTTCAGACGCGCATCGGACTGCAAGTCCGCCAGCGTGACCGCCGCTCCGTAGCCGTCGCGACGGTCGGCTGCACCTGCGGCCAGAAGGGGCGCGCTTCCGATCGTCCCGGAAGCTGCCGCAGCCAGGCCACCTGCAATCAGTTTTCGCCGGCTGATATTAATCATATGTGCTGCCTTCAGCGGATATGATCCCGGGATATCAAAGCGACGACGACAACACCTCTTAATTCGGCCAGTTACGTTAATTCAACTTGAATGGAACATAACTAATTTCCACGCCTGGCACGAACGTTGCTGATACTGACAAATCGTGTCCATGAGTGTTCGGCTCTGGCACATCTCGACGCGCGTTCAATCAGTGTAGGTACCAATGTGGGTCAATATCGTCATTCCGATGAAAGATGCCGGCCCATTCATTGGCGCCGCGATTGCCAGCGCGCTGGATCAACCCTGCGTCAAAAGGGTGATCGTCGTCGACGATGCCTCAACGGATGGGTCTGCCGAGATCGTTTCCCGCATTAACGACGAACGGGTGACGCTGATCCGCGGTGCCGGCCGCGGCGTCTCGGCCGCCCGTAATCTCGGCTTCGCGGAAATTGAACGGCTGAGCGACATTCGCGAGGCCGAGTGCAGCTGGGTGATGTTTCTTGACGCCGACGATCGCCTTGTTCCGGGCGCGACCCAGAAGCTTCTCGAGGCTGTCCGGGACAACTGTGTTGCCGTCTACGGAGATTATGAACGGATCGATGTCCGTGGAGATCGCATTGGACGACGCCGCCTGTTGCTTCGGCGCGGCAAGCCGAGCGGAGAAATCCTGCGCGATCTGCTGGCTGGTAATTTTATCGTCAACGGCGGTGTCATGCTGATCCGCCACATTCAATTCCGTCAGGCCGGCGGCTTCGATGAAACGCTCCGCTATTGCGAGGACTGGCACTTGTTCTGCCGGCTTGCGGCGCTCGGACCGATTGCCTGGAGTCCGCGAACGACCGTCCTGGAATATCGCGTCCACGATAGCAGCGCGATGATGAGCGGGCGGATCAATTTCAGCCACTGTCGCGCAGCGCTCGAACGCGTATTCACGGATCCCAGAATCATCAGCCAGATCGGGCGGGCCGACATCGTCGGGTTACGACGAAGAGCCGAGGCGCATCTGAAGACATATCTGGCCTGCCAGGCGATTCGCGCACGCGCGTATGGCCAAGCCATGAGGGAAACGGCCCAAATCATTGCTCGTTTTCCGTCGCAAACACCCAAAACGCTTGCTCACGCGTTGAGCGCACTAGCGGGGCTTTAATGCTGTTCCCTGGAATCGAAGCAGGCACGATATGACTGATGTGCCTGAGGCCGTGATCTGCATACCGACGTTCCGGCGCCCGGGCGGTCTGAAAAAGACCCTCGAGTCGCTCGCCGCTCAGGTCGGCACGGATCGTTTTGCCGTGGTTGTGGTCGAGAACGACGCCGAGAGACTTGAGGGCAAGGTGGTCGCAGACGCGATATTTGCCTCACGCGTCGCCTACGGTTTCTGCGTGGTCGAACCCAGCCAAGGCAATTGCAGCGCCATCAATACGGCGTTCAGGACGGCCCGGGAGCGCTTCCCGTCGGCGGAATTCTTTCTGATGATCGATGACGACGAGGAAGCTTCCCCGACATGGCTCGCAGAAATGATCGATGCGGCGCGCTCCAGCGGCGCTGATCTGGTCGGCGGCCCCGTCGTGCGCCGCTTCGAGAACGGCGCGCCCGCAAGCTTGCAGAAACATCCCCTGTTCTATTCGACCATCGCCAGGTCGGGCGAGACCACCACCCTGCACGGCACGGGAAATTGCCTCGTTCGCAGGAGGGTGCTTGAGACGCTCGGCGAGCCGACGCTTGACCCACGTTTCAATTTTCTCGGCGGCGGCGATATGGATTTCTTCACGCGCTGCCGCCTCGCGGGCTTCAAGTCGCATTGGAATGAAACCGCCACGGTGTCCGAGACAGTGCCGGTCCAGCGCATGCAAACCAAATGGGTACTGGCGCGATCCATCGCGACAGGGGTGATCAACTACACGATCGACCAGAAGCGCTATCAGGGGCGCCGGGGCGCCGCCTGGCTGCTCTTGAAGAATTTCATTTCGCTTGGAATTTCGCCGTTTCGCGCCGTGAGGGCTCTGGTTGCGACCGGGCATTGGCTGCCGGCGTCGCATCCGCTTTGTTTGTCCATCGGACGCAATCTGGCCGCGCTCGGGCTGGCGCCGACGCCCTATCGGGCCGCCAACATCACGCCGCTGTTCGAAACCGCGCCAGATAGTGCAGCCCGAACACAGCGATCAGGAACGTGAACCAGAGCGGATTGGCCCGATCGAGATAGAAGCTCTCGAACGAGGCTAGATAGATCCCGAACATCCAGATACGCAGCAGCGCCATCGCCAGCGCCCCACTATTTCCGCCGTGTTCCGCAAGATGAAAATCCCGTAACGGCCCGACCACCAGCACCGCGATCAGGAGCACCAGGCCCGGCAGCCCCAGGATCAGCGCGGTATCAAGATATCCGTTATGGCTGTGGGCGACGGTTGCCGCCCACTCCATGCCCGGGAGTGTCACCCGATTTGCCCCTACCCCCCAAAAAGCCGAAAATCCGTAACCTAGGACCAGATGCTGTCGCAGCGATAAGAGCCCGAAGATCCAGATCTCGGTTCGCCCAGTGAAGCTCGTATCCAGCGGCAGCGCGTCGGCGATCGCGGCCAAATGATCGCTCATCACTGTGCCGACGCTCAACATGTTGAGTACCAGCAGCGGTAACAGCAGCATTGTTGCGCGCAGCCAGAACGATTTAACGATCCCGGTGAGAGAGCTCAGCACCAGCACCCCAATGCACAACGCAAGCGCACTCTTGCCGCCGGCATTGATCAGGAAAAGCGCCGACAACGCGATGCTGGCGAGGCCGCAGATATAAAAACCGCTGCTCGTGACGTAGATCCCGAGAAACAGCATCATCACCATCATGGGTGCGGCCACGTTCTTGTGTTCGAACACGCCGCGCCAGTCTCCGGCGAGCAACGGCTCCTGCAGGTCGGTGGCGAGGTGAATCGACAGGTTCGGCGCGAACACGATCCCCAGATAACAGGCCGCTAGCAGGCCCAGGACCGCGACGCTGAACCACCGCGCCATCTCCGACTGCGATCTCGGCAAAAAGAACAGCATCGACGCCACCGCCGCAGCGCTGGCAGTCAAGGTGAGCCGCTTTGCCGATACCGAGGGATCTGTCGACAGCACGACGCTGACGAGGATCCAGCCTCCAAAAATCAGCAACCCCGGAGACAACAAAGTCTGGAGACCTCGACGGTTCTCCGAGATCGTCAGGAGACCTGTCAGTACAGCCAGGCCGCCGAATACCACGTAAGTAAGCGCGTCGTTGCCGCTGGTTGCGTCGGGCAGATCCGCTTCGGAAAGATTGACGAACGGACGCAGCGAAATCCAGGCGATCAGCAGCGATCCGATGAATACCGCGGCGCGCAGCACATGCAGAACCTGCTGCCGACGAAGGACGCCGAGCAGCGCGTAGGCTTCGGATGCGGCCAGCAGCTGGTTCATTCCATGTCTCGCAGTTTTCGGCTGCGGTGAACCGCGGACGGGGCGCACCGCTCAGAGCGATGAAGAACGGTCGAGCCCGGCGGACCCAGCTACAGCTTTGGATATCCCGAACCGTGGACATCCGAGTGGTAAATGAAATCTTAAGGCACGCACGTTGCTCGCTGGCGACCGAGGCCAGATCAACAAACTCCCAGAGTCATCTCAAAAGGTTAATGCATTCCGAATTAACTATCCGATGCAGAGATCCGGCACTGAACTCGTATTGCGTTCCCCTCGGCACCGATATTGCTGAGTAAGACACGCCATGAGACAAACCAGCACCGAAACGATTTCACGGGCGACAGCGCCACCGAATTTCGCGCTTTCCAAGCAGGATTCCGCTAGTTTTTGGCTGGAACGGCCTGCTTGCGGCGCCAGTGCCTTTACCCAGCCAATCCCATTTCTGGACATGCCGACCCAGCATGAGCCAGGCTCCGACGACCACGCAACGATGTCGTTCGGAGAGACCGCGCAGCACCTTTGTAGAACGCCAACCGCCCCACCCAACAACACAAGAAGCAAGACCATGAGCAAATCGGCTGCATTAAACCTCGCTCTCGCCGCGCCCACCAGGGCGTGCAACACCCCATCGCGTATGGCTGCCCAACTGCAGGCGCGACTCAAACTGCCTCCCGGCGAGGCCTTCGATAGTCTGATCGCGGTTCACGGAATCCTCGGTGCCGAACTGCCGAACCGCAGGCTCACCGTGTACGAGGCCGGTGGTGGATCGACCTCCTTCTTGCCGCCTGACGTGGTGCACCGCTCGGACATTACCGTTGTCGATATCGACGAGGAGCAACTGCGCAAGAACGACTATGCGGACAAGACGATCCTGGGTGATATCCAGACCTATCGCTTCGCTCCCGAAAGCTTTGATCTTGTGACCTGCTACAACGTCCTGGAGCACGTTCCCGATGTCGAGGCGGCGCTGACAGGCTTCTTTGAGTCGCTCAAGTCGGGTGGCATGGTTCTGATTGCCGCACCCAACCCGAACTCATTGTCCGGCGTCGTCACCAAATACACGCCGCACTGGTTCCACGTCTGGTTCTATCGCCACGTTCGCGGCGATATGGATGCCGGCAAGCCGGGCCAAGCGCCGTTTCCGACCGTCTTCCACCCGCTGGTGTCGCTCTCGAATCTCTATGCATTCGCGAAAGCTCACGGTACCGAGGTGATCTATCGCAGGGAATACGAGAGCCCGCGCTTCCCGGAGATGCGAGCGCGCAAACCGGTGCTTGCCGCCCTGATCGATGCCGCCGCCTCGGTCATCAATGGTCTGCTGTTGCGAAAGACCGACGTGCGGCATGGCGACTACCACGTGATTCTGCGAAAGCGCTGAGCGATGTTCGCGATGCGGTCCAACACGAGAGTAACTGCCAGCCATCGGCTGGCGACGTCCTTGCGTGTCCGGCGCCTGGCGCCGGCCGCCGGGGCTGCGCTCGCGCTGGACCATCGCTGCCGCGCGCAAATCGATAACGAAACATTAATAGTCCTGATTTCGGACAGCGCGGAGGTGTCGTTATGCGCATCCGCTTAAACGCTTTTTTTGCGATTTCCGTGAATAGTCCCTCAATGAGTATGGTTAATTTTTCCTGTTGCGTTTGTGCCGCGCCGGTAACGGGCGCGTTTGGCGTGACCCGGAGAGTGGCCGCTCAGCCGACTGGTGCGGCGGTTCGAATGGAAGCCGGGACTCATGCTCGTTTATGACCAACCGATCGGCGAGGCCAAATCCGGCGCACCGCGGCCGCAACCGCTGATGTCGGGTGGCTTCAGCGTTCTGGAACTCAGCCGCGTGCTTTGGCGGCGACGGGTCGCGATTGCCGCGGCCGGGCTGATTTGCGCCTGCGCGGCCGTCGCGGTCGGCAAAAGCATGACGCCGAAATATACGGCGACGGCCCAGCTTTATGTCGACCCCCGTGAACTGCAACTGGTCGATCGCGAATTGACGCCGCGCGCACAGGATGTTTCCGGCCTCGCCATGGTGGTCGAAAGCCAGGCGCGCCTGATCACGTCCAACAACGTGTTGCTGCAAGTGATCCAGAGCACGCATCTCGATCAGGATCCCGAATTTGGCGGTGCCTCCAAGGGACTTGTGGCATCTCTCCTCGGGCTGTTTGGGATCCAGACCCCGACGACAGCGGAAGAAGACAAACTCGGGCAGATGTCGGCGCTGGAAGCCTTGAACCGCCACATCAACGTCAAGAAGACCGATCGCAGCTTCATCGTCGACATCGATGTCTGGTCGCATGAGCCGGCCAAGGCGGCGATGCTCTCGAACGCGCTGGCGCAGGCCTATCTCACCGAATCGAAGAACTCGCGGGCCACCGCTGCGCGTCGCGCAACGACCGACCTGTCCGGCCGCCTCAACGAGTTGAAGGCACGGCTGCGCAATTCGGAAAACATCCTGGCGGTCTATAAGGCGCAGAATAATTTCGTCGGTACCCAGGACACGCTGATCAGCGATCAGCAACTCTCCGCCAGCAACCAGCGGCTCGCCGCGGCGCGGGCAGCGACGCTCGATGCGCAGGCCAAATACGACCAGATCCAAGCTAGCCGCCGCGCCGCCACCGACAGCGGCGCCATTCCCGAGGCGCTGCAGTCACCGACCATCGCCAATCTTCGCTCGCAATATGCCGAAGCCCGCAAGCGCTACGCGGAATTGACCGGTGAACTCGGACCTTTGCATCCCGCGCTGCGCCAGATCGAGAAGCAGGTCGAGGATCTGCGCAGAACCATCAATGAGGAAGTCGATCGCTTCGCCATCTCGGCGAAAAACGACCTGACCCGCGCCCGCGACTACGAAGCTTCACTCAATAAGTCGCTCGACATGCAAAAGCGCCAGAGCGTCGAGTTGAGCCAGGCAGCCGTGCGACTTCGTGAGCTTGAACGTGATGTCGAAGCCAACCGTGACGTTTACCAGTCGTTCCTCAAGCGCTCGCGCGAAACCGAGGAGCAGGAGAGCCTCAACACCTCGAACGCCCGCATCATCGGCGAGGCCACCGTACCGCGCCTTCGCACCTTCCCCCCGGCCATGAGCCTGCTGGCGATCGTCGGCTTCATGCTCGGCACGCTCGCAGCCGCGGCCTGGGCCGTCGCCGCCGATCGGCTGCCGCCCGACACCGCCGAACCGCAACCCGCCAAGACCGAAACCAAACCGGCGGCTGCGTCGCCGAAACAGCCCAGGAGCATGCCGCCGCAACCGCAGCGACAGCCTCAGCCGCAGGACGCCGTCTTGACGCTCGAAAAGCCGCCGATCGCGCTTTTGCAGGAATCCGACGTGATGCGAACGCTGGGTGGAATCCTGGCGAGCGGCGGCATTACCGACGTGACGCGGATGGGTTGGCCGACGCTGCGCGCGGGCTTTCCGCTGACGACGTTCCTCAATGCCATGCGCGAGATGCGCGCGCCGCTGGCGAAGCGTGCGCCTGCCGACGCAACGCCTGTCATGGCCGTGATCGGCGCGGGCTCCGCTCAAGATCGCAGCATCGCGGCATTGAATATCGCGCTTGCGGCCGCACGCGACGGCGCCAAGGTCCTGATGATCGACGCCGATCATGCCAACCACGCGCTTTCCGACAAGTTGAGCCGGCCCGCCAAGAGCGAAGCCAACACACTCAACTGGCTCAATATCGGCACCAAGCCTTCCCGCGTTATCGAGACCAGGAATGGCATCTCGGTGCTGCCGGCGATCACCACATCCGACGCCAAGTCGAGCGAAGCGGTTCAGAAGGCGATCACCGAGGCGCGCTCCGCCGGCAGCTATGACCTTGTGATCCTCGACGGACCGGCGATGCCCTGGAGTGTGGCGGACCACAAGCTGTTCGAGGCGGCCGGCGGCCTCGTCGCGGTGCTGCCCGCCAAGCTCGATATCAACGATTGCATCGAAACTATCATCACGGCGCTCGGCGGTGCGGAGCGCAAGCTGGTTGGTGTCGTCCTCAACGAACTTAATCCTGCGGCAGTCAAACGTCAGCGAGACAAACAATATGCTTGAGCGTCGTGCAAATCCCGTAGGGAGGGCCGCCACCGCGAGCGTGCCGCGAATTTCGCTGGGTGGGCTGAGGCTCGCCGTGCTCGATATCGAGCAGACCGCGAATTTCATGATCGACATGGTTTTTCCGGCCCGCAAGGTCGACCGGCCGCTGTACCTGACATCAGCCAATGGCGAAGTGCTGTCGCGCTGTTCGACCGAACCGATGACGGATCGGCTGTTCCGCTCGGCCGATCTCATCAATGCCGACGGTCAGCCGCTCGTCACCGTATCGCGACTGAAGTCGTCGACGCCATTGCCCGAGCGCGTTGCAACGACCGACCTATTTGAGATAGTCGCGCGCAAGGCCGCGGCCGCCGGACTCACCTTCTACATGTTCGGCGCCGACGAACAGGAAAACGCCAGCGCCGTCGCCAACGTCCAGAAGATGTTCCCCAATCTGAAGATCATTGGCCACTCCCATGGCTATCTCAGGGGCGACGCGCTTCGCAGCAAGGTCGATGAGATCAACGCGCTGGCTCCGGATTATTTGTGGGTGGCGCTCGGCGTGCCCTATGAGCAGGCCTTCGTCGAGGAATTCACCCCGCGGCTGTCGAATGTCGGCGTTATCAAGACGTCGGGCGGGCTGTTCAACTTCCTTTCGGGCAGCCGCGCCCGCGCCCCGGGATGGATGCAGGCCGTCAGCCTCGAATGGGCCTGGCGAATCTGGCTGGAGCCGCGCCGGCTGTTCTGGCGCTATCTGACCACCAATCCGCGCGCGCTCTATCTGCTGTTCCACAGGAGCAAGCCGTCGAACGCCCGTCGGACCCCGCGCAGCTAGGGGGCGCACGGCTCAGCCGCCTTCCATGCTGCGATTGCGTTGCGTTCAAACCTGACGGCACAAACCCCGCTGCCGCCCATGCAGGCGTATCGCTTGCCCCCCCGGAACCAGACCGGCTAACATTCTCCCATAAAGAAAAACCCGACTCTACGAAGTCGCGGAAATGGGGAGAAAACTATGAAAGCCACCAACCGGTTTTGGCGCTATCTTTTGCTGCCGCTGTCGTTCGCCGGCATGCTGAGCATCAGTTCCGCCGCCGAACTTAATCCGGCCGCCGTGATCTACAAATTGCCGGACCAGATTCCGTGGGGCCCGGTCAATGCGGCCGGCGCGCAAGTCGCGGTGGTGGTGGGTGATCCGACCAAGCCAGGCTTCTACGTCGTCTATAACAAATGGACCAAGGGAAACCATTTCAGCCACCCGCACTTCCATCCGAACGACCGCTACATCGAGGTCCTGCAAGGCACCTGGTGGGTGGGCTCCGGTCCGAAATTCGATCCTGAACACGGCACCACCCCGATTCCCGCCGGCAGCTTTGTGACGCATTTCGGCAAACAGGTGCATTGGGATGGCGCCAAGGATGAAGACACCGTATTGCTGATCATGGGCGAAGGCCCGGCGACGGCGACCGAGGTCGAGCAGACGAAATGACTGGAGGCCACGATGCGTCAGACGGCGGATTTGTCCTTTGAACGCATCGTGCACGAATTCGCGCGATGGCGCGCCGTTCCCGAACACGAGCGATCGCCGGCCCCGGCATGGTGGTGGGGCCCGGCGTTCGAAGCGCTGGACGGCCGACAAGAGATGCCGGCGGAATGGTGCGCGAGCCTGGGATTGCCGGATGGCTCGCTTGTCGCCGCCGGCGCCGGCGTAATACACGCCTCGCTCCGGGACCAGACGCTACTGCCGTGGACCGGAAATTTTCCGTTCAACGCGAGCCATTCGAGCCCGCGATAGCGCCCTCGCCTAATGCGCGGCTTGCCGGGCGGATTTCCGCGGTTTTGAGCGCCCTGGGGCCGGCTGCTTGAGATCGCCGTTTGCCGTCGGTTGCAGCGGCGGCGCCACCATCTGCGGCGCTGGCCGCAGCAGATCGGCCATCTGATCTGATGGCAGCGGCCGGCTGAACAGAAAGCCCTGCATCTCATCGCAACCATGCGCGCGCAGGAATGTTTCCTGCTCGACCGTTTCCACACCTTCGGCCACGATGGTCATTTCGAGCGCACGGCCCATGTTGATGATCGCCTGCGCGATCGCCCGGTCCTCGGTATCATCAGGAAGGTCGCGCACGAACGAACGGTCGATCTTGATGGTATCGATCGGAAATTGCTTCATCAGCGACATCGACGAGTAGCCGGTTCCGAAATCGTCGATCGCGATCCGGATGCCCCGGCCCTGGATCTCGTCGAGCACCTTGATGGCGCGCGCGACGTTGCGCATCATCATGCTTTCGGTGACCTCGATCTGCAGCAGGGCCGGCGACATGCCGCTCGCCGCCAGCGCCTCATCGATATCGTGAAGCAGGTTCTCGTCGCTGAACTGGCGCGGCGACAGGTTGACCGCCATCGACAGCGGCCGCAATCCGTGACGCTGCCATGCCATGTTTTGCGAGCAGGCTTCCCGCAGCGCCCAGCGCCCGATCGGAACGATCAGGCCGGTTTCCTCCGCGAGCGGAATGAACTGTCCCGGCGGCAGCATGCCGTGCTCGGCATGCTCCCAGCGCAACAGGGCTTCCACGCCGGTAATCTGTCCGGTCGCCAGATTCACCTTCGGCTGATAATGCAGCGAGAACTCATTGCGTGACAACGCATGACGCAGGCAGTTTTCCAGGGTCAGCCGCTCGATCGACTGCATCTTCACTTCCTTGGTGAAGAAGCGGAAATTGTTCTTGCCGTCTTCCTTGGCAAGATACATCGCCATATCGGCGTTCTTGGTCAGGGTGTGTACGTCGGAGCCGTGATCCGGAAACATGGCGATGCCGATGCTGGCGGTGGCGTGGCACTCATGACCGCTCAGTCGCACGGGTGCGCTAACTGTCGCCAGCAGTTCACGGGCGATTTCCTCGATAGCGCCGCGGTCGGCGGTATGCTCGAGGATCACGACGAACTCGTCGCCACCGAGCCGCGCTACGATGTCGCTGGAGCGCAGATTCCGGCGCAGCCGGGTGGCTATTTCCGCCAGCAACGCGTCGCCGGCTTCATGGCCCAATGAATCGTTGATGATCTTGAAGCGGTCGAGATCGATGAACAGCAATGCAAACTGCAGTTGACGCCGCGTGGCGGTCAGCATCGCCGCATGCAGCAGGCCGTTGAACATGTCGCGATTGGGCAGGCCGGTCAGGCTGTCATGCGAAGCAAGGTATTCGATCCGCTCATCCGCTTTGGTCTTCTCATCCGCACGGTCGAAATTATCCAGTGCGAAGGCGATGTTGTCGGCGATGCGCTGCAGCAGATCCACCGATCCCGGCGTGAATGCGCCCTTTTCGGCCGCGCAAAACAACAAAATGCCGATCGGCTCCCCGCCATTGAACAACGGAAACGCCGCGACCGCATTCGATCCGTCCCGGCGCGAGGACTCGTGAAACGCCGCCCCACGCGGATCGTTCAGATAGTCGTTGCTGATACAGGCTCGGCGGCTGCGGAACGCGATACCGGTGAGTCCGCCGCCCCGAGGGGTGTCCTCCCTGACGGAAAGCCTGAAGGTCCTGGTTTTTGCCGCGATCGGTCCCGCCGCAGCGACGATTTCGAGAAACTCCTCGTTAGGCCGGACGAGGCCGATACTGGTCGAGGTGAACCTGCCGCCATTCGCGGCGGCTTCGCACACCAGTTCAAACAGCTCGGTGCGGGACTTCGCCCGCATGATTGCTTCATTGGTTGCGCTCAGCGCCGCGAACATACGCGACAGCCGTGCCCGCGCCGCCTCGCGATCGAAATTGTCCAGCGCATACGAAATGTTCGCCGACATCCGCTCGAGCAGGGACACGGTCTCGTCGTCCAGCGAACCGGCTTCGCGCATGGTGACGAGCAACACGCCGACGCTCCGGCCATTGCAGGTCAGCGGCAACGCCGCGGCCGCGCCGACACGGCCGGCACTTGCGCCCTGTCGCCAGGCCAGCGAGCGCGCATCGTTCAGGAAATCATTGCTGATAGAGATCTTGCGGTCGCGGAATGCCTGTCCGCAAACGCCAGACCCCTCGGGTGTGTTGGCGGCGATTGTGATGTCGATCCGGCACAACCGTTTGATGTCCTCGCCGAAGCCGGCGGCAAAGCGAAGCTTGTCGGTGCCGGGTTCCAACAGAAACACCGCCGTCGCGAGAAAGTCGCCGCTGGAAAACGCGGCTTTGCTTACCTGCTCGTACAGTTCCTCTGGCGATTTCGCGTAAAGGATCGCTTCGTTGGTTGCGCTCAACGCTGCAAACGTACGCGTGATGTTCGTCTTCACCGACCCGCTCCCTTCGGGGTAATTTTTGCCGGTCCCGGTGAATTTATGCGTGTCGGAGGACTAAACGGCCGTTAAACGCGGCCTAACTTCCGATTCAGAGTAAACGGCCCAACAATAAGGCCGCCCAAAAGCCCGATAGATCAGCAGTTCTACGGATATCCGGCGGCGCGAACGTCCAAGTGACATCCAAGGGACGTCCGGCTGACGTCCAGACGCCGCCTCAGGAGCCGATCGGGCGAAGGCGCACCGGGTTGCTCGCCTTGCGGAAATGTTCAATTCCGCGGTGTGGAAACTGTCTCGTGCGACTGTGCCTGGCGGGACCGGCCATTCGATTTTTGCCACTTGCTCTGGGGCCATCGCTTTGAGACCATGATGGCGCAACAACAAGCAAGACCCGCGTCCCGCGCGGGCGTCGAAAGAGGAAATCCCATGCCCATTATCCAGGCCAACCGCCTCACGCGTATCGGTGCGGCACTGCTCAAGGCCGCCGGCGCCTCGGATGAGGAAGCCAGCGCGGTCGCCATCGGATGCGTCAACGCCAACCTCGCCGGCCACGACTCGCACGGCATTATCGCGATTCCGACCTATATCGATCGCGTCAAGGCTGGACACATCGTTCCCGGGGCGAAGTGGACCATCGTGCAGGAATCGCCGACCACGACCGTGATCGACGGCCATTGGGGATTCGGCTTCCATGTCAACGCCAAGGCGATGGCGCTGACGATCGAGAAGGCGAAGACGGCCAATGTCGCGGCGTGCACGGTGTTCCGGCAAAGCCATGTCGGCCGGCTCGCGGCCTATCCGATGATGGCGATACGCGAAGGCATGATCGGGATCGCGGCGGCCGATTCCGGCCGCTCACCCAAACATGTCGCCCCCTTCGGCGGTCGCGAGGCGCGGCTCGGCACCAATCCGATTTCGATCGCGGTGCCGTCCGATCTCGAAGCTCCATTTTATCTCGATATGGCGACTTCGGCGGTGGCTGCCGGCAAGATCCAGCTCGCGGTCGCGCGCGGAGAAACGATCCCCGAAGGCTGGATCATCGATTCAGAAGGGCGGCACACCACCGATCCCAAGGAATACCGCAAGGGCGGCGCATTGCTGCCGCTTGGCGGCAGCGAGGGTTACAAAGGCAGCGGCCTCGCCGCGATGGTGGAAATCCTGTGCGGGCTGCTCACCGGCCTCGGTTTCGGCGTCGAGCCGACCGGACGGCATAATGACGGATGCTTCATGGCGGTGTTCAATGTCGCCGCGTTTCGTCCGCTGAAGGATTTCCAGAAGGAGGTCGGAGAGTTCGCGCGCTATCTCAAATCGACGCCGCCGTCGGAAGGCTCGAAGGGTGTGTTCTATCCGGGCGAGGTCGAATATATCCGCGAGCAGAAGCGCAAGGCCGAAGGCATCGAGATCGAGGACGCGACCTGGGAAAAATTGCGGGCGCTGGCCGGCGAATACAAACTGGCCACTGAACTCGGTCTCGCATAAGAAACGCCAGGGAACAGGGAGAGCAGCATGACACGGCAAATGGCGATGGTGGGATTCCTGCAAGCGCAGAATTGCACCAACCTGCCGAGCTCCTGGCGGCATCCGGAATCGCGCGACGATTCGATGTCGGCGGATTATTACCAGGAAATCGCCCGTATCCTGGAAGCCGGCAAATTCCACATGGCGTTCTTCGACGACCGGCTGGCGATGCCCGACCGCTACGGCAACGATCACGCCCACACCGTCGAATACGGCATCCGCTGCGTGAAGATGGATCCGATCGTGGTGCTGACCACGATGGGCATGGTCACCGAGAAGCTTGGTTTGGCATCGACCTGTTCGACCACCTATTTCGAGCCGTTCGACGTCGCGCGCCGCTTCGCCACCCTCGATCTGATGACCAATGGCCGCGCCGCCTGGAACGTCGTCACCTCGGTGAACGACGGCGAAGCCCACAATATGGGGCGCGACCAGCACCTCGAGCATGACCTGCGCTACGACCGCGCCGACGAGTTCATGGAAGTCGTGCTTGGCCATTGGGATTCCTGGCAAGACGGTTCGCTGATCATCGACAAGAAGAGCGGGAGGTTCGCCGACCCAACCAAGGTGAAGCGGCTCGACCACAACGGCACTTTTTTCAAGTCGCGCGGGCCATTCACGGTGCCGCGTTCGCAACAAGGCCATCCCGTCGTCATCCAGGCCGGCGCCAGCGGCCGCGGCCAGCGTTTCGCGGGACGCTGGGGTGAAGTGATCTTCACGGCCGCGCGTAACCTTGCCAATGCCAAGCAGGGCTATGATGCCATCAAGAACGAAGCCGCCAAGCTCAGGCGCGATCCCGACCAGATGTTCCTCTGCAACCTGATCACCCCGGTGTGCGGGGCCACCAAGGCCGAAGCCGAGGATAGGATGGCGTTGATCGGAAAACTGCCGCTGGAAATCGACGCGTTGTCGCTGCTGGCGGAAGGGTTGAACTTCGACTTCGGCGCCAAAGGCATCGACGAGCCGCTGACGACGGAAGAATTGCAGGGGATGCAGGGCATGATCGGCATCCGCGATGGCGTGCTGAAAACCTCGGGCAAGACCAACCCCAGCACGCGCGATTTCATCACTTTCTCCGGCCGCGGCCAGACCCAGGACGCCATCGTCGGTGGCCCCAAGGAGATTGCCGACAAGCTTGAAGAGATGTTCGTCAACCGCGGCTGCGACGGCTTTGTGGTGGCGGCAACCTATGTGCCGGGCTCCTACGCGGATTTCGTCCAGCATGTCGTGCCGGAATTGCAGCGCCGCGGCCTGTTCCACAAGGACTATGCCGGCAAGACCCTGCGTGAGAATCTCGGCCTGCGGCGCCCCGCCGCCGGCGCATGGAAAACCGAGCCGCGCGTCGCGGCCGAATAAAAAGGATAGCAGATGCGCTGGCTTAAATTCACCGCCGCCGGGAATACATCCTGGGGGCTGGTCGAGGGCGACAAGGTCATCACCGTCAGCGGCGATCCGTTCGGCGAATGGAAGCGCACCGCACAAACCCACGCGCTGAAGGACGTGAAAATCGAGCTGCCGCTGGTGCCGCGCACCTTTTATTGCGTCGGCCTCAATTACCTCAAGCATCTCAAGGAAGCCGCCGACAAGGCCGGCACGGTCCCCAATGTCCCCGACCGGCCCGAGATCGGTTACCGCGCGCAGAACGCGCTGATCGCACATGACGAAGATGTTGTGATTCCCGCGACCGCTACCGAAAAGATCCACTACGAAGGCGAACTGGTCGTCGTGATCGGCAAGAAGGCCAAGCACCTCACGGCGACCGATGCGATGTCGTGCGTGTTCGGGTATACCATCGGCAATGACGTCAGCGAGCGCACCTGGCAGAAGGCCGATCGTGGGCTGTGGCGCGCCAAGAACGCCGATACTTTCAAACCGATGGGGCCGTGGATCGAGACCGAGGTTGATCTCGACAAGATGGAGACCGTGGTCCGGGTCAACGGCAAGGAGAGCAATCGCTTTCGCACCAACGACATGATCTTCGGCATCGTGCCGTTCATCGTCGAACTGACCAAGTATTTCACGCTGTGGCCGGGCGACGTGATCTGGATGGGCACCGATGGCGCCTCGCCCGACATCAAGGCGGGCGATGTTGTCGAGATCGACATCACCGGCATCGGCACGTTGCGGAACAAATTTGTTGCGGAAAAGCATTAATCATGAGCCGTCATAGCGCTGCGCATTATTTCCTCGAAGGTCTGGTCGATCTCGGGGTCGATTACATCTTCGCCAATCTCGGCACCGACCATGTGTCGCTGATCGAGGAAATGGCGCGCTGGGACAGGGAGGGCCGCAAGCATCCCGAAATGATCCTGTGCCCGCACGAAATCGTCGCGGTGCACATGGCCGGCGGTTACGCGCTGGCGACCGGGCGCGGCCAGGCTGTATTCGTCCATGTCGATGCCGGCACCGCGAACGCCTGCATGGCGATCCAGAACCTGTTCCGCTATCGCCTGCCGGTGATGCTGTTCGCCGGACGCGCGCCGCATACGCTGCACGGCGAGCTGCCGGCCTCGCGCGACACCTATGTGCATTTCGTGCAGGACCCGTTTGATATCGCCAGTATCGTGCGCCCCTATGTCAAATGGGAATATTCGTTGCCGTCCGGCGTGGTGGTGAAGGAGGCGCTAGCGCGCGCCAGCGCCTTTGCGCAAAGCGATCCGCCCGGCCCGGTCTACATGATGCTGCCGCGCGAAACCTTGGCGGAAGAATGGGACGATACGGCGATGCCGTCTTATGCGCCGGCGCGTTATGGCAGCGTGCAGTCCGGCGGCGTCGAGCCTGCACGCGCCGAGGCGATCGCGACAGCCTTGATGGCGGCAGACAATCCGGTAGCGTTCACCGCCTATCTCGGCCGCAGGCCGCAAGCGGTCGCGGCACTGGACCGACTGGCGCGCCTCTGCGGGATCCGCGTCGTGGAATTCAATTCGATCGACCTCAACATCCCTCAGGACTCGCCGTGCTTCGCCGGCTCCGATCCCCTGCCCTTGCTTGAACACGCCGACCTCGGCCTGATCCTGGATTCGGATGTGCCGTTCGTGCCGCAATACGCCAAGCGCGCGAGCGCCATCAAATGGATCCAGATCGACATCGATCCCCTCAAGGCGGATTTTCCGATGTGGGGATTTGCCACCGACATGCGCGTCCAGGGCGATTGCGCCATCGTGCTGCAACAGATGCTGGACGCCGTCGAAGCCCGCGCCGACGATACCTTTCGCCGTCGCATCGCCGAGCGCATCGCAGGCTGGGGCACCGCGCGTGAAGCCGCCGCCAAGCGCCGTGCCACGGCAAGCGCCAATCAGGGCGTACCGGGCGCGCTCAACCCGGCCTTCGTGTTTGCGACACTGAGCGCAAAACTCTCGCAGAACGACCTCGTGCTCAACGAAGCCATCCGCAACGGGCCGATCCTGCAAGAGCACGTTACGCGCACAAAACCGCAAAGCTATGTCGGCCTTGCCGGCGGTGGGCTCGGTTTTTCCGGCGGCATGGCGCTGGGGCTGAAACTCGCGCAACCCAATCGCCGCGTCGTGCAGGTGATCGGCGACGGCGGGTTTCATTTCTCGTCCCCGGACAGCGTCTATGCAGTGGCGCAGCAGTACCAGATTCCGATCCTGACCATCGTGCTCGACAATGGCGGCTGGCAGGCGGTTAAATCCGCGGTGCAGCGGGTTTACCCGAAGGGCGTTGCCGCCGAGACCGACGAGTTCCAGTCCCGGCTGATGTCGGGCCGTCAGGGCGAGCAGCGGGATTTTTCGGGCGTGGCAAGAGCGTTCGGCGCCCATGGCGAGCGCGTCACTGAGCCCGGCGATCTCTCGGCGGCGATCGATCGCGCTTTTGCTGCACTCGATGACGGCAAAGCCGCCGTGTTGCATATTCATGTGACGCGGCTTTGAGCCAAGGACTTTCGGCGATGGCGGGAGATAGTTGATGAAAGCGCTGGCCAGAACTTGTTCGATCGGCATGTGCCTGGGATCGCTCGTGCTGGGCGCGATGGCCGCTTCACCGGCGTCCGCCCAGGAAGACCCTGCAAAATATCCGACGCGGCCGATCCATATCGTCGTCGGATTCACGCCCGGCGGCGGCAACGACATTCTGGCGCGGATCGTCGGGCAAAAATTATCCGAGGGTCTCGGTCAACCCGTCGTCATCGACAACAAGCCGGGCGCCGGCGCGATCGTCGCGACCGAATACGTCGCCAAGGCGGCTCCGGACGGCTATACGCTGCTGGTCGGCGCCAGCGGCGCCATGACCATCAATCCGGCGGTCTACGCCAAACTGAACTACGATTCGATCCGCGATTTTGTTGCGTTGTCCGAACTCGGCTCGTTCCCGCTGATCCTGATCGTCAACGCTTCGTCGCCATTCAAATCGGTCGCCGATCTCGTGGCCTACGCCAAGGCCAATCCGGACAAGACGAACTATTCCAGCGCGTCGGCCGCGTTCCAGGTCGCGACTGAACTGTTCAAGCAGAAGACCGGCGCGCCGATGCAGGAAATTCCCTACAAGGGCGCCAATGATTCCGTGATGGCGGTGATCTCGGGCCAGGTCACCGCGACCATCGCCGATGCCGGCCCGGTGTCGGGCCAGATCAAGGGCGGCCAGGTGCGCGCGCTCGCGGTCGCTGCCCCCAAACGCGTCGACGATCTTCCTGACGTGCCGACCATGAAGGAGGCCGGTGCCGACGTCGAGGCCGTGTTGTGGAGCGGGCTGTTCGCGCCGAAGAACACCCCGCCGGCGATCGCGAAAAAACTCGAAGGCGAACTGATGAAGATCGCCCGGATGCCTGACGTCATCGAGCACCTGAAGCCGCTCGGCATCGACTCGGTCGGCAATTCCTCCGAGGAATTTTCAAAGATCCTGGCGTCCGACATCGCGCGATGGACTGCGGTCGCCAAGGCCGCCAATATCAAGATCGAGCAGTAGCCCCCTGCCGGTTCGGCGCGATCCATGCCACGATCACGGTCGCCACGGTCGCGACCACGATATTGAGGATCAGTGCGCCGAGCCCGACATAAAACACGTAACTGACGCCGCCGAGGTCGATGCTCGCAAGCGGCTTTAGTCCGTTGCTCCACGCCGTCCACGATCCCCAGCCGATGCCGGCCGCCCACCCGAGCAGCAGGCCTTCGGCGCGGAACCAGCGCGTGAACAGGCAGAACACCAGCGCCGGAAAAGTCTGCAGAATCCACAAGCCGCCGAGCAATTGCAGGTCGAGCGCATATTGCGTCGGCAGGAACAGGATAAAGGCGAGCGCGCCGACCTTCACGACCAGCGATGCGATTTTCGCCACCGCCGCCTCGCCGGCATGGCTGATGTCCGGGTTGACGTAGGACTTCCAGACGTTGCGCGTGAACAGATTGGCGGCGCCGATGCTCATCACGGCGGCCGGCACCAGCGCGCCGATCGCGATCGCGGAAAATGAAAAGCCCGCGAACCAGGACGGGAACAACGCCTGGAACAACACGGGCACCACGTCGTTCGGCGTATCCACCTTGATGTGAGCCGCATGCGCCATGTAACCCAGCAGCGCGATCAGCCCGAGCAGCAGCGTGTAGGCCGGCAGCAACACCGCGTTCTTGCGGATGGTCCCGGCGGATTTGGACGCGAAGATGCCGGTAAGCGTATGCGGATACATGAACGCCGCCAGCGCCGAGCCCAACGCCAGCGTCGCGTAAGGCAGCATCTGCCCCGGCTTCAGGAGCAGCCCGGTCGCGCCACCCTTGGCCGCGAAGGCATCGCCGGCCGCGGCAAACACCGCGCCATAGCCGCCAAGCTTCGCCGGCACCACCACGACCGCGACCAGCACCACGATATAGATCATGATGTCCTTGACGAAGGCGATCAGCGCCGGCGCGCGTAGCCCGGAGCTATAGGTGTACAGCGCCAGCACGATAAAGGCCGCGATGATCGGCCATTCGCCGGAGAGCCCCATCGCCTTGATCACGACGCCCATGCCGATCAATTGCAGCGCGATATAGGGCATGGTCGCGACCATGCCGGTGATCGCAACCGCCAGTTCAAGACCCCTCGAACTGTAGGCTCCCTGAACCACATCGGCGGCGGTCACGTGGCCGTTGGCGTGCGCCACCTTCCACAACACCGGCATCACCGCGAACACAAAGGGATAGACGATGATGGTGTAAGGCAGCGCGAAGAAACCGTAAGCGCCGACCGCGTAGACCAGCGCCGGCACCGCGATCACGGTATAGGCGGTGTAGAAATCGCCGCCGACCAGAAACCAGGTGATCCAGGTGCCGAATTGCCGGCCGCCCAAGCCCCATTCGTCAAGATGCTCGTTGACCGGACCGGATTTCCAGCGCGCGGCGAAGAAACCCATCACCGTGACGAGGGCGAAGAAGAAAATGAAAACCGAGAGTGAAACCCATTCGATCCGATCGGCCATACCCATGCTCTTTCCCGACTACGGCGTTTCGTCGGGCGCACGGCGCCGATAGACCAGCCAGATCAACAACGAGGTGATCGGTACCCATGCGAGCTGGTACCAATAGAAGAACGGAAAGCCGAACAGCGAGGGCTCGGCGAAATTATAGAAGGGCACCCATAACAGCCCGACAAAGGGCAACAGCAACAGCAGCCACATCGGCGGACTCCATCTTTGAGGCCGTCATCTAACGATCTAATGATCGCTTCGCAATGCGCTGACTATCGTCATGCTATGCGAAAAGCACGTGGCTCCGCGCAGAGCCCCCGCCTCGCACAAGCGCTCTCCGGGCCTCGTCCCGGCCCTCCTCACAGTCGGAAGAGGACCGGGCTCTAAGCTGCAACGCAGACGGGTGCTACTTCACCACCTCGGCGCCGACCTTGCAGACTGCCGCATCCTGGTCGCCGGTGCCACCGCTGCAGCCGACGGCGCCGATCAGCTTGCCGCCTTCGACCAGCGGAAAGCCACCGGGGCTCGCGACCAGGGTCGGATCGAGCGTGCCGGTATAGGCATGACCGGTTTCATAGGCGTTATAAAACAGGCGGGACTCGCGGCGGAACCGCGCCGCGGTGCGCGCCTTGCCGACCGAGATCGGACCTGACGCGATCTGCGCGCCTTCCATGCGCGAGAAATGCACCAGTTCGCCGTTGGTATCGACCACCGAGATATTCATCTTCCAGTTTCGCCGTTTGGCTTCGGCTTCGGCAGCCGCCATCACCTGCTTGGCACGCTCAAGTCCGATCGATGTGCCATAGGGAATGTCGAACGGCATCGCATCGGGCGTCCCGCCCGCAGATGGCGATGCCGGTGGGGTCGCGGGCGCCGGTGTTTGCGCCAGCGCCGACGAACTCAAAGCGGCGATGGCGCAGGCCGCCAGTGTCATTGATACGATTGAACGCATGCTATCCTCCAGGTTGACGTTGGTTCTTGTTTTGGGGTGGTCGATCGTCTCGCGATGCAGCCAGCTCAGAAAGCCGGACCCGCGCCGTTTCTGCCGTAGGTGATCCGCGGGGTTTGGAAGGTGCCATCAGGCATTTTCTTGGCGGCGCCGACGAAAATCCTGGTGCCGGGCTTCAGATCATCCTTGCTGCCGGGGACGTAGGTCACGACAACGGTTTCGGGAGTCACCAGCAATTTCTTTTCGCCGCCCTTGTATTTGACCGACAGCATTTGACCATCGACGCCGCCGACGGTCTGCTCGACATTGGCATTGGTCATCTTGGTGTTCGGCTTGAGGTCCCAGTCGTAATGGCCCTCGCCGGTGCCGCGCATCGATTCCGGAAAAATATGCACCTCGATGGCTTTCTGCGTGCCATCGGGTTGCATTGTTCCGGCCGAACCGACGAACATGCCGGGCTTGATATCCGCCATCGTTGCCGGCGCGATCGCGACATACAGCGGATTGTCGGTAACCGTCAGCTTCATCTCCGCGCCATCGCGGTTCTTGACCAGGTAAACCGGGCCATCGACACTTTCGATGGTGCCGCGGATGCGCACATCTTCCGCTGAAGCGGCGGACGTCAAACCAATCAAGGCAAAACCGGCGGCCGCGATCGTGCGCTGTATCGTCATCGACATGGTGATCCTCCTGGACTTCGGGGGTTGCAGGTTGAAATTTGGTGCGACCAGACGCTTATTTCCCCAGATGTTTGTCGAAGAAGCCCGCGATCTCTTCGAAGGCATCCTTGGCCTCCGGCGAGGTGTCATCGCGATAGAATTGCGCGTGCGACTGGCCCTCGAACACCTGCAACGCAGCCTCGACACCGGCCTGACGCAGCTTGCGATGAACCCGCACCGTGTTGCTAAGCAACAGGTCGCGCGTGCCGCTGGTAAGGATCGTCGGCGGGAAACCGTGCATGTCGCCATAGACAGGCGACAGCAGCGGATCCCGTAAGTCGCGGCCGTTGGCATAGACCTTGGTGCCGGCATCGCAGAAGCCATCGGGTGACACCAGCACATTGTCGAGCATGGCATTGGTGACAAAGCTATCGCCGACCTTGGTCACGTCGGACATCGGCGTGCCCGGCGCGATCGCGCCCGGCAGCGGCACGCCGTCCTGCTTGGCTTTCAGGATCATTTCCAGGGTCAGCGCACCGCCCGCTGAACTGCCGAAGATCCCAACGTTCTTCGGATCGATGGTTTTGATGGCGCTTTTATAGACGGTGAGACCGTCATCGAGCGCTGCCGGAAAATAGGCTTCGGGCGGCATCCGGTAGTCGACCGCAATCACCTTGAAATGCCCGAAGCCGGCCATGAACAGCGCCTCAGGAAGCGCGGCCTCGCCGGGATTGAGCACGTAACAGCCGCCATGGACATGGATCAGCAGCCGGTTGCGGTTCTCAGGCGGAATCGTGTCGGGCGTCACGATGAAGGCCCTGACGCCGTCGATGACGGTCTTCTCGACCTTGACATGCAGACGCTCGGTCATACCGGGGATGTTCTTGATGGTGGCGGCAGCCCCTGCATCGGCAACCGGCTTCCACTCCTCGCCGGTCTTGGGTAGTACGTTCCAGCCGGTGCGGAGCGGCGCGCCGATGATCTTTGCCAATTGCGGGCTGACGGTCGTGGGAACGGGCACAGAACGCGCGGGAACCTGCAGCATCGGCGTCTCAGTAGTTTGGGCTCGCACCGCCGCCGGGCTGCCGATCGCAATCGCAACGCACAAAAATGCCGCCGCCCCGAACTTGCCAGTCACAAAAACACGGATTCCGTCCGTCGTTCGCCCCATCACGCTCCCCCGTTGGTTTTTTTCTTAGGTTTCAAAAACTAATCGCAACAACCGACGTGCTGCAACGCCCCTCTGCAACACCCGCAATCCTGGAATATTCCGGCGGCATCGTTATTCGATCTTGATTCCGACATCCTGGATTAGCTTGCGCCAACGATCTTCCTCGCCGTGGAAATAGCGATCGAGCTCTTCAGGCGGACGCGCGATCATGACCAGGCCCTCATTGACGCCGAGCTTCTTGAACACCTCGGCCTGAACGGCTGCTGCGGCCGACTGATTGAGACGGTCGATCACCTCACGGGGCGTTTTGGCCGGCGCGAACAGGCCGTACCAGCTTTCCGCCGCGTAACCGGGCACGGCCTCGGCGACCGCGGGCAAATCCGGGAACGCCGGCGAGCGTTCCGCCGAGGTCACGGCAAGCGCGCGCAACTGGCCGCTCTCGATCAGCGCAGCGGCACTGGCGACGGTGGTGAACATGACCTGGATTTGGCCGCTGATCAGATCGGTGATGGCGGGTGCGGCGCCTTTATAATGGATGGTCGCGAGATTGACCTTGGCCATGTTCTTGAACAATTCCCCGGCCAGATGCGCCGAGGTGCCGATGCCGAATGTCCCATAGGATAATTTGTCGGGTTCGGCCTTGGCCGCTGCAATCAGGTCCGCGGTCGACTTGATCGGGGATTTGGGACTGACCACGACGACATTGAACGAGCGCGCGACCAGCGCCACCGGCGCGAAATCCTTCTGCGCATCATAAGGCAGCTTGGCATTCAGGCTGGGATTGACCGCATTCGCGAACGTCCCCATCAGCAGCGTGTAACCGTCAGGTTCGCTGACGGCGACGGCCTGGGTCCCGATAATGGTCCCCGCCCCCGGCTTGTTCTCGATCAGAACATTGACGCCGAGGTTTTTGGCCATCTCCTGCGCCAGCGTGCGTGCCACCACGTCCGTGCCGCCGCCCGGCGCAAACGGCACGACGATCTTGATTACCCGGTCCGGATAAGCAGCCGAAGCGCTTCGGTTCGAGGTCACAGACACCAGCACCAATGCTGCAAGCGCGAACAAGATACGGGTTTGAAGATTCCGCCAAAGCATCATTTGCGCACGACCCCATAAGAAGACATCAGCTTCATAACCTGAAAACGAACACCCTGCTGTTGCGGGCCATGCGCCGGACGATGAACGGTCATGACACCGGGCATGCTGCGCAAAGATGGACGTCGGCAGGTGGCATAGACTAGAACCTCGTGCAAAGACAAAAAGTAAAACCAACACTCTGGGGAGAAAAGCATGAAGCATTGGCTGGTCGGACTATTGTTGCTGGCGGGATCGCCGGCCGTTACGCAGGAGGCTCTGGCGCAACAGAATGTGCCGATCATCCCCTTCGACTCCGTCCCCAATCCGCTGAAGCTGCCGCCGAACATGTATTTCGGCGAAGCCTCCGGAGTCTCGGTCAATTCCAAGGGCCACGTCTTCGTGCTGTCGCGCGGCAACACCAATGGTCCGGCCTATGCCGCGGCCGCAGCGCAATTGCTGGAATTCGACGCGCAGGGCAAGTTCGTCCGCGAAATCGGCAAGAACCTCTACGCCTGGTCGTTCGGGCACACCGTCAAGATCGATCCCCAGGACAATATCTGGGTCACCGACAAGGGCTCGGACATGGTGATCAAGTTCGATCCCGATGGCCGCGTCGTCATGGTGTTCGGCCGCAAGCAGGAAGCCTCCGACGAGGATACCGAACCGCTCAAGCATCCGAAGCCACCGCTGCCCGCCGAAGACGGCCGTTTCCGTCAGGTCACGGATGTGGCCTGGGACAAGGCCGGCAACACCTTCATCAGCGACGGCTACATCAATTCGCGCGTGGCCAAGGTCGACAAGGACGGCAACTGGCTGAAGTCGTGGGGCGACCGCGGCAAGGAGCCCGGCCAATTCAACACTCCGCACTCGATCGCAACCGATGCTGACGGCAATGTCTATGTTGCCGACCGGGGCAACCACCGCATTCAGGTGTTCGACGGCGACGGCAAATTCCTGCGCCAGATGGTCATCGACGTGCCGGTGCCGCCCGGCGCCAAGCCCGCGATCGGCAAAATTCCCGACGAAGCGATGATGGCCGGTGGCACCTTCTATCCAGGTTCGCCATGGGCGATCTGCATCACGCCGCCGCCGCATCAGGTGCTCTATAGCTCGGATTCCTGGCCCGGCCGCATCTACAAGCTCAGCCTCGATGGCAAGGTGCTCGGCATGCTCGGCCAATCCGGCAAGCAGCTGAAGCAGTTCGGCTGGATCCACGCGCTGGCCTGCCCGTCGGAAAACACCATCTACGCCGCGGAGCTGCTGAACTGGCGGGTGCAGAAACTGATTTTGAAGCCGTAGCATCGCGATAGAACTGCCAACCGTCATTGCGAGGAGCGAAGCGACGAAGCAATCCGGTCTTTTCTTTGCCGCCCCTGGATTGCTTCGCTACGCTCGCAATGACGGCTTTGATGCTTCGGCGCGAATAGTCCGCACCACGACTGGAGTCTTCCGTAACAAGACCGTTAGCGCCCGGCTTGCGGGGCGAGGTTAAGGAAAATACAGCTTCGCGATCTCGCCGCGTGTTTCGCGCGAGTTTTGCTCTAAACTTCGCACCCTTCCGAGAGAGGGGCGCAGGGAATGCCGGGCGCTCGATGCGCCCGCAGCCTTGCGTGCAAAAATAGAAAGCACGCAAGCAAGTCACCACGGTCACACCGGAAAACGCCCGGCATTCCCCGCGCAATGGTTTTAACGGTTTCCTTCGTGCTCCTCGGTGACCGGCTTGTTGTCACCGTCGCCCCCAAGAAGCTTGCTTCTCGAGAACTTGACGCCAGCGCCGGGGCGTCAGGACCACACGACTTCGCCGTCCGCGTCACGCGCTGTTCGTCATCTGCGCATCCGCGTCCACCGCATCCCGCCCCGCGTTCGTGACGATCGCGAGCCGCCCCCCTGTGGGACGGGACGGCGGGAATAAGCCGGTGATTTGGGTCGGATGGGAACAGGAATATTTTTGGCTTGGGGACTGGACAGGTGGAATCACGTTGATCCGCTTCAATAAAATCGTTCCGATTGAAAAGCGTGAATTGCATTCCCGGCGGCGCAATTTGCCGCAACGGCTCGTGATATTGCGCAGGCGCTTAATTTAGTTCCGCTCCGGGACACAACGGACGTGGCCCGACTTGCTGCTGGCTTGGCACACTGCGGTCGGCAATTATGCCACCCAAGGGTCGGGCGTGCTTGCACTGATCGACAGCGATTCCTTCTATGTCTACGCCTACTTCATGGAAACCAAGCTTCCCGCAATCCAGATTGGCAACGAAGCCGAGGTAAGGCTGATGGCCGGCGGAACGGTACTGCGCGGCAGGGTGCAGGGGCTGAGCCGCGCCATTGCAAATCCGACCACCACCCGTGGCGGATTGCTCGCCTCGGTCGATCCGAATTTCGAGTGGATCCGTTTCGCGCAACGTATTCCCGTACGCATCGCCCTGGAAAAGGTGCCGGCCGCCCTGCATCTCGTGGCCGGCATATCGGCGACGGTGGTGGTCCGTCCCGGGCCATCGGACCGTTGATCGAACGTCACGATCGATTACCGGCGCAGGTTCCCCGGAACAAACCGCGATGTCCGGATTTATGAAAGGTCCGCCAGTTAAGGGCTGATCGGACGGCGTCGTTCGGACGGCGAAGAGGCGCGAGCAACGGGATACCGGCGCGAGCGCGAGCTCTGAGAGCCAATTGTGACGCAGAGACTAATCCGATCCTGGACTAATCCGATCTTGCAGCGATGGAGTGATCCCATGAGATGTCTGCCGCTTGTTATTGGCGCTGTCGCCGCCGCGTTCGCCAGCGGTGCTTCAGCGCAATCGGTCAACCTCACAGGCACTTACCGATGTATCCAGTCTTGCAGTGATGGCTATCGAGGCGCTCCGGCCTTCGTCACCCAGAACGGAGACCAGGTGAACCTTGTAACTGAGACCGGCGTTGCTTATCGCGCCTGGCCCGATCTAACCGCACCGTTTAGCCGGATCTGGATCGACGCGCGTAACGAGGGTGCCGTGTATTCGCCCGACGGAGCGCGGATTCAGTTCGACGACGGCAGGGTCTGGCAACGGGATTTCGGACCGCCGCCGCGGCCCGTTGCCTGGCGAAGAGCGTCGGCCGTCCGGGTAAGATAGCTCGTTCGAGCCTGATCGAGTGACGCATCGTCACGGCGAGATGCCCGGCGCAAGGCCGGGCATGGGTGCATCTGTGTTCTGAGCAGGCAAGGCTTAGCCAGATTTCGAGATCGCAACGGTTTCGGTCAGCACATCAGGGTTGAACCTGTGACTGATCACGATCTGTAAAGGCCGGACGCAGTCCCCTGGATTCCCGTGCCGCGGCTGCAATCGCGGGCTCCGGGATTTTGATCGGCGAAACGGCCTGGTAGTTTTCCCATCCGCCACCAAGTGCTTTGTAGAGCGCGACCAGCTGCACCCCTGCCATCCTCTGGGCGATGACGTATTGGACTTCGAGCTCAAACTGCTGTCGCTCGGCATCCAGGACGTTGAGATAGTCCGTCAGCCCTCTGTCATAGCGCTCGGACGAAAGCTTGACGGCGTCAATGGCGGCGCTGCGGGCGCGAGCAAGGCTGGCCAACCGACTCTGCTCGGCGTTGTAACCGGAAATCGCCTGGTCTACTTCCCGCACGGCACTTAATACGTTCGCCTTGTAGTGCAGCAGTGCTTCGCGGGCCCGATAGTCGGCCACCTCAACACGCGCATCAAGAGTCCCGAAGTCCAGGACCGGCCAGTAGAACGCCGGACCAATCCCGCCGATGAAAGTGATTGGTGTTCCGGTAGCCGCGCGCGGCCCGCCCTGGCCGCCCACGGCACTTGTCACAGCGACGCGCGGAAAAAGATCCGCGATTGCAGACCCCATGCGTGCTGTCGCGGCTCCTATCTCGAATTCCGCTTGCTGGATGTCCGCACGCCGCTGCAACAGATTGACCGGCAGACCGGTCGGAACCCTGGCCGGAAAACGCGGTATGGGTCCATCCGCTCTCAGTTGGCGAACGAACGTCTCCGGATATTGTCCGAGCAACGCGGCGATAAGGTACTGGCTCGCCTTGAGCTGGCCCGTGAGCGGTCCGAGGCCGGCCTCGAATGTGGCGAGCTGGCGTTGCGCCAGCGTTACATCGAGTTCGTTTGTGAGTCCCTGACTCAAACGGGTCTGCACGAACTGAAGACGCCGTCGGGCAGATTCGATGCTCCTGCGGGTTACGGCGATCTGCGCCTGAAAACCCCGCATCTCGATGTACGCACGAGCAACGTTGGCGATGACCGATACCAGAACCGCGTCGCGAGCCTTCGCGGCGGCCAGCGCATCCAGATTTGAGGCCTCGACCTCGCGACGCAGCCTGCCAAAGATATCAAGCTCCCACGCGCTATTCAGCCCTCCGGCCTCGTCGAGGTGATTATAGCCGGTGGTGTTGCCGGCACTATGCAACGCATCCGCGACGCGTCCGCGGGTATTGTCGGTACCCGTTCCGAATCCAGCGCCCGCCGATAGGTCGGCGTCGGGAAGAGCGGCGCCGATCGCAACGAATTGCTGGGCGCGTGCTCGTTGCAGTCGTGCAAGAGCGATGGCGATATCCGGATTGGCCGCGATTGACTGCTCGACGAGCGAAACAAGCTGAGGGTCCCGGAAGGAACGCCACCATTGCGCAGGATCGACGCTTGTCACCTGCTTGGCGGTAGGGTCCCTCGCCCCGGCGTCCAGCCTGGCGATATAGCTTTCCGGAAGCTGTGTTTCCGGAAGCGTAAACTCAGGGCCGACGGAGCAAGCCGACAGGCCTGCGGCTCCGCAGCAGGCAATCCAGCTTCCAAATGCCCGCATCGAAAGGCGTGAACTCATACTACCCCCGCCGTTATTGAAGGCTTTGACAAATTCAGTTTGGTGGAAACTGCAGTTCGGTTTCCTTACGACCCGTTTGCGTCACGACGCTCCCATGCGCAAAAATGACGCGAGTAATTATTACTTCTCCGAAAGGCGAACCGCGAGTTCGTGCGCATCGACCTTCATTCCGGGAGCGATTTGGCTGCTGATGTTCAGCACGACCCTGTCGCCTTCCTTGAGGCCGGATTCGATCTGCACGACATCCCCATCGTCTACGCCGATCTTGACGTCCCGAAACTCTACCACGTTCCTGTCATCAATGATCGCAACCTGAGGTCTCGGCCGGAACGACAAGGCTGCGGCCGGAACCTGGACGCCGATGGGGCTCCGGAGCGTAAAGCTGACTTCCACATACATTCCGGGCACCAGGCGGGAGTCGGCATTGGGTAGATCGACCTCCACCCGTAGAGTCCTGGACTGCGGGTTGATGGCCTCGGAGGTGCGCGACACCTTGCCCTCATAATGTCGACCCGCGGCGCCTCCGACCGCAATGCTCGCCTGCGCGTCGCCGGCTAGAAGGTCGTCCGCAGCACGCTGCGGAACGTTGACGAATACGCGCATCGGTTCGTTGCGCGCCACGCGATAGAGAGCTGACATTCCCGATCCGCTGCCGGCAGTCACGAGATCTCCGATGTCGATGTCGCGTTCCACGATCGTGCCCGCGAACGGAGCCTTCACGTTCTTGAATTCAGTCAATGAGGTTAGCCGGTCGACGTCGGCCTGATCAAGAGCGACCTGAGCTTTGGACGCAACCAAGTCAGATTCCGCCTCCATCGAGGCTGCCTTTTTCGATTCGCGTTCCTGTTCCGATACAACACCTTGTGGCGAGCTGCGCCAACGCTCGTACGTACTTTTGGCGAAGTCGGCGCCCGCCTGCTTGACGTTTACCTCAGCCTGCGCAGCATTTAGCTTGGCCCGCGCGGCCTGGAGCTGGGCGTCGAGTTCGGGCGTTTCTATCAACGCGAGGGTCTGACCGCTGCTCACATGGTCGCCAATGTCGACCAGCCATTTTTTAACGTAGCCGTTCACTCGGGCATAGATCTTGCTGTCATACCAGGCGGCGGTCTCGCCCGGCAGAACGAGGCGCTGGGTCATGGGCGATGACTTGGCGGAGACGACGTCGACCGGCGGAGGCCTCGAGATCTCCGCTTTTGTCACCGCGGCTAATTCGTTGGTCTCGTGCCGCCGCTCGGCGCTGACCAGGAAAAAGCCAACGAGCAGCGCGCCCGCAAACACGGAAGCGAGAATGCGCATCTGCAATACTGTGCCGCGGCTATATTCGAGCGGCTTCCGCGATGTTTGCTCGTCATTCGGCTCGGTCATGGGGGCTGGCATAGTTACCTCGGCTGGAAAAATTCCCTATCGAATGGATGGGCCCTGCTCGATGGCGAGCCGGCCCGCTGGCGCTTCCGCCCGCACAGGGCGTCGCAGCAGCCGATAGACGGTCGGCACCAGGATCAATGTCGCGAAAGTTGCAAACAACAAGCCGCCTATCACCGCCCTTGCGAGCGGTGCATTCTGTTCACCTCCCTCACCGACGCCAAGGCCCATCGGGATCATGCCGAGGATCATGGCGCCCGCCGTCATCAGGACCGGCCGCAACCGCGTGTAACCAGCCGCAATCGCCGCAACGAACGGGGTGTCACCGGCCGTCACGCGCTGATTGGCGAAGGTGACAACGAGGATGCTGTTGGCCGTCGTGAGGCCTATGCACATCAGCGTGCCCATGAGGGCAGGAACGCTGACGTAGGTCCTTGTCAGGAACAACATCCACATTACGCCGCCGATAGAAAAGGGCACCGCGGACAGCACGATCAGCGGATCGATCCAGCTCTGAAAATTGATGGCAAGGATCAAATAGATCAGGACCACCGCGACGGCCATACCGGAAAACAACCCATTGAAGCTGTCGCGCATGGTCTCCACCTGGCCGGCAAGCGTCACATGGGTCGCCTTTGCCGCGGGCGGAGTATTCGCCGCCAGCACCTTGTCGATAGCTGTCGCGGCCGTTGCGAGATCGATCCCCTGAACGTCGGCGTTGACGTCGAACACCGGGCGGATGTTGAGCTGCGATGTCACCAGGGGGACCTTCTCGCGCCCGAGCTTCGCAACATTCATCAGTATCTGGCTTTGCTCGCTGCCGTTCCTCGCCAACACCGGCAACGTGTTGAGGGCGTCGGTCGAATCCAGGCGATAGGTCGGCGCCTGAATGACCAGCGGATAGCTCACCGAGTTCTTGGGACTGACCCAGAAATTCGGGGCGGTCTGAGCGCTCGAGTTGGTTGTCACCAGGACATTGCTGGCGATATCTCCCTGATCCAGTCCGAACTGTTGCGCGATCTCGCGATCGACCGCGACCGTGAGCGCGGGCGCGTCAGGAACCTGGAACACGTGCGCGTCCACGATTCCCGGTATCCGTTTCAGATCCGCGGCGATCTTTGATGCCAGGCCGAAGCTGAAGTCGCCGTCGGGTCCGGAAATCCTGATATCGATGGGCGCAGCCTGGCCGAAGTTCAATACCTGATCGACGATGTCGGCTGCCTGGAAGAAGAACTGCATCTGGGGAAATTGATTTGGCAGTTCGCGCCGCAGGTCGGCCATGTGCGCGGCGGTCGGCGTGTGCTTCTTCTTCAAGGACACAAGGATCTCTCCGTCCATGGGTCCGACGGTTGCCGAATTGCTGAGCGCGATATTGATGCCGCTGTAGGGCAGCCCGATATTATCGAGCATCGTGTCGATCTGATCGTTGCCGACGATCTTGCGGATCGCGCGTTCGACATCGGCGAATTGGCGTTGTGTTTCCTCAATCCGGGTTGCCGGTGGCGCGCGCACGTGCAACCGCATCTGCCCGGCATCGACTTGCGGGAAGAAGTTCTGTCCAAGCAGGGGAAACAGCGCCAGGGAACAAACCATCAGGATGCCAAAAAACACGACCGTGACCGCCGAGCGCGTGACGCTGAACGCGAGCCCGTTCCGATAAGCTTCACGGAAGCGCGAGAAACCTCGTTCGAAGCCGACGTGAATCGCGCTGAAAGGATTGAAAGCGCGTCGCGCGGGCGCGGCGTGCGGATCGGCGTCGTGCTGGCCGTGTTGCTCGACCTTGGACTGCATCAGAATGCGAAACAGCAGCGGGACGAGTGTGAACGACAGCAAGAGGCTGGCGATCAGCGAAATGCATACCGACAGCGACAGCGGGGAAAACAGATACTTCGCTACACCCTGAAGCAGAAAGATCGGGACGAAGACGATACAGATGCATAGCGTCGACAGCACCGTCGGGATGCTGACCTCACCTGCGCCGTTGACGATCGCAGGCACCAGCGGCTCTTTCAGGCCGACATGTCGTTCGATATTCTCGATCACAACGGTTCCGTTATCGACGAGAATGCCGACCGCCAGGGCGAAACCGCCGAGCGTCATCGTGTTGAGTGTCTCGCCTCCCAGATACATCACCAGCATGGCGGTTATGATCGCCATCGGAATCGTTGCGAGGATGATCAGCGTCAGGCGCCAGTTACCGAGGAAGAGCAGGATCATCAGCGCGGTAAGGCCGGCTGCCATCAGGCCTCCCTCCACGACGCTGTTCAGGGCCGCCTTGACAAAAACCGACTGATCGAAAATCGGCTTGATGGTTACGCCTTCGGGCAGCATCCGCCTGATGTCGGCGAGGTTGTTCCGGATGCCGTCAATGACGGTCAGCGTCGAGACGCCCCCGGTCTTGCGAACGGACATCAGGGCGCCGGGTGTTCCGTCGACCGCAACGGAATTGGTCTGCACCTGATACCCATCGTGAACATGGGCGACGTCCTGAACGAGGACCGTGCGGCCATCGATCTGCTTAACCGGAAATCGATTGATGGAGGTGATGACATCCGGACTGTTGTTCATCGACAGCGAATAGTCCTTGCTGCCGATTTTCACGTCGCCCGAGGGCAGAATGACGTTCTGACGCTGCAGGGCTTTGGCGACGTCGCTCGGTGTCAGGCCGCGCGCATTCAGCGCATCCTGGTCGAGGTCGGCCATGATGACCCGGGGTTTGCCGCCGTACGGATAGGGAACTTCGGCCCCCTGCACGACCGCAAGATCGGGGCGGATGATGTTCTGCCCGAGGTCGTTGAGCGTGGAGTTGGGCAGCGACGGGCTCGAAAGACTGAGCTGGATGATCGGCACATCGGTCGCGCCATAGCGCAGCACCAGCGGCGGCGTGATGTTGGGCGGCATGTATTTCAGAACAACGAGGGCACTGCTGGAGAGTTGGGCAATAGCCCTCGTCACATCGGCGCCCTGATGCAGGAAGATTTTTTCAACACCGACACCGTAGTAGCTTGTCGCCTCGATCCGTTCGATGTCATCCACTTCCGACGCGAGCTGGCGTTCGTGAAGCGTCAGAATCCGGTTCTGGATATCCTGCGCCGGCATGCCGTTATAGGTCCAGACCACCGCCACGACCGGAACGTCGATTTCGGGAAAGATGTCGATGGGCATGCGCGATACGGCACCGAGGCCAAGCAGCGCGATCAGGATCAAACCCGAAATAACCGTGTAAGGTCGCTTCAACATGAACGCGACGAATGACATCAGGCGGGTCTCCCGTGGCTGCTGGAAATCAACTTTTTAAATCTGTCCGGTAGTTCAAGCCTTTCCGCCGTCGATATTGGCGGCGCCGTCGTCGAAGCTAATGCCAGCGGCACTCAAAAACCGGATCACCGAGTTACGCGAGAGCCCGCGTCCTAAAAATCATAGCGATGCCCCGAAGGGCCACTAAATTGGCGTTTAAGATATTGGTTTCGGATAACGCGAGGCACCCGGTCAGGATGCAATTGCTGATTCGGGCGGCGACCTAAGAGGCGTAAGAATCGATCGCAAGAATGCTCAAATCGGCCGCGTGCATTCACGCGCTAACTCGCGTGACATCGTGAGCGGTGCGCGCATGTACCGCATGGCCATCGCGGAAGAATATTTGACCAGAAATAGATTGTTCGATCGTCTGCAGCCTCCAGTACACCGCCGCACTGGCTTTGGCACTTTGAGAACTACAGCACCGTAATTTGCGCCTCAGCGTAATCGGTCCACAGGAAGCGGCTCTCGTCCCAATTAGGACACGCGTTCTCACGAATTACGACACGAATCATGAGCCTATTCAAACAGGGGTGCCCGATCTCCTCAGCCCCCAGCCCTTGATCGGGTGCTTCCAGAGCGGCCCCAGATACCTCAACCCCTGGGGCCGTTTCTTTTTTGTTCGGCGGCGTAGCGTCAGCTCCGCCGTCTAGAACGCAGCGTAAGCCCGGCGGAACGCGATCGCTCCGGCGAGTGAGCGTGGGCGCGTGCGAACCCCATGCCCATCGTTGCCGCTCCGGACGATCCAGTGACCGTTTTCCTGCCCCACAATCTCGCCGACGTGATGGGGCCAGACCACGATAGTGCCAACGGCAGGACCACCGGCATTTGATCCGAACTGAGCCCACGATCTGGCCAGGTTGTATTTCGGTCCGGGATCGCTACCGACCTGTTGGCGCATGTACCATCCGCACCATGCCCCGGGCCTTCCCGCGTAAGCTTGTCGGCCGTCGGCATGGTGATGGTAGCGATGGTGACTGTAGTGATGATGGTGATGGTGGAATGGTCGGGCTTCGGCGCTCGATCCGCCAAGGCAAACGAGTGCCGCTACAGCCATCCATGTACGCATCCTGTATATCCTCTGGTCAGGGAAAAGACCGCGCATCGGCGATCGACAAAGCCGCGATGGGAGGGCGATCAATAACGCCCGGCGGCTCAGCTAAAAATCTGGCCTCGAGGGCCACATCGGGTTTACGTAACCAGTGAAGGCCAAAATGGGGCAGTAAAGGCAGGCCAGCGGGCGATTTAGTCCTGCCGGCGCGGCCCGAACGGAGTAGTCCCTTGGGCACACTGATCGTCAGTGTGGCCGGGATTTTCCCTCAGGCACCTGCTTGCATCGTGCAGACGATTTACCGGCTCCAGAATGCCGACGCCGCCTTGAACCGCCGCCATCTCCTGCGCTGCGTTTTCGCGAGCGCAATCCGATCGCGGGCTTGCCAGCCGGTCACCGCGCCGACAGCAAGCTGAAGCGCAGGCTCATCGTCCTGCCTGATCACATCGAGCAGGATGCGGCTGTTGGCGATGTCGCGCGCGCGTCCCAGACTGGTCTGAAGTCTGGCGAGCCGCGACACGTAACGCTTCGCGGGCGCCTGGCTGGCATAAAGCGGCAAGAAGAACTCTGCCGCGTAGCGCAGCTTCTTGATGTCGATTCGGAGGTCGTGTTGCGCACCGGCGTCGAGCTGACGGAAACGCGCGCCGCGCTTGAGCGCCTTGCGATGCAACCGCGTCAGAATTTTATCGGCGAGCGCCGGAATCGGTTGCGCGAGGACGGCCAGCGCTTCGCTGTCGATCTCGTTGCGCCACCCGCGACGTTCTACCAAATGCCCCAGCGAGAGCAGGAAACGGCTGCAACGGGGATCGGCAAGGACGGTCTGTAACGCGGCGTAGCCTGATTTGCGTTGCTGTTCGATCGCCTCGCGCAGGCCGTCGAAGTCGACATCCGGAGCGGCCGTGACCAGGCGAGTGGTTATCGTCTCGGCGAAAACGTCCCAATCCCGCACCGGGCCGAGCTGCTGCATCAGCCACCTCGCTTCGCCGTTGACGGCCTGGAATGCAGGCGATGGAATATCGCGCCGGAACATGGCACAGATCGTCCGCAACCGGCGCAAGGCAACGCGCATCTGATACACGCCGTCGGGGTCTGCCCCCTTCTCCGCCACCGTGTGATTTTTCAAAAGATGATGCCAGCAGGACGCCACTAGGCGTGCGATGACGTCGTCAACGACATGCTCGGCGGTAACGCCGAATAGCTCGGCTTTCGCGGCCGGCTGCACAACATCGAATGCCAGCGCAAAGCCGCGTTCCGCCTTGCTGCGCGTGCCGACCCGCAGCGGCGCAGCGTCGAGCAGCTGCGTTCCGAGATCGAACAGGACGCCGGCATTGCCGCTCTTCAATTCGAGTTCGATTTCGGAGAGAACTTCCTTGCGGGCACCGGCCTCGATTGTCCCCTCGTCGAAGGCGATTTCAACCGACGCATCGGGCAGATCAAGCTGCCGCGCGTGCCTGCGAACTTTCGTCGCGAAAACCGGCACCAGCGCGCCGTTGGTCAGCATCGTCACGGGATCGCCGATCTCCTCGGCGGGAAGCCGGGCCAGATCGGGGGTGACGCTGTCAACCGGTGCTTCCCACTGCCGTCGCGTCAGAGGTTGCCCGGCATTGGGTAGAAGCTTCAGCGTCTGAATGAAGTGTTTGCCGTTGCGTCGCACGCGCAGCGACATGCCATGTTGGAACAGCAAATGCTCCGGCGTGTCGTAATACACGGTTTCCAGCCAGCGAAACGCGCCCCGGTTGCGCGCGTGCTGCACGATGAGGGGCATCTCCCGCAGTCTTTGAATGGTTCCTTGCGGCGCGAGCAGCTTGAGTTCGATTTCCGCCTGTTCGCCCGGTTGCACGGCAATAGCCATGCCGGAACCGTTCACGACAGGCTGCCGCACATTCATCGATATTCTCCGACGGAGATAGCGCATGAATGTTTTATGACATAGGTCGGACAAATCCAAGTGATCCGGAGAAATCAAGTCGAAGAATTGTCGCCAACCTCGCGTCGTAAGGTTGTCCGTCTCGGCGGCGCTGCAAGCCAAAAGTGTGCGGAACGCCTTACTGCGGCATGGCCTGACAAAGAGCATCCGGAAAGCGGGATACGCTCGGATGAACTCACGTGGTCTGATCCGCTTTTGGCACACATTGCGTCTTCGTGACGCTGCGGAATTTGGTCGCTATCGGGACATAGCGGGCATCGATCAAGCCGCGCCGATCGAGCCGGATTGCGAGCGTGCCCAGCCTTCGGCAGGCCGCGCCTTCAAATCATCCAAGCTGCGAGCGGAATCCTGCGGAACGGCAGTGTGAGCGCCCAGCTTCCCGACGGCGTGCCGATGAATACGATCGCAGCACGGCGCCAACGATTTGCTGGCGTTCCGAGATTAGTCCCGACGGAAGTGGTGCGTGCGTCCTGGCCGGCGATGCGGGTGGTGATTCCCCGCAGCAGCGCCAGGGCGCTCAGTGCCGCTGCGATCTGGCGGGGGTCGCCGCGGGTGCGGGTGCCGTTTGTGCTGCCGGTGTCACCTCCGGCGCGGGCGTCACGTAATAGGGGTTATTGAAACACATCCCGGCGACGCCCCCTGTGGCCCCTCCCTTGCACTGCGCCATTGACGTGTAAAAACACTCGATGCGGCTGCCGTCGCTTCCGTATACTTCCATGCAAACGGGAAAACTCGGGTCGTACCTTTGAGCCCGGGCCGGCGATGCGACGAAGATTATTCCTGTCGCGAGAGTCAACCAAACCAGTCCGCGCATCATGTCCCCCCGGAGCCCGCATATTTTGTTTTATCGAACACGTTTAGCGGCATTAGAACAAGTTACAAAACGATAACAATCGCCGGACGTGCCACTTGGCAGATAATTCGACGCGTGGAGGAGGCTGCATTCGGCAGGCCGCGCCCTCAAATCATGCGCGCGACCACCGGAATCTTCCGCAACAGCACGGTCAGCATCCAACTTCCACCCAGCGTGCCCGTAAACACGATCGCAGCCTTGATTGCGACGGGAAACGCGGGATCGTAGACGGCATATTGCAGCCAGATAATGAAGACGTAGTGCAAGAGATAGATGCCGTAAGCCGATGGCTGCATCGCATCGAGCAGGCTCAGGCTGGAGCGCGCCAGCCGCAGGGACGTCGCCGGTATCGTGAACGCCATCGCAGCACTGAACAGCGCGAAGGCAATGCCATACGCGGTTCTCCACCACAGCGCGGGTGAAGCAAAATCCGCGATCCAGTTGTGGTGGGCATAGACCAGCAGCAGGATCGCGCCATAGAACAGCATCGCAAACATAAGCCACACCGGCCAGCGTCTGGCGATATCTCCTTGCTCCGCGAGCAGACCGGTCCTGAGGTTGACGGCGCCGATGCCAACGCCGACAAAGAAGTAGGCCGGGTACAGCAGGATACGGCTGGTCTGGATCGGAAACGGATAGTGCCCGGGCTCGAACCATGCCCCGTCGCCGAACGCCAGATGCATCGGCAGATAAGTCACGACTGATAAAATCGAAAACACGACAAAGGCCGCGATCGGCCGCTGGCGCAGCGCGAGGATCAGCCGACCGAAGCCAGCGAGGATCTGCTGTGACGCCGACCAGATCGCGACAACGATGAGATCGAACACGAGCAGCACCCACAGAAACCAGGACTGCCCTGACGGCCATGGCCCGATCGTGAGCATGTGCCACCAGTAATGAAAGAAGTTGAAATCCGTGGTGCCGGGCAAATGATAGCGCAGGAACGACGCATAATAGGCGATCGGGATCAGTACGAAGATCGAGATCAGGAGCGGCACGCCGAGCCGCCAGGCGCGCTGGCGCAGGTAACCTGCCGCACCCCTGCGCGTCAGGCTGTCATGAACGAACAGTCCCGAGATCAGGAACATGAAGGCCATGAAGAAGCTGTCGTTGAACAACACGACCAGATCGAAACCGAGCCAGCGGATGCGGTCTCCATTGCCGAAATAAGTGTAGTTGACGACGGAATGGTGGATCACCACCAGCAAGGTGCCGAAGGTGCGTGCGCGATCGAGCGCAACGATGCGCCCTTGCGCGGTGGTGGCCTGATCGTTGGCGCCGGTCTTCTCCAGCACGTGCGGCTCCCTGAGGCCAATGCTCGCCAGTCTAGATCATCCGCGCGATGAATGGAATCTTTCGCAGGGCTGTAACCAGCGCCCAGCTTCCCGACAGCGTGCCGGCGAACACGATCGCGGCCTTGACGGCCGCCGGCAGCGAATAGTCGAACACCGCGTATTGCAGCCAGATGATGAAAATATAATGCACCAGGAAGATGCCATAGGCCGAGGGCCGCAACGCATCCATGAAACGCCAATCAGCCTTGGCAAAGCGCAGGAAGATCGCGGGCTCGGCGAACGCCATCGCGCCGCTGAACAGCGCAAAGGCAAGGCCATAGCCGACGCGCCAGTCCAGCGGCGGCGAATTGAAATCGGCCACCCAATTGTGGTGGGCATAGACGAGCAGCAGGATCGCGCCGTAGAACAGCAGCGCAAACGCCGCCCACACCGGCCAGCGCCTGGCCACCTCGCCGTTTTCGGCGAACAAACCGGCGCGCAGATTTAGCGCACCAACGCCAACACCAAAGAAGAAGTAACCGGAATAGAGCAGGATGCGGCTGGTCTGGATCGGCAGCGGATAGCCGCCTGGCTCGAGCCAACTCGCGTCACCGAATACCAGCCGCATCGGCAGATAGATCACGACCGAGAACAGCAGGAAGGCAAAAAACGCCGTCATCGGCCGGTTGCGCAGCGGGAAGATCAAGCGGCCGAGCGCCGTAAAGGCATCCGGCGCGATCACGGAGATCAACGCCGCGATCGCATCCCACGCCAGCAGCACCCACAGGAACCAGGCCGGACCCGACGGCCACGGCCCGACGGTGAGCGTATGCCACCAGAAATGAAAGAAATTGAAATCGGTCGTGCCGGGCAAATGATAGCGCAGGAAGGTGGGATAATAGGCGATCGGCATCAGCACGAAGATCGACAGCAGAAACGGGATGCCCAGCCGCCACGCGCGCTCGCGCAGGAAGTTCGCCGGTCCGCGCCGCACCAGGCTGTCGCGAACGAACAGGCCGGAAATGAAAAACATGCAGGCCATGAAGAAGCTGTCGTTGAACAGCACGACGAGGTCAAAGCCGAGCCAATGCGCATGGTCGCCATGGCCGAAATAAGTGTAGTTGACGACGGAATGATGCACCAGCACCAGCAGCGTGATGAAGGTCCGCGCGCGGTCGAACGCCGCAATGCGCGGCGCTGTCTTGATGTCTTCGCTTTCGTCCGATTTCCGCAGCATCAATTCACTTTCACGCATTCACTTCCACGGAAGGCCATTCGCCGGCCGGTTGGGTCATTTCTCGAACGCGTCGTAGATCATCTTCTTGATCGTGGTGATGACGTGCATGCGCCCGGACGGCGAGTCCTGCATCACGACAAAAAACATGTCCTCGGCGCGGTCGACCACGATGTAGCAGCCGGTTGCACCGTCCCATTTGATCTCGCCGAGCGATCCCGGCGGCGGCGGCACCGCATTGCCGGGATCGGTTCGGACACCAAAGCCATAGCCAAATCCAAAGCCGTCGCCGGGGTAATAGAAATAATTGCGCGCCACGCCCGACCCCGGGCCGATGTGATCCGTCGTCATCGCCGCAAAAATCGCCGGGCTGAGCACGGTTGTGCCATCCAGCTTGCCGCCATTGAGCAGCATCTGCCCATAGCGGGCGAAATCGGCAATCGTAGAGACCATGCCGCCGCCGCCGGATTCCCAGCGCGTGACGTTGAGCGAATTGCGCTCGACGTGGCGGTCCTTGTCGAGCGGCTGGGCATAGCGCGCCCGCTCCGCCGGATCGGTCAGGAAGAATTTGGTCGTGGTCATGCCGAGCGGATCGAACAGATTGGCTTTCTCGAACTGGTAGAGCGACTGACCGGAGGCGACCTCGATGACGCGGCCGAGGACATCGATCGAATGCCCGTAGTCCCACAAGGTGCGCGGCTGCTCGGCCAGCGGCACCTTCGCAATCCGCTCGGCAAATCCGGCATTGTCGAAATCGCCGAGATAGATGCCGTCATAGGCCGCCTTGACCAGCCCCTCGCCATAGAAACCATAGGTGATGCCGGAGGTGTGCAGCAGCAGATCCTCGATATTGATGGGTCGCCATGGCGGCACCAGATCGAGCACCGGCTTGCCGGCATCATCCTTCTTCTCGACCCCGACCTTCATATTGGCAAAGGACGGGATGTATTTGCTGACAGGATCGCTGAGCGCGATCTTGCCGCGGTCCACCAGCATCATCGCCGCGACGCTGGTGATGGTTTTGCTCACCGAATGGATCGGAAAGATCGCATCCAGCGTCATCGGAATGCCGGCGTTGACGTCGCGCTTGCCGAACGCCTTGAGATAGAGCGGCTTGCCATGTTGCTGCACCAGCACGATGGCGCCGGGAATCCGGCCCGCGGCGATCTCGCCGTTCACAAAGCCTTCGATCGGCGCGAGCTTTTCGACTGACAGCACCGCTCCCGGCCGCGGTCCGAGCGTGGCGTCGGCCGCCCGCGAGGGCGCGGTGACCAGGCCGATGGCGAGCGCGCCAGCCAGCGTCGCAGCGATGCGGGATGGCGCCGTGCTGAGCAACGCGAACTGACGCGAAAACATCGATAGGCCTGACCAATCCGTTGGACGCAACCGGACGTTATTGCATCGCTGCGATTTGATCCAGATGGCCTGGCCGCATGGCGGCGAGGCTCAGGAATACGGATTGATCAACTTTTGCTGTTCGGAGCTGTGCTGAACCAGCAGATCGATGAAGGTGCGGACTTTCGCGGACAGATGATGACGATGCGGATAGACCGCACTCATGGCGAACTCCACCGGCCGATATTCCGGCAGCAGGCGAATGAGCCGGCCCGATTCCAGATCGTCGTGAACCAGAAATCCCGCCGCCAGCCAAACGCCGACACCCTGGAGCGCCGCCCTGCGCAGCATCTCGCCGCTATTGGAAACCAGGTTGCCCGCTACCCGCACCGCGGCCGGCACACCCTTGCGATCGACGAAATGCCATTCGTCATTATACTGATAAAGCACGTGACGAATGCAATTATGCTGCGCGAGTTCGGCCAGTTGCTGCGCCCGTCCGTGCTTTTCGAGATAGGCCGGCGAACAGCACAAGACGTGTCGCCAGGTGGCGAGGTTGCGGACGATCAGGCTCAGGCCGGACGCCGGGGTGAGACGGACAGCCACGTCGAACCCCTCATCGATCATGTCGATGTTCTGTTCGCCCATCGCCAGATCGACCTTGACCTCGGGATAGCTGGCCAGAAATTCAGCAACCACCGGCGCGATAAACGGAACGATGTGGGTGGCGGTGTGAATGCGCAACGTCCCGCGCGGGATTGATTGCGAGGAGCCGGCGAGGTCATCGGCCTGTTCGAGATCGGCCAGAATCTGCGTACAGCGATCGTAATAGGTTTTGCCGACCTCGGTCAGGCTGACTTTTCGTGTGGTGCGGTTGAGCAGCCGCGCGCCGAGCCGGTCTTCCAGCGACTGGATGTGGTTGCTCACCATGGTGGTCGACATGTTGAGATGCCGGCCGGCGGCGGAAAAACCGCCGCTATCCACCACCCGCACGAACGCCGTCAGACTTGTCAGCCGGTCCATTCCTGGATCCCCGATTGTCCTCTCATGCTGGATAATCCTTCCAGTTTTTACCGGATTATCACATCGCGCGCGATATTGCATGTTCGCCACCATCATGGGGCGTCCACATTTGGGACGCTGCCTTTTCCCAGGGGGATGTCATGGCGGACCTTTCTTATACTGTTGATTTACATACAAAAACGGCCTCACGCTCATACCGGCAGACGATCAAGCGCGCAGCCCTCGCGCTGGCCTTGGCGCTCGGCATCGCCGGCGCGGCGGACTTCGGCTACGGCTATCTGACCACCGGCCGGTACCTCGAATCGACCGACGACGCCTATGTCAAAGCCGATTCCACCATCGTGGCGCCGAAAGTCTCCGGCTATCTCGCCCAGGTGCTGGTGGCGGACAACGAGCCGGTCAAGGCCGGGCAATTGCTGGCCCGGATCGACGACCGCGATTTCCGCACCGCGCTCGATCAGGCCCATGCCGATGTCGCGGGATCCGAAGCCGCGGTGCGCAACCTCGATGCCCAGATCGCGCTGCAGCAGCCGATCATCGAACAAGGCACCGCCGACGTCACCGCCGCCGAAGCCAATCTGCAATTCGCGCAGCAGGAGCAGACCCGCTACGACGGCCTGATGAAATCCGGCTCCGGCACGGTGCAGCGCGCGCAGCAGACCGACGCCGAGCTGCGCGAAAAAGCCGCCCAGTTGCAGCATGGCAAATCCGGCCTGATCGCCGCGCAGAAGAAGGTCGACGTGCTCACCACCGAGCGTGCCAAGGCGGTCGCACAACTGGATCACGCCCGCGCGGTCGAACAGCAGATGGCGCTGAACCTGTCCTACACGGAGATATCCGCACCGGTCGACGGCACCGTCGGCGCGCGCACGCTCCGGGTCGGCCAATTCGTGCAAGCCGGCACGCAGTTGATGGCGGTGGTTCCGCTTGATGCGGTCTATGTGGTGGCGAATTTCAAGGAAACCCAGCTCACCCATGTGCGCAACGGTCAGCCGGTCGAAGTGGAGATCGACAGTTTCCACGGCACCAGGCTGAAGGGTCATGTCGACAGCCTGTCGCCGGCTAGCGGCCTCGAATTCGCGCTGCTGCCGCCCGACAACGCGACCGGCAATTTCACCAAGATCGTGCAGCGCGTTCCCGTGAAGATCGTGCTCGACGACCACAGCCTGACCGGCCTGCTGCGTCCGGGAATGTCGGCGGAGCCGACCATCAACACCAAGGCCACCGTAACAGCCGAACGGGCATCGAGAAGCCAGGTCGTGTCCCAGATCGCCCCGGCACGCCCGAACGGCGGCTAGGCCATCATATCCAGCAGGGCTTTATCAATCCCTGCTGGATAATCCTTCCGCTTTTTAGCGGATTATCTGATCTCTCCGCTCAATGCATTGTGCCTCTGCCACCGAGAGGAAATCGCCATGACTGCGCTTCAGCCCACCATCAATACCGGATCGCCCGGCCTCAATGGCGCGGCTGCTTCGGCCGCGCCTGCGCCAACTCCGGCGGCCGCGTCCCAGACGGTCTCTGCAAAAACCTGGCTTGCTGTATTCGGTGCGACGCTCGGCGCCTTCATGGCGGTGCTCAACATCCAGATCGTCAACGCCTCGCTCACCAACATTCAGGGCGCGATCGGCGCCGGCATCGATGACGGCGGATGGATTTCGACCTCGTATCTGATTGCCGAGATCATCGTGATTCCGCTCAGCGGCTGGCTCGCGCAGGTGTTCTCGATCCGGCTCTATCTCCTGACCAACGCCACCCTATTTCTGGTGTTCTCGGCCGCCTGCGCGCTGGCGCAGGACCTGCCGCAGATGATCGTGCTGCGCGCGATCCAGGGTTTTTCCGGCGGCGTGCTGATCCCGATGGCCTTTACGCTGATCATCACGCTGCTGCCGAAGGCCAAGCAACCGATCGGGCTGGCGCTGTTCGCGGTATCGGCCACGTTCGCGCCCGCGATTGGCCCGACCATCGGCGGCTATCTCACCGAGAACTGGGGCTGGGAGTACATCTTCTACGTCAACCTGGTGCCGGGCGCGCTGATGCTGGGCATGCTGTGGTTCTCGCTGGAAGCAAAGCCGATGAAGCTCGCGCTGCTGCGCGAGGGTGATTGGCCGGGCATCGTCACCATGGCGATCGGCCTGAGCGCACTGCAGACCGTGCTCGAGGAAGGCAACAAGGACGACTGGTTCGGATCGACCTTCATCGTCCGGCTGTCGATCATCGCGGTGATTGCGCTGGCGCTGTTCTTCTGGATCGAATTGACCAGCAAGAAGCCGCTGTTGAACCTGCGGCTGCTCGCCCGCCGCAATTTCGGCTTCGGCGTACTGGCCAACTTCCTGATGGGCGTCGCTTTGTACGGATCGGTGTTCATCCTGCCGCAATATCTGGCGCGCATTCAGGGTTACAATTCCGAACAGATCGGCATGGTGCTGGCTTGGACCGGCCTGCCGCAGCTCGTCCTGATCCCGCTGGTGCCGCGGCTCATGAAGCGCTTCGACGCCCGGCTCATCATCAGCATCGGCTTCGCGCTGTTCGCAGCCTCCAACTTCATGAACATCTACATGACGACGGATTACGGCTCCGACCAGTTGTTCTGGCCCAACGTGGTTCGCGCGGTCGGACAGGCACTGGCGTTCGCGCCGCTCTCCGCGGTCGCCACCGCCGGCATCGAGGCGGAGAATGCCGGCTCGGCGTCGGGACTGTTCAACATGATGCGGAACCTGGGCGGTGCGGTCGGCATTGCGATGCTGCAGACCTTCCTGACCAAGCGCGAGCAATATCATTCCAACGTGCTGACGCAGTCGGTTTCCCTGTTCGAACAGGCGACCCGCACCCGGCTCGACCAGCTCACGCAATATTTCGTCAATCACGGTGTCAGCGATCGAACCGATGCCGCGCACCGTGCGTTCGTCGCGATCGGCGGTGTCGTGCAGAAGCAGGCCTTCATCCTGGCCTTCAGCGACACGTTCTACCTGCTCGGCGTCGCGCTGGTTGTTGCGCTGATGGCAGTCCTGTTCCTCAAAAAGGCCGGCCACCTTGACGCCGGCGGCGCACATTAAAGTTTCCCTCAAACGGCAACCAAAGGAGAACGACCATGAAGCCTCGCATGAATTTCTACCAGGCAGCACCCGACACCATCAAAGCGCTCAGCGCACTCGAAACCCAGGTGCAGGCCAGCGGCCTCGAGCAATCCCTGATCGAACTGGTGAAGACGCGCGCGTCACAAATCAACGGTTGCGCCTTTTGCATCAACATGCACACGCAGGACGCCCGCAAGCACGGCGAAACTGAAGCAAGGCTGTATCTGTTGAATGCGTGGCGGGAGTCGCCCGGCTATTCCGACCGCGAGCGCGCCGCATTGGCCTGGACCGAAGCGGTGACGCTGATTTCGGAAACCCACGCGCCCGACGACGTCTACGAAGCGGTTCGCGCGCAATTCTCCGACGACGAGACGGTCAATCTGACCATGCTGATCGCAACCATCAATGCCTGGAACCGGCTTGCGATCAGTTTTCGCGCGGTGCCGCAGATCAAGGCCAGCGCCCACGCGGCGTGATCTCGCCGCAACGGCACAGCATCAAGCCGCGGCGGTCAAGTCGCCGTGGCCTCTTACGTGGCGGTAGCTTTGGCGAACTCCACATAGATCTCGCGCAACCGGTCCGTCATCGGACCGGGCTTGCCGTTGGCGACGGTCTTGCCGTCGATCGAGACCACTGCCTGCACGAACAGGGAGGCGCTGGTGATGAAGGCTTCCTTCGCCGCAAGTGCCTCCTCGATCGAGAACGCCCGCTCCTCGACCCGGAGCTGGCGCTCTTCGGCCAGCGCCACCACCGCCTTGCGGGTGCAGCCCGGCAAAATTTCGCTGCCGTTCTGCCGCGTCACCAGCACATCGTCCTGGGTCAGGATGAAGGCCGACGACGAGCCGCCTTCGGTGACCTTGCCGTCCTCGATCATCCAGGCCTCGCCGGCGCCGGCTTCCGCCGCCGCCTGCTTGGCCAGTACCTGCGCCAGCAGCGCCACGCTCTTGATGTCGCGCCGGGTCCAACGCAGGTCGGGCACGGTGATCACCTTGATGCCGGTCTTGGCCGACGGCGCATTGATGATGTCCTTGACCGAGGTGAACATGATCAGGGTCGGCTTGACGCCCTTGGGAAACGCAAAGTCCCGGCCGGTGTCGACGCCGCGCGTCACCTCCAGATAGACCATGCCATTGACGAGATTGTTGCGCTGGACCAGTTCCTTCTGGATTTCCTCGATCCGCGCGATGGTTTCCGGCAATGCCAGCGAAATCTCGCCGACCGAACGCTCCAGCCGGGCCAGATGCGATGCGTTATCGATCAGCTTGCCGTCCAGCACGGCCGCGACTTCGTAGATGCCGTCGGCGAACAGGAACCCGCGATCGAGCACCGAAACCTTGGCCTCGGAAAGCGGCAGAAATGATCCATTGACGTAAGCGATCGGGTCCAAAGGGAGATCTCCTGGAGGGTAGTGAGGGATTGCGCGGGTAATATACGCGAATTGCCAAGCGTTTGATCGATGAATTTTGGGAGGCGAAGCACACAACTTGCGACGTCATTCCGGGATGGTCCGAAGGACCAGACCCGGAATCTGAGATTCCGGGTTCGATGCTTCGCATCGCCCCGGAATGACGTCGCCTCTTAATGCGACAAAATCTTCGACAAGAACTTCTGCGCGCGGTCGCTGCGGGGGCTGCCGAAGAAATCGGTCTTCAGCGCGTCCTCGACGATTTCGCCCTGGTCCATGAAGATCACCCGATTGGCCACCTTGCTGGCAAAGCCCATCTCGTGGGTCACGACCATCATGGTCATGCCCTCCCGGGCGAGGTCGACCATCACATCGAGCACTTCGCTGATCATTTCGGGGTCGAGCGCCGAGGTCGGCTCATCGAACAGCATCGCGATCGGGTCCATCGCCAGCGCCCGGGCGATCGCGACACGCTGCTGCTGGCCGCCGGATAGCTCGGCCGGATATTTGCGCGCATGATCCTTCAGGCCCGACCCGCTCCAGCAACCTGGTGCCTTTTGCCATGGCCTCGTCCTGCGAGCGCCCCAGCACCTTCTGCTGCGCCAGGCACAGATTTTCGATGATCTTGAGATGCGGGAACAGTTCGAAATGCTGGAACACCATGCCGACCCGCGCCCGTAGTTTCGGCAAATCGGTTTTGGGATCGCTGACGCTGATGCCATCGACCATGATTTTGCCGGCCTGAAACGGCTCCAGCGCGTTGACGCATTTGATCAGGGTCGATTTCCCGGAGCCGGACGGACCGCAGACCACGACGACCTCGCCCTTGGCGACGCTGGTCGAGCAATCCTTCAGCGCCTGGAAGCTCGCATTGTACCATTTGTCGACGTGGCTGATTTCAATCATGAATGTCTCACTAGCGGACAATGGCGATGCGCGACTGCAGGCGCCGGACGCCAAAGGACGCGAGGCAGGAAATCACGAAATAGACCGCGGCGGCGAATAGATACATTTCGACCAGCCGACCGTCGCGTTGCGCCACCTTACTGGCCGCGCCCAGAAAGTCCGGGATCGACACCACATAGACCAGCGAAGTGTCCTGGAACAACACGATGGTCTGGGTCAGCAATACCGGCAGCATATTCCTGAACGCCTGCGGCAGCACGACGTAGCGCATGGTCTGGCCGTAGGTCAGGCCGAGCGCCTGGGCCGCGGCGGGTTGCCCCTTCGAGATCGACTGGATGCCGGCGCGCATGATTTCAGAAAAATATGCTGCCTCGAACAGAATGAAGGTGACCAGCGAGGATGTGAACGCGCCAACGGGAATCGGCCGTGACGCGCCGGTCAGCCACTGCCCGACATAGGGCACAAGAAAATAGAACCAGAAGATTACCAGCACCAGCGGCAGCGACCGGATCAGGTCGACATAAAGCCCGGCGATAAGGCCAAGCAGCCTGAACCCGGACAAGCGCATCAGCGCAATCATGGTGCCGAACACCAGACCACCGAGCCCGGCAAGCCCGGTCAGCATCAGCGTGAACGTCATGCCATCGAAGAACAGATAGGCCAGCGAGCGGCGGATGACGTCAAAATCGAAATTGGCGAACATGCGGGCTGGCTCACTTCCCGCTGATGTAGCCGGGGATCGCCAGGCTGCGTTCAAGCAGCCGCATGGCGACCACGACAACTACATTGATCACGAGATAGAGCACCGTTGCGGCGGTAAAAGCCTCGAACACCTGAAAGGAAAATTCCTGCATCGACCGCGCCGCGCCGGTCAACTCGACGAGGCCGATCGTGATCGCGACCGAGGTGTTCTTGATGGTGTTGAGAAACTCCGACGTCAGCGGCGGCATGATGATGCGAAACGCGATCGGCAGCAGCACATAGCGATAAGTCTGAAATGTCGTCAGCCCAAGGGCGGTGGCGGCGAATTTCTGTCCGCGCGGTAGCGATCCGATCCCGGCCCGCAATTGCTCGGCCACGCGCGCCGACATGAACAGCCCGATGCCGATAGCCGCGGTATAGAACGGCGCGTGATGAAGCTGCTTCAGCCACAGCCCCCACGCCGACGGCACCAATTCCGGCAGGACAAAGAACCAGAGGAACAACTGCACCAAGAGCGGCATGTTGCGGAAGAACTCGACATAGGCAAAACCGATCCGCGCGGCCGTCTTGGACGGCAGCGTACGCAACACGCCGACCACCGATCCCAACGCCAGCGCAATCAACCAGGCACAGAGCGAGACCTCGATCGTTACGACGAGGCCTGACAGCAACATGTCGAGATAGGTGCCGGTCCCGTCGGGGGCCGGCTCCCAGAAGATGCGCCAATTCCAGTGGTAATTCACGAAGCCTTACGGTGTGTAAGAGGCGGGATCGGGCGAGTCCGACGGCTTGGCGAATTCATTCTTGAGTTCGGGGCCGATCGGGGAGTTGAGATTCAAGCCCTTCGGCGGAATCTTCTGGGTGAACCATTTGTCGTAGAGTTTTTGGCCTTCACCGCCGGTATAGAGCTTCGCGGTTGCGGCATCGACCACCTTCTTGAAGGGCGCATCGTCCTTGCGCAGCATGATGCCGTAGGGCTCAGGCTTGGAGAAGGCGTCGGTGGAGATAATGTAGGTCTCCGGATCTTTCGAGCCTGCAACAAGGCTCGCCAGCAGGATATCGTCCATCACGAAAGCGACCGCGCGATCGGTCTCGACCATCAGGAATGCTTCGGCATGGTCCTTGGCCGCGATGATATTGACGCCGAGGTTCCGGGCCGCATTGGCTTCGGTCAATTGCTTGATGTTGGTGGTGCCCGAGGTCGAAACCACCGACTTGCCCTTGAGATCGTCGATCGAGTTGATCTTGTTGAGCTTCTTGGAAACGTAGCGGCTCGCGGTCAGGAAGTGGGTGTTGGTGAAGGCGATCTGCTTCTGGCGATCGGCATTGTTGGTGGTCGATCCGCATTCCAGATCGATGGTGCCATTGGCAAGCAGGGGAATGCGGGTCGACGATGTCACCGGATTGAGCTTGATCTCGAGCTTGTCGAGCTTGAGTTCGGCCTTCACCGCATCGACGATCTTGTAGCAAATATCCATCGCGAAGCCGATCGGCTTCTGGTTATCGTCCAGATAGGAAAACGGAATCGAGGAATCGCGATAGCCGAGCGTGATCGCGCCGGTTTCCTTGATATTTTTCAAGGTCCCGGTCAGTTCTTCGGCATTCGCAGCGCCCGCGAAAAACGCGGCGGCGAGCGTCAAGCCCAAGATGCGTAAATGTTTCATACGTATTCTCCTTGCCGGGAAACTTGGATGCATGGATCGCGCCAAAACAGCACTTGCGGGCTCATTCTGGGCCATAAAATCGGCTGGTGACAAGGGACGGCCCAAGGGTTTCGGCTGGTTTCGACCACCACTGTACTAATTGCGTAGAGCCTGTCTCCGGTCTGAAAACCATGGGGACCGCCGGGACGGATGTATCGGCGGCTTGATGCATCCTGACCGGAATGCCATTGTTGCGGCGGGGAGACGGTGGGTTTTGACGCCGAAGCTGTAAAATCATGAAAAAAGAAATCCGGCTGAACGCCTTCGCCATGAACTGCGTTGCGCATCAGTCGCCGGGGCTGTGGACCCATCCGCGCGACCGCACCGCCGAATATAACCGGCTGCCGTACTGGATCGATCTGGCGAAGACGCTGGAGCGTGGGCGGTTCGACGGGCTTTTTCTGGCCGATGTGCTCGGGGTCTATGATGTGTATGGCGGCAGTCCGGACGCGGCGCTGCGAAACGCCGCGCAGACGCCGGCCAACGAACCGCTGCTGCTGATCCCGGCCATGGCGGCGGTGACCGAGCATCTCGGCTTTGGCGTCACCAGCAATCTGTCCTATGAGCCGCCCTACCCGTTCGCGCGGCGGATGTCGACGCTCGACCATCTGACCGAAGGGCGGATCGGCTGGAACGTGGTGACCGGCTATCTCGACAGCGCGGCCCGTGGCGCCGGCAAGGACAAGCAGACCGCGCATGACGATCGCTACGAGGTCGCCGACGAATATATGGAAGTGGTCTACAAGCTCTGGGAAGGAAGCTGGGAGGACGATGCCGTCTTGCGCGATCGCGCCCGCAGCCTGTTCGTCGATCCGGCCAAGGTGCATCGTGTCCAGCACCAGGGCAAGAATTACCGGCTCGATGCGATTCACCTGAGCGAGCCGTCGCCGCAACGCACCCCGGTGCTTTATCAGGCCGGCACCTCGCCGCGCGGCCGGCAATTCGCGGCAGAGCATGCCGAATGCGTTTTCATGTCGGGGCCTTCAGCCAAGATCATCGGTCCGCGGGTGTCGGCTATTCGCGACCTCGCCCGGGAAATCGGCCGCAACCCCGCTGAAATCCTGATGTTCAGCATGATGACGATCATCCTCGGACGCACCGAGGCCGAGGCGAAAGCGAAATACGCCGATTACCGCAGCCACATCAATCCCGAAGGCGCACTGGCGCTGATGTCGGGCTGGACCGGGGTCGATTTCTCGACCTACGACCTCGATCAACAAGTGCGCCATGTCGAAACGATGCCGGCCGCAGCGCGATGGATAACGTCACCCGCGCCGATCCGGATCGGGTCTGGACCGTGCGCGAGGTCGCCGAGCATGTCGGCATTGGCGGCGCCGGCCCGGTCGTTATCGGTACGCCCGAAAAAGTCGCCGACGAGATCGAAGCCTGGTTCGAGCAGACCGACGTCGATGGCTTGAATGTCCCCTTCGCGGTTTCGCCCGGCGATTTCGAGGACATCACGGAAATGCTGGTGCCGGAATTGACCCGGCGCGGGCGCTACAAGAGCGCGTATCGACAGGGCACCTTGCGCGAGAAACTGTTCGGCGACGGCCGCGCAAGGTTGACGGCACCGCATCCGGCGGTGGGGTATCGCCGAGGGTGAGTGATCGGCCTCCGTCATTCCGGGGCGCATTTGCGCGAGCCCGGAATCTGGAACCCCTGAATCTCCGTTAAGTAACGAACGCTAACACAGGGGTATGATTCCGGGTTCGATGCTTCGCATCGCCCCGGAATGACACTCCCGCTCAATTCACCGAATTATTCACCACCACTTCGATCAACTTCGCACCTGGCCGGCTGAACGCCGACGACAATGCCGATTTTAACTGACCGGGATCGGTGACCTTGATCGATTCCAATCCCAGCGATTTGGCGACGCCGGCGAAATCGACCGGCGGATCGATGAAATCCATGCCGACATAA
>CAVTWC010000002.1:0-13414 GCA_963738105.1 uncultured Alphaproteobacteria bacterium | reverse complement strand
TCGATGTATGAGCAGACCGTCAAGGCGCTGGCGCGCATTGACGAGAGTCTGGCGATGTGCGGCACCGACAAGAGCAAGATCCTGTCCGCGGTCGTCTACATCACCGAGATGAAACGAAAGAGCGAGATGAACCGCGCCTGGGATGAGTGGGTCGATCCCAAAAATCCACCGATGCGGGCCTGCATCGGTGTCGATCTGGAGGCCCCGCATATCGTGGAGATCGTGGTGACGGCCGCGAAGTGAGGGGCGGGCGATCGTCATTGCGAGCGGAGCGAAGCAATCCAGGGCCGCAAAAAAGAGCTGGATTGCTTCGTCGCTCCGCTCCTCGCAATGACGGCTCGACTTAATACGCCTCTTTCTCTTCCGCCTGCGCACTCGTCTGCACCAAATCAAGGCTCCGCTCGATCTTGCCGAGCATCATCGCAAAATCCTTTTGCTCGCGCGCAGAAAGGCAGGACAGGATGTCCTGCTCCTTGCGCAGCAGGCGCGGGATCAATTCCTCGTACAGCGCCTTGCCCTTGCGGGTCAGGCGCAAACGATACTCCCGTCGGTCATCTTCGTTCTCGACCCGCTCGACGAGTTGCCGCTTCATCAGCGCGGTGACCGCGCGGCTGATGGTGGATTTATGGGTCCGTGTGCAATACGCGATGTACTGCGCGCTGCAGGCTTCATTGCGAAAGCCGAGCGTCGCCAGCACCCGCCATTCCGGAATATCCAGCCCGTAGCGTTCGCGATACTCGCCTGACAGCGCGGCGCTGACTTCGGCCGCCAGCCGGTTCAGCCGAAACGGCACGAAACGAAACAGATCGAGGCTGACATCCGGATGCGATGCGCGCTCCTGGCGCAAGGGCGCATCGTCCCCGGATTGGGTCGAGGGCAGGCGCTCGCTGGAAGACGCCTTTGGCAAAAATCGCTCCAATTTGAGTTGACGCCGCAACCTGACGGGGGTTTAGATAGTTGCAGATGAGACTATCTTAGCGGCAACGACGCACCTTGGCCAGAGCAACCTGAACGCATGGCGCAGTCTTCCAACATGGCGTCCTCCAAAATCCAGTTCGGCTATCGCCGATCTCCCGATCAGGAGCGCAAAGACGGCAACGCGGCGCGCCACGCCATTGTGGTGGTTGGCGCCGGGCCGGTCGGGCTGTCGCTGGCGATTGACCTTGCGCAACGCGGCCAATCCGTCGTGCTGCTCGACGATGCCGACCGGATCGGCGAGGGATCGCGTGCGATCTGCTTTTCCAAGCGCTCGCTGGAATACTGGGACCGGCTCGGCATCGGCCAGCGCATGGTCGACAAGGGTGTGGTGTGGAGCGTCGGCAAGATTTTTCACGGCGACAAGCAGCTTTATCAGTTCAACCTGCTGCCGGAGGAAGGTCACAAGCGGCCCGCCTTCATCAACCTCCAGCAATTCTATGCCGAAGCCTATCTGGTCGACCGGGTGCAGGAACTCCCCTCGATCGACCTGCGTTGGCGCAACAAGGTGGTTGGACTTGAGCCTCATAACGACCATGTGGCGCTGACGATCGACACGCCGGATGGCTCGTATCGGCTGCGCGCCGATTACGTCGTGGCCTGCGACGGAGCGCGGTCGTCGATGCGGCAGATGGTGGGCGCCGAGTTTGCCGGCCAGGTGTTCGAAGACCAGTTCCTGATCGCCGACGTCAAGATGACCGCGGCATTTCCGACCGAGCGTTGGTTCTGGTTCGATCCGCCGTTTCATGCCGGGCGGTCGGCGCTGCTGCACAAGCAGCCGGACGATATCTGGCGGATCGATCTGCAACTGCATCCGGACGCCGATCCGGTGGTGGAGAAGCGGCCGGAGAACGTACGGCCGCGGATCGCGCGCATGCTGGGCCACGAGCAATTCGAATTCGAATGGATCTCGCTGTACAAGTTTCAGTGCCGCCGGATGGACAGGTTTTTGCACGGCCGCGTGATGTTCGCGGGCGATGCCGCGCATCAGGTCTCGCCGTTTGGCGCGCGCGGCGCCAATTCCGGGCTGGAGGACGCCGAAAATTTGGCGTGGAAACTCGACCGCGTGCTGCGCGGGCGTTCGCCGGAAGTGTTGCTGCAGAGCTATCACACCGAGCGTAGTGCGGCGGCGGACGAGAATATCCGGGAATTGACCCGCTCGACCGATTTCATGGCGCCGGTCTCGCGTCAGGAGGCGCGATTGCGTCAGGCGGTCTTGTCGCTCGCCAAGGAAACCGAATTCGGCAAGCGCATGATCAATGGCGGGCGGCTGTCGGTGCCGTCGATCTATGAATCACCGCTGTCATCGGCCGATCGCGATACCTGGCGCGGTGGCCCGTGCCCGGGCGCGTCCTTGCTCGATGCTCCCGTGGGCAACGAGGGTGCATTCTTGACCGAGGCCTTCATCAAGACTGGAAAGCGGTTTACGCTGCTTGAGTTCAGCAATGGCGCGGCACCCGACGTTCCCGATGAGGTCGGCGTGATCCGCATCGGCGGACCCGATGGCTTGTCCGATGCAGCAGGATTGGCGGGGCGGCGTTATGATGCCGAACCTGGCACGGCCTATTTGCTGCGGCCGGATGGCTATGTCGCGGCCCGCTTCCGGCACCCGACCCGCGCCGTACTCGACGCTGCACTGGCGCGCGCCAGTGGCTTCAACTGAAGGCTTGGATATTGAAGGCTTGGATCATGGCACTGTCGACGGATTCGAATTTCATCAAGCCGGATGACGCCTTTCGCGCCGTCGTCGAAGCGCATCGGGGATTGAGCGATGCGCAGAGCGCCGATCTGGATGCGGCGCTGGTGCTGATCCTCGCCAATCATATCGGCGATCTCGGCGTACTGCGCGAGGCGATTGAGCTGGCGAAGCGACGAATGCTGACGTCAGAGCAGCAGGCGCAGCAACAGCAATAGAACCAATTTCACAACATCGCGTCACAACCAGACATCTCACAGGGAAGCTAAAATAAATGGCCAAGGGTTTCGCATCCACCACCGATCTCGCCGAAAAGAAAATCACCTTTTCCGAAATCGGCACCGACCTCTATGCCTTCACCGCGGAGGGCGATCCGAACTCCGCGGTGATCGTCGGCGAGGACGGCTGCCTGGTGTTCGACGCGCAGGCGACACCGGCGATGGCCAATAAAGTGATCGAGCGGGTCCGCAAGGTCACCGACAAACCGATCAAATATGTGGCGCTGTCGCATTATCACGCGGTGCGCGTGCTCGGCGCGTCCGCCTACAAGGCGCAGGGCATTATCGCCTCGCAGGAGACCTATCGGCTGGTGGCCGAGCGCGGCCAGCAGGATTGGGACTCGGAATACGGCCGCTTCCCGCGGCTGTTCCAGGATGCGCAGAGCATTCCGGGCCTGACCTGGCCGACGCTGACCTTCGAAGGCGAGATGTCGATCTATCTCGGCAAACGCGAAGTGCGGTTGATGCAACTCGGCGCGGGCCATACCTCGGGCGATATCGTCGCCTGGGTGCCGGATGCCGAGGTGATGTTCTCAGGCGATCTGATCGAATATCACTCCGCCTGCTATTGCGGCGACGCGCATTTGCGCGAATGGCCGGCAACCCTGAACGAAATCCGCGCCTTCAATCCCAAAGCGATCGCGCCCGGGCGTGGCGATGCGCTTAAAGGTATCTCGACCGGCCGCGATGCCATCGCGATGACGCGCGATTTCGTCACGACGTTGTATGGGGCGGCCGAAAGCGCGGTCGCCAAGGGCCGCAATCTCAAGGAGACGATGGCCGCGACCCGCGAAGTGATGGATCCCAAGTTTAGGGATTTTGCGATCTACGAACACTGTCTGCCGTTCAACGTCTCGCGCGCGTTCGACGAGGCGTCCGGGATCGACGATCCCGTGATCTGGACCGACAAGCGCGACCAGGAAATGTGGGCCAGCCTGCAAGGAGGATAATCATGAATATCAACCCCTCGCCGGACCTCATCAATCGCAACTCGGTCAACATCACGCCGGGCTATATGTCCGGCTTCGGCAACAGCTTTGAGACCGAAGCACTGCCGGGCGCCTTGCCTGTTGGCCGCAACTCGCCGCAGCGCTGCGCCTATGGGCTGTACGCCGAGCAGCTCTCCGGCTCGCCGTTCACCGCACCGCGCGGCAGCAATGAGCGCTCGTGGCTCTATCGCATCCGGCCGTCGGTGAAGCACTCCGGCCGTTTTGCTAAAGTTGATGCCGGGCTGTGGCGTACCGCGCCGTGCCACGAGGTCGAGTTGCCGATCGCGCAATTGCGCTGGGATCCGGCGCCGATTCCGAAAGAGGACATGACGTTCCTGCAGGGCGTGCAGACCATGACCACGGCGGGTGACGTCAACACCCAGGCCGGCATGGCCGCGCATGTGTTTCTCATCACCCAATCCATGGTCGACCAGAACTTCTACAATGCTGATGGCGAGATGCTGTTCGTGCCGCAGCAGGGCAATCTGCGCTTCGTCACCGAGTTCGGCCGCATCGACATCGAGCCTGGCGAGATCGCGGTGATTCCGCGCGGCGTGAAATTCCGGGTGGAGATTCCGGGCGGCTCCGCGCGCGGCTATCTCTGCGAAAATTACGGCGGCGCGTTCACCTTGCCCGAACGCGGCCCGATCGGCGCCAATTGCCTGGCCAACGCACGCGATTTCCTCACCCCGGTTGCGGCCTACGAGGACAAGGACACACCGACCGAATTGTTCGTGAAATGGGGCGGCTCGCTGTTCAAGACCACGTTGCCGCATTCGCCGATCGACGTGGTGGCGTGGCACGGCAATTACGCGCCGTACAAATACGATCTGCGAAGGTTCTCACCGGTCGGCGCGATCGGGTTCGACCATCCGGATCCGTCGATCTTCACGGTGATGACGTCGCCGTCGGAGACCGCGGGCACCGCGAATATCGATTTTGTCATCTTCCCGGAACGCTGGGCGGTGGCGGAAAACACCTTCCGGCCGCCCTGGTATCACATGAACATCATGTCGGAGTTCATGGGGCTGATCTACGGCGTCTACGACGCCAAGCCGCAAGGGTTTGTCCCCGGTGGCATCAGCCTGCATAACCAGATGCTGCCGCACGGCCCGGATCGTCAGGCGTTTGACCACGCCAGCAATTCCGAACTCAAGCCGGTCAAACTGACCGGCACCATGGCCTTCATGTTCGAAACCCGGTATCCGCAGCGCGTCACCAAACACGCCGCTGAAACGTCGGCCTTGCAGGATGACTACGCGGATTGCTGGAAGGGGCTGGAGAAACGGTTCGATCCGAACAAGCCGTGATGTCTTATGGGCTGCCTATCGTTTCGTCATGCCCGGGCTTGTCCCGGGCATCCACGTCTTATGTCAAGGAAAAGTCGTCGATGGCCGGGACATAGGCAAGCGGAAGCGACGCCGTCCTTCGGACGGCTATGCCCGGCCATGACGAATGTTCTAATGGGAGAAATAGCGTGACCCACCCCAACGACCCCACACTCCGCTCCTTCATCGATGTCGACCCGACATCCGACTTCCCGATCCAGAACCTGCCTTACGGTGTGTTCTCGTCCAAAGATGGCCTTGCGCCCCGCGTTGGCGTTGCGATCGGTGATTACGTGCTCGACCTCTGGGAGCTTGAGCAGAATTGCCGGCTTGGTGTTGGCGATCTTGGGGTCTTTTCTTCCCCGAACCTCAATCCCTTCATGGCGCTCGGGCCGAAGGTATGGTCGCGGACCCGCGCTCGCATCAGCGAATTACTGCGCCATGACAATCCGGAGCTGCGCGACAACGCCGAGCTGCGCGCTCGCGCGCTGGTGCCGATGGCGGATGTAAGCCTCTATCTGCCGATTGCGGTCGCCGGCTACACCGATTTCTATTCATCGAGGGAGCACGCCACCAATGTCGGCGTCATGTTCCGCGGCAAGGACAACGCGCTGCAGCCGAACTGGCTGCATATGCCGATCGGCTACAACGGCCGCGCTTCGACGGTTGTGGTCAGCGGCACCAAGGTGCGTCGGCCGCGCGGGCAGTTGAAGCCGCCGACATCAGATGTTCCGAGCTTTGGGGCCTGCAAGCGGCTCGATTTCGAACTCGAGATGGGTTTTGTCGTCGGCCAGCCGTCGAAGATGGGCGAGATGCTCACCGAGAAGCAGGCGGAAGAGATGATCTTCGGCTTTGTGATTTTGAACGATTGGAGCGCGCGCGACATCCAGCAGTGGGAATATGTGCCGCTCGGGCCATTTCAAGCCAAGGCGTTCGGTACTTCTATCAGCCCATGGGTCGTCACCCGCGAGGCACTGGAGCCGTTCCGTGTCCACGGTCCGGCGCAGGACCCTGCGCCGCTGCCCTATCTGAAGCAAACGCTGGCCAATAATTACGACCTGCAGCTCGACGTCGGTCTGCGCACGGCGGAAATGAACGAGGCGATGCGGATCTGCCGCACCAATTTTAAGTACATGTACTGGTCGTCCGTGCAGCAATTGGTGCACCACGCCTCGTCCGGCTGCGCCATGAATGTTGGGGACGTCCTGGGGAGCGGCACCATCAGCGGCCCGGACAAGGACTCGCGCGGCAGCCTGCTGGAGATCAGCTGGAACGGCACTGAGCCGATTGAACTGCCCGGCGGCGCCAAGCGCACCTTCCTGGAAGACGGTGATTTGCTCGTGATGCGCGGCTGGTGCCAGGGTGACGGCTATCGCGTCGGCTTCGGTGAGGTCGAAGGCACGATCCTGCCGGCGGAGTAGTTTGTCGTCATTGCGAGCGAAGCGAAGCAATCCAGAGTCACGAAGGAAGAGCTGGATTGCTTCGTCGCTGCGCTCCTCGCAATGACGGCTTTGCTAGCTCACCGCGCTTCCGGCGGAATATCTCTGACGCGCGCCGAATGTGCCGCACAGTCCTCGTGGCTGAACTTGAGATGGACGCGCTTGTCTGATGGCGGCTGCGCTTCGGTGCAAACGCCGGCCCGCCATGGCCTCGCGGGCCGGATGGGCCGTGGCACAAAGCCGCCGCCGCAATTCGGGCAGACGTTCTGCAATTTGCCTTCGGCGCAATCCGCGCAGAACGTGCATTCGTAGCTGCAGATTCGGGCTTCCGTCGAATTGGGTGGAAGATCCTTGTCGCAATACTCGCAGTTTGGCCGAAGTTGCAGCGCCATGGTCGTTGCTCCCTGTTTGGTTGGCCGAATTATCTCAAATCGAACAGAGATGCGAATGGCAAATTTCCCTCGATTCGGGACAGGCTAACCTGGAGCCCGATCGGTTCGGATGGAATCAGAACCGTGCTCCAGGTTTTTATTTTGACGCGTTTTCTTCGCGCGAACCGGCTGCCACGTCGCTCGAAAACGCTATGGCGCCTTCAGCGGCAGCCTGGCGCTTTCCTTCAGCCGATCCAGCACGATCGAGGAGCGCACATGGGCCACGCTTTGGTGCGGCATCAGCACATTGTTGACGATGTCGGACAGGCTCTTGAGGTCGCGTAATATCACCTTCAGCAAATAATCCGCGTCGCCCGTCAGTGAATAGGCCTCCTGGATATCGTCGACCCGGTTGACCAGCGCGCGGAATCGCTTGGCATTGTCGGGCGAATGGGTCGCCAGCGTGATGTGGATGAAGGCGATCAAGGCGAAGCCGAGCTGCTCGCTGGCCAAATCAGCGTGGTAGCCCGCGATCACTTTCTCTTCCTCCAGCCGCATGCGCCGCCGCGAGCATTGCGATGCCGACAGGCCGACCAGATCGGCCAATTGCTGGTTGGTGAGGCGGCCATCGTCCTGCAGCGCACCCAGTATTTTCAGGTCAAACCCGTCGACGGATATCATGCGTCAATCGCCTGTTTCATGCACAAACCGTGCATGATGATAGCGGAAGGCGGCTCCATTTGCATGCACTTTGCGCCTCTGGCGACGGAAACTACCCTCAACTGGAATCACAGGAGAACGCCATGGGTCCGTTTCCGCACGACGCACCGGCCGCGAAGATCAGCGCCGACAATCCGATGGGCACCGACGGCTTCGAGTTCGTCGAATATGCGCACCCCAGGCCCGAGGAACTGCACGCGCTGTTCAAGCTGATGGGCTATGCACCGGTCGCCTGCCACCGGACCAAGAAGATCACGGTCTATCGCCAGGGCGACATCAATTATCTTGTCAATCAAGAGCCCGGCACCCACGGTTTTGACTTCGTCACCGCACACGGGCCGTGTGCCCCCTCGATGGCATTCCGGGTGGTCGATGCGAAAGAGGCCTATGAACGCGCGTTGTCGCTCGGTGCGGAGCCTGCGGATATTCCACCCGAGCAGAAGACGCTCGATGTTCCCGCGATCAAGTGCATCGGCGGCAGCCTGTTGTATTTCGTCGATCGCTACGGCGCCAAGGGCTCGGCCTACGATGCCGAGTTCGAATGGCTCGGTGCGAAAAACCCCCGGCCGGAGGGTGCCGGGCTGTTTTATCTCGATCACCTCACCCACAACGTTCATCGCGGCCGCATGGATGTCTGGACCGGCTTCTACGAAAAACTGTTCAATTTCCGCCAGATCCGCTTCTTCGACATCGAAGGCCGCGCCTCCGGCCTGTTCTCCCGCGCGCTGACCAGTCCCGACGGCAAGATCCGGATTCCGATCAACGAGGATGCCGGCGATTCCGGTCAGATCGAGGAATATCTCAACATCTATCGCGGCGAGGGTATCCAGCACATCGCTTGCGGCTGCAAGGATATCTATCGCACGATCGAGACGTTGCGCGCCGATGGCCTGCCGTTCATGCCAGCGCCGCCCGAGACCTATTTCGAGAAGATCGATGCGCGGCTGCCAAAACATGGCGAGGACGTCGCGCGGCTGCAGCGCGACGGCATCCTGATCGACGGCGAAGGCGTCGTCGACGGCGGCCACACCAAGGTGCTGCTGCAGATATTTTCGGCGAATGCGATCGGCCCGATCTTCTTCGAGTTCATCCAGCGCAAGGGCGACGACGGCTTTGGCGAGGGAAATTTCAAGGCGCTGTTCGAGTTGATCGAGGAAGACCAGATCAGGCGCGGTGTGCTGAAGGTGAATGACGCGGCGTAGGTCGCGCCTCGCGTTTCTACAAAGACTATCGTCATCCTGAGGTGCGAGCTCTTGCGAGCCTCGAAGGATGGCCACAAGCACCTGGTTGAACACCATCCTTCGAGACGCGGCCAAGAGGCCGCTCCTCAGGATGACGCTGTAGTTAAGAGAACTTACCTTCCCGCGTTCCACTCGCTCGTCAGCTCACCAATATCCGCCTTCGCCGCATCCCGGATCGCCGAAGGCGTGCGCGAAAAGCGCGGGGCTGGTGCGGGCTGGGTGACACCGTGGCGGGTGACGAACGTTTCGCGCGCCGCCATGTGCGGATGCTTGGGGGCCTCCTGCATGGTCAGGATTGGCGCGAAGCAGATGTCGGTGCCTTCCATGATCTTGCACCACTCGTCGCGGCTCTTGGTCTTGAACACGTCGACCAGTTTTTCTTTCAGCTTCGGCCAGGCGTCGCGATCGAGATGCGCGTCGAAGCAGGTTTCCGACAGGCCCGCGCGCTCGCGCAACAGCGCATAAAATTGCGGCTCGATCGAGCCGATCGAGATGAACTGACCGCAGGAGCATTCATAGACGCCGTAAAAGTGCGCGCCGCCGTCGAGGAAATTGGTCTCGCGCTGATCGGTCCAGCGTCCAGCCGCTGCCATGTCGAAAAACATCGACATCAGCGACGCCGCGCCGTCGCACATCGCGGCGTCGACGACCTGGCCCTTGCCGGATTTCTTCGCTTCCAGCAGCGCGGCGAGCACGCCGACCACGAGATAGAGCGCGCCGCCGCCGAAATCGCCGACCAGATTGAGCGGCGGCACCGGCTTTTCCTTGGTGCCGATCGCGGCGAGCGCTCCGGTCACCGAGATATAATTGATGTCATGGCCGGCGGCTTGCGCCAGCGGGCCTTCCTGACCCCATCCGGTCATGCGGCCGTAAACCAGGCGTGGATTGCGTGCCAGCACTACGTCCGGGCCGAGACCGAGCCGCTCCATCACGCCGGGGCGGAAGCCTTCGATCAGCGCGTCGGCGTTGGCCAGGAGGTCCAGCACTTGCGGAACCGACGCCTTGTCCTTGAGGTCGAGTTCGACCACCTTCCGCCCACGCCCGGCCACCGATTTCAGATTCTTTTTGGCGCCAACGCGATCGAGCGTCACCACTTCCGCGCCCATGTCGGCCAGCATCATGCAGGCAAACGGACCGGGGCCGATGCCGGCGAATTCGACGATGCGAAAACCTGCCAACGGGCCGGAGGTGCGGGCGGAGGCTTCCGGGGCTGATTTATCGAGCACGTTGTTTTTCCATTGCAGCATTTCCGGAGAAAATTGTCCCGCCTTGGCGCCAACGATGCAAGCGCCTTTTTACCCGAATATAACCAAAAGAGTTGCGGCGCAGCATTGCTGCGCGCGCAATCTGTCCAGCCTGTCGGCTTTCGGGCTCAGGGCCTTTTCAGATGCAATCCAATCTTATCCACCGTCATTGAGGCCAAGAAGTCCGGATCGGCGACGATTGCCATGGCCTGATCTTGCGTGAGCGATTGCAACGACTTGACCTCGGTCTCGCCGTCTCCAACCTCCCAGGCGCTCTCCCAGAGAACGGCGACGAGGTGCGATCCTTGCTTCATGACATCGATGGTCTTTTGACCATAGGCTTTCCACAGCGCGTCGGAGGCCGCCTTGCCGCCTTTTCCCACATCGATATAGGTCTGAACCATCTTCGCGGGCGGAATTTGCTTGAAGACATTGCGCATCATGTCGATCGTTTTCTGCGCCGCCTCGAAGCCATTTGCGATCAGCTCGCCTTGCTTCACCTTTGGCGTTCGTTGGAGGCCATCCAGAATTTCTTCGCGGTGATCGAACACCATTCGGTCCTCGTACATCGAATGAACGCCCTGGCCCATCGGTCTCATCTCGGTTGTGCCAGCCTTTTTGCCGCTCGTGAACTCGTGCTCAACCGGACGCTCTGGATCACCGTCATGCAGATAGGAGATGTGTAGCGGTTGACACGCGTCGCCGATGTAATGCGTCAGCACGCCGGCAGCGCACACGAATTTCTTGGCATCGCCGGCAGCCGCAAATCGGCACATTTCGTCGAAGATTTGCCAGACTCGGAAGGGAAGCAGGCCTCGGTGCTTGGCGGCGATCGGCTCGCCGCTGAGAATATCTTTCACGCTGTCGTAGAAGGCCTGCCATCTGTCGGGATCGATAAAGCTTGTGTCAGTCGTCAAGCTGAGCAGCGTATTGCCTCGGGCGTCCTTCTGATCCATGTCCGCGAAATGATTGGGTCCTTCCGATGGCCGGGTGTGTTTTTGCTTGCCGACGCCGGGTTTCCAGAAGAAATCCGGCACGTCAGCCATCGGAACGAATTCGGCGGTTCCCATTCCCTTGAAGTCACCTTCCTGAAGGTCGTCATCATTGTGACTGATGATTTCCTTGTTGTTGTCCATCAGCTTCTTGAGATGAGGATATTTGCCGGACAGGGCAACAAGAGAGCGCGTTGCGATGGAAAAGTGACCAAGCGCGCCCCAGGTATCGGGCTGGTCTAGGTTCCAGTCGCGAATCGGATCGACTTCAAGCAACGCGCAGACTCTCGAAAGCAACGTCGCCAAGGCAAAACTTTGCGGGGGAGCGCTTCCGGCCGATGCCAGCATGTTGCGTCCCCATTCCATCGCGAGAGGCAAGAACGTGTTCTTGTCGTCAGGATTTGGAGTTGCGGAAGCGCTGGCAGGCTCCAGCATCCAAAGCGTTCCGGAATTGCCCGGGTGCGTCGCAAATTTAGGTGCAGGCAGGGGTTTTCCGACGGCGCGCTTGACCGGCGAGCGCGGACCAATGAACAGGTCTGAGACGTATTCGAAGCCGCCGCTGGTCTTGTACCTGTAAAACAGACCTTGAATTTCGCCCAGCATTACTCCGCTCGCAGCGCCGACGCCGCGGACATGACAGCCCACCAGCGATAGCGAGAGATTGGCGCCGGAAAAATCAGCCATCGGACCCGGAACGCCGATGCCGGGGACTTTGGTCGTCCATCGCGAGACATCGTCGATCTCGATCAAGCCGATATCGAGATTCACGTAGGTATCTTGGATAGCGAAGTTGGGATAAATCGACGTGATCGGTAAACGGGTAAGCTGCTTGGCGGCGCTCAGGCCAACACGCTCCTGCACGCCGCCGAGTTGAGACCAGACCGTCTCTCCGCTGTCACCGGTGACGTGACGGTTGGTGAGCGCGAAAACCTTGTGACCGTCGCTGACGAGGCAACCGACCGTCGCCACAAATTCCTGACCCTGGACCTTTGCGATGATCGGATTGCCGGGACCGATGTTATTGAGCGGGAAGCGGACGTTTCGGGCTTCGACCTCTGTTTTGGAATCCTTGGGGGCCTCAACAACGCAAATCGGAACACGTTTGCCATCGGGCATGAAGATGGTGCTCGGCACCATGTCCTCCGGTTTCGAGGCGAACGCCTTGGGGGACTGCCATTCGGTGACGAAGACAAGAATGCAAGGCCAGGAGTAGGGTCTGACCTCGGAATTTTCGAGAGTCCGAACCGATGTGCCGTGAATCTTCTTCTTCTCGTTCGGCCAGCTATCTCCCTGCCGTATCCGATATCGTCCGATCGCCGTGGCAGCAACGTTCGGATGCCGCATGAGATGGACGTGAAATAAATCACGCGCTGCTATGAGATCATTCAAGGACAGGTGGGCAAAATCGTCCTGCTGCCCCTGGTATTTCGATAGATCGACTTGAGGCTGCACTTTCATGATTGTTCTCCGTGTGAGGCAATGAGTAATGCAAATGACTCCGGCCGGTCCAGAATTCGCTACGCGCGAGCAAATGCATCATCAAACAACCTCTACTTCAAGTAGTTATACCAAATTCAGGTGGGCCGTTCTGCCGCAGGCATAAGATGGCTGGTCAGCCTATTCCAGGTTTACGACGCTCAAGCGAAAGCGGCGCGCATCGCTGCGCGCCGCTGGTATAATTGAGGTAGGATGGGTGTTTAGCCGGCCTCTGCGACCGCGCGCTGCGCCATCACCTTGATCAGGTTGGCGCGATAGGCGGCCGATCCGTGGATATCGGTCAGCAGGCCATCGGCGGAAATCTTGATGCTGTCGAGCGCGCCGGCCGACCAGTTTGCCTTCAGAGCCGCTTCGATTGCCGGTACTCGCATGACGCCGCTTTGCGATGCACCCGTGGCCGCGACCCTGACATCACCCGCTTTGGTCCTGGCGACGAACACGCCGGTGAGCGCAAAGCGCGACGCGGGATGCCGCATCTTGGCGTAGCCCGCCTTGGCTGGAACCGGAAACGTGACCTGCGTGATGATCTCGCCATCCTCAAGCGCGGTCGTGAACAGGCCCTGGAAAAAATCATCCGCCGATATCGATCGCTTGTTGGTCTTCACCGTGGCACCGAGCGCCACCAGCGCGGCCGGATAATCCGC
>CAVTWC010000001.1:0-128297 GCA_963738105.1 uncultured Alphaproteobacteria bacterium | reverse complement strand
GCCGGCGTGGTGACGACATGCACGCGCTGGATAGTTCGTTTCCCGGCATCAACGCCAATGGTGGTTACGCGCAATACCTGCTGACCGGCCAGCGCTCCCTGATCAAGTTACCCCAGTCGCTCGCCCCGAAGGATGTCGCGCCTTATACTGACGCCGGGCTCACTGCCTATCGGGCCGCCAAGAAAGCGTCCCGCCATCTGCTGCCCGGTGAATTCGTCACGGTGATTGGGGCCGGCGGCCTCGGGCATATCGGGATCCAGGTTCTCGCAGCGCTGTGCGCCGCGGAAATCATTGTGGTCGATCGCGCCGAAAAATCCCTCGAACTCGCAAAGGAGTGCGGCGCGCATCATCTCGTGAAAGCCGACGGCAACGAAGTGGAAGCCGTACTTGCGCTGACCGGTGGGCGAGGAGCCGAGGCCGTAATCGATTTCGTCGGCGAAGGCGAAGCAATCGCCAAGGGCCTGTCGATGACGGCGAACGGCGGCTATTATTACATCGTCGGCTACGGCGGCAAGATCGACATTCCGACCATCGACATGATCACGACGGAGAAGACCATCGTCGGCAATCTTGTCGGTACCTATGCCGAGCTGGTCGAATTAATGGCGCTCGCGGACCGTGGTCTCGTCGACCTCCATACCAAGGAATACAAACTCAGCCAGGCCAACGACGCGCTGCATGATCTGCATCATGGGCGCATTCATGGCCGCGCTGTCCTGATCCCGTAGAAAGTTTGCCGCAAGATGCTCGGTTCAGGTGCGGAATATCCAATCAAGGTAATGCGCTCGATGAACGCCAGCAGGCGAGGTCCACAGATCACTCCCGAGGAAGCTGCGGAGCTGCAGCGTGCTGAGGAGCGGATGGTCGCCCGTTACAAGCTGATCGAGGGAATGATCCGAAACAACGAACTGCAGTTGAAGAACGAAAGCGCCCGCGGCGGCGCCGAAATCGAGTTCGAATGCGCGTTGCGGGATGCCGCGCAGGCCGGGGCCGGGTCGGAAGCGCAAGCGGAACTCGAAAGGGCGAAGGCGCGGCTTCAGGCACTTCGCGATGAACATCAGCGCCTGGTAGCCGAGCGTGAATGGCTCAACGCCTCATTGCTGGAATTCGAGAGTGGACCGTCGTCTAGCGAACACCAACGATCAGGGCATGCGTGATGGGCAAGGTTAGAATCAACGCTGCGGCAAACACATCCTCGGTCAGAGAGGCGCCAGCAACACCTCAACAACCGGAGTTGAGCGAGGAAGACAGGTCGAAAGACGTCTTCTTCGTGCAGGTCGCCGAACTCGCCGAGGCGATGATCGCGCGACATGGCCGGGATTTTGCCGTGGGAGTCCTGGTCCTTTCGGCGAAATTCATCGCTGAAGGCAAGCCTCTCATTGACCGAGCCAGTGGAGGCGCGGACACGGTCAAGGCCGTCAAACCGGGATGAATGAAATTCCAGTTTCGTAAATCAAAGTACATTTACCGGAATCAAAGTTTGTTTTCGCCGACATCAATTTCGAGAATGCGCTCAGAAGATGGGGGCTACCCCAGACCGAAAATGCGGAAGCTAACGAACGTAACGTTCAAAGGAGAAGGAAATGACGGAAAGTCTGACACTGAATAAGATTACGTCGCAGAGAGGCATAAGCATTGCGGAAGCGGCGAACCGCGTCGCGGACCTCGGCTGGACACCGAGTTACGTACAGGAGGCGATGACCTTTCCCACCGACTATAAAATCTCGAAGACGCCGCGCGATCCGATGAAGCAGGTCCTGCGGTCGTATTTTCCGATGCAGGAAGAGAAAGACAACCGCGTTTACGGCGCCCTCGACGCCGCGTTGCGCGGCGATATGTTCCGCAACGTTGAGCCACGTTGGGTGGAATGGATGAAGCTGTTCCTGGCGATCATCCCGTTCCCGGAGATTTCGGCAGCGCGGTCAATGGCGATGGTCGGTCGACTGGCGCCAGGCGAGGAATTGCGCACCGGCTTCACCATGCAGATGGTCGACGAGTTCCGCCACTCGACCATCCAGATGAACCTCAAGAAATGGTATATGGAGAACTATATCGACCCAGCCGGGTTCGATATCACCGAAGCCGCCTTCGGCAAGTGCTACGCCACCACGATCGGCCGCCAGTTCGCCGAAGGCTTCCTGACCGGTGACGCGATTACCGCCGCCAACGTCTATCTGACGGTAGTGGCAGAAACCGCCTTCACCAATACGTTGTTCGTGGCGATGCCGTCGGAAGCGGCGCGCAACGGCGACTATGCGTTGCCGACGGTGTTCTTGTCGGTGCAATCGGATGAATCCCGCCATATCGGCAACGGGCATTCGATGTTGATGGCGATGATCAACGATCCGTCGAACCATCAATTGCTCGAGCGCGATTTGAAGTACGCGTTCTGGCAGAACCACGCGATTGTCGATGCCGCGATCGGCACATTCATTGAATACGGCACGACCAACCGCGACAAGAACAAGGAATCCTATGCCGAGTTGTGGCACCGCTGGATCTACGAGGATTACTATCGCACCTACATGCTGCCACTCGAGAAATACGGCATCAAGATCCATCACGACGACGTCGCGGCCGCCTGGGACCGGATTGTCAAGAAGAACTACGTCCACAAGACCGCGCAGTTCTTCACGGTCGGCTGGTCGGTGAACTTCTGGCGGATCGAGGCCCAGACCGAAAAGGACTTCGAGTGGTTCGAGCACAAGTATCCAGGCTGGTACGCCGAATTCGGCGACTTCTGGAAATGGCATGCCAAGCTCAGCGTTCCCGGCGAGACCAACATTCTCTTCAACAGCGAGGTGGGCTACGTGTACCCACACCGTTGCTGGAGCTGCATGGTGCCTTGCCTGATCCGCGAGGACTTCGTCTGCGACGAAGTCGACGGCAAGATGTACACCTACTGCTCGGAAGGCTGTCGTTGGACCCACAAGGTGGCGTTCGCAGCGGAGTACGAAGGCCGTGCGACGCCGGCGATGGGCCGCTTCAGCGGTCGACGCGAATGGGAAGATTGCTACCACGGTTGGGACGTTGCCGACGCGATCAAGGATCTCGGCTTCGTCCGGCCCGACGGAAAGACCCTGATCGCGCAGCCGCATCTGCGCTTCGAGCCGAAGGACATGTGGACGCTCGATCACGTGCGCGGCCACACCCTGGGCAGCCCGCTCCGCGGGTTCCGTGCGCTCTCGCCGATCGAGCGTGAGGTCGCGGTGGCTGACTATCGCAAGGGCTTCAAGATCAACCCCTGCCACTGAACGTGACAACCGGACGGGGCCGCTTCGGCGGCCCCTTTTACCGGGGGTCCGCAGGACACTCGCTCATCAATTTGATCACACCGACGACAAGGCCGAGATAAATGACGGATGCGCAGGTTCACAAAGTCCGGTTCGAACCGTTGGGCATTGAGATGGAGGTCGAAGAGGGCGAAACCGTGCTCAACGCGGCGTTTCGCCAGGGCATCTCGCTGATGCACGGCTGCAAGGAAGGACAATGCGGCAGCTGCAAGTCTAAATTGATCGACGGCGACATTGAGCTGCTGAAATACTCGACCTTTGCGTTGCCGGACTACGAGAGTGAAAACAGCCACGTGCTGTTGTGCCGAACCCACGCCTACAGCGATGTCAGCTTCGAATTGCTCAATTACGACGAAGATCTCCTCAGCCGATCGATCGCCGTCAAGTCATTTCCGGGACGCATCGCAAAGATCAGTTCGCTGACGTCCGACGTCAGGCTTTTGGAAATCGAAATCGAAAAGCCCCTGAAGTTCTGGGCCGGTCAGTATGTCGATCTGACGCTTGGCGACGGCGAGATCACCCGTGCGTTCTCAATGGCGAACGCGCCGAACGGAGGCACGAATCTCAGCTTTATCATCAAGAAATATCCCAACGGGGCATTTTCGTCCCAGCTCGACGGAAAATTGAGCGCCGGCGACGCCGTGGTAGCCAAAGGTCCCTATGGCACCTGCTTCCGACGGGAGGAGAGGCCGGGCCCGATGCTATTGATCGGCGGCGGCTCGGGAATGTCGCCGCTATGGTCGATCCTGGCCGATCATATCGCAAGCGGGGAACAGAGACCGGTGCGTTTCTTCTACGGAGCTCGCACGCGCGCCGATCTGTTCTACCTGGACGAACTCGCGGCTATCGCGGCGCAGGTGAGCGATTTCAAGTTTGTTCCGGCACTGTCGCACGCGGAGACCGGTGACGGATGGGAGGGCGAGACCGGGTTCGTCCATGAAGTCGTGCAGCGCCATCTCCGCGCGGAAAAACTGACCGGTGCGATCGACGCTTATGCGTGCGGACCGACACCGATGATCGATGCCATGTTGCCGGTCCTGCAAATGAACGGTGTCGAACCAGACCACATCTACTTCGACAAGTTTACGCCGGCGGTGCGATGACGGCGTTTGAAGGTTCGTCGCAGGAGAGAACATAAAAAGGGAGCTACGCATGAGCGCACAAGCGAGTAGAGCAACGGCAGCAAAGCCGGCAGTCGTCAAATCCGGAGCCGCGGGAGCGGCGGTCTTTCCGGGGTCCGACAGCCGCAGATACAATTATTTCGAACCGAAGGGCCGCAAGGCTACGCACTACGAAGACATGACGGTCGATGTTCAGCCCGATCCGGAGCGCTATCTGCTGCAGGATTGGATCATTTCCTTCCCCGATGGAACGCCGACCTATTGCAAGGACTGGACGGCTGCGAAGAGTTCCAACTGGCACAAATTCCGTGCTGTCGACCAGGAATGGGAGCGCACCCACTATCAGCGCCAGTCGACGATTTGCGGTATGGTGCAGAACACTATCGAGAACGGACGGAAGTCTGGTGCGCCCGCGCGTTTCGACCCGGCCTGGGTGAAGATCTTGCAGAACCATCTCGGAGCCTACAAGCATGCCGAGTTCGGTCTTGGTACGTCAACCATGCAGGCGCAGCGCTATGGCTATACGCAGATGGTCAACAACGCGATCCTGACCAACTCGTCCTACAAGCTGCGCTTCGCGCAGGACATTACGCTCTATCTGAGCGAGATCGGGCTCGATTTGCCGGGCTTCGACATTGCCGCTGGCAAACAGCACTGGCTGGAGGATCCGATCTGGCAGGGCGTACGCAAGTCGGTCGAGTCGGTGATGGGTTCGAGTGACTATCTGGAGCAATATTTTGCGACCAATGTAGTGTTCGAACCGCTGGTTGGCGAACTGTTCCGCTCGGGATTCCTGATGCAGGCGGCGTCAGCGCAGAACGATTTCATCACGCCTGCGGTCGTATCCGCCGCGGAGGCGGACTATGAGCGAAATCTCGCCAACACCGTCGAATTGTTCCACATCCTGGGCACCGACCCAACGTATGCCTCGCAAAATGCAACGCTGTTCAACAAGTGGCTGGCAAAGCACGCCGATCTCGCGCTCGACGCCGCCAATCATCTGCAGCCGGTCTGGTCGCAGCCTCGTGTCAAGGTCGCAACGTTCGGCGACGCCTTGGCCCACGCCAAAAACCGCATCAAGGGTATCGCCACCGAGCTTGGTCTGACGGTTCCAGCCAATCTCTCGTCGTAATCCAACGTCCGACCGACATCCTCCAATCAATCCTTCAGGAGATCGACATGCTGCACGAGCCCGACAACATCTTCAAATCGATGAAAGACATCACCTTCGAGGATACGGTGTCGCATCAATGCGGAGTCACGATGAATGACAGCGTTGAGGCGCGCGCCATCGCCGACGTCATGAGCCGTCACGATCATATCAGAGTGACCTACATGCCGGCGATGATTTAAATCGACGGTGACGGCAAGATGGAATTCAAGATGGACGAAATATCGGAGGAGCTGGGTCGAACGATGACCCCGCATCTCTTCGAGATTTCGACCTCGACGCATTATGGCCGCATGGTCATGACGGACGATAACACCGTCATGCTGTTCGGCGACATGAACGAGATGATGAAATACATCATTTGAAGACCGCCGCGAACAATGTCCGGACGGCGTGGGCGCCGTCCGGACCGATTCGGCTACGCCGATGGCGAGCCTCATAACATTCAAATCCGAGCGGGAGCAGGAGAAACGCCATGTACAGGACAGCCAAGGGTGAGGAAATCTTCGTGATCGACGGGCATACCCATTTTTGGGACGGAAGCCCGGCAAACCAGAAGAATATTCACGGCAAGCAATTCATCGAATGCTTTTATGCTTACCACTCAAATCTCAGTCCGCCATCGGAGAAGTGGGAAAAAGAAAAATTCGAAAAATACGATGCCAAGACCATGTTCGACGACCTGTTCGTGACCGGCTATGACGACATGGCGATTCTGCAGCCGACTTATCTGACGGACTTCTACAAGAACGGCTTCAACACGACCGAGCGCAATTCGGCGATGAAGAAGAGCCATCCGGACCGGTTCATCCTGAACGGCGCGTTCGATCCGCGTGACGGCACCAAAGGCCTGGAGGACTTGCATGCCTTGTCCGAGAAGCACAAGCTCAAGGGCGTCAAGCTCTACACTGCCGAATGGCGTGGCGAATCCAAGGGTTATAAGCTGTCCGACAAGGCGTCCTACAAATATCTCGAAGCGGCGCAAAAGCTCGGTATCAAGAATATCCACGTTCACAAGGGACCGACCATCATTCCGCTCAACCGCGATGCGTTCGACGTGGCCGACGTCGATGACGTTGCGACCTCCTTCCAGGATCTGAACTTCATCGTCGAGCATTGCGGCCTGCCGCGTCTTGACGACTTCTGTTGGATCGCGACACAGGAGACCAATGTCTATGCCGGGCTGGCGGTGGCGTTACCTTTCATCCATACGCGCCCGGGATATTTCGCCCACGTCATTTCGGAGCTGTTGTTCTGGGTCGGGCCGGACAAGATCCTCTACGGAAGCGACTACGGCATCTGGACGCCGAAGTGGCTGATCGACAAGTTCATGGCGTTCGAAATCCCCGCTGACGTCACCAAGGAAACCGGCTCGGTTTTGTCGATGGAGACGAAGACCAAGATTCTCGGTCTCAATGCTGCACGTCTCTACGGTATTGATGTCGAAGCCCAGAAGAAGAAGATCAGGGCGGGCGGGGGTTATGCTCACTTGCCCGAAGCTGTCCACGCTCCAAGGTGATCGCCATGAACGGAGGCACCGAGGAGGCCGACCGGCCGCGCAATCGGCAGATCCACGACAGACAGGCCGAAATATGGGCTTGCCTGCAAGGCGTGATGGATCCGGAACTTGACGAGTTCGTGACCGAGTTGAACTTCGTCGCGAGAGTTGATGTAGACCCGGAAAGGCGGGTCCACATCGAATTCCGCCTGCCGACCTACTGGTGTGCCGCAAATTTCTCCTTCCTGATGGCGGACGATATGCGGCAGGCCGTAACCGCGCTGGACTGGGTCCAAGGCGTCAGCGTCGTGCTCGGCGAACACATGTATGCCGAGAAGATCAACGAAGGTCTGGCCAAAGGGCTGTCGTTCCAGGAGACATTTGGCGCCGAGGCCGATGGCAGCCTGGACGATCTGCGTCGGACATTCCTCGTCAAGGCATTCCAGCGCCGGCAGGCAGCGCTTCTCAACCATCTCGTCGGGGTGGGACAGGCGTCCGATGCGATCGCAAGCCTGACGTTAACGGAGCTTGAGCGGCTTACGCTGGACGTTGAAGGCACGAAGCTGTTGCAGCGCTATCTCGAGCGGCGTGCTGTGGTCCGGGCGCCAGACACCGACGGACTGGCTTTTGTTGATGTATCGGGAGCGCGGTTGAAAGCCGATAACTTGGCTGCCTACCTTTCGGGCCTGAGACGAGTTGGAGTCAATGCCGAATTCAACAGCGCGCTCTGCCGCGGGCTTCTCTCCGTGCGCTTCGATCTCGAAACGCCGTTCGTTCCGAAATCCAAAGTATCGCCGAAGGTGCTGGGCGGGCAGCACGTGCCCTGACGCCCAAACGTGACGAATCAATTCGAACAAGAAGACATAGTCAAGGGTGAGGATGTCAAATGCCGAAGATCATGCTGCATGATGAAGCCGCGCGCGCCGCGCTGGGCAGGGGTGTCGCCAAACTCGCCAAGGCAGTGCGCGGCACGCTCGGCCCGAAGGGCATGAACGCGATCATGGATCGACCGATCGGCACGCCCATCGTGTCGCGCGATGGCGTCAGCATCGCCAGTGAAATCGAACTTGAGTGCCCGTTCGAGAATATGGGCGCGCAGGTTCTGCGCGAGGTCTCTAAGCAGACCAACGAAGTGGCAGGCGACGGCACGACCACCGCTACCGTGCTGGCCGACGTACTAGTCCAGGAAGGACTGAAGTCGCTCGCCGCCGGCGTCAATCCGGTTGAACTGGTCGCCGGGATCGAACTTGCGGTCACCGAGACCATCGCCGCGTTGAAGCGTTCGGCGAAGGCCGTGCAGGGTCCTGCCGGCTTGCGGGCTGTCGCCAGCATCGCTGCTAACGACGCGGCACTGGGCGAAATGGTAGCCGAAGCCTTCGAGCGCGCAGGCAATCACGGCATCGTCGCGGTAGAATTCGGCAATACCGTGCATACGACCCTGGAAGTCGTCGAAGGCATGGCGTTCGAGCGCGGCTATCTCTCGCATCACATGGTGACTGACGTGGAGAAGATGCAGGTCGTTCTCGATAATCCATTCATCCTGATGACCGACCACAAGATTCAAACCGGCGAACAACTGGCCGGCGTGCTCTCGCTGATCGAAAAGAGCGGCCGTCCATTGCTGATCATTGCCGAGGAAGTGGCGCCGCCGGTGATCATGCAGTTGCTCGCGCGCCGGGAAAAGACCAACCTCAAGATCGCCGCGATCCATCCGCCGGAATTTGGCCATTGGCGCAAGGCGATGCTCGAGGATATTGCGATTACCACTGGAGGCCGGGTGATCTCGGTCGATCTCGGCGGAAAGCTCGAAAAGACCGAATTGCACGATCTTGGCTCTGCGCGGCAGGTACGCATCTCGGCCTCGAAGACGCTGATCACGGCCGGCGGCGGCGACCAAAAGAAGATCGCCGCGCGCCGCGAGCAAGTGATGCGTCAGTATGATGCCGCGCCCGAAAATATCGAACGCGACAAATTCCAGGAGCGAATCGCAAAACTGTCCGGTGGCACGGCGATGATCCTCGCGGGGGGCGCGACACCGGTCGAGCAAAAGCGCCGCACCCAGTTGATTGAGGATGCGATCAACGCAACGCGAGCGGCAATCGAGGAGGGCGTCGTGCCCGGCGGTGGGTTCGCCCTGCTCAAGACGGCTCCCAAACTCGACGAGCTGATCAGCGGTTTGAGTGGCGGCACCCGGCAGGGCGCGGAGCTGCTGCAACGCGCCCTCAGCCGCCCCCTGTATTACATCGCCAGCAATGCGGGCCTGAACGGCGAGGCCGAGGTGACCAAGGTCGTCAAAGGCCTGAACGGTCACGGCCTTGACGCGCGCAACGGGGCATCTGTCGATCTGCTGGAGGCCGGCATCATCGATCCGGTCAAGGTCTGCTACAGCGCCATTCGCAATGCGGCCTCGGTCGCAGGGCTGATTCTGACGACGCAGACGCTGATCGCCAAGAAGCCGGACGATTACGATCCGACCGAAGGACCGGCTCGGGGCGGCGGCGCCGAGCTGCTTTGATCTTGCGGCAGGCATCCGCGCGCGCCGGAAACGATCGTGTGTGGCATGCCACCGAGGGTCATTTCGGACCGACTTGTGCGAGCGCCCGATAGATGGTGTTCCTGGAAACACCGAGACGTCGAGCGGTTTCGCTGACGTTTCCGGCGGTTTCGCCATAGACCACCAGGATGCGGGCGCGCTGGATATCGTGCAGCGATCCGGACGCCGTCAGCGGCGGCGGGTGGCTCGTGCACTCGAGAGCTGCGTCATCGATCACGCCATTAGTCGCGGCGAGCGTGAAGCGTGCCAGCACATTGCGAAGTTCACGAATATTGCCGGGCCACGAACGCGCGGCGAGATTGGCGATTGTCGCTGGCGTGATCTCGCAGGCTGGATCGATCTCGTGGAGTAAATGGTGAATGATGGCGTCGAAATCGACGCGATCGCGCAATCTCGGCAGCGTCACCTCGAGCGTATTGAGACGATAGAGCAGGTCGGAGCGGAAGCGTCCTTCAGCGATGGCTCTGTCGAGGCTGGCGTTGGTGGCGGAGACAAGAAAGACGTCGACCTTGGTTCTGACGCCGCCGACCGGACGAACGGTCCAGTCGTCGAGCAGGCGCAAGAGCACAGCTTGCAGCGCGATCGGCATGTCGCCGATCTCATCGAGGAAAAGCGTGCCGCCGTCGGCCTCCTGGACCAGTCCGATCGCGCCGTCGTGCCGGGCGTCGGTGAATGCGCCGCTGGCGTAGCCGAACAATTCGGCCTCGATCAGGCTTTCGGGAAGTGCGGCGCAATTGACGGGGACAAATGCACCGGTCCGCCCGCTCGCCGCGTGAGCGTGGCGGGCGAGTTGTTCCTTGCCGGTGCCGGTCTCGCCGCGGATCAGGATCGGCATCTTGCGGACGGCCGCGGTCTCGACCTGGCGGACGATGGCGCGAACCGTCGGATCACGCGCGACAAAATTGGAAATCCTGCGGCCGATCCGGTCCTCGACAGGTGGAGGAAGCGGCATCGGAATGTTCGCAGAATTCGAGGCGTGAGCGGCCTGATGGCGTTCAAAAGCGAGCTTGCCCTTCTGGACTTCGCGATCGGCGAGGGGCGCGCGCCGCCGTGCATGCAGCACCACAATGGCGCCGATGCCGGCGGTGCCATTGTCGACGAGATCGAAACTCGCATTCGGAAGCAATTCCTTCAGCTTGAGCGGCCATTCGTCGAAAGGAAGCGCCTTCAATATGCGGGTGGGGGCGTCGTCGTGCGGAAAGCCACGGTTATCGGCAAATGCATTCAGGGCGCGCTCGGTGGCATGGAGGATCATGCCCCGACGGTCGAGCACGATGCACTCGTCGCTTGCCCACACCGATCGCCTGGCAAGAAAACGGCACAACAGCGTCTCGTGATCCTGCCGAACCGATTGCGCCAACACGCTTTCCACATGATGGCCGACCGAGACCGCAAGAGCGAGACTTTGTGGATTGAAGGTGCTTGCCGGGCCCGATATGTCCACCACGCCGAGCAATTCCCCGTCGGTAGGATCGTGAACGGGCACGGCGGCACAGGTCCATCGTTGTACTTTGGTGCAGAAATGCTCAGTGCCGCGGATCTGGACAGGTCTGGATTCCGCTATCGCAGCGCCGATCGCATTGGTGCCGATATCGGCTTCGCTCCATCGACCTCCATGTTCCAAATGAACCGTGCGGCCGGCGTCAATGATCCTGTCATCGCCTTGGGTATCGATGATCAAACCGGTGGGATCGGTGAGGATCATGATCGAATTCGCATCGCTCAAAAACGTTCTTGAATTATCGAGCGCGCACCGGGCGGCATGACGAAGCGAGGCATGCTTGGAGCGATGCCGAAATAACTCGGTATCCGCGACGAGCGGCGCCCTCGCGCGATCGACCGCGATCTGATGGTTTTTGGATCTCTGCCACGATGCCGCGACCGACGATCTCAAACCTGCGGACAGCGCTCCGCGCTCGACGAATTTCTCCCACGCGTCCCGCACTTCTCGCTGGTCCATTCTGGCTCCTGCGATGTGACAAGTTCGCGACTTACCCATGAACAAGTCGCGCGATCAATCGGGAAGATGGGTCAATTGTCGAAAGAGTTGTTGTTGTGGGCAAAAGCGCTGGATCCAGACATTTCCAGCCGCCTCAACGGCGGGTCTGGATCGGCCGAACCTTTTTCAGGCGCTTTTGCCACGATGATGACGTCATCCGGCAAAGAATCCATCCGGCGTTCACTTCCCAGTCTACAAGCGGTCCTTCGGCGCCGCTAATTTTATCCCAGCCTATACTTGTTCGCTCGGTGTGCAAGGGAGCAGCCGGAGCATTTGGAGCGCAGGGGATTTCACGATGATACGTGTCAGGCGAAGGGAACCGATTGAGGATCTCGCCCGGCGGCTAAGCAGGCCAACTGCCTTGGCATCCGTTGCGGAGGATCGGACGGCGGGTTGCCAGCCAATGGGTGCGGCGCAACATTCAAGTTTGGGCTTGGACCTCACTCGAAGGCACTGTCGTGCCGGTGATCAAAGCTGCCTTCGACCTGGATCAGCACAAGTTGGGCAACGGGCTCACGTTGCAACGAAATCAACGCAAAGCAAAACATCTGCTCGATCGAAATTCCATAACACTTCGATCGGTGGTGCACGGCTGGCGCTGCAATCGCGGCGTTTTAGCGCGCTTTCGTCGGAAGGACGAAGATCTGGCCGGGATAAATACGATTTGGATCCCGGATCCGGTCTCGGTTCGCTTTGTACACGACGGCGTATCGCGTGCCCACGCCGTAGGTGACACGGCTGATGCGCCATAGGCTGTCGCCACGGGATACGACCCTGCTGAGAATCCTAGGCTCAATCACTGGGGATGATGAGCCTCCATCTGATAGAGAGGCAGCGCCAACCGCGTGCGGCAGCGGTGAAACCACAGCATCCTGCCGCCCCGCTATATGCAAAGGAGGCGGGGAGAGTAGGCGCGCTTGAGAAGACCCGTCGGCGTGATTTTGCCCTAAGCCCCTGGGCGCCGCCGTCTCTGGAACATCGGACTGCGCCTCGGCACGCGATTGGGCCGCGCCAGAGTTGGATTCCACCTCGTCCAGGGTGACCGACACGCCCTTTTTGGATGTTGCCAGCGTGCCGTCCGGCGATCTTGAGCTTAACGTCAGCTCGTAGCTTCCAGCGGGAAGGCGGGGAGGGACCATGACAAATTGCCCAGATGGATCTGCGACCACCTGATCAAGGCGCTCGCCACTTCCCAACAGTTCCACGATCGCGCCGGGCGTTGCTCTGCCCGCGATGACCGCGTCGCCCGCTCGCTCGATGCGGGCAATGTCGAAGACGGGCACGGAATTGTCGTTCACTGGCGAGCGCGGCGATACGGCAAGCTCAGCTGCGACGGCGTTTGCTTCCGCTTGTGTTGTTGCGAGCGCAGCCGAACTCTCATCTCGATCGCTCGATGCAGACGGCGAAACCGTCGGCGCAGCGGTTGTGGCACTCGTTTCAACCGGAGGTTCGTGCGGTACGTGCGTGATGCCGAAGACAAGCGCTGCACTGCACGCTGCAACAGTCGCGAGATACGGCGCAACCATTCTGCCTATCGATGTAGCAGTCATACTGCGCGCCCCTTAGCCAGATCGCTGGCCAGTCAGCACTCCCTCACTAGCTACCCTGCGCTGATTTGTTCCGATCATCAAGTCCAGCTGATTGGAAAATTCTATCGGTCAGCGGTGCTGACCGATGCACATTGCGGAGAAACAATCCTGGGATCAAATTCGTAGTTTGCACCCCGGTTCTGTCGATCAGAAGCGCAATGGCGCAACTGATGCCAAGGCTCGGCGATTGAACGAGGAATAGATGATTGCTTGGCGCGGTGCGAAATGGATATTTCTTGATAGGCTCATTGTGGTTATCGGTTGCCGTGGCCTCGCTTTTGAGAACAACGTAACGGATTACATTATTTCTACCGTATTGTACGACCTTTATGATGCGATTTATTTCTTCAAATGTCGCGCTAACATGAGGACCGCCAAAGTCAAAGGCGAACTGTGCAGCCGTCAAGTTGATTTAGCGAGTGCATCACAGGTGCGGACTTCAATGAGGGAACCGAAGGTTTACAGTATTGCTGCGAGCGGTCTTCTTTTGGAGAGGGGACGGGAAAGCGCGAGCTGTCGCATACCCCTGACCCTAGGAGAACGCGTCCGACTGAATGCTGGAAGCCCAACCGCTTTGGTTGTTGAGACTGGGGCCGACGTGGTGACCATCGCTTGGCCGACCGGCGAGGCAACATTCCCCCCGGAATGTTTGCACCGCGTCTCGATTTCGGGGGCTCTTTTGCCCTGAATCGAGAGCGCACCTGAATCACCCGGGCGGACGATGATCTAGTGGCAGCAACTCATCAGGGGTGCCCTCGGCAGATTGATTTCACCCCTCGCAGCCTGCAACTCCGCTCCAACCGCTTCGGCGCCGCCGCAAGGTAAAGGGGAGCGATGCATTTGCATGGCGCCAAAGACCATCGATGTTTGAGGCCGTCAATTTAGCTTGAAAGGACTTTGGCCAAGCCGCTCTTTGATCATGTCCAGCAGGGACACCCTTGTGACCGGGACTGCTGCCTGCACTCCATAGCTATTTGCATGCTCGTCGTTCACGGGCGCTGTTGGTCGACGGGCGGCGACTTTCCGCAGTGGCTCACTCTTTGCAAGCTTCTTCGGTTTTGGAGTTCCGTCACCAGCGTTCAGAGTTGTTGGCGTCGGAAGCGGTCTCGCCTCGACAACCCTGATCGCTTCAGGCCACCGTTCAACAAACTCTAACGCAGTCGGTGGGGGAACGATTGTCGGCAAGCTGGTGTCGATGACCACCCGCTCAGGTAACTTCTCGATCGAACTAATCCTTATGAGCGGCCTATCTGTGACAGCAGGAACAGGCTCGCCGACAGGTTGCGGAAGATACCAATTCAGCGCGAACAGCAACAGCAGAAGAGCACTTCCGACGAAACCGAAATATCTCATCAAAGGCATGGCCGTCTCCTCTCAGAACGACCAGTAGGCTCGTATTGTTGGCGGAGTACTAACGCCAGATTAAAACAGGAAACGTGGTTATCGGCGCTGCTGCAATGCGGAAAGGTATTGTCGCACGAGGGTTCGTGACTTTGACAAGGTGTTTACTTCGCCATGGCTCGACTGCGGCCTTCTTTGCGGCTTCCTCTACCGCAAACTGTGTCTCGAAATCCTTGTCGACAACCATGCATAACCATCAGATGGTGCGATATCGAGGCGCTGAATATTGTGGGGGGCGGTTGCTCCTCGAACGTGAAGCGTTGGTTTCGTCATTTGGTTAACGGATGTTGAGCCAGGACGCCGCCGCTCTGCGTCGGCTGCTGGAGTTCCGGCAGTTCTCCGAACTGAACGCTGGCAGTCTGCCAACCAGCGTAAGCACACACTAGAACGATCGCGACTCGAAAGCCAATCGACATTGCCTTCTCCTTTTCTTGTTAGAGGAAGGCTACAGATAATTTCTTATGAGTGGCTTAGGCGAATTGGTTTTCAGGACGTTGAGTGGCTTGGTAAATGATTAGCTTGGGCCGCTCCGCACGTCGAAGATCGCCTTTGTCACAGGCGGTGCAAGCAGCTCGGAATGACGAAGAATGTGTCGAGGTCTTGCAGGCCATCGCTAGTTTTCAAAACTCGCACCTGCCATTTAGTGGTGCGCAGGGCGGTTCGATGATGGACTGAAACCGGCGGTTTGCGGGTCGCCGCAAGCCAGGCAGCAGCGATCGGCTTTAGTTGTCGCCACTGCTGCAGATAGGAGCCGCGCCAAAACTCGACGAAGAGAATCGAGCCCACCCGACTTGCATGAGTTCGCCTCAACGATCGGCTTGTGCTCGACAGCCGGAGGATTTGTCTTCGAGGCGCGCTTGGAGTTCTTCTCTTGAACCTGCGCGGGCTTTCGGTCGCTTGGATCATGCCAGTGCCGGCTTATGATCGCTGGTGCGGCGGGCTTGGAAACGACGGGCGGGCCAACTGCATGCTGGACTGTCGCTGGCGCCACGTCCAAAGCAGGCTTTTCATGCAAGACCTCCAACCGGTCTCCCTTGGTCAGGGTGTCGGAAGTGATGGCAGGCTCGTCTACGGTAGGTCGAGCGTTGGCAGCAACAAGCGCAATTGAATTCACGATAGTGGCGGGCTGTTGATTAAGAAAGGCGAACTTGAACGAAGCCAGCCCACCGATCAAAATTAGCAGAAATGCACCGAGCCAAACGGTTCGTATCAAGATGTGCCCCGCACTTAAACCGCCGCGTCGAAGGTACATCCAGCACTAATTGGCCTAAATTGAGGCGACGAAAGTAGCCAAACCCGCGGCTCGTCTGAGTATTGGGATCGCGCTTGCCATCAACCTTGATCAAGCAGTCCGACCGCGACACGTAAACTTGCTTTCAATGGCAAGTTGTAGTCCAGCCGAAGTTCGGCCGGTCGATGTCTTCCGGCCGCAGCCAACCATTCCGGCGTTCGGCCAAGCGAAAATCTCCGGCCGCTTCCGGGTGGACCACCCTTGGTAATGGTAATTTCTGCGGCGGAGCGTACATACCCGGTTCGGCGTAGCCTAAATTATCCATGACGATAACGAGAATGTTCGGCCTCTTGTGCTGCGCGGCGGTCCCGGATGCGATCGCAGTGACTTGTTAGTCGAAGGCAAAGATGCGCTTCCAATCGTTCTTCATGTCAACCACGGTCCATCTGTTTACCGACGCAGCGTCCAGCGCTACATCGAGCTTGCCAAAGTGCGACTTGCGGTCGTAGGCATACTCGCGTTCCGCGTCGGTGTGGTGCAGGATCAGGCCGAACCGCGCGCCGCTGGCGCCGAGCGTTGCCCATTGCAGCATTTCGAGATCGCCGTCGGAATTGCCGAACGCCGCAATCGGACGGCGGCCGATATGTTCGTTGATACCGATCGGCTTTCCCGCCTTGTCGTCGATGAAGTTAATGTCGGGCAGCCGGAACAGCGTTGGCGCGCTGTCCTTCACCTCAAATCGAGTCTTGATCGACGATCCGATGACCTGTTCCGGCGGTACTCCGTAGATTCGGTCGGTCCACGGCCGCATGAATTCGATGCCGCCGCCTGACACGATGAAGGTCTTGAAGCCGCTGGCCCGGAGGTAGGCGAGCAGTTCGAGCATCGGCTGGTAGACCAGCTCGGTATAGGGCCGCTTGAAGCGTTGATCACGAGCGGTCGCGAGCCAGTCGGAGGTGATCTTCTCGAACTCTGCCGTGGTCATGCCGGCATGCGTCACCGCGATCAATTCGACCAATCCCTTTTCCCCGGACTCCATCAGCGCCTTCAGATCGCCATCCAGCACCGCCGCGAACGGCTGCTTGGTCTTCCAGTCCGTATGCATGGGCGCCAGCGCCTTCACGCGGTCGAGGGCGAAGGCCAATTGCACATACATCGGCTGCTCGACCCATAGCGTGCCGTCATTGTCAAAGGTCGCCACGCGCTGCTCGACCGGCACGAAGAAGGGCCCGCCTTGCGTCGTGACGCGTGTGACAAAGTCGAGGATCGAAGCCTTGGTCGCCCCCTCGTTCCAGGACGGCAGAGGATCGCGTTGTGTCTGTCCCACCGCGGAGGTGGAACGGAACGAGGCAGCGAGCAAGGGAAGCATCGCGAAGGATGAGAGCAGAACGCGACGATCCACGCGGGAAAAACGCTTGATTGGATTCATGATCGGCTCCCTTCCTGTGCCGAATTGGCTTGAAAGACCTTCATGTTGCTCCTGCATGTTTCTTCGGCACTTCAAAAACGCGTTCGCGGGCGCCAGAATATGGCGCCCGCTCCAGGTGGAAGTCGTCGCAACCGGCTAGTCGCTGGCCGCGCTGGCATTGGCCTTCTTGACCTGCTCCAGAATGCCACTGAGGTTGTAGCTTTCAGGTGCCTGCAGCGGCGGGAATTTTTCGTACGACAGCAGATGGCCCAGCCACAGCTGCTGACCGATGGGCAGCATGTTCCAGTCATACTGGAAGGCTGTCACCGGGCCGCCAAGCGCGCCACCGATGCTCATGGCGGTCTTCTGGTCGATGCCGACCGCCTGCTCGAAGGGATCGCGCTTGATGTTCTGGACCAGGGTAAAGTGGAACGGAATAAGCGGCATAATCCAGCCGGCCGGCCCGGGTTGCGACATCGTGTAGTACATCTTCCAGTTCTTGTAGCGAACGGCCGACGGGGTCGCGCCCGAGAAATAGAAGAAGAAGTCGCGCGCAGACTTTTCGCTGGTGCCTTCAAGGTACGCGCGCTGGTCAAAGCCGTCGAGCGTCGTCTTGACGATGCCGGGGTACGAACCGGCCTCGATCTGCGCCTTCAGCCCGTCGCCCTTGGGTCCGCCGGCGATATCGACCAAGGTGGGCACCCAGTCGAGCGCGGCAAACAGCTGGTTCTTGACCGTGCCCGGCTTGATGTGGCCTGGCCAGCGGATCACCATCGGTGCGCGATAGCCGCCCTCCCAAGCCTCGCCCTTTTGGCCCTTGAACGGGGTGACACCGCCATCCGGGAAGCTGATCGCCTCGGCACCGTTATCGGTCGTGAACACGACAATGGTGTTGTCGAGTTGGCCGATGTCTTCCAGCTTCTTGAGAATGACGCCGATGTTGTCATCCATCTGCTTCATGCCGGCTTCGTTGACGCCCCAGTCCTTGCCACCGGGCTCTCCGACCATGGCCATATACTTGTCCGACAGCACGGTTGTGACGTGCATCCGCGCCGGGTTGTACCAGACAAAGAAGGGCTTGTTGGTCTTCTTTGGATCGTTGCGGTCGATGAAGTCGATCACTTTTGCCGAGATTTCCTCATCTACCGTCTTTGACCGGTCCAGCGTCAGCGGCCCCTCGTCGTTGCACGTCTGGTTCTTCTCGCTGCCGTCGGAGGACTTGCACCAGAGGACCGGGCGCGGTGGCGTCAGGCATATTGTTGTCGCGGGATCCACCGCGCCGGGAACCTCGGGGACTCCGGGGATGGGCGTGTTGCGGCACGGCGGAGCGACACTCTGCACGAGCGGAGACTTGTTGATGTCAGGGAAGCTTACCCCCTGCATTGCATCGAGGTGATACAGGTATCCCCAGTATTCCTGGAAGCCGTGCGCCGTCGGCAGGGCCGCGGTGTGGTCGCCCAGATGGTTCTTGCCGAATTCGCCGGTGGTGTAGCCGAGATCATACAAGAATTGCGCAAGCGCCGGCGTGCCGGGCCGCAGGTAGGATGGACTGCCGGGAAGCTGTGGAGGAATCATGCCCGTGCGCAGCGGATACATGCCCGTAAAGAAGGCGTTGCGGCCGGAGGTGCAGCTCTGCATGGCAACGTAGTCCATGAAGATCGCGCCTTCGTTGCCGATCCGATCGATATTCGGCGTTTCGCCCACCATCAGGCCGCGGTGATAGATGCTCGGCTGCATCCAGCCTATGTCGTCACCCATGATGAAGAGGATATTGGGTTTCTGGGCCGGTTGCTGTGCGGCTGCAGGCGTGCTGCCCAGTCCGGCCAGCGACATCAGCATCGATGCGCTCAACAAGGCGGCGCAGGATCGCTTGAGACAACCGGACGCCTCGTGGGGCGGCGTTGCGGCAGAAGGCGGCTTTTCATTGAGCGTAAAATCCAACATGACGTCGCTCTCCTTTTTATGATGCGTCAGTGGCTCCTCGCCTGATGCACCGAAAGCCAAGATGAACTCGTGGATGTGTCGACCGGCTCCGCATGGCGCGCTGCCGGCCGGTAGCGTCGGCAGTAATTCGGCGCGCACAAATGCGAGCCGCCTTTGATGACCTTTCGTGGTATCTTCACATTGGTGGTTCTGGGGTCGTAGCTGTCGACTTCACGGCCGCCGCGGGGATTCTCCGGGATGCAGCAGGCTTTTGGCGCATCCGCTTCGTGCCGTGGCGAGTACCAGTCGGCCGTCCACTCCCAGACATTGCCGATCATGTCGTGCAACCCATACCCGTTCGGCGGGAATGCGGTGACCGGCGAGGTGCGCTCGAAACCGTCCTCCCTGGTGTTCTGGCGGGGAAATTCGCCCTGCCAGGTGTTGGCCATGTGATGTCCTTGCGGCGTGAACTCATCGCCCCACGCAAATTCTGCGCCGTCGAGCCCGCCGCGCGCCGCAAACTCCCATTCCGCCTCGGTTGGCAAATCCTTGCCGACCCATTTCGCGTAGGCGACCGCATCGCTGAAAGCCACATGCACGACTGGATGATCGTCCAGCCCACGGATGTTGCTTCCGGGTCCGTAGGGATGCCGCCATTGCGCGCCCTTGGCGAACGTCCACCACTGGCTGAAGTCGCGGAGATCGACCGGATGGTTGGGCGGCAAGAACATCAGCGAGCCTGCATAGGCCATATGCGGGAGCATTCCAGGATAGTCCTTCGGATCAGGCGTGATCTCGGCAACGGTGATGTGCTTGGTAGCCCTTACGAATTCCCTGAATTGCCGGTTCGTCACGGGATGGCGGTCCATCCAGAAGCCATCCACGGTGACGCGGTGCGCTGGTGCTTCTTCCCGATAGTGCTTGTCCGATCCCATGCGGAAAGTGCCGCCTGGTATCCAGATCATTTTATCGATCTGCGAGAAGCCTTTACGATCGCTGGTATCGGGCTGGAACGTAGTTGAGAAAAGCGATGTCATCTCAAGCATTGCCTTCCAGTGGATCGACAGAAATACGATCTGGCCGGGCACGCTACGCAGGAGCCATGTCACGTTCTATTGGACCGTGGTCCAACATCAAGCGGCAGGCTCGCACAGGTATTCTAGGGGGGATACGACAGGCAATCCGGACATCGGCTTTGCAAGAAGGCGATGCGAGCGCTTCATGAAGAGAAGCGCGGCCGGCGGCAGGATCGAACGAGTAAACCCCTCTGAACCGGATCGGACGTAAAATGAATCCCATTATATTTGCTATGTTTTGCCTCTTCCTGATCGTAAATCCGGCATTGGCGCAGCAAGCCCCTGCAACGGCGACCGCTGGGCTGCCATCGGTCGAAGCGGCATTTGAAAGGCTGCCGGGCCGCTGGGTACGTCTGCAGGGAGGTTACGTCATCACCATCCGGTCAGTTGACGCGGATGGAAAACTTGACGCAAGCTACGCAAATCCGAGAACATTGCCTTTTCATGTCGCCGTGGCGAGCAGGAACGATCACACGCTCAAATTGCTCTTCGAGCTGCGTGCTGGCGGTTATAACGGCTCGACCTACACGCTCAGCTACGACGCGGCCAACGACCGTTTGATCGGCGTCTACGACCAGGTAGTCGTCAAGCAGAAGTTCGACGTCGTATTCGTTCGCGATAAATCATGACGCCCCATCACGTTCGGTTGCCTGGAGCGTGAGTCCAGCTAACCCTGAGTTCCGTCCCTTCGTGCTGCTGCCATGCGAGATGCAAACCGCTCGGTCAACATCGGACCGAGCGGGCTGTGGTAAATACCAGCACGAGGACGACATTAAGCATCCGGTCGTCCAGTAGCCGCTGACCCGATGCATCGAGGGTCTGATGTGCGACCAGCGTGGCTGCGAGCGTAGCAGCGACCTGCGGCAGGGTGAGCGACCAGATCGTCAATTGCTCATTCAAATTGTAACCATTTGTCCGGCTCACAAGCCACGCGGCGATCCATTTGCCGGCCAGCAGCGCAGCTACGATGCTAGAGACGAGCAGAAAATTATCGAAAATTCCGTGCGCAAACTCGACCGGATCAATCAGGAATCCGGTAACGACAAAGAAGATTGGAATGAACAGCGATTTGCCGAGAAATTGAAGCTCGGCGCTGGCTGGTGCTTCACGCGCCGAGGCGTTGACGGCAAGTCCGGCAAGAAACGCGCCGACAATACCCGGAAGCTGGATCGCATCCGCGAGGACACCGGCGATCGCCATGATACTCAGCGTCACCACGAAGTAGGCCCCAGCTTCCCGCCCATGTGCCGCCAAAGACGATCGTGAACTTGACGAAGGCTGAAGGAGTAACCGTAGACGGCGTATTGCGGCCAGATGACAAAGATGTAGTGAGGTAGATCCTATAGGCCGAACCCCGCATCGCAGCGAGCAGGCTTAGGCTGAATTTCGCCGGCCGCAGCTAGATCGCTAACATCGTAAAGGCCGTAGCAATCGCGCGCGAAGCCGCACGGGAGTGCAGGCTGTCTTACGGTTGAACGCCTGCCTTAAAGCAGTACCGACGATATGACTTGGTCCAAACCGATGGCGCGAGGGGACGTTAATCGGTGAAACCGTTGCGCTGAATTGGACCTAGGTCCCACATCGGAATTGCACCGACGGGACAGTGGAAAATGTGACAGGCCGGTCTCTATCCAGGAAATACGGTGATCCCAAAGATTGGTTACAGCCACTTGTAGACTCGACAGCGCCCAACCTGATGTTTTATCTTGGTATTTGACTTCTTCGGACCGGATCGAACCTCGTGAGAGCCTGCGATCGCGTTGATGGGCCGGATGTCAGATACACGCGCATTCTGCGCGGCGTATTTCTGTTGATCGTCGTCACGTTTTCGCTGCTGAGCGCTAAATCGCGCGCCGACGATGTGCCCCGGCGCGTGCTGATCCTCAACTCATTCAACTACACGTTTCCGGCCAGCACGATCGTCTCGGGGGCCATCCGCAAGCGGCTGCTCGAGCGATCTCCTGAGCGGCTCGAAATCGAAGCCGAATATCTCGATCTGGCACGACGCCCGGATGAGGCGCACGCTTTGCGTATGGCCAATTTCCTGCGCGAGAAATACGCCAACGTGCATTTTGATCTGGTGGTGGTGATCGGCTTCACGGGAGTTCCTTTCATCCAGAAGTATCGCGACGTGGTCGGGCCCGGTGTACCCGTGGTGTTTTCCGACGTCACGCGTGCCACTTACGAAGCCATCAAATTGCCGTCCGACATCACCGGGATGATCAGCGAATACTATCCTGAAAAGACTATCGCTCTGGCAGAAGACCTTCAGCCCGGAGCACGTCGGCTTGTGGTGATCGGCGGAAGCGGCAGCCTCGACCGTCGCTGGCGGGAAGCTGCGCGCAAAGCCATTGAAGCCCTTAATCCTAAACTTGAGACGCTCTATTGGTTTGATCTCACCCACGACGCGCTGCTGGCAGACGTGTCTCGGCTACCGAGCGACACCATCGTGTTGTTTCTTAGTTTCTTTGCCGACAGCGACGGCAAAAGCTTCATTCCGAGGGATATGGCTGCCGCGGTCGCGAAAGCCTCCGCCGCGCCGGTCTATGGTTTCTTTGAGACCTATCTCGGCACCGGCATCGTCGGAGCATATACCTATACGTACGAATCTCTTGGCACGGCAGCCGCCGACATGGCGCTTGAGATTCTTTCGGGGACCGATGTGACCAGGCTTCCTCCGCGAGCCAATCCGATGCTGGCCTTCCGCGTCGATGCGAGGGCCATGGATCGGTGGGGCCTGAAGCAACGAGATCTTCCGCCCGGCAGTATCGTCCTGTTCAAGGAGCCGAGCCTTTGGAACGAGCATCGCAATTTCGTGCTGGCGACGTTGTTCGTCCTCGGGCTGCAATCGTTGTTCGTCGTGGCTTTGCTCTTTCAACGGCAGCGGCGCAGGCAGGCCGAAATCTCGCTCAAGGAAAGCGAGGAGCGCATGACCTTTACTGCCGCTTCCTTGAATATCGGTCTATGGCAGTTCGATCGAACGACCAACGAAGTATGGGCCACCGAGCATTGCTCGGCGATGTTCGGACTGCCGGGCGATGTGCCCCTCACGAGCGATACGTTGGTGGCGGCAATCCACCCCGAGGATCGCGAGATGGCCATCGGCGTGCTGCGGGGGACAATCGCAGGGCACCAATCCGCGGTAGCGGACGTTCGTGTCGTTCTTCCGGATGGCAGGTTGCGCTGGGTCCGCGTTCGGGCTCGGGCGCGCGCCGACGACCCCGGCACCCGCAATCAACTCAGTGGGATTTTCATCGATCTCACCGAGCAGAAAGCCGCCGAGTCCGAAGCCGAATTGCAGCGGCAGGAAGTGACGCATCTGATGCGCGTCTCCGTGCTCGGTGAACTCTCCGGCGCGATTGCCCACGAAGTCAATCAGCCGTTGACAGCAATTTTGTCGAACGCCCAGGCGGCGCTGTATCTTCTGGAACAGGAATTGCCCAACCTCGCCGAGATTCGCGACGCGCTGCAGGATATCGTGCAGGAGGACGATCGCGCCGGCGAAGTCGTACGTCGGCTCCGCAACCTGCTTCGGAAGGGCGAGACCAAATCCGAACCGGTCGATGTCAATGAGTTGGTCAATCAGACGACCGCGTTGCTTCGCAGCGAGATGATTGGCCGTCAGATCGTGGTCGATACCGATCTGGCGGACGATCTGCCGGCGATGTCAGGGGATCCCGTCCAACTGCAGCAGGTGCTGCTCAATCTGGTCATGAACGCGATGGATGCAATGGTATCGACCCCGGTAGGGCGGCGGCTGGTCACGATTTCCACGCGGGCGACTCAGGCCGGAACCATCGAGGTTTTGGTGAGGGATCGCGGGCCGGGCCTCGCGTCAGTGCAGGGGAGCCGGCTGTTCGAACCTTTCTACACCACCAAGGACCACGGCCTCGGCCTCGGATTGACGATTTGCTCAACCATCATTCAAGCGCATGGGGGCAAGATCACGCTGTCGAATGATGACGCCGGCGGTGCCGTCGCCGGCTTCTCGCTGCCGACGCAGGAAGTATTGGCGGCAGCCCAATGACGGACATGACGTTCACAGTCTTCCTTGTCGATGACGATGCCGGTGTGCTGAAGGCGTTGTCGCGGTTGCTGGGAGCGAGGGGCTACGTTATCCAGGCATTCACGTCACCGCAGGCATTTCTCGCAGATCATGATGCGTCGATACCTGGTTGCGCCTTGTTCGACGTTTCGATGCCGGGTCTCGATGGCCTGGAACTGCAGCAGGCGCTGACTGCGGGAGGCTCGCAGCGGCCGGTCATTTTCCTCACCGGCAAGGGCGACATCCCGACCAGCGTCCGCGCTATGCGCGCCGGCGCGATCGATTTTCTGACCAAGCCTGTTAGCGACGCCGACCTGCTGGCGGCGATTACGCGCGCCGAGAAGGATGACGCCAGCACTCGCCGCCTCGATGCGGAACTGGACTCGATCAATGCCAGGTTCGCTCGTCTGACACCGCGGGAACACGAGGTTATGACCCACGTCATCGCCGGCAGACTTAACAAGCAAATCGCCGGCGACCTGGGAACGGTGGAGAAGACGATCAAGGTCCACCGAGGCCGGGTGATGGAGAAAATGGGTGTGCGTTCGGTCGCGGATCTCGTCCGGCTGGCTGAAAAAGTCGGCATTTCAGCTCAAAGCAAGTCATAACCGGTCCGCGGCATTATTGGCCTTAGGGCCAACTCGACAATCCGCCGCAGCGACGCCGATAGTCTCTCACATGGCGCACGCTTTGCCCTGGATTGCAATCGTGGACGACGACCCATCGGTGCTGAAGGCATTGGCTCGGCTGCTGAGGGCGCGCGCGTTCGAGGCCAGGACCTACACGTCGGCGCGGGAGTTTCTCAGTGCGCTGCACGAAGGCCTGCCGGAATGCCTGATCGTCGATTTGCAGATGCCGGATATGACCGGACTGGAACTTCAGCGGCATCTCACCCGTGGCGGGTTGCGAATTCCGACCATCGTCATTACCGCCCACAATGAAGCTGGAGCGCGAGAACGCTGCGAATCCGCCGGCGCCTCGGCATTCCTCTCGAAGCCGCTGCAGGATACCTCGCTGCTCGCCGCAATCGAAAGCGCAACGAGGAGCGCGAAGACGTAGTTGCGATGCTGCTGTGTGGCGAGCCGATCGGCGAACAGGTGCCGATTAGGTCTGTCGGCACACGCCACACAGCCGGCGCACAGGTCAATGGTGCGAAGGATCCGGCTATGGTAGCTACGTCGGAGCGGAAGCCAGCGGACAGGCCAGATGCCTCTGGAGAAGCGGTCGGCCGGCATCTCCAACCAAGTCAGAACTATCAATTTAAGGCTCTCCAGGGACGGTGGAGCGCACGGTGTGTATTTACCTGGGGTTCCGCTGGGACGTAGGGCGGCGTCGCTACCGGATCGGGCAGGGAAGCGAGGAACGTTACTCCCGCCCGTCTCATTGAGGTTAGTCGCGGCTTGTGGAACCATTGAGGTTATTTCGTTCTGATCTCGCTAGGTGATTTGTTCGTCCAGCGGCGAAATGCGCGGCGGAAATTTGCCGCATCACTAAATCCAAGCGCCAGCGCAATATCCTCGTTTGCGAGCCTTGTCGTGCGCAGGTATTTCAGCGCGATTTGCATTCGAAGTTCATCCAGCAAGCCACGGAAAGAAATGCCTTGCTCCCGTAGCTGACGCCGCAGCGAGCGATCGCTCATTTCAAGGAGCTTTGCTATGGCGGCGAGGGTCGGAGGGTTGGCGATATCCCGCAGCAGAAGTGCGCGGATCTCTCCGGCTATTCCAACTCGCGATTTCAGATCGTTGAGCAGGTCGTCGCAGAGGGCCACGACCGTCGGGTACGTCGTCCTGTTGCCGAGATTTGCAGCTTGGTCCAGCCATGCCGATCGAAAAATGATCCGGTTGGTCCCGCTTGCGAAGCTTAAGACGACATCCGATCTGGTCCGCTGGCAGGCCAAAGTCATCGGCTTCCGGATAGGCCAGGCTGATCTGATCCGGAGTGAACGCAGCGCCCATGATATCCCGCATCAGCGATATATGAATGCCGATCTGCATCTCGGTGATGAAGCGATAGATTTGCGGATCGGTTGCGGCGCGCGCATTGGGCTCAATGACCCAGCTCGCGAATCCCTTCTCCTCGGTGAATTCGATTGTTGCCAGCGGCGCCGCGAGCGCGTGATACAGCTCGGCAAAAGCCATCGCCTTGCGAAAGTCGGGGCAGCAAAGAATGGCGAACCCGTACATGCCGTAAGCGGAGATGTGAATCGATGTACCGATGCGGTATGGCAGGTGGGGTCGCTTGAGAGCCGAATGGCGTTCTTGCAGGCCGTCATCAATTCCGCGAGCGAAATTCTCGACTTCGGAGAGTGCACTTCGTCCACGGTCAGGTTGACGTTTCTCAGTATTTCGCCGGCTGGGCAACCCTGGTCGACGAGTACGTCGAATAGCGCGGCAAGTTTGGTCGATTCGTAAACACGCTCACGCAATCCAACGATCGGCCTCTCCTTTGCGTTGTTCGAAATGGAGCGCGAAGCGGAAGACTTGCCGGGCTGCTTGGAGTTGGGCAACTGAACCTGACCTTTGGGGCACGCCACGGTTCGAAGCTTCTGTTCACTTGTCGTCGGGACAGGATAGCAGTCTTTTCCGATCGACCCGTAGGCTTGGCCAGCTGCAGGCACTCGGCTTCCCTTCGGCCGATCAAAATGCAGCAGTTTTATTCAAGACCTCGCCCCTGATAAGCGGCAGCTTGTCCGGCTCGGACCCGGTCGTTGTCCGTTTCAGACCTTCACAAGCACCAGGCTGCGCGCGAGGCTTGTGCTGGTGCCGTGCGGTGCGATCGTCGGAAGCCGAACGGCAGACCAAGCGATCCGCTCACTTAGAATGGCGGACGCCGAAACGGCCGGAGGAAGACAAGTCGAGGGAGGCCGCCATGGTGGGAAGGCTGATTTAGACCACCAAATCAGCTTATCAATATCCGTTGATCTTCAAGCAGTTGTGGCACACGCCGCGCGTGCAGGCGCCGGATCAGGAGATCGTTTATCGCGATCTGAAGCGCTTCACCTATCGCCAGATCAAGGAGCGGATCGGCCGTCTTGCGTCGGCCCTGAGCAAAGCGGGGGTCGTGCCTGGTGACACCGTTGGCGTCCTCGACTGGGACAGCCACCGGTTTCTCGAAGCTTCTTCGCGATCCCGATGATGGGCGCCGTGTTGCAGACGGTGAATGTCCGTCTGTCACCCGAACAGATCGCCTACACGATCGACCACGCCGGCGCCTCGACGCTTCTCGTCAACGATGAGTTCGTCGGATTGCTGGAGGGGCTGAAGGCGCAATTGCCGAAGGTCAAACGGCTGATCGTGATGTCGGACCGACCTGCGCCGCAGACCGGCAGTCTGTCCTTCGTCGGCGAATATGAGAGCCTGCTTGCTGCGGCTTCGCCCGACTACGACTTTCCTGATTTCGACGAGAATACCCAGGCGACCACTTTCTATACGACCGGCACGACCGGCCTGCCCAAGGGAGTCTATTACAGCCACCGGCAACTCGTGCTGCACTCGATCTGCCGGGTTGGCGCTGTTCGGCATGGCGGGGACGCAGGGCCGCTTTTCGCGCGACGACGTCTACATGCCGATCACGCCGATGTTTCACGTCCACGCCTGGGGTTTCCCCTGGTCGGCGACGCTCGCCGGCGTCAAGCAGGTCTATCCCGGACGCTACGAGCCGGCGATGCTGGTCAAGCTGATCAAGAGCGAGGGCGTCACCTTCACCCACGGCGTGCCGACCATCCTGCAGATGCTGCTCGACGCCGCCGCCACGGCGAATGTCGATCTGAAGGGCCTCAAGATGGTGATCGGCGGTTCGGCCTTGCCGAAGGCGCTGGCCAAGCGGGCGCTTGCCGCGGGCATCGATATCTTCGCGGGCTACGGGATGTCGGAGACCGGTCCGCTTGCCGCAGTGTCCCATGTCCGATCGAAGGACCTCACCGGCGATCCGGATGGAGAGGTCGAGTTCCGCGCCAGAGCCGGCATCGCCGGGCCGCTGGTGGATCTGCGCATCGTCGACGCCGACATGAACGAGCGTGCCGCATGACGGCAAATCCGCCGGCGAGATCGTGATGCGGGCGCCCTGGCTCACCCAGGGTTATTTCAACAATCCCGAAGGCTCGGAGCAACTCTGGGCCGGGGGTTACCTGCACACCAGCGATATCGCCGTGGTCGAGCCCGAATGGCTATGTGCATATCACCGACCGTATCAAGGACGTGATCAAGACCGGCGGCGAGTGGGTCTCGTCGCTGCAGATCGAGGATTTGATCTCGCAATGCGCCGGCGTTGCGGAGGCGGCCGTCATCGGCGTCAAGGACGACAAATGGGGTGAGCGGCCGCTTGCGCTCGTGGTCAAGCGGGCGTCCGATGCGAATGGCGTCAGCGACACCGTCATCAAGGACCATCTCAAGGTGTTCGCCGACAAGGGCATCATCTCGAAATACGGAATTCCGGAAAAGATCATGTTCATCGACAGCATTCCAAAGACGAGCGTCGGCAAGATCAACAAGAAGGAACTGCGCGAACGATACGGCGACATGTAGCCGTTCGAACGCAGACGCGAAAGATCGAGGAGGAAAACATGAGCAACCTCACCCTTGCCGGTTTGAGCGAAAGAGTCGGGCAGGAACTCGGTCTTTCCGATTGGGTCACGATCGATCAGCCACGCATCGACACGTTTGCGTCCTGCACCGGCGATCGTCAATGGATTCATGTCGACGTTGAACGAGCGAAGCGGGAAAGTCCTTTCCGCGGCCCGATCGCGCATGGTTATCTGACGCTGGCGATGGTGGCGCCGCTCGCGATGCAGGTCGGCGTCATCCCGAGCGATGCTGCCGCCGGGCTGAATTACGGGATCGACAAGGTTCGCTTTCTGGCGCCGGTGCCGGCCGGCGCGCGCGTGAGGTTGCGCGTCGTGCTCGCCGGGATCGAGCCGAGGGAAGGCGGGCAGGTGATCATGAAGACCCAGAACACGATGGAAGTCGAGGGATCGGAAAAGCCTGCGCTGATCGCCGAAACGCTGGCGCTTCTGGTTCCCGCATCGGGAGCAAATCGGCAATGAGCACGGAAAATCACAAGCCAATCCCGCTAATGGAAGGGATCTCCGAAGACGCATCCCGAAATACGCTGGCGCTCAATCCGCTTGTTGGCATCCGGGGGCAGGATCTGGCCGACAGCGCCGGCATCCTGTTCAAGGCTATCGTCAACGAGCCGAAGGTCGCCACCGAGCAATGGCTGTCCTTTCTCGGTGAACTCGGCTCCATCGTCGCCGGTAAGTCGGAGCGTGCGCCGAAGGCAGGTGACAGACGCTTCTCCGATGCCACCTGGAAGGAGAGTGCGCTGCACGGCGGGATGCTCAAGGCCTATCTTGCCTGGGGCGATGCCGTCAGCGGCTTCGTCGACAAGACGAGCCTGAGCGAGATCGACAAGGCGCGGGCGCATCTGGTCACGGAAATCCTGATCGATGCGGTGGCGCCGACCAATGCCATGCTGACCAACCCGGCGGCGGTGCGCAAATTCGTCGATACCGGCGGCCGAAGCCTGTGGTCCGGGCTGAAGAACTATCGTCGATGACCTCGCCAAAAACGGCGGCATGCCGTCGATGGTGGATCAGAGCGCCTTCAAGGTCGGCGAAACTCTTGCGACGACGCCGGGCGGGGTGGTCTTCCGCAACGAATTGCTGGAGCTGATACAGTATACGCCGACGACGCCGAACGTGAGAAAGCGGCCGCTGGTCATCACCCCGCCGCAGATCAACAAATATTACGCGCTGGATCTGTCGCCCGACAAAAGCATGGTCCGCTTCCTGCTCGACAGCGGCATTCAGGTGTTCTGCGTCAGCTGGCGCAATCCGACCGCGGCCCATCGCGAATGGGGGCTTGATACCTATGTCGCAGCGCTTGATGAAGCTGTCGATGCTGCGCGGGACGTGACCGGCAGCGACGATATCTCGATGATGGGATCCTGTTCCGGAGGCATCACCTCGACGGCCTATTTCGCGACGCTTGGAAGCGCGGCGCAACAGAAGATCAGGAATATGGTGCTTGCGGTCTGCCTGCTCGATCCGAACACCGCCGACGAGAGTGCCTTCGGCTGCCTGATGACACCGGAGACAATGCGCGCGGCCAAGGAAACCTCCCGGCTGCGCGGCATGGTCGACGGCCACGAACTGGCGCGGATGTTCGCGTGGATGCGGCCGAACGACTTGATCTGGAACTACTGGGTCAACAACTACCTGCTCGGCAATCAGCCGCCGGCCTTCGACATCCTGTACTGGAATGCCGACACGACCCGACTTCCGGCTGCGTCTGCATGGCGATTACCTCGATCTCTATTTCACCAACCCGTTCGTCAACGCCGGAAAGCTCACGCTTGAACGGCAAGACGATCGACATGAGCAAGATCAAGGCCGACAGCTACGTGGTCGCCGGCGCGACCGACCACATCACGCCGTGGAAGGGCGTGCACAAGACGGCGCAGATCATGGGCGAGGGCACGACCTTCGTGCTTTCGAACAGCGGTCATCTTCAGAGCCTCATCAACCCGCCGACCAATCCGAAGGCCTCCTTCATGATCGGGACCGTCAATCCATCCGGTCCGGACGCATTCGTGGCCGCGGCCGAGAAACGAAAGGGAAGCTGGTGGCTCGATTGGCGCGATTGGCTGCACGCGCGGTCAGGCGAAGAGGTTGCGGCACCCGCGTCGCTCGGCAGCGAACGCCATCCCGTCCTTGCTGCAGCTCCGGGGACTTACGTCTTTGACTGACGATCCCGACAGGAGGGAACCAAGTCGCGACGCCGAGCGAGATCGAGGTGCGGCAAATCGCGATCGACGGGCAGTTGCTCCAGGTCGCGATCAGGCATGGCAGCGGCAGCCGGCCGCCGCTGTTGCTGTTCAACGGGATCGGCGCCAACTGGGAGTTGGCGAAGCCGTTCCTCGAAGCGCTCACGAGCACGACGGCAATCATCTTTGACGTGCCCGGCGTCGGCGGTTCGCCGAGGCCGCTGCTGCCGTATCGGCCGTCGACGCTGGCGCGGCTTGCCGCCGGTCTCGTTGCGGAGCTCGGCTACGCGGAGATCGACGTCGCCGGCGTATCCTGGGGCGGCGGGATCGCGCAGCAATTCGCACATCAATATCCAAAGCTCTGCCGGCGGCTGGTGCTCGCCGCGACCGCGCCCGGTTTCACGATGGTGCCGGCGAGCCCCGCGGTGCTGTGGAAAATGGCGACGCCGCGCCGCTATACCGACAAGGACTACATGAACAGGATAGCGGCGGATATCTACGGAGGAGCCTTTCGCGACGATCCATCCTTGATCGGCCGGCATGCGGCCGCGATGCATGGTGCGCGCAATCTCGGCTACCTGTATCAGCTTCTTGCGATGAGCGGCTGGACCAGCCTGCCGTGGCTGTGGTCGCTGCCGCAGCCGACGCTCGTCCTGATGGGCCGCGACGATCCATTGGTCCCTCCGATCAACGGTCACATCCTGGCGGGCCTGATCCCGAACGCCGAGCTCCGGATGATCGATGACGGGCACCTCTTCATCGTGACGCGGCCGGCGGAAACCGCCGCCGTGATCGAGGCATTTCTGGCCGACGCGAGCACGCAGATCGAGCCGATCATCTCTGCTCTCACGAATGGCCAACTGGGTCAGTGGTCTCGTTTCGACGTTCGCAGGACGCAGCGATGAACCAATCGCAGCAAGAAGGGAGGAAACTGATGGCGACCGAGCAGGCAAAACCAATCGGAGAAACCGAACTACGCGCCGCCTCCGATCGAAGGTGATTTCTACCGGATCGCCACCGTGCTGAACGACAGCGAGCGTGCGCTGCTCAAACGTGTTCGCGAGTTCACGGAAGGCGTGATCGCGCCGGTGATCGAGGATTATTGGAGCCGCGATGAATTTCCCTTCGAGATCATCCCGAAGATGGCCGAAGTCGGTATCGGCGGTGTGGGCTATCAGGGATATGGCGCGGCCGGCGGCAGCTGGCTGTTGAACGGCCTTGTTGCGATGGAACTGGCGCGTGTCGATGCATCTGTCGCGACGTTCTGGGGCGTGCACACCGGCCTTTCGGCCGGATCGATCTATCTGTGCGGCGACGAGGCAGCAGAAGCAGCGCTGGCTGCCGTCCATGATGCGCTTCGAGAAGATCGGCTCGTTCGGCCTGACGGAGCCGCTGGTAGGGTCGGCGACATCAGGTGGAATGATGACGACCTGCCGCCGCGAAGGCGACATCTGGATCCTCAACGGCCAGAAGAAATGGATCGGCAACGCCACCTTCGCCGACATCAACGTGATCTGGGCGCGCGAGGAAGAGCTCGAACCAGGTCAAGGGCTTCGTGGTCGGAAAGGACAATCCGGGCTTCTCGGTCGAGAAGATCAAAACCAAGATGGCGCTTGCGGGTCGTGCAGAACGGGTTGATCACCCTAAGCGACTGCCGCGTTCCCGAGGCCGATCGCCTGCAGAACGCCAACTCGTTCAAGGATACCGCCAAGGTTCTCAGGATGACCCGCACCGGCGTGGCGTGGTTCGCCGTAGGCTGCCAGATGGGCGCCTATGAGCATGCGCTGCGCTATGCGACGGAGCGGACGCAATTCGGAAAGCCGATCGGCGGATTCCAGCTTGTCCAGGATCTGCTCGTGCGCATGCTCGGCAACGTCACCTCGACGCAAGCGATGATGCTGCGTCTCGCACAGCTTCAGGACGAAGGCGTGATGCGCGATGAGCATGCGTCGCTTGCGAAGGCGTTCTGCACGGTCAAATGCCGCGAGACCGTCGGCTACGCGCGCGAGCTGCTCGGCGGCAACGGCATCCTGCTCGAGAACCACATCGGACGCTTCGTGGCCGATGCCGAAGCGATATACTCCTATGAGGGCACAAGGGAGATGAACACGCTGATCGTCGGCAAGTCCATTACGGGATTGAGTGCCTTCGTATGAAGCACATTACCTCAAGGAAGGGACCAACATGAACGGCGCAGAAAGCCTTTTACGGACGCTCGTCGGGTCGGGCGTTGAAGTCTGTTTCGGCAACCCCGGCACGTCGGAAATGCATTTCGTGGCGGCGATCGACAGGGTCGAGGGAATGCGAGTTGTGCTTGGTCTTTTCGAAGGCGCAGTAACCGGAATGGCCGACGGCTACGGTCGCATGGCTGAGAAGCCGGCAGCCACCTTGCTGCATCTGGGGCCGGGGCTGGCCAACGGGCTCGCCAATCTCCACAACGCACGGCGCGCAAGAACGCCGATCGTCAATATTGTCGGTGATCACGCCACCTATCATGCGCAATATGACGCCCCGCTTGCGTCGGACGTACATGGTTTTGCACGGCCCGGTCTCTGCGTGGGTGCATTCGTCGGCAAGTGCCCGAACCGTTGCTTCGGATGGCTGCGATGGCGGTGCAGGCAGCGCTGCAATATCCCGGCCAGATCGCGACGCTGATCCTTCCCGCCGACGCGGCGTGGCTGGAGGCCGACCGGGCAGCATCGGCCTTGCCGAAGCCGTCACCCGCGACGGTATCGACCGAGGCGATCGACCAGGCTGCCGCTGCGCTCGGATCTAGCCGGAAGACCATGATGCTGATCCGCGGAGCCGCACTGAAGGAGCGCGGCCTCCACGCGGCTGGCCGCGTCGCAGCGGCGACCGGCGCACGGATCGTCTGCGACACCTTTGCCCCACGCTGCCAGCGCGGTATCGGGCGCGTGGAGATCGAACGCATTCCCTATTTCGCCGAACAGATCGTCGAATTCATGAAAGACACGGAGCACCTGATCCTGGTCGGCGCGAGTCCGCCGGTGAGCTTCTTCGCATATCCCGCAAGCCATCCTGGTGCACGCCCGAAGGCTGCAAGATTTTGCTATCTCGCACATGCCAACGAAGATGGCACGGTTGCGCTGGAGGCTCTCGCGGATGCCGTGAAGGCGCCCAAACAACCGCTGCACGTCGGGGTCTCCAGGAAGCCCGACATTCCAAACGGCCCGCTGAATCCACTGACGGCCGGGCAGGTTATCGCGCACTATCTGCCGAACGGTGCCATCATTTCCGATGAAGGCGCGACGGCCGGCGGCGATATTCATCGATATGCCGCCAACATCGCTGCCTCATGAGCATCTTGCGCTACGTGGCGCATCGGCAGGGCATTCCAGTCGCTGCGGGCGCTGCGGTCGCCTGCCCGACAGGAAGGTAGTCTGTCTACACGGCGACGGCGGAGCGATGTACACCTTGCAAGCGCTGTGGACGCAGGCGCGGGAATTGCTCGATGTCACCACGGTGATTTTCGCCAACCGTTCCTACGCGATCCTCAACATCGAGCTGCGCGCGTCGGAGCCGGAGAACCCGGACCAAGAGCCCTTTCAATGCTCGATCTGCACAATCCTGAACTCGATTGGGTTAAGCTTGCTTCCGGTATGGGCGTGGAAGCGAGTCGCGCGACATCGGTAGAGGAATTTGCGAATCAGTTCGCAAGCGCAATGAAGCATCGGGGTCCGCGCCTGATCGAGGTCGTCGTTTAGCCCTGAGAGCGACCTCGCTGGATGAATGATACGGCCTCTATAGTCGCCGCCAGCGACCGCCCCAGATTAGGAATCTCGGGGCGTTCGAATCCCCTCGGTGCGCCACCTCGACCAGCTCTCACGCGCGCTCGATTAGTCGGCGCTTGCCTTTTCCAGATGCCCGCCGAACTCGTACCGCATCGCCGAAAGCAGCTTGTTCTGGAAATCCGCTTCGCCACGCGAACTGAATCGCTCGTAAAGCGCGGTGGTTAGCACAGGGGCGGGTACGGCCTCGTCGATCGCCGCGGCAATTGTCCAGCGTCCTTCGCCCGAGTTGGAAACCCGGCCCGCGAATTTTCCAAGCGCAGGATCCTCAAGCAACGCTGTCGCGGTCAGATCGAGAAGCCACGACGCAATGACGCTTCCGCGTCGCCACACCTCGGTGATATTTTCAAGGTTCAGATCGTATTGATAATGTTCTGGAATGCGAAGTGGCGCTGTCTCGGCGTCGGCCGCATGGGATTTTTTGCCGATGTTGGCGGCTCGCAGGATCCCAAGTCCTTCGGCATAGGCAGCCATTAGGCCATACTCGATACCGTTGTGAACCATCTTGACAAAGTGGCCTGCGCCGCTTGGTCCACAATGCAGATATCCGAACTCCGACGTATCTCCGGTAACCCTTTCTCGTCCCGGCGTGCGCGGAATGTCGCCAATGCCAGGAGCAGAGTCCTGAAGATCGGATCCAGCCGTTGCACGGCTTGGTCCGGCCCTCCGATCATCATGCAGTAGCCGCGCTCAAGACCCCAGACGCCGCCGCTGGTGCCAACGTCGACATAGTGAATTCCATTCCCGGCAATTTCCTTGGCACGCCTTATGTCGTCAATATAGTAGGAGTTGCCGCCATCTATCAGAATGTCTCCCGCATCCAGCAGCGATAATAGATCGTGGATTGATGTGTCCACGACTGCTGCCGGTACCATCAGCCAGATCGCTCTCGGTTTTTCGAGTTTTTTCACGAAATCTGACAGAGACGTACTGCCGATCGCTTTGTCCTTCACCAGTTCTGAAACGGCGTTGGACGACATGTCGAATACGACGCATTCGTGCCCGTGCCGGACAAGCCTTCGCACCATGTTTGCGCCCATTCGACCGAGGCCTATCATTCCGAGTTGCATTGTGACTCCTCCTCGAACTCTCTGCTTGCGACGACGTCATCAGCCTTCAGGTGCAGGATTATCCAGGATAGCAACCGGCGCTCACGGCGATTTTTCCCTGGATGCGCGATATCGTCGGACCAGCGCGTTGGTCGAACTATCGTGACCGAGCCTCGGCTCGTTTTCGCTGGTGAGTTCCGGGATGATGCGTTGCGCCAGCACCTTGCCAAGCTCAACGCCCCACTGATCGAAGGAGTTGATGCTCCAGATCGTGCCCTGGGTAAAGACGCTGTGCTCGTACAGGGCGACCAGCTTGCCAAGTGCGGCGGGTGTCAAGCGGTCGAGGAGAATGGTGTTGGAGGGACGATTTCCTTCGAAGACGCGGTGCGGGACCAGCCAATCGGCCGAGCCTTCCGCCTTTACCTCATCCGCCGTCTTGCCGAATGCGAGTGCTTCGCCCTGCGCGAAGATGTTGGCAAGCAACATGTCGTGCTGCTCGCCGAGGCGGTTAAGCGCCTTGTGAAAGCCGATGAAGTCGCACGGAATGAGACGAGTCCCCTGGTGGATCAATTGATAGAATGAGTGCTGGCCATTGGTGCCTGGCTCGCCCCAATAAATCGGGCCGGTGTCATAGCTGACAGTCTTGCCCTCGAGCGTGACGTGCTTGCCGTTACTCTCCATCGTCAGTTGCTGCAGATAGGCCGGAAACCGTTTCAGATATTGCTCGTATGGCAGCACTGCCGCCGTCTGCGCACCAAAAAAATCATTGTACCAGACCGCCAGCAGTCCCATCAGTACCGGCAGGTTCTGTTTGAAAGGCGCGGTACGGAAATGCTCGTCCATCTCGTGGAAGCCTTCGAGCATCGAGCGAAAATGCTCCGGGCCGACGGCGAGCATTGTCGAAAGACCGATTGCCGAGTCCATGGAATAGCGACCACCGACCCAGTCCCAGAAACCGAACATGTTTGCAGTATCGATGCCAAATGTCGCCACTTCCTTCGCGTTTGTCGATACCGCGACGAAATGCCTCGCGACCGACTTCTGATCGCCCCCAAGTCCCGCAAGCGCCCACGTGCGTGCGCTCCGGGCGTTTGTCATCGTTTCGAGCGTCGTAAAGGTTTTCGACGAGACGATGAACAGCGTTTCCGCGGGATCGAGATCGCGGGTGGCTTCCGCGAAATCGGTACCGTCAACATTCGACACGAAGCGGAAGGTCATCGCGCGATCGCTATAGTACTTGAGCGCCTCATAGGCCATTACCGGGCCAAGATCGGAGCCGCCGATTCCGATGTTGATCACGTTGCGGATTTGTTTTCCGGTATGCCCAAGCCATGCGCCGCTGCGCACCTGGTTGGAGAAATCGGCCATTCGGTTCAGCACGGCGTGGACCCCAGGCACCACATTCTCACCATCGACCAGAATCGATTGTCCCCTGGGCGCCCGTAGAGCAACGTGCAGGACAGCGCGATTTTCCGAAGTGTTGATTTTCTCTCCATTGAACATCGCGTCGATCCGCCCGCGCAGACCGGATTCATCGGCGAGTTGCAAGAGCAGGCGAAGCGTCTCGTCGGTGACGCGGTTCTTCGAATAATCAAGGTAGATTCCGGCTGCATCGGCCGTCAGACGTTCACCTCGCTTGGGGTCGTTCGCGAAAAGCTCGCGCAAATGCAGGCTTTTGACCTCCCGGTAATGCGCGGTCAACGCGTTCCATGCCGCGCGCTCAAGCAGGGGCTTCGGAGGTGACGCCATGATCTAGCTCTTTCTAGCTCTGCACCAAAGTTGGTGCGGCTCGCTTGCGAGATTGGGAAATGTTTGTGAAAAGCGCATCCTGCCACATGCGAAATCCACCCTCGAATGCATTTTCGTTGTCGCCGAGCCGGCACAACGGCGGCAATTCCTTCAGCTTTTTTGCATTGCCGCCGCCGAGCACGACGTCCTCGGGTTCCAGCGCGGCAACCAGGTTCTCGACGACGTCGTGGACATGCTTCTTCCACCGCGCCTTGCCGTGATTTTCGAGCCCGCGGATACCGACATAGTCTTCGTAGGTCGCCTTCTTGTAGGGCAGATGAGCGAGCTCCATCGGCTGTACGATACTGTCCACGATCAGCGTCGAACCGAGCCCGGTTCCCAGACCAAGGAACAACATCCGGCCACCCTGATAGCTCCCGATCGCCTGCATGGCGGCATCGTTGATGATCTTCACCGGTCGGTTGAACGCCTTCGCGAAATCAAAGCCCATCCAGCCTTTTCCAAGATTGTGCGGTTCAACGAGCGGCCGGTTGTGCAACACGGGACCGGGATAGCCGATCGACACCGCGTCATATTCCCAATCTTCGGCGAGCTTCTTCACTCCCTCGACCATCTCGCGCGCCGTCATCTCAGGCCCGGAGTTCGATTGCGCGCTTCGCCTTTGCGCCACTGACAAGGATCTTGATGTGGGTCCCACCAACGTCGATCACCAAGATTTTCATGGCGGCTTATCCGGTTCTAGCTCGCCTTCGCGAGCACCTCGCTTTTGGCAGAGATGACGCCCATCAACTCGTCCCATGATTTCACGAACGATTTGGCGCCGTCATTTTGCAGTTGTGTCGCCAATGCGTCGACATCGACACCGGCTTTTGAAAATTGATTCAAAACCTCTTCGCAATCTCCGCCGTCAGCCGGCAGGATGTCGTCGATATCTCCGTGATCGGCGAACGCCTTCACAGCGTTTTCGGGCATGGTGTTGACTGTGAGCGGAGCCGCCAACGCCTTGATGTAAAGGATGTCCGAAGCGGCGGGATCCTTGGTGCCGGTGCTCGCCCACAACAGACGTTGCGGCCGCCCGCCCGCGTTATAAATTCGCAGCGAACGCGCCGAGCCGACCAGTTCGCGGTATGCCTTGTAGGTCCGTTTCGCGATTGCGATGCCGAGCCGGTTCCGCAAGGGGGCAGGGATCTTGCTTGCGACGGCCGCATCCCAGCGGCTCACGAACACCGAAGCGACAGAGCCGACATCGGGATTAAGACCGGCCGCAATGCGCCGTTCGATGCCGCGCAGATAGGCCTCGGCGGCGGCGACATACTGCTCGCGGCTGAAGAGTAACGTCACGTTCACGGGAACACCGGCGAAAATTGACTCCTCAATCGCGGGCAAACCCTCTTTGGTTCCGGGAATTTTGATGAAGAGATTTGTCCGTTGCGCGCTCGCATGCAGCTCCCTGGCTGCCGTGCTGGTGCTCGCAGTGTCGTAAGCCAGCAGCGGCGATACCTCGAGCGATACCCACCCATCGACCCCGCGGGTTCGGTCCCACACCGGCCGAAACATGTCGGCGGCCTGCGAGAGGTCTTCGATCGCCAGCTCGAAGAACAGTCTTTCGCCCGACTTTCCCTCCTTGAGCTTTGCACGGATCGCGGGGTCGTAGGCGGAACTGCGGCTGACCGCCTGATCGAAGATCGTCGGGTTCGACGTAAGTCCCGTCAACGACATCTCGTCGATGTAGCGCTTGAGCGTCCCGCTCGTCAGCAGGTCGCGGGTTATATTGTCGAGCCAGATGCTCTGGCCGAGTTCATGGAGCTTTTGGGTGGCTTTCATCGTTCCGCCTCCGCATAATGTTCTATCTAGGTTTGTCGTCCCGCAACGAGGGTGGCCAGATTATAGGCGAGCAAATTCCCGATGCGGTCCACTGTCACATCAGGTGCGTTGAAGGATGCGAGCGCCTTGGCGTCGTGTGCGTATTGTCCTTGTCGGGGAAATACGGTGGTGACGCGCTGGCCCCATTCCTCTTTCACCGCGGCGAGGATCCGTGGTTTATCGTCCACCAGAACGTAATGCCGTGCCGGATACCGTATCGCGATGTCGTCGAGCGCGAGCTCTTTATGGATGTAAATCAACACCTGTGAGCCGACAGCTTCCGAAAGACCGGATCGCTCGACTTTTCGCGGCTGAAAGACGACGTCACCGTCGGTCAGGAGTACGGTTGGACCCCACCGACGGAATTGCGCGAGCACATTCAGCGCCTCGGGGTAAAGACGATCGGCAAAGGGATAGTCGACCAGAAATGATGACATCGACAACAGGCCCATGTCTTGCGGGTGCTCGATGCGGTAGCGTTGAAGCGCGCCGAGATAATCCCGATAGCCAAGTTCGTTCCACAAGTCCTCGAGAATTGCCCAGTAGCGATCCCGGCAAGCAGGCCCGTACTCTCGGGCCAGGTGGCTCTTGATGTCGGCCTGGATCTGATCATTGTCGAGCAGCGTATTGTCTACATCGACCAGGAAGACGATCGGGCTCATCGCACTCATCCTTATGGAACTCCCGCAGCGCCTCGCGCGCTAAGCCGCGCCGTCACGTTTCGAGAGCGTCTTGCTCCAATTGGTAAAGTAAATATGTCTTCCTTCTGGTGAGGTAAGCTAGCGAGCGAGCCTGTTCTTGGCGAACGGACAGTGCCATACTAACTCATCGATTGAGCCTAAACCACTCATACACTGATATGAGCATCTTCTTCCCAAAGTTGAATGGTTCAGACGAGTGTCAACAACAACAATAACCTCAAGAGCGTGTCCGTTTCGCGGCGGGGCTCCCGCGCCGCAGAAGTCGTAGATAATTTCCGAAAAGAATTCAGAGTCTCTGACGGAGGTGGACAATGGAACTCGGTTACGACCGCCCACTTTTTATCCTCCCCTTCGACCAGAGATCGAGCTTTGCAAAGGGCCTGTTCGGCTTCAGGCCGCCGCTGACGGAAGAGCAGACGGCGACGGCCATCGCCAGCAAGCAGGTGGTCTATGAGGGATTTAAGCTGGCGCTGAGCAAAGGCGCGCCGCGGGAGGCGGCGGCTATCCTGGTCGACGAGCAGTTCGGCGCCGCGATTCTCCGCGACGCCCGTGCGCAGGGCTTCATCACTTGCGCACCTACCGAAAAGAGTGGCCAGGAGGAGTTCGTCTTCGAATACGGCGATCGATGGCAAGACCATATCGAGGCCTTTGCGCCGACTTTCGCCAAGGTGCTGGTTCGCTACAACGCGGAAAACGACGAGGCGATGAACCGCAGGCAGGCGACGCGGCTCAAGGATCTCTCGGATTACTGTCATCGGACCAGCCGCCGGTTGTTGTTCGAGCTGCTCGTCCCGATGACGCTTGAACAGTCGGACCGGCTGGACGGAAGCCAGCGCCTTTACGACCAGCATCTGCGTCCTTCGCTCATGATAGCCGCTATCAAGGAGCTGCAGGAGGCAGGGGTCGAACCGGATGTCTGGAAGGTCGAGGGCCTGGATCGTCGCGCCGACTGCGAGGCCGTTGTTGCTGTAGCGCGGCGGGACGGACGGAGCAGGGTCGGTTGCATCATTCTCGGCCGCGGGGCCGATGAGGCAGGCGTCCTTGCCTGGCTTGGCACGGCGGCGGCGGTGCCCGGTTTTATCGGTTTCGCCATCGGCCGGACCTCGTTCTGGGATCCACTCGTCGGTCTGCGCGATCGCACTCTGTCACGCGATGCGGCAGCGGCGCGGATCGCCGACCGCTACGCGGAGTGGATTCAGGCGTTCAAGGCTGGGCGCGCCGGGTGACCCGATGGATCTTGCAGCAGAGTGGCTGGAAGCGGGCGCGCGAGGTGGCTTCGCCTCCGGCACAGTCGGGGGTGAGCGAACCCGCCGCTACCACGCGCTGCTGCTGGTCGCCACACATCCGCCGGGCGGCCGGGTCATCCTGGTAAACGGTATCGAGGCTTGGGTTACGACGCCGTCCGGAAATTACTCGATCACATCCCAGCGCTACACGCCGGACGTTGTCTATCCAGACGGCTGGCGCCATCTGACCCGCTTTTCACGTGATCCATGGCCGAACTGGAGGTTCGTCTTGCCCGGCGGCACCGAGATCGTTCAAGAGCTGTTCGTATCACGCGAGACCTCTGAAACGGTGCTGCGCTGGTCGCAGGAGGGTGCGTCAGTTCCATGCCGGCTTAATGTGCGCCCGTTAATTTCCGGACGCGATTACCATGCGCTGCACCGCGAGAACCCGGTCTGCAATCTCGACAGCGCCGTGAGCGGAGCAACCATCGCCTGGCGTCCTTATGCGTCGCTGCCCCCGATCGCTGCGAGCAGCAACGGCGAGTATCATGCCGAGCCTGACTGGTATCGCAATTTTCTGTGCACGGCCGAAAGGGATCGTGGCCTCGATTGTGTTGAGGATCTCGCCTCACCCGGGCGCTTCGCATTTGACCTCGAGCAGAACCCCGGCGTCCTGATCCTCAGTTCTGGCGGTCGCGTCGACGCAGATACCGGATGCCATGCCGAAGAGCTTGCGAAGAGGGAGCGCTGTCGGCGCGACAGTGCAGCGGGCCCGCTCTCTGCTTCCGCTTCGTGCTATGTGGCTGATGGCGACCGGGGGACGACGGTCGTGGCCGGATTTCCATGGTTCACGGACTGGGGTCGAGACACATTCATCGCGATGCGCGGCCTGCTGCTGGCAACTGGCCGGCTGGCCGAGGCGGACGCTATTCTGTTGACCTGGTCTGGCCAGGTCGACCAGGGAATGCTGCCCAACCGGTTTAGCGAGAGTGATGGCGCGGCCGAGTACAACACGGTGGATGCACCGCTCTGGTTCGTGGTCGCGGTTGAGGAATTTCTAAGCACAGCGTCCGCGGCCGGCTACCAGCCACAGGATGAGGCGAGGCTGGCGCAAGCCGTGCAGGCAATCCTCGATGGCTTTGCAGCAGGCACGCGACACGGGATCGCCCTCGACACGGATGGCCTCATCCGCGCCGGCGCGACTGGACTCCAGCTCACCTGGATGGATGCAAAGATCGGCGATCACGTGATCACGCCGCGCATCGGCAAGCCGGTTGAGATCCAGGCTCTCTGGATCAACGCACTGCGCATCGCCGGTCGCTGGTCGGACCGTTGGGCGGCGACGGCATCCGCGGCGCTCGCCGCCTTTCAAGCGCGCTTTCCCAATCCGGAAAATGGCGGGCTGTTCGATGTCGTCGATGTCGATCATCGGCCCGGAGAGAACGATAAGCGTGTCCGCCCCAACCAGATTTTCGCCGTCGGCGGGTTGCCCTATCCGGTGCTGGAGGGTGATTTGGCACGTGGTGTCGTCGATCTCGTTGAGCGGATGCTGCTGACGCCGCTTGGCCTGCGCTCTCTGGCGCCGGACGATGCAGACTACATCGCCCACTATCGTGGAGGGCCCGCCGAGCGTGACGCCGCCTATCATCAGGGCACGGTCTGGCCCTGGCTGATTGGCCCGTTCGTCGAGGCATGGCTGCGTGTGAATGGGCAAACCGAGGCAGCCAAAGCCGAGGCATGCGCGCGCTTCATGCCGGCGCTGGTCGCGCACCTCGAAACCGCAGGCCTCGGCCATGTTTCCGAGGTTGCGGACGGCGATCCGCCCCACACGCCGGGTGGCTGTCCGTTTCAAGCTTGGTCGCTCGGCGAGCTGATCCGTGTTCAGCGGGTGCTGGATTACAACCAATCTCGAGTACGGGAGTGAGTTGCGATGCTGGACCCCAACCCTCCACCGCGTGGCATCTTCGAGACCGTTGAAGGCCGCAGGCTTGCGGCGACTGAAACCGGTGAAGCCTGGCGGCGCTGGGGGCCTTATTTGAGCGAGCGCCAATGGGGCACGGTCCGCGAGGACTACAGCGCGAACGGGGCTGCATGGGAACATCTCCCGCATGATCACGCCCGCAGCCGCGCCTATCGCTGGGGCGAGGACGGCATTGCCGGCTGGGGTGACGATCATCTGAGGTGGTGCCTCGGCATCGCGCTGTGGAATGGCCGCGACCCGATCCTCAAGGAGCGCATGTTCGGCCTCACCAACAGCGAAGGTAATCACAGCGAGGACGTCAAGGAACTCTGGTACTTCCAGGACGGCACGCCGACCCACTCTTACATGCGGATGCTCTACAAATATCCGCAGGCGGAGTTTCCATACGCACGGTTGGTTGCTGAAAATCGCGCACGCAATCGGCAGGATCCGGAATTCGAGATCTACGATGCCGGCGTATTCGATCAGGGCCGCTACTTCGATGTGACCGTCGAATACGCAAAGGCGAGCCCCGAAGATACCTTGATGCGGATCACCGTGGTCAACCGCGGGCCTGATGAGGCGACGCTGCATCTGCTGCCGCAGTTCTGGGCGCGGAACATGTGGACCTGGACCGCCGAGATTCCGCGTGCGCGCATCCGTCTCCACTCGGACCGTTCCGTCGAGACCGAGCATCCGATGTTTCCGCGGCTGAGACTGTTCGCCGATGGGACGCCCGAACTCCTGTTCTGCGAGAACGAGACCAACCACCGCCGACTAAGCGGGCTGGCTGTCAACGGCTGCTTCAAGGACGGCATCAACGACTACATCGTTCACGGCGACAAGGAAGCCGTCAGCCCGGATGCCGAAGGCAGCAAGTGTGCTTTCCATTACCAGTTGACTGTTGCGGCGGGAGTCAGCGCCAGTTTCCGCCTTCGCCTTCGGCCCGCCGATATGCACGACGAGCCGTTTGCCGGATTCGACCGCATTTTCGCCGACCGGGTGACTGAAGCGGATGAGTTCTATGCTGCGCTCCAGCAAGATATGGACGAGCCGGATCGGCGTGCGGTCCAACGCGCCGCCTTTGCCGGCATGCTGTGGTCGAAGCAGTTCTATTATTTCGACATACCGACATGGCTCAAGGGTGATCCGACACAACCCACGCCTCCGGCCGAGCGGCTGGGGGGACGTAACTCCGATTGGCAGCACCTGAACAATTACGACGTGATATCGATGCCGGATACCTGGGAATTTCCCTGGTATGCATCCTGGGATCTCGGTTTTCACTGCGCGACATTCGCACTGATCGATCCAGAATTCGCCAAGGCGCAGCTGCTTTTGCTGATGCGTGAATGGTACATGCATCCGAACGGCCAATTGCCCGCCTATGAATGGGCGCTGGGCGACGTTAATCCGCCGGTGCAGGCTCGCGCCGCCTGGCGGGTCTATCAGATCGACAGGGCGCTGAAGGGCAAAAGCGACCTGGCCTTTCTGGAGCGGGTGTTCCACAAGTTGATGCTGAACTTCACTTGGTGGGTCAATCGCGAGGATTCCGGCGGCCGCAACATCTTCCAGGGCGGGTTCCTCGGATTGGACAACATCGGCGTGTTCGACCGTTCGAAGCCGTTGCCGACCGGCGGCTTCATCAGCCAGTCGGACGGTACCGCGTGGATGGCGATGTACACGCTGAATCTGCTGCGGATTGCGCTCGAGCTCGCGGAGCATGATCACGTCTACGAGGACATTGCACTGAAATTCTTCGAGCATTTCCTGTTCATTGCCGGCGCCATGGAGCGCGGCGGCGACGAGGGAACCGGCCTCTGGGACGAGGCGGACGAATTCTACTACGACGTTCTGAACATGCCGGATAGGAAGCGCCTTCCTCTGAAGGTACGATCAATGGTCGGCCTCATTCCATTGTTTGCGGTAGAGGTGCTCGGGGATCACACCCGAACGCGACTCCCCGCGTTCGCGCGCGGCGCGCGTTGGTTCGTCGAGCATCGTCCTGACCTGGCCCATTTAATCTCGCATTGGGAAGAACCCAATCAGGGTGACCAGTACCTGTTGTCACTGCTGCGCGGCCACCGCCTGAAGGCGCTCCTCCGCCGCGCTCTGGACGAGGCCGAGTTTTTATCGGCCCACGGGGTGCGCTCGGTTTCGAAGTATCATGCGGAACATCCATTCGTGTTTTCCCATCGCGGGATAGAATATCGCGTCGACTATGAGCCCGGCGAGTCGACCTCGAACTTGTTCGGAGGAAACTCCAACTGGCGCGGTCCAGTCTGGATGCCGGTCAACTTCCTGCTGATCGATTCACTTTACGAATTTCACCGCTATTACGGCGACGACTTCAAGGTGGAATTCCCGGTCGGTTCCGGTCGGCTGGCGACACTGGCAGAAATTGCCGATGATCTGCGCAACAGGCTGGCTTCGCTTTATCTAAGGGGGAAGGATGGCCGCCGGCCCGCATTGGGGTCCAGCGACTTGCTGCAACATGATCCCCATTTTCGCGACCATCTGCTCTTCAATGAATACTACCACGGCGAGACCGGCGCGGGGTTGGGCGCGTCGCACCAGACCGGCTGGAGCGGCCTGATCGCACTACTGCTCCACCCGCATCGATTGGGGTTGGCGATCGACGGCGTATCGGCATTTTCCACACGACCTTCGGAGGGCCCATGAGCACCAGCGAGATTGACCGTCTCTGCATTAATACGATCCGCACATTGGCGATCGATTCGATCCAGAAGGCGAATTCCGGTCATCCGGGCACGCCGATGGGTATGGCGCCTGTGGCCTACGGCCTGTGGCAAAAGCAACTCAACTTCGACCCCGCCGATCCGCTGTGGCCGAATCGCGACCGCTTCATTCTGTCGGCCGGCCATGCGTCGATGCTGCTCTACTCGCTGTTGCATCTGACGAAGACGCAGGCGGTGGGCGCGGATTACGAGCCGCATCACCGCCCGTCGGTAACTCTCGACGACCTCAAGACGTTTCGGCAGCTCGGCAGTGCCTGCCCCGGTCATCCGGAATACCATCTGACCTCGGGGGTCGAGGCGACCACTGGTCCGCTCGGTCAGGGTGTTGCGATGAGCGTCGGCCTTGCGATGGCTGAGCGATGGCTCGGGGCGCATTTCAATCGTCCCGACTATTCGGTGGTGGATTGGCGCACATGGGCGCTTTGCGGCGATGGCTGCATGATGGAGGGGATTTCGAATGAGGCGGCCTCGCTTGCCGGGCATCTCAGGCTCAACAAGCTCTGCTGGATCTACGATTCCAACCGCGTGTCGCTGGAAGATCGTACCGAGATCACGTTTACCGAGGACGTCGCGACCCGCTTTCTGGGCCTGGGTTGGAATGTCCTCCATGTACGCGACGCCAATGACGAGCAGGAGGTGTTGCATGCGTTCGATCTCGTCAAGGATGAGGCCAGCCGTCCGAGCCTGATCGTTATCGAAAGCCATCTCGGCTACGGCGCGCCGCACAAGCAGGATACGGAGAAGGCCCATGGCGACCCGCTGGGCGAGCAGGAGGTCAAAGCCACTAAACGATTCTACGGCTGGCCCGAAGATGCACAGTTCCTGGTGCCCGACGGCGTGTACCAGCATTTCGCCGACGGTATCGGCGCCCGCAGTGCCGCGAAACATGCCGAATGGCGTGATCTTTTCCAACGCTACCGATCGGCCCATCCTGACCTGGCCGATTCATTCGAGGCGATGCAGCGGCGCGAGCTGCCCTCCGGTTGGGAGGAAGCTATCCCGAGCTTTGCGGCCGATCCCAAGGGCATTGCCAGCCGCGTTGCTTCCGCTCAGGTCGAGAACGCAATCGCCCAAAAAATCCCATGGCTGATCGGCGGTGCGGCGGATCTCGCGCCCTCCACCAGGACGCTGATGACGTTCGAGGGGGCCGGCAACTTCCAGCCAAGAAGTCCTGGCGGCCGTAACCTGCATTTCGGCGTCCGCGAACACGCGATGGGGGCTGCGGTCAATGGGATGGCATTGGCGAAGCTTCGGCCGTTCGGCTCCGGCTTCCTGATCTTCTCGGATTATATGCGCAACCCGATCCGACTGTCGGCGCTGATGGAGCTGCCAACGCTTTACATCTTCACGCACGATTCGATCGGCCTTGGCGAAGACGGGCCGACCCATCAGCCGGTCGAGCAGCTTGTCGGTCTACGCGCCGTTCCCGGGCTGGTGACCCTGCGTCCTTGCGATGCCAACGAGGTGGCGGAAGCCTGGCGCGTGGTGCTTAAGGCGAAGCATCGGCCGGCCTGCCTGATCCTGACCCGCCAGGCTTTGCCGACGCTTGATCGCAACCGTTTCGCGCCCGCGTCGGGTCTTGCACGAGGTGCCTACGTGTTGGCGGATCTCGGTGGTGCTCCTCCCCGGATCATCCTGATCGGGACCGGGAGCGAGGTCTCGCTTTGCATCGGTGCGGCCGAGCGCCTCGCCGCGGAGGGTACGCCCACCCGCGTCGTCAGCATGCCTTCGTGGGATCTCTTCGAGTTGCAGGACGAGGCTTATCGCGAGTCGGTGCTGCCGGACGCGATCGAAGCACGGGTGGCGGTCGAGCAAGCGTCGGTCGTCGGTTGGGAGCGCTATGTGGGGCGCCGCGGTGCGGTGGTCGGAATGCACACCTTCGGCGCCTCCGCACCAATCAAGGGGTTGCTCACCAAGTTCGGCTTCACGCCCGAGCATGTCGTCGAAGTCGCCCACCAGCAAATTACAAAATACGCCTGCTGAAGGAGCCATACGATGTCCAACGAGGAAAGCGTCAAAGGCCGCGCCATGGAACCGGCGCGCGAAGCGAAGCCGGCCGGGCCGTGTGCCATGGTGATTTTCGGCGCCGGGGGCGACTTGACCAAGCGACTGGTGGTTCCGGCGCTTTATAACCTCGCCACCAGCAAGCTGTTACCGAAGAATTTCGCGTTGATCGGCGTCGACATCGCCGATCTTACAACCGATCAATGGCGCGAAAATCTAAGAGACATGATGCAGAGCTTCCTCGCGGGCGGCGCCGAGTTCACGCCGGAATCGATCGATCGCAGCACCTGGGATTGGCTGCTCGGCAACATGAGCTATTTGCGCGGCGACTTCGCCGATGATTCAACCTTCAAGAAGCTGGGTGACCTGCTGCAGCAGGCAGAGGACGATCGCCACACAGGCGGCAATGTCTTGTTCTACCTTGCCGTTGCGGATCGGTTCTTCGGGCCGCTGGTGGATAAGATCGCGGGTGCCGGGCTTGCCAATGAGAAGGATGGCAAGCGCTGGCGGCACGTCATCGTCGAGAAGCCTTTCGGGCACAGCCTGGAGTCTGCGAAGGCCCTGAACCAGCGGCTGCTTAAGGTCCTGCGCGAGGACCAGATCTACCGGATCGACCATTTCCTCGGCAAGGAGACGGTCCAGAGCATCATGGCGGTTCGCTTCGCCAATGGATTTTTCGAGCCGATCTGGAACCGGGACCACATCGATCATGTGCAGATCACCGTCGCCGAGACGGTCGGAGTCGAGCGCCGCGGCAGGTTCTACGAGCAAACGGGCGCGCTCCGCGACATGGTCCCGAACCACCTGTTCCAGCTCCTGACGATGGTGGCAATGGAGCCGCCGACCAGTTTCGATCCCGACGCCGTGCGCGACCGCAAGGCTGATGTTATGAAAGCTATCCCGCCTGCGCCGCTCGATTGCGCCGTGCGCGGCCAATACGGCAGAGGTGAAGTCGAAGGGCACCTGGTCGCGGATTATCGGCAGGAGCCGGACGTCTCCCCGACATCGTCGGCCGAGACCTATGTCGCCCTCAAGCTCGAGATTGATAGCTGGCGCTGGGCCGGAGTCCCGTTCTACCTGCGTACCGGCAAGTCGATGAGCAAGCGATGGACCGAGATCGCCATCCAGTTCCGCCGGGCGCCGCTGTCGATCTTCCAGGGCACGGATGTGTCGCACATGGCCCCGAATTGGCTGGTGCTGCAGATCCAGCCGGACGAGGGCATCTCCTTCCAGTTCCAGGTCAAGCGCCCCGGCCAGACGGTTGCGTTGACGCCGGTCAAGAGCAGCTTCGCTTACAAGAACTGGTTCCCACCGTCAGCCAATGTCGGCTACGAGACGTTGATCTACGACTGCATGATCGGCGATGCGACGCTGTTCCAGAGAGCCGACATGGTTGAAGCCGGCTGGCGCATTGTGCAGCCGGTTCTCGATAGCTGGGCCGCGGAGAAGCCGGCGGATTTTCCGAACTACACCGCCGGCAGCGACGGCCCCAAAGCCGCCGACGAGATGCTCGCCAAGGACGGAGGGCGCAGCTGGCGCCCGATCGGCGATCATATTTGAGGGGGCGTCGGACGCCACGCGGTTAGCTGTTGCTCACCGATGTCGACGGCACGCTGGTCAATCGCCGGCGCTAACCCCGAGGGATATAAGTCGGTCCCATCTAACACGACCGTCGATATGCTTTGGCCACACATTCAGAGGGGTTCGCGACCATCTCGGCAAGCTAGTCGCGCCGAGGCGGATATATCGAGCAGCTCCTCTCGCGGTGGGCATGGACAGGTTAATCCGCGGTGCGCACTGCATCCGTCGCTGCCGGTGTGGCGCATCGCGCTATGGGCTGGCCACGTAACAAGGACGGACTGTCGATGTAGTTTCTAATCGAGATTTAAGTGCATTTATCACGAATCCGCGGCGAAGAAGCTGCGAGGTCGGTTACATTTATGCGTGAGGTGGGGTGCGATTTGAAATCGACGTGTATGCTGTTGTCCGAGACGTCATTTTTCACATGGTAAGGACCTCCATCATGTCGAACAAGCCGGAAGAACGCCTCGATCGCCGCGACTTCGTGATCGCATCAATTGCAACGGTCGGCGCATCGGCTGCTCTCGCGGCCAGTGCTGGTTCTGCGAACGCCCAGAAATCCGCGACCTCCGCTGTCAGCCCGGCACCGGGCGCGCCATCAGCAACGGTCTATACCGGCGAGGTGATCCAGGGGAAGAAAGTCGTCAGCGCCCTCGACGTCAACGAGCTGGAGCCTGGGCAGAAGCACTTCTTGTATTTTCGAGGCGTGGAGATGCCGACCGGACAGCATTGGTACGTGTCTGTGACGGTCGCCAAAGGGGCACGGCCGGGCAAGCGCGTCGTTCTGGTGAGCGGGGTGCATGGCGACGAGATGAGTTCCATCCATACGGTCCAGAGCGTGATGAACCGACTCGATCCGGCGCAGATGTCGGGCACGGTGATGGCAGTCACGGACGTGGCCCGCCCGGCTATAGAAGGCATGCAGCGCAGATGGCCCAATTTCGGCAGGGGCAATGATCTGATCGACATGAATCGGGAATGGCCCGGGAATGAGAACGGTGTCACCGCGCCCGGCCGACACGCCGGGATCCTGTTCAACCGGCTGCTGCGGCCGAACGCCGACGCCGCGATCGACTTCCATACCGGGACAACCGGATTCGATGTCACTGCATTCAATATTGCCGCCATGGATGTGCCCGAGATCAAGGCGATTGTGGATCTGTACCCGGTCGGCCAAGTTTTCGACAATCATGTGTATCCCGGGGTCCTGCATAATGCGTTTGTCGACGTGGGCATCCCGTCCTTTTGCGCGGAGATCGGCGCCGCACGCGTTCTGAACCTCGAGATGATCTCCTTGTTCGCGGAAGGCACAATGAACGTCCTCAAGCATCACGGCATCCTGGCCGGGCCAATGGGACGCACAGGCAAGGACGTGGGTGTTTTCATCGGCAACAGTGCGTTCCCGATCCTGGCAACCCAGGGCGGCCTCGTCGAGCATCTGGTCAAGCTCAACGACAAGGTCGAAGCCGGACAGAAGGTGGCCATCCAGCGCAACAGTTTCGGTGAAGTGGTTGCGGAATATACAAGCAGTGTGGCCGGAGAAGTAACGGGCCAGCGTAGCGACGCGATGTCCGAGCCCGGCAACCCCCTCGCATTCATCCTTTTCCACAAGGCGACGTCGGACGGCGGCGAGACTTATCCCGAGTGATCCAGAGCCTGAGAAGGAGGGAACAGTCGACCTCGAACTGGGTCCTAACCCAAGCGTCAATCTCCGGGCCGGTACGAGCGGCTGCTTCAGTGATACCCGATGTCGGCCCGCACCTTGCCGCGAAAAACCCAATAGGACCAGCTGGTGTACATCAGGATAACAGGCAGCAGCACGAGCGTGCCGACCAGGAGAAAAGCCTGGGTCCGGTCCGAAGACGCCGCCTCCCACAAGGTGAAATGAGGGGGCACGATCATCGGGTAAAGGCTGACGGCAATTCCGGTATAGGACAGCACGAAAAGGCCTATGCCGCCCACGAAGGGGAGAACTTCCGAGCGGCCGTGGAGTGCGCGCCAGGCCACAAGCGCGACAACAGCGGTCGCAATGGGAACCGGCGCCAGAAACAGGATGTTCGGAAAAACGAACCAGCGTGAAGCGATCGCCGGATTCATGATCGGCGTCCAGACGCTGACGATACCGATCGCTACCAAAACGCCGATCAGGCAAACGCGCCCCTGACGGCGGGCGGTATCCTGAAGGTCGCCCTCGGTCTTGAGAATCAGCCAGCCCGCGCCAAGCAGTCCATATCCGAACAACAAGGCGATGCCGGTCAGGATCGAGAACGGTGTCAGAAAATCGAACGAAGAGCCTGAAAACACGCGCCCGCTGACCTGGAATCCCTGGATGAAGCTGCCGAGCACCACGCCTTGCGCGAAGGTCGCAAGGCCCGATCCGTAATTGAACGCGTGATCCCAGAACGTCTTGTGCTCGGCGTCGCGAAAGCGGAATTCGAACGCGACGCCGCGAAACACCAACGACAGCAGCATCACCAGAATCGGAAAATAAACTGCGGGAATAATGATCGAGAACGCCAACGGGAAGGCCGCGAGCAAACCGAGCCCGCCGAGCACCAGCCAGGTTTCATTACCATCCCAGATCGGTGCGATCGAATTCATGATGGTGTTGCGCGCAGCGGTGTTTGGCGCCAGACCATAGAGAATGCCGACGCCGAGGTCGAAGCCGTCGAGCAGCACGTAAAAGAAGACGGCGATCCCGAGGATCAGCGTCCAAATAGGCACGAAGTCGAGAACCTGGGTCATGGCTCGCTTCCTCCCGAAACCCCCGCGCCCGCTAGCACCGGGGCCTGCGGCCGGCCGGCCTCGATCGTCGCATTTCCTTCGGCGGCCGGCGCCGGACCGGCGCGGACGATACGTAACATGAGGAGCAGGCCGGTGGGATACATAAAGAGATAGACGGCCATATAGGCGAGCAGCGAGATCGCGACGTCATGTCCGGTCAATGACGGTGAGACGGAGGCCGCCGTTCGCAGCAGGCCATAGACCGTCCAGGGCTGACGGCCGACTTCGGTGGTGATCCAGCCGGCGATCACGGCGACGAATCCGATCGGAAGTGCGAACTGGCAAAGTAGCAGAAACAATGGCGTGTCGGTGAGCCGCCCGTGCCAGCGCAGCCACCCGCCGAGCAGCACGATGCCGAGCATCAGCATGCCGCATCCCACCATGATGCGGAAAGCAAAGAAAGGTATCGCAACAGGTGGCCGCTGATCGGCGGGAAAATCCTTCAGACCCTTGATTTCGCCATCGACCTCGTGGGTCAGGATCAGGCTCCCCAGCAAGGGAATCTCGATCGCGGCGCGATTGCTCTCGGTCTTTTCGTCAGGGATCGCAAATAGCGTCAGGGGAATACTCCGCCCAGTCTCCCAGCGCGCCTCGATCGCGGCGAGTTTCGCTGGCTGGTGCTTCAGCGTATTGAGACCATGGTGGTCGCCGAGAAAAATCTGCAGCGGCACCAGCACAGTCAGGAGCCACAGCGTCATCGACAGCATGGTGCGGCCTTCTTCCGCAAAGTTTCCACGGCGAAGCAGATAGGCGCCGACACCGAGCACGACAAAACCTGTTGTGATGAAGAAGGCGACCACGGTATGCGCCAGCCGGGATGGAAAGGAAGGATTGAAGACGACTTGCAGCCAGTCGGTTGGGAAGAAGCGACCATCGATGATTTCGTAGCCGGCCGGCGTTTGCATCCAGCTATTGGCCGACAGGATCCAGAACGATGAAAACAGTGTGCCCATCGCAACCATCAGCGCCGCGACGAAATGGGCCCAGGGCGGCACGAGCTTGCGTCCGAACAATAATACGCCGAGAAATGCCGCTTCGAGAAAGAACGCCGTCAGGCCTTCATAGGCGAACAGCGGCGAAAGCACGTTCGAGGTTGCATCCGAATAGCGGCTCCAGTTGGTGCCGAGCTGAAACGGCATGACCACCCCGGTGACGACCCCCATGCCGAAGGCGATCGAGAAGATCTTGATCCAGAACATCGAGACGCGAAGATAGACATCGCGCCCGGTCGCAAGGTTAAATCCTTCAAGGACGGCAATGAACGCCGCAGCGCCGACAGTAAAGGCCGGCAGCAGGATGTGCCAGCCGATCACCCAGGCAAATTGCAGTCGCGACAGGAAAACCGGATCGAAGTCCATTCCGCCACTCCTCGCGCCATTTTTAGTTTCGAACCCGTACCAGAGGCTACCCAATCCGGCGTCTGATTCGATATTGAAAATGCACTATCTGGCCGCTGACAAACACGAGCGCCCGTTTCGATCAGTATATGACATTTTAAGTGCAATGCCTGGTCATTTAGGTGCGCTAGCGTAACGATATGCGAGATAGGATCAAGCAGGCGCCAGTTGCAGCGAATCGAATAGCAGGCGGCAAGGATCTACCGCCAAGTCGAGCTGACTTACTCCGTTGATACGACCTCGGCATTGGGGTCACCGGGTGCGGTCGCCCAAGCCAGTTCGACCAGCATCAGCGCCGTCAAGCTGACCGACGATCAAGCCGTGCTCCCTCAATGAGCAGCCGCCGCGCACGGCGCAACGAGTGCGAGCCATGGGCAGGCATCCGCCTCGGTTGTGCGATAAGCATGAGAAACGTGAAAGGTGAACTCGCACGCGGCGGACACATGTCGAATGTTGTGGATCGGCCTCTGAAGAAGCTTCAAGGCTCGCAGCGATCGTGATGCACGCCGCCCCGTTCTTGCCAAGATTACGCCTCCGCAGGGGAGTGTATTGGTTCAAATTGGCGGCAAAAATCCAGCACGGGAGCACACGGTGGAAACGCGATTGGGCCCAGTTGCCTCACGTAGATCTCTCCTCCTGTCGACGGCCGCTCTTCTGATCGCGACCGGTTCACGGAGCACGACGGCCAGAACGATTTCCAGCGCGTTGCCGTGGGAGCCGAACGGAGGCAATCCTCCAGTGGCTGCGAAGCTCGGCCCCTGGGAATTCTTCACCGCGGAGGAGGGGCGGGCCATGGAGGCCTTAGCCGACCGGATCATCCCACCCGATCCTCATACGCCCGGTGGCAAGGATTCCGGCTGCGCCGTCTTCGTCGACCGGCAACTGGCCGGCGGCTACGGCGCCCAGGAAGGGTTGTATGTCCGCCCGCCGTTCATCGCCGGCAGCAAAAGCCAAGGTGCGCAGTCCGAAGGCGGACCGCGCAAGGAATACCGCGAGGGGCTGGCCGCCCTCGATCGCGCCTGCCAGACCCGTGAGGGCGGAAAGCGTTTCGCCGATCTTGCAGATGACCGGAAAGATCAGGTCCTGAAGGATTTAGAAGAGGGCACTCTCAAGCTAGAGGGAGCCGACGGAGAGTCCTTCTTCGCACTGGCGATCAAGGACGTACAGACCGGTTTCCTCGCCGATCCGATCTACGGCGGCAACCGTGATATGGCCGCCTGGAAGATGATCGGCTACCCGGGCGCCCGCTACAATTACCTCGACTGGGTCGGCCGGCACAACGAGCCTTATCCGCTGCCTCCCGTCAGCATGACAGGCAGAGCAGAGTGGACGTCGAACAATTCGGGAGCCCGGTGATGGCGCGCATACTTCCTAAAAAAGATGTCGTCATTATCGGCCTCGGCTGGACGGGGTCAGTCATGGCGCAGGAACTGACCGACGAGGGGCTCGACGTGATCGCGATCGAGCGGGGACCTTGGCGCGACGCACCAACGGATTTCCCGCCCAGTCAGATGCAGGACGAACTCCGCTATCGGGTCCGTCACGAACTCTTCCTGCGGCCCGACCAGTTAACGTTCACATTCCGCAACAAGATCGACCAGCAGGCTCTGCCGATCCGCAATTGGGGCGCGTTCATGCCGCCGAACGGTGTCGGCGGGGGCGGGGTCCACTGGAACGCCGAGATGTGGCGCTTCCTGCCGAGCGACTTCGTCCTGAAGACGCATCTGACGCAGCGCTACGGCACCGACTTCCTTCCGTCCGACATGACCATCCAGGACTGGGGCATCACCTACGACGAACTCGAGCCTTATTACGACCGCTTCGAATATCTCTGCGGCACGTCCGGGACCGCCGGCAACCTTCGGGGCAAAATCATGGAGGGCGGCAATCCGTTCGAGGGACCGCGCTCGCGGGACTATCCTACGAAGGCGCAGGCGCAACCCTTCAGCCATACGTTGTTCGGGAAGGCCGCTCGCGAGCTCGGATACAAACCGTTCCCACAGCCGTCGGGCAATCTATCGACCGCCTACACAAATCCGCTCGGGCTCCGGATGGGCCCATGCACTTACTGCGGTTTCTGCGAATGGTTCGGCTGCAGCAACTATTCGAAGGCGAGCCCGCAGACCACGATCCTTCCCGTGCTCGTCCGAAAATCGAACTTCACGGCCCGCGACAATTCCGAGGTCGTCAAAATCAACACCGACCGGTCTGGCAAGCATGCCACCGGAGTGACCTTCGTTGACAGCAGCGGAGAAGCCTGGGAGCAACCGGCGGACCTCGTGATCCTTTCCGCCTTCTCGCTGTTCAACGCGCAGCTGATGCTGCACTCGGGCATCGGGCAACCGTATGATCCGGCGAGCGGAGAGGGGCGGATCGGACGCAACTTTACCCATCAGACCATCTCGTCCGTGAATGGCTTCTTCGACCACACGAAGTTCAACTTCAATCCGTTCATCGGATCGGGCTCGATCGGCATGTGCATCGACGAGTTCAACGGCGACAACTTCGACCACGGACCGCTAGGTTTCGTCGGCGGCGGCTACATGGGCCAAGTGCAGACCGGTGGCCGCCCGATCGAAAGCGCGTTGACGCCTCCCGGCACGCCCAAGTGGGGCGCCGCTTGGAAGACCGCCATCAAGGACAACTACCTCAGCACGGTGAAGCCGGGCACCGGCGTGCATGGCAGCTTCTACGCCTATCGCGACATCTATCTGGACCTCGATCCGCTCTACAAGGACAGGTTCGGCAGGCCGCTGATGCGAATGACGATCGACATCAAGGAGAACGAGGCGAAGCAGAACCGCTTCCTGACGGACAAGTTCGCCGAGATCATCAAGGCGATGGGTGCAACGTCATTGGCAAAGACCTATCGCACCGCGCCATACGACGTCACGACGTATCAGACGACGCATCTGAATGGCGGCGTGATCATGGGGGCGGATCCCAAGACCAGTGCAGTAAACCGCTATCTCCAGAGTTGGGACGTCCCGAACCTGTTCGTACTCGGCGCCAGCGCCTTCCCGCAGAACGCCGGCTACAACCCGACGCTCACAGTGGGCGCGCTTGCCTATTGGGCTGCGGATGCGATCCGAAACCAATATCTCAAAAAGCCAGGGCCGTTGGTCGATGCGTAAGCGCAACAAACTCGATCTCTTCGCCGGCGCGGCGGCGTTGCTTGCCGCGTTCAGCGTCGGCAACCGCACAGCGTCGGCCGGAGAGGTCGACGCGCAAGATTTCACGACGGTCGACCGGGGAAGATACCTGTCGATCCTTTCGGATTGCGCGAGCTGTCACACCGTCCCACAGAAGAACCAGCCGTTCGCTGGCGGACGCCCGATCGAAACGCCTTTCGGCAGCATCGTTGCGCCGAACATCACGCCCGACATGGAGACCGGGATCGGGTCCTGGACGGACGATCAATTCGACAACGCGGTCCGCAAGGGTATCGGACGCAACGGCGAACGTCTCTATCCCGCGATGCCCTACAATGCCTACACGAAGATGTCTCGCAAGGACGTGCTGGCGATACGGGCCTATCTCAATACGGTGACGGCGGTTTACAACCCGGTCGTCGCGAACACGCTCCCGTTCCCGTTCAACATCCGGATGGCGATGACGGTGTGGGACGCGCTCTATTTCAAGCAGGGCGAATACGTCTTTGATCCCCATCAATCGACCGAATGGAATCGCGGCGCGTTCCTGGTCGACGGCCCCGCGCATTGCGGCGCCTGTCATACGCCGAAGACCTTCCTTGGGGGCGACAAGGCGTCCATGTATCTCCAGGGCGGCCCGCTGCAGGGATGGTCCGCGCCGAACATCACGAACGATCCGCGGACCGGTCTCGGAAGATGGTCGGTAGAAGAAGTGGCCGCCTATCTGAAAACCGGCCATAACACCATCACGGCGGCCACTGGCCCGATGGCCGAAGCCGTCGGTCTGTCGACGTCGAAGATGACGGACGACGACGTCAAGGCGATCGCAACCTATCTGAAGTCGTTGCCCGGGCAGGGGTCGGCGCCGGCTCCAATCTCCGCCTCCGCGCCCGGGATGAAGGCGGGCGGAGCGATCTACCGCGATCAGTGCTCCGCCTGCCACGGACTTGACGGCAAAGGCATCGACCGGCTCTTCCCGGCGGTCGCCAATTCCTCGATGGCGCGGGCCGACGACCCGACGTCAGTCATCCGCATTGTGCTGAGGGGAGCGCGCAGCGTCGCGACCAAGAAGGAGCCGACGGCGCCCGGAATGCCTTCCTACAGTTGGCAGTTGAACGACTCCCAAGTTGCGGACGTTCTCACCTACATCCGCAATTCCTGGGGAAATGCTGCGCCAGCGGTGTCGCCAAGCGAGGTCACTCGTTTGAGGGATTCCCTGGCCAAGCGCTCCGACTAACTGCCGGTCGCGATTATGGATCGCACCCAAGTGACTGCGGTACAGCGATTTGCGGTAGCTTATTCCGCCGGCTCCACCTCGGCATTGGGATCGCCGGGCGCGGTCGCCCAGGCCAGTTCGACCAGCGTCACGATCCGCCGGCCGGCGCCGTCAAGCTGGCAGACGATAAGGCCCTGCTCTTCGATGTAGGTCAGCAAGCGTCGCGCACGGCGCAGTGAGTGCGAGCCGTAGGCGCGGGCGATCGCGGCGTCGCTCGGGCAGGGCCAACCTTCCTTTGCGGCGCGGGCGACCATCATGAAAACACCCTGCATGTCCTCGGGTAGAATCGAGGCGCGGACCGAAACATCCTGCCACGCGTCGTCTTTCGCCATATCGGAGTCGAGGCCGGCGCGGGCATGCGTCAGCATACGACGGAAGTCGCCGAGGTCCGGCACGGCCGCACCGAGCCCCTCGATTCGGCAGCGAACGACGAACTCCTGATAGAGCACACCGATGACACGAAATCCCGCGTCGGGCTCGGCCATGACGGCGCGCAGGATACGGTCCATGCGCTCACGCCGATCGGCCAACTCCTCGGCGCTGAGTGGTTGCTCTACCACGCCGGGGTCGGCCTCCAGCGCCGCAGACTTCGTCATCATCAGCTGACCGAGGAGGTCAGGCGATGGCTGGCGGCGCGGGGGGCGGATGTTTTCCGGCGGCGGGGCTGCGAGAATTGTGGCGCGTACGTCCTCCAGTGTCGTACTTGGCAGCGGCATCAGTCGCGGCGTTGCATTACGCGGATGGGTATCCGTTGGACCAATGCGCAATTCCAGAGGGCGGCGGGAGAGCGCCGGGCCCAGCGCCATGAATTGACCCCGTTCCAGGTCGCGGAAAGCGTCTGCCTGTCGCCGCTCCATGCCGAGAAGGTCGGCGGCGCGCGCCATGTCGATATCCAGGAAGGTGCGGCCCATAAGAAAATTGGAAGCCTCCGCGGCGACATTCTTGGCGAGCTTGGCCAGTCGCTGGGTTGCGATGACCCCTGCAAGGCCGCGTTTGCGGCCTCGACACATCAGATTTGTCATGGCAGCCAGAGACAGTTTTCGCGCCTCGTCCGAGACCTCCCCGGCGACGGCCGGCGCGAAGAGCTGCGCCTCGTCGACCACGACGAGCATCGGGTACCAGTGGTCACGGGCGGCCTCAAAAAGGCCGCCGAGAAAGGCGGCGGCGCGCCGCATCTGGTTCTCGGCGTCAAGATCCTCCAGATTGAGCACCGTCGAGACGCGGTGGATGCGCGCCCGCTCGCCGGCGGCCTGCAGGCCCCGCTCAGTATGATCCTCGGCATTGATCAGGAGGTGGCCGAAATGGTCCGCGAGCGCCACGAAGTCGCCTTCGGGGTCGATGATGGTTTGCTGCACCCAGGGGGCACTCTGTTCCAGCAGCCGTCGCAGCAGATGTGATTTGCCAGAGCCCGAATTGCCCTGCACCAGCAGGCGCGTAGCTAGCAGTTCCTCCAGGTCCAGAGCCGCGGCGCCGCCCGCCGTTGTGTGTCCCATCTCGATCGCAACGGTCATGCCTCGACTCAAAGTCTCCTCGCGGAGAGGGGCTTATCAAGTCGACCGCAGCGCGTCGAGCACCGACGGGCAACCGCCCCCATGTTCCGCATGCAGCGCGAGGTCATCACCCCGACAGATGCTGACCAGAGCAGGCGTTTGCCGCCGGCGATGTCCTGTTCCGCGGCAGGCCGCTGCAGGCGCTCGCGGAAAGCGGGCGTTCGGCGAGACGGTCAGGTCGGCCAAGTGCCGGTATTGTTGTAAAAATCAAAAAATTGCTCGGCCCCAAAATCCCGCCTTGCACCGGCGTTAGATTGCCGCCTCGGTCTTCGCGTCGAAAATGTGAAGCCTGGAAGGGCGCATGGCAAAGCGCAGCTTGTCGCGCACCTTCACCGGCACGGTCGGCTCAACGCTCGCCACCATGATATCCTCGCCGACCTTCATATCGAGCAGGATTTCCGAGCCGAGTTGCTCAACCACCTCGATCACGGCATCGAAGCATGGGTGGTCGAGATCCGCTGCGCCCGCCACCGTGAGGTCCTCCGGGCGCACGCCGAGCATGACCTCGCGGCCGATATGGCCGCGCAGGCGCTGCGCAGTCTCGTCCGGGAGCCTGAGACGCAAGCCGGAGTTCTCGGCGATCAGCGATCCGTTCGCCTCGGTCACCGTAACGGCGGCAAAATTCATCGCCGGCGAGCCGATGAAGCCGGCGACGAACCTGTTGGCGGGTTGATTGTACAGCTCCAGTGGTTCGCCCACCTGCTGGACAACGCCGTCCTTCATGACGACGACCCGATCACCCAGCGTCATGGCCTCGACCTGATCATGGGTAACGTAAATTGCCGTAGTGCCGAGACGCAGATGTAGCTTTTTGAGTTCAACGCGCATCTGCACCCGCAGCTTGGCATCGAGGTTTGACAGCGGCTCGTCGAACAGGAATACGCGCGGGTGGCGGACGATGGCGCGGCCCAAGGCCACGCGCTGGCGCTGGCCACCGGAGAGCTGGCGGGGCTTGCGCATAAGCAAATCGCCGATGCCGAGGATGTCGGCTGCATCACGGACGCGCTGGTCAATCTCCGGCTTTTCGAATTTGCGCATTTTCAGACCGAACGCCATGTTGTCGTACACGCTCATGTGCGGATAGAGCGCGTAGTTCTGAAACACCATGGCGATGTCACGGTCCATGGGCGCCAGTTGATTGATCACGTTGCCGTCGATGGAGATATCGCCGGAGCTGATCGCTTCAAGGCCGGCGATCATCCTGAGTGTCGTCGTCTTGCCGCAGCCGGACGGTCCGACGAACACGACGAACTCCTTGTCGCGAATCTGCAGATTGACGTCTTTGACAGCGTGCACGCTGTCGTAGAACTTGTTGATCCCTTTGAGGACGACCTGACCCATTCGCTTCCCACTGCCTCCCGACGGCTTGTGCTGTCAGCCCTTCACCGATCCGGTCAATCCTGCGACGTAGTGCTCGACGAAAAATGAATAGGCGATGGCAACCGGGATCGATCCGAGCAGGGCGCCGGCCATGAGCGGTCCCCAGAAGAATACATCGCCACGGATCAGCTCCGATGTGACCCCGACCGGCACGGTCTTCTGTCCGGGCGAAGACAGGAAGACGAGTGCATAGACAAACTCGTTCCACGACAGCGTGAAAGCGAAGATGCCGGCCGAGAGGATGCCCGGGACCGCCACCGGGATGACGATATAGAGCATGGCCTGCCAGCGCGATGCGCCGTCAATGCGCGCGCATTCCTCGAGCTCCTTGGGCACAGCCTTGAAGTAGCCCATCATGAGCCAGGTGCAGAACGGAATAAGAAAGGTCGGATAGGTCAGAATCAGCGCCCAGGGCGTATCACCCAGCCGATAGTTGCGGATCATCTCGGCCAGCGGAATGAACAGCAGCGTTTGGGGCACCAGATAAGTGATGAAAATGCCGGTGCCCAGGCTGCCGGCAAAGGGAAAGTCCAGCCGCGACAGAGCGTAGCCGGCGAACACGCCACACACGAGCGAGATAGCGGTTGACACGAGTGCGATGAACGTCGTGTTCCACAGCCACGATGCAAACAGCGTCTCCTCCAGCAAATATCTGACGTGGTCCCATGTTGGATTCCAGGTCCAGAACGGATTGTAATTGATGGAATTCCAGGGCCGATACAGTTCGCCATCCGGACGGATCGAAGTGATTACCATCCAGTAAAACGGGAACAGCAGAAAAAGCAGAAACAGCGCCATCGGAGCGTTGAAGAAGACCCACTTTCGCCACCTTGCGCCTTCGATCATGGCTCAGCGGACCTCCACGCGGCGGATGTAGAGAAGCTGGAGGATGACGACCAGAAACAGAACCGGAAACATCGTAAGCGCGATGGCTGCGCCCTCGCTCAAAAGGCCGGTGCCAATCCCGATCTGATAGGCGTAAGTGGCGAACAGATGTGTTGCGTTAGCTGGTCCGCCACCTGTCATCACATAGACGATCTGAAAGTCGGCGAACGTCTGAATCACCGAAAACAACACCACGACCATGGTCACGGGCAGCAGCAGCGGCCAGGTGATGTGCCAGAACCGCTGCCATGGCTTGGCGCCGTCGATCGCGGCGGCTTCACCGAGTTCTGGACTGATGGTCTGCAGGCCGGCGAGCAGGCTGATGGCGAAGAACGGCACTCCGCGCCAGATGTTGACGATAATGATCGAGATCATCGCGAGGTCTGGATCGCCCAGCCAATTGATCCGGCCGGTGATCAAGCCGAGATGGTAGAGCAGCCAGTTGAGGACGCTGAATGTCGGGTCGAACATCCACTTCCAGGCGAAAGTCGAGAGCACGGTCGGGATGATGAAGGGCAGCAAGATGAAGGCACGGGTGAAAGCCTTGCCGCGGAAATTACGGTTGAGCAGCATCGCCAGCCACAGTCCGAGTGCCAGCTTGAAGACGGTGGTCACGCCCGTGTAGACGAAGGTGTTGTAGACCGAGGTTCGAAAGATTCCGTCGTTGAAAATCTTGTAGAAGTTGGCAAGGCCGACGAACTCGCCGGGCACACCCACGCGCGAGTTGGTCACCGACAGCAGGATACCGCGAGCGAACGGATAGGCGATGAACATACCGAGCAGCACCAGGGTCGGCACCAGCAGCACGAATGCGAGCCAACGCTCGTCCTCGAGCAGCCGGAGCCTGGGCCGCGGCGCCTGCGGCATGTAGACTTGGGTCTCAGCGATCGCCATTTCGCTTCACCTCGATGCGTCCGGCGCGCGGCAGCTATCTGCCGCATGGAACGGTGAGAACCGACTTTCAGGCATAGACCTTCGTGAGTTCGCCTTGCGCCCACTTCACGGAGTCCTCCGCTGTGCCGCCCTGGACTGCTTTGGCGTACATGTCGGTAATGATGTATTTGGTGAGCACTTCAGCGGCCTTCTTGCCCGATGCGGGCAAAGGATAGCCGGGCGTCTGGCCGAGCTGGCCGGCGACCTTGAAGGGAGCCATGACCTTGTCCTCGTCCCACAGTTTGTGCTTCTCCCACGCATGGGTCGGAGGCGTCGCAAAGCCTTTTTGAGAGACGAACCAGGGCTCGTAGTTCGCCTGTGTGTGGATCCACTTCAGAAACTCCTTCGCGCCGGCCTGATTCTTCGAGTAGTTCGGAATGACGTGCGAGAAGAAGGTGTGCATGGCGAATTGCCCCGCCGGGCCCTTAGGTAACGGCGAGTGCTGAATGTCGGTTTTCAGCGGCGCGCCTTTCTCGGTGATATACTTGTCGGGGTTGCGCAGCGACTCGATGTAGATCGAAGCGCCGTTGAGCGTGGCACAGATCGTTTGCGACAAGAACGCGCGGTTGTTGTTGGTGTCGTCCCAGGCCAGCCCGCCCTCGTCATGGGCCTCTTTCCAGAAGGCCGTCATGAACTTGACGGAGTCGATGACCTCTTTCTTGTTGATGTTGACGGTCTTGCCGTCCTTCTCGATCTCGGTGCCGCCCCACGACCACATATAGGGGTAGCTGAACGTCGGCGCGTCGCCGAAGGTGTGGCCGAGCGTCTGACCGATCGGCCGGCCCATCGCTTTGAGCTTCTTGCCAACCTCGCGGTACTTCTCCCACGTTTCGGGGAAGGTCGGGGAGCCGACCTCATCGAACCACGATTTTCGATAGGCGATCATGGCGCCGACGATCGTCCATGGCAGGGCGATAAACTTCTGGCCGTCGACCGTGTTGGATTTGCACAGATCGTAGTAGCCGCCTTCGGAGTTGCCCACGCTGCTTGCGAGTTCGGACAGGTCGATGACGCTCTCAGAGTAGATCTGCGGGTGGTTGTTGAAGAGCATGATGATATCGGGACCCGAGCCGGACTGAATCGCCGAGGTGATACGCGGCTGCAGGTCGTTGCCGTTCACGGTCTCGAAATTGATCTTGAGTCCCAGTGCTTTCTCGGCGTTGGGCAGCAGCTCCCTGCGCAGCAACTGATCGGAAGCCGGCACGAAGTCGTTCCAGCGCAGCCAGTGCACCGTCGTGCCCTGGGCAAAAGCGGGGGCGCGGCCTGTGGCCAGGATGCCGGCCATGCCGCCTGCGATCGCGGCACCGCTCTTGAGAACCTTTCGTCGGGTTACTGTCGTCATGCATTCCTCCTCTGGGTGATGCCCTTCGGCCGGTCTGACGCCGACCTGGAGTGCCTTTCAGACCGTCGCGCCTCCGCGGTTCAACGCTTGCGCACATTCTCGCGTGCACAACACGTTGTCTCAACGATCATTTGTTGATGTTCCCACTCATCCGAAGTCGCTACCGACTTCGGCGTGAAACAGGGTAAATCTTTCGCAGGGCAGTTACTGCAGGTCGCGCACGAACCATACCGCATACCGGTACCCTCCCGCGCAGCAGTGGTATGCCGTCGCCGAGCGAGTTTTCCTCGTCTTATGGAAAGCCTTGGTGCCCCTGCTGGCGCGACGTCATTGTCGCCGGTCGCTGCGGGAAATCAAGTAGTAGCTTTGTCGCTGATGGCCTTTGTTAGCTGCGGTACCAATCTGCCCGGCACACGCCGGTAAGCATGTGTCTATGTCGGCTGGATCTTGGAGGGTCAAAAGCCCCCTGAACTGCCTGGCTGTGCAGCCTGCCTGGGTAATGAATCTCAAAACGGCAAAACAACTCGGCATCGGGGTCCCACCAACCCCGCTCAGCCGCGCCGACGAGGTGATCGAGTGAGACAAAATTTGTGCAGTGCACGAGTTCGCTGATCCGGTTTCGCCTTGCTCCGTTGCTAGATGAGTATATGCCCCTCTCGACCAATCGGCGGGTTAAATCGAGCGTGAGGCTCGGATCGGATGATCTAGATCAACAGGAGTTGCGCAGCGGAGAACTCTTCTTCGTCCAAGGTCCGCTGAGCACTCGAAGCGGGGTGCTTGTCTCCTCAGGGAGGATCCGGAAGGGCGATGGGGAGGCGGCCAAATACCGTGAGCCCCCCTGCTACGGGAAATTCAACATACCCGGTTGCTGTGGATGCTGATATTTGTGCCGGCCGTTCTGGCGGCGGCAAGGGTTATGCCCGCCGCTCACACGCTCCTGTTGGTGCTCGCCGTCCTTGCAATCGTTCCGCTTGCCGCGCTTCTTAGCCGTGCAACCGAAGCCGTCGCCGAAAAGACGGGCGATGCGATAGGTGGGTTGCTCAACGCGACGCTTGGGAATCTGACGGAGTTGATCATTGCAGTAACAGCGCTCCGTGCCGGAGAGTACATGCTGGTGAAAGCGTCGATTGCCGGTGCTATCGTTACTAATACGCTTTTCATGCTGGGAGCGTCCTTTCTGTTGGGCGGCCTCCGATACCACGTTCAGGAATACAATCGCGCCGGAGGGAGGATGCATTCAGCGTTGCTGTTGATGGCGACGATCGCGCTCCTCGCCCCAGCGGCAGTCTCCGAACTCGATTTGGCGCGAGGCGCGGTGATGGCCCAGAATCTCAGTGCGGCCCTGGCGATCCTGCTTATCGTCGCCTACGGATTGAGCCTGCTGTTCTCGCTCAAGACCCACAAGGAGCTCTTTGCGAGTGAAGATCACGGTGAGATGGAGGCGGAAAAGTGGCCCGATGAATCTCGCCGTCGGAACACTCCTCGTTGTTACAGTGCTGGTGGCGCTGGTAAGCGAGATCTTCGTCGAGTCGTGCAACAGGCGGCGGCGACGCTGGGGGTGAGCCCGGCTTTCGTCGGGTTCATTATTGTAGCTCTGGTCGGTGCTGCGGCTGAAATGGCCGTCGCATTTTCTGCGGCGCGTAAAAACCGCCTGGATATGAGCGTCAGCATCGCGCTCGGAAGTGCTTCTCAGATCGCCCTGTTCGTCGCGCCGGTGCTTGTGCTCCTGAGCTACGTCGTCGGGCCCAAACCGATGGACTTGCAGTTTTGGCCGAGTGCAGTGACGATGGTGATGATTGCTGCTGTGACGGCGACTTTCATCACGAACAGCGGTCGTTCGGCTTGGTTCATTGGCGCTTTGCTGTTATTTATCTACGCAGTATTCGCCATGACCCTCCACATGGTCCCGCCGGGATCGCACGGACCGGTGTGATGTCGTGGAGCCGGGACGGTCGGGGCAGCGCTCTTCTTGATGTAGATCAATAACGTCAGCCATCATTTGTTTTCCATTGAATTGAATAAAGGGAGACTGCAAATGAGTGACCTCGTTGTGATTTCATTTCCAACGGAAGCGAAGGCGGAGGAAGTTCGTCAGAAACTGCTGGCCATGCAGAAGGAGTATCTGATCGAATTGGGCGATGCGGCGATTGCCGTGAAGGACCTCCACGGGCGCATCAAGCTAAACCAACTGATCAACACCACGGCTGCCGGAGCGGTCTCGGGTACCTTTTGGGGAACTCTGATTGGTCTGATCTTTTTGATGCCGTTGGTCGGCGCGGCCCTCGGCGCAGCGTCCGGCACGCTCGGTGGATATTTGACCGATGTCGGCATCGACGACAAATGGATGAAAGAGACCGCTGCCGCCATTCAACCGGGAACCGCAGCGCTCTTCCTGTTAGTTCGTAAGGTCACCGCAGATAAAGTGCTTGAGGGCCTCAAGGGTGAAGGCGGCACGGTCTTGAAGACTTCTCTTGACCATACCAAGGAAGCGGCTTTGCAGGCGGCCCTGGCCGGCGCCCAGGCGGCTGTTCCTCCGGCAGCTTCTTGAGTAATCAAGCAGACGTGGCGCGCCATTAAAAATGTCCGCGCCCGGTCTGTTGCGGAATCGCTGCTATTGGCCCTCGCCCTTGGGATTGAGGTAGGCCGGCGAACCGCGGGGCTTTTCCTAGACAAGCTTTAGCGCCAGATGGATTACCTGGGGGTCCCGGCGCGGGGCGGGGCTGAAGCCGAACTTTCTAAATACTTTTATCATCGCTGCGTTTTCTGGCAGAACTTCTGCCGTCAATTCCTGTAGTCCGGCATCTTTGGCGATCTTGACGAGATGACGCATCAAGATCGAGCCGACGCCACGGCCCTGCCAGGTATCGATGACGACAAACGCCATCTCGGCACGCCCAGGCTCGAAGACGATGTACCGGCCGCCCCCGACGACGACCTTGCGGGTGGCTTCCTCCGCGCGCGCGACAATTGCGACATGATTCTTGAAATCGACGTCCATAAAAAAGGCGCGCTCCTTGTCCGAGAAGTGGCGCTTCATAGCGAAGAAGCGACGCTGCAGCGATTGGGCGCTGGTCTTTCCGATCGCAGCGAGCATGTCGGCCTCATCCTCTCGCCGAAGAGCGCAGATTTCGATCTGGCTGCCGTCGCGGAGAAGCTCGCGTGCAGTGTAGTTGATAGCCTCAGACATTGGGCCTCTTGTGCTGGCAAACAGGGCATCGGACGCGATTGCCGTTGGGCCGATGAAGCCCGGGGTCGGATTGCGGTCATTTGATCTGGATCAAGGCTGTTGCGCGAAAGCAGCCGGTACCTTGACCGACAGCATGCCCGCTTCCAGATGAAGGCGCGCCCTTGAGAAACCTTCGCCAGTACTTGCCCGGAGATGACATCATCCAGCTTGCGATCCGGCTCGGATTGCTCGCTTTCCTGATCTACTGGTCGTTCGTTGTGATCCGTCCCTTCGTGCCTATCCTGGCATGGAGCATCGTCCTCGCGGTCGCGCTCTATCCTGTCTTCCGCGGCCTTTCCAGGCTTCTCGGCGGTCGTCCGAGGCTCGCGGCGGCAATTCTCACGGTCATCAATCTCGGCATCGTCATCGGGCCCGCGACCTGGCTCGGCCTGAATGCAGTGGAAGGGCTAAAGGACTTCGCCGGAAATCTGAGTGCCGGCAACCTGTTGGTTCCATCTCCGCCGCAGGGCGTCAAGGATTGGCCGCTCATTGGTCCGCGGCTTTACGAGTTCTGGAATCAGGCATCCAACAACCTTCGGGCGGCCTTGGGCGAAGTGGCGCCTTATCTGAAGCCGTTGGCGGGTACCATGCTCGCCGTGGTGGGCAATGCCGGTGTTGGGACGCTCAAGTTCCTTCTGTCGGTGACACTGGCTGGTTTTCTGTTTCCCCACGGCTCGGAGCTCGTTGCGGCGGGCAGGGAATTTCTCGTTCGCATCGTGCCCGAACAGAGCGAGCATTTCCTGGAACTGGCGGGTGCGACGATCCGCGCGGTATCCCAGGGCGTCATCGGCGTCGCAATCATCCAGTCGTTGCTGGCCGGTATCGGATTCAAGCTGGCGGGTATTCCCAGCGCAGGCCTGTTGGCCTTCGTGGTGTTGCTCCTGACGATCGTGCAGATTGGCGCGGCAATTGTCCTGCTTCCCGTGATTATTTGGATCTGGATAGACAAGGAGTTTACCACGGCGCTGCTTCTGACGCTGTTCCTGGGCGTTGTTGGCGTGCTCGACAACATCTTGCGACCGCTGGTGATGGGGCGCGGCCTGACAACGCCGACACTCGTCATCTTCGTAGGGGTGATTGGGGGAACGCTCGCGCACGGAATTGTCGGTCTCTTTATCGGACCGATCATTCTCTCCCTCACCTGGGAGCTGACGATGGCGTGGATACGTACCGATCGCGCGGCCGCGGCACCATTGCCAGGTGATCGTCGAACGTTGACCTAAATCAACGTTCTGTGGCGCGACGCTCCTTGAATGAATCAGAAAATGAGGTCGGAACATGTCGATAGGCAATGTAACGGTAGCAGGCGGCCCAATCTCAGGGCTCGTCGCTTCAGCCGTGGAATACATGGTCGATGCCGGACAAAGGAGCGTGCTGTTCCTTGATGTCATGCGTCAGCGGGGAGACCAGTATCGGGAACACGTTGCCCAAACCGCGCCTCATGTCCTGCAATATGCCGCCGAGCTGATCATCGACGGCCGCAAACTGGCTGAACCGGTCAATTATGCGCTCGTGCGCATCATTCCTCCCAAGGACGTCGAAATTGACCTCGACCGCCGACCGTTCATCGTGGTCGATCCGCGCGCCGGGCACGGCCCGGGAATCGGAGGGTTCAAGGCCGATAGCGAAATTGGCGTCGCGATGAAAGCGGGTCATCCCTGCTATTTCATCGGCTTCCTGCCGGAGCCGATGCCTGGACAGACGATCGAGCGCATTGCCCGCGCCGAAGCTGTGTTCATCGAGAAAGTCATCAGCCGACATCCGGAAGCGGACGGCAAACCGTGCGTTATCGGCAACTGCCAGGCCGGATGGGCCGTTATGATCCTGGCGTCCCTGCGGCCTGAGCTGTTTGGACCCGTCATCATCGCCGGCGCGCCGCTTGCCTATTGGGCAGGCGTGCATGGCAAATACCCAATGCGCTATTCGGGCGGCTTGCTGGGAGGAAGCTGGTTAACCGCGCTGACGAGCGATCTCGGAGCCGGCAAGTTCGATGGCGCCTGGCTCGTGCAAAACTTCGAGAGCCAGAATCCCTCGAACACGCTGTGGACCAAGCAGTACAACGTCTACTCAAAGGTCGACACCGAGGCCGATCGATACCTCGAATTCGAACGCTGGTGGGGTGGACATGTCAACCTCAATGCCGAGGAGATCCAGTTCATCGTCGACGAACTCTTTGTCGGCAACAACCTCGCCGCGGGACGGATCAAGATGTCTGATGGTCAGGCGGTTGATCTGCGCAATATCAGATCGCCGATTTTGGTATTCTGTTCCAAGGGTGACAATATCACGCCGCCGCAACAGGCGCTGGACTGGATCCTCGATCTCTACGCCGACGTCGATGAAATCAGGGCTTACGGCCAGACGATTGTCTACACGGTTCACGAAAGCGTCGGCCATCTCGGCATCTTCGTTTCCGGCGGCATCGCCAAGAAGGAGCACGCGGAATTCTCCAGCAACATCGACCTGATCGACGTGTTGCCGCCCGGCCTCTATGAGGCAACGTTCGAGGCCAAAGACGCGGATACTACAAATGCCGATCTCGCCATCGGACAGTGGGTGATGCGCTGTGAAGCCAGAACGTTGGATGACATCCGCGCCATGGGCGGCAATTCGCCCGAGGATGAACGGCGTTTCGCTGCAGCTAAACGCGTCTCCGAGATCAATCTCGCTGCCTATCGGAAGTTCCTCCAACCCTGGATCAAGGGTCTGGCGACGCCGCAGATGGCCGAGTCGATGCGCAATCTGCATCCTCTACGGCTTCAATACGAACTCTTCAGCAGCCGCAATCCCGTCATGCCTGCGGTGGAATCGCTGGCGGAGAAGGTGAGCGAGGATCGCAAGCCTGTCTCGAAGGACAATCCGTTCATGGCGTTCCAGGAGCTCGTCTCCAGGCAGATCGTTCACGCGCTCGACAGCTGGCGTGATTCGCAGGAAGCGCTCAGCGAAGCGGTCTTTCTTGCGGTTTACGGCTCGCCGGCGGTGCAGGCGGCCGTCGGGATCGATCCGCAATCGGTACCGTCGCGCCGGCAGGAAATGTCGGACAAGCACCGCGAGATGCTGCAGGCGCGGATTGCCGAGCTGAAATCGAGGATCGGCGAGGGAGGCCTTCGAGAAGCGGCCGTTCGCGGCCTGCTTTATGTCGGATCGGCGCGGGGGATGGTGGACGAGCGCAGCCTTGAGGCGTTGCGCAACCTTCGTCGCGCCGACACCGGCGCACGGCTGACGCTGTCCGAGTTCAAGATGCTTGTCCGCGAGCAGTTCTTCATGTTGCTCCTGGACCAGGACACCGCGCTTGCCGCCATTCCGAAATTGTTGCCCGACAATGCCGGCGATCGCCGTGCGGCCTTCGCCGCGATCCGCGAGGTTCTAGCTGCCAGTGCCGAAATCTCGGGCGAGGTCGCTAAGCGTCTAAAACGTGTCGCCGGGCTGTTCGGCGTAGATGCAACGGAGGTGTCGGAGAGCGCCTCGAATGTTGCACCTTTCGACCCAAAGGCGAAGGCGTCGTAACGCCAGAGTCCAGGAGAGATGCGGATTCGATGAAAAGCTGGGATGGTAGCGTCGTTTTGCCAAATCTACGCAAAGTCAGACTTTGTCCTCAAGGCGAGCGTTCGGCAAGGAACGCAATGGCGCTTGCTGTCCACACGGGAGGTCCCAATGTCGGACCCTGCAGATGTTATAATGGCTGCCATTCGTTCGGCCTTTGTCAGCTACCCAAAGGAAGGTGATCCGGATTGGAGAAGCCCCAACTGGATCATGCCCGAGGAATGCGAGCATCTAACTAAAGTGGTCATCCGTGAACTGGAAGCAGAGGGTTTTCAGATTGTGAAGAAGCAACCTAACACACCCTCTTGAAATAGATGCCGGCCTGCTAGCATGGACGAGAACTTGCCGATGATTTGGAGCCTGAGCTGTTTCATAGCCGGCTTGATAACGGTCGCAGCGGTAACCACCAGCGACGCGAAGGTGCTGCGCAACAAACACGATTCGCAGACGGTCTGGATCTTTAAGGACGCCGATGCGCTTCGTCGCTTCGACAAATTGAGGACTGGCGCCGTCTACGATGAGAGCGTGGTAGCTCCATTGCTGAGCTGTAAGGCCCCGCAGGGAAGCAAAATAGACGTTCTGGGAAGCGGGCACCGAACTGCATTCGTGCGCGTCGTTGACGGCACCGCAATTGGTTGCGAAGGCACCGTTACGATTGGAAACGTGAGAGACCAATAAAATCGTGTCGCCGATCACATCGGTCGGAACGCTGGTCCAGGCCAAGGTACGACGCGCTCGCTCGCCGTGGCTCGTCAGTCGACGACGTGATACCCGCCGTCGATGTAGATGGTGTCACCAGTAATCAGCCGAGCCGCGTCATGAGCCAGGAATGCCGTTGCGGCGCCGACGTCTTCGATGCTCACCAGCCGATGAGCGGGCGCCTTGGTCTTCGCCTTTTCAAGTAACTTGTCAAATTCGGGGATGCCAGAAGCGGCCCGCGTCGCCAGTGGTCCCGGAGAAATGGCATGGACGCGAATGCCTTTGGGACCAAGCTCGGCGGACACGTATCTCACGGCACTCTCAAGGGCGGCTTTCGCCACCCCCATGATATTGTAGTTCTTCACCACGGTCTGGCTGCCGTAATAGGTCATCGTGAAGAGGGTACCGCCCTTTTTCATCAAGGGCTCGGCCAGTTGGGCCATTCGGAGGAATGTCCAACACGAGACTTGCATGGTCGTCAAGAATCCCTCCAGAGGCACGTCGACGACCCGCCCATGCAGTGCGTCCTGTGGTGCGAACGCAATCGAATGCACGACGAAGTCCAGCTTGCCCCACTCCTTCGAGATCCTGTCGAATACGGCCTCCATCTGGCCGGGCACACGGGCGTCGAGCGGCATTACGATTTTGGCCTCCAACTCGCGCGCCAGCGGATCTACATGCTTCCTGGCCTTGTCGTCCAGATAGGTGACGGCCAGATCGGCCCCGAACGCGCGGAAGGCGGCGGCACATCCCCAGGCGATCGAGCGCTCGTTTGCGATGCCTACGACCAGTCCCTTTTTCCCTTGCAACAGTTTGGCCTTGACCGCGGGAATCAATCAAATCTTCCCATTCCCGGTCAGATCGACTGGATCGCCGCGAACATATCGTTCCGCGGCTTGCTTCAGGGTCGAGAAAGCCTGGCGTCGATCCTTGGCCTCCGCGGTCCGCGCTATTTCGCGGCCGTTGACCGCTAACTGTCCCTCGCCCCATGGCGCGACGTTGATCTCGAAGCGATCATCACCCACGGCGGCGGAGAATTGCTGGATGGTTGCCCCTTTGCCCACGGCGAATTCATCGTTGGCCACCCAATTGACTTTCGTCAGCGGCATGGAGGTTACCTTTCTTTTGGCGAGTTGCCGAACGAGCTGTGTCGATTGTATTGATTCGATGATCCGCTTAGCGGTTAATTCATGATCCTTCTTTGCCCTGAGGAGCATTGCTCCGTCCGCTCTTGCCGAAGGCGGTCCGATAGATCGTCCAGTACATTGCGCCGACGAGGCCGGCTCCACCCACGATGTTGCCGAGCGTGACGGGGACGAGGTTATGGATGATGCCCGCTATCGTTATGACCGACGCGTCGAAGTCAGGAGGGACTTTGCCTGTTCGCGTCATCAACCAGGCCAAAGGCAGGAAATACATGTTGGCGACGCAGTGTTCGAAGCCGGCCGCTACGAAGGCTGAGACCGGAAATATCGCCGCAACAATCTTGTCGGTGACCGACCGGCCGGCATACGCAAGCCACACTGCAAGGCAAACAAGCAGGTTACACAAAACTCCCTTGAAGAATAGCGTTACAGCGTCGGGCTGGATCTTCGCGGCAGCCGTCGTTAAGACCGACAGGCCGATGCGGCCTCCATTCATGTCGAGATAATGCGAAGGGAAGACCAGAACCACAAGTCCGAGGGCACCTATCAAGTTACCGAAATAGACGACGACCCAGTTGCGCAGCATCTTTTTCGTGGACACATTCCCGCTCGCCCAAGCCATCACGATCAGATTGTTTCCGGTAAAGAGTTCGGCTCCGCCAACCAGAACGATTACCAGCCCGAGCGAAAACACCAGTCCGCCCACCACGCGCGCCGTGGCGAAGCTCAGCTCGGCGTCGCTGACGATAATGGTATAGTAGAGCGCCCCCAGTCCAATGCTGCCCCCTGCGATCACCGCCAGCATCAAGGAAACCGGGAGCGGAAGGGTCGCCTTCTTGACGCCGACTTTCTCGATAGCCTCCTTGATCTCTGCCGGGCTGTAAGCGTTCAGATTAAAGATAGGCGGTTGCGGCGGGGATGCCTGATCAGCCATGCCGAGTCTCCTGTGCCCCGGTCCATCGACCACGTAACGTTTTGACGCGCCTTAGTCGGTGAACGACCTTCACCAGGACCGCCGATCCGCATGATCCGGATCATGAATGGCAAGGCCCGGTTTTCAGTCACCTAGCCCGCGCCACTCCCAATCATGAGGAGACCGATAATCTGCACTGCGATTACCTTCACCAGCGTCATGGAAGGAAAGATCATGGCGTAGCCGATGTCGGGCCGTTCGGTGGGCGCCATCTTGGTCGAATAGACGAGAATCGCTGGATTACCCGTAGCGCCAGATGCCACACCCACGAGATCGTCGTACGGGATTTTTAGAACGTAGTGGCCGACCAGCAGAACGATCAATACCGTCGTCAGTAGAACGGCAACCCCGATGAAGAGCATGGTAGGCCCGGATTCCGCGACGGTACGAACAAAGGGTTGTCCTGCATTGACCCCGACGGTGGCAAGAAACATAGCAAGCCCGAAGTTTCGCAAGACGATGTTTGCTGGTAACGGCATGGTCCAGAGCATGGGGCCCGTGCGCCGTAATTTGCCGAGGATGAGAGCGACGATCAGCGGTCCGCCGCCGATGCCGAGCGTGACAACGCCCACCCCGGGAATGGGAATGGGAATAAGCCCAAGCAAGACGCCCAGGACCATTCCGATTCCGAGCGAGACGTAGCTGAATTCGGCCGCCGCTTTCACCGTGTCACCGAAGTAGCGCCGAATCTCCTCCTTTCGGTCGGGAGGCATCAGGACCCCGACCCGGTCGCCGAATTCGAGCATCAGGTCCGGCGCCGCAAGGAGGTCCGCATCATAGCGACGGACATGCAATAGGTGGGTCGGATAGCCGGCCGGCATCGGGAGACTGGCGAGGGGTATTCCGACTACGCTGGCCTTGCCGACGAAGACTCGGATGTAATCGAGATCGGCGCGGTCGCTGGCGAGGCGGCCAGGCTCCAGTTTCCCGAGCGCGGTGGTCGCTCTCGCAATTTCTTCATTCTGCTCCGCGACCACGAGAATAGCGTCTCCCGCGGACAGGACGGTATCGGCCGCTGGAACGTAGTTGTGCCCGCCCTTTCTAACCATCGTGACCTGTACACCGCTGAGTGGCCCCGTCATCAGCTCGTCTAGTCTCTTTCCGGCATAGCCTTCGCCGATCGAAATCTCGCCCATATGGAAGCGTTGCCCCTTGGCTGGAAATTTTGGCCTTACGATCCGGGTCATGAAGTAGATGCACAGGATCGGACCAATGACGCCGAAGGGATAGGCGATGGAATAGCCGATCGACGGATCCTTGTTCTTCATGACATCGAGCGCAGCCTGGAGGGTGGCGGTGCTGGTCATCGATCCGGCATAGATGCCGAGGGTATGTCCGATCTTGATACCGAAGACGTGTCCCAGGCCGAGTGCAACGAATAGGCTGGCTATGCATGCGACGAGCGCCAGCAGATTGTACTTCTGCCCGACGCCGACCATGCCTTCGAAGAATTGCTTGCCGTAGAGGATCCCGATCCCATACAGGAACATGATTAGTCCGGTCAGCCCGATCGGCCCTATGATCTGGGCCTTGGGTGCGAACGCACCGATGGCAAGGCCAACGAAAAGGACGGCGCCGACGCCGAGAGAAAACCCCCCGATACTGATCTGACCGACCAGGTAACCCAATCCGATCGCGAGGAACGCCGTCAGTATCGGCTGACTTCCGATGATATCGCGAGCAAGGTCCAGCATGTTTTTTCTCCCCCCGGAACCGTTATCGTCAACGCACCTGGCATCCTGCTGCCCGGAACTGTCCAATGACCCGATTCACCAGGTCCCGGCTGGCAGTCGGAGTATTGAGAAGCTTGTACTCAAGCCCCAGCGCCTTCCATTTGAAGGAGCCCATCTGATGGAACGGCTGTACCTCGACCCATTCGACGTTCTTCATCGGCGCGACGAATTGAGCGATGCCGTCGACGTTGGCGGGATCGTCGGTCTCGCCGGGGACCAGCGTGAAGCGCACCCACACCGGCTTGGATAGCGAAGCCAGTCGCTCGGCGAAGCGCAGCGTCGGCGCGAGATCGCGACCTGTCACCAGCCGGTACGTGTCGGGATCAGAACTCTTGATGTCGAGCAAGACGAGATCGATGTTCGACAGGTAGCTTTCGTCGGCGCGATCCCCCAGAAATCCCGAGGTCTCGATGGCCGTATGCAGACCCAATTCCTTCGCTCCGGCGAATATTCGCCGGGTGAAGGCAAGCTGCACCATCGGCTCGCCGCCGGAAATGGTAAGTCCCCCACCAAGTGGACGAAGTGCAGGCGCGAAATCACCCAGGCGGCGGAGCACGTGATCGGCCGAAACGTACGTCCCGTCCTTCAGGTGCCAGGTATCCGGATTATGGCAGTAGGTGCAGCGCAGAAGGCAGCCGGAGACGAAGAGCACGACGCGCAGGCCCGGCCCATCATATCGGGATGAGGTTTCGTAGGAGTGGCAATACCCGAACGCGCCCTGCTCATCCTTGAGTTGGCTTTCGTCGGGCGCGTCGGGCGAAATCCCCGCCCGGAGGTCATAACGACTTCCGGGCTCCAGCGGCTGGACCGTCGACATCGTAGGCCTCGAATCAGATTTGGCCGTGGAAAGTACGGCTGATTACATCCCTCTGCTGCTCCGGCGTCAGGCGAACGAAGTTGACGGCGTAGCCCGACACACGGATCGTGAGCTGCGGATATTTGTCCGGATTCTTTATCGCGTCCTCGAGCATCTCCCTGTCGATCACGTTCAGGTTCATGTGGAAGCCGCCCCGCTCGAAATAGACGTCGAAAGCCTTGACCGCCTCATCCAGAAGCTGGCCTTCGGACAAATGCGCCTTTTGAGGAGCGATGGAGACGGTGTAGCTGATGCCGTCCTGTGCGTCCTTGTAGGGAAGTTTTGCGACAGACAGGCACGAGGCGAGCCAGCCATGACTGTCCCGCCCATGCATCGGATTTGCGCCGGGTCCGAACGGCTCGCCCTTCCGGCGACCATCGGGAGTATTTCCCGTAGCCTTGCCGTACACCACGTTCGAAGTGATGGTGAGCACGCTTTGGGTGTGCGTCGCGTTGCGGTAGGTCGGATGTTTTCGTATTTTTCCCATAAAGCTTGTGACGATGTCCGACGCGATTTTATCGACGCGGTCGTCGTTGTTGCCGAATTGCGGCGTCGCCTTGTTCCCTTCGTTCTGATAGTCGACCACCAATCCGGTCGCCGCATCGCGGGTAGCACGGATCTTTCCGTACTTGATCGCACTCAGGCTGTCGGCAACCACCGAAAGGCCGGCGATTCCAAATGCCATCGTTCGCAGGACGTCGCGATCGTGAAGCGCCATCTCCAGGCGTTCGTAGAAGTATTTGTCGTGCATGTAGTGGATGCAGTTCATCGCATGCACGTAAGTACGCGCCAGCCACTCCATTGTCGTATCGAACTTGGCCATCACGTCATCGTAGTCAAGGAAGTCGCCCGCGACCGGCAGCGTCTGGGGAGCTACCTGTTCGCCTGATATTTCGTCGCGGCCTCCATTGATCGCGTAGAGCAGCGCCTTTGCGAGATTGACGCGGGCGCCGAAGAATTGCATCTGCTTGCCCAAGCGCATGGCCGAGACGCAGCACGCGATGCCGTAGTCGTCTCCCCAGAACGGGCGCATCAGATCGTCGTTCTCGTATTGCAGCGAAGACGTGTCGCGGCTAACCTTGACGCAGTAGCGCTTGAATGCCGCGGGCATGTGGTTCGACCAGAGAACCGTGATGTTCGGTTCAGGTGCTGGACCGAGGTTGTAAAGTGTGTGCAGCATGCGGTAGCTGCTCTTGGTCACCAGAGCGCGCCCGTCGAGATCCATGCCGCCGATGCATTCCGTCGCCCAGTAGGGATCGCCGCTGAACAGCGCATCATAATCCGGTGTACGCAGGAATCGGACGATCCGGAGCTTCTGCACCAATTGATCCCAAAGCTCCTGCGCTTGGGCTTCGTCCAGAACACCGCCCTTCAGATCACGCTCGATGTAGATATCCAGGAAGCTCGAGATGCGTCCGATGGACATTGCCGCGCCATTGGCTTCCTTGATTGCGCCCAGATAGGCAAAATAAGTCCACTGAAAGGCTTCCTGCGCATTCGCGGCCGGCTTCGATATGTCGCAGCCGTAGAGCTTCGCCATCGAGGCCAGGTCCTTGAGCGCGCGCACCTGCTCGGACAGTTCCTCGCGCGACCGAATGATTTCGTCGGTCGGCCACATGTCGTCGATCTGTTCCCGCTCGACGCGCTTGGCTTCGAGGAGCCGGTCGATCCCATAGAGAGCCACGCGCCTGTAATCGCCGATAATCCGCCCGCGCCCGTAGGCGTCCGGAAGGCCGGTAATGATCCCTGACCTTCTGCAATTCATGATCTCCGGCGTGTAGGCATCGAATACGCCGTCGTTGTGCGACTTTCGATACTTCGTGAAAGCCTCATGAACCTGCGGATCGGGATCGAAGCCCGCGGCCTTGAGGCCCGTCTCGACCATCCGAAGCCCGCCGAAGGGGAAGATAGCCCGCTTGAAGGGCTCGTCCGTCTGCAGACCCACGATCACTTCGTTCGCGCGATCGATGTAGCCGGCCTTGTGTGCGAGCAACGTCGAGGGATTTTGTGCATCGACGGCAAGCACTCCCTTCTTCCGCTCGTCCGCGAAATAGGGCTGCAGTTTCGCCCAAACGGCCTTTGTGCGCTGCGACGGTCCTGTCAGAAAGTCCTCGTTTCCCGTGTAAGGCGTGACGTTCCGGACGATGAAATCGCGAACATTGATGGAAGTGGTCCAGTCCCCGGGTCGAAAGGCGTTCCAGCAATCGCCGGCATCGGCATGCTTCCGTAAAGCTGCGCTTGCCTTCATGGTAGCTCTCCCAGTTGTATTCAATGGTTGCTTTGGCTCGTTAGCGATCCCGGCGACAGAAGCTTGGGATACGCATTGCATTCAATGCCGGATCGTCGGTGTCTTATGGCCGTCAGGCTGGGATTGGTGAACGCTGCATGAGCCGAACCATTGACCTAGATCAAAGCTCCTTGGCAGAGGGCGCGCCTGATCCAGGCAACCCGGAGCGACATCATGACCGCCATGCCAGCCGATTCAGTCGAGACGCACTCACCCAAAAAATATGACCGCTTGATCGCCGCGGCCCAGGCCGTGCCGCCGGCGGTGACCGTCGTCGTGCACCCCTGCGATGAAACCTCATTGCGCGGCGTCGTCGACAGTGCGGCAGCAGGCATTATCCGGCCCGTGCTGGTCGGACCCGAAAGGAAAATCAGGGATACCGCGAGCAAATGCGGCCTCGACATCTCCGGCATCGAGATCGTCGATGCCCCGCACAGCGACGCTGCGGCCGCGAAGGGCGTTGAACTCATCCATGCCGCCAAGGGCGAAATGCTCATGAAGGGCAGTCTGCACACGGACGAACTGATGCGTAGCGTTACGGCGAAGGTCGGCGGCCTGCGGACCGAGCGGCGGATCAGCCACGTGTTCGTAATGGACGTGCCTGCCTATTCCGAGACGCTGTTTGTAACGGACGCGGCCATTAACATCTTTCCCGATCTCGACGCCAAGCGTGACATTATTCAAAACGCCATCGATCTCTATACGCAAGCCGGTTTCGGCAAATCACCGCGCGTGGCAATCCTGTCGGCGGTCGAAACCGTCACCTCCAAGATTCCATCGACAATCGAGGCCGCAGCGCTCTGCAAGATGGCAGATCGGGGGCAGATCACCGGCGGTGTCCTCGACGGACCGCTTGCTTTCGACAACGCGATCGACGTGGAAGCGGCAAGGATCAAGGGAATCAAGTCCGAGGTCGCGGGCCGGGCGCAGATACTGCTCGTTCCCGACCTCGAATCCGGCAACATGCTGGCCAAAAATCTGGCCTATTTTGCCAAGGCGGATGGCGCCGGCATCGTGCTCGGTGCCCGGGTGCCTGTCGTTTTGACGTCGCGTGCGGACACAGCACGCGCGCGGATGGCTTCCTGCGCGGTGGCGGCGCTCTACGCACATGCCAGGCGTCAACATGCTCCAACAGTTGCGGGATGAACGCCATGGACACGATCCTTGTTGTCAATGCGGGCTCCTCAAGCGTCAAGTTCCAGATCTTTTCGGTCGAGGGAGAGGGGAAGCTGCAGCGGCAGATCAAGGGCCAGATGGACGGCATTGGCAGCCGCCCGCGGCTGCGAGCGAACGGCGCGAACGGCGATTCGCTGGCCGATCGCGCTTATCCGATCGAGAGCGTACCAGACGTCTCGGCTGCACTTGGGATTGCAGGTAGCTGGTTGCGGGATGAGCTTCGCATCAGTCCGATGGCGGTGGGGCATCGCGTCGTTCATGGCGGCCCGATTTATGACCGGCCGGTGTTGATCGACCATGGCGTCGTGGCCCGGTTGGAGCGGTTCGTCGGTCTGGCCCCGCTTCATCAGCCGTATAATTTGGCGCCGATCCGCTCCCTGCTGGCCAATCTTCCAAATCTTCCGCAGGTGGCCTGTTTCGACACCGCGTTTCACCGCACGCATGATGCGGTCGCAGACCACTATGCGATTCCGCATCAGCTTTACGCCGAGGGTGTGCGGCGCTACGGATTTCATGGTCTCTCCTACGAGTACATCGCGAAAAGCCTGCCGCAAATCGCGCCCGGTATCGCCAAGAGCCGGGTGATCGTCGCACATCTCGGTAGCGGTGCTTCAATGTGCGCGCTGAAGCAAGGACGCAGCGTTGAGAGCACCATGGGGTTCACTGCCCTAGACGGACTTCCCATGGGAACACGCCCGGGACAAATCGATCCCGGCGTTGTGCTCTATCTCATCACCGAAAAGGGAATGTCAGCCGCCAACGTGCAGAATTTCCTCTATCGCGATTGCGGATTAAAAGGTCTTTCCGGCGTCAGCAACGATATGCGGGAACTGGAGGCGAGCGCAGATCCAAACGCGAAGCTGGCGGTCGACTACTTCGTGTACCGGATCGGTCTCAACGCCGGCATGCTTGCGGCGGCGTTGCAGGGCCTGGACGCATTTGTCTTTACGGCCGGTATCGGCGAAAACTCCGCTCGAATTCGGGCAAGTATCGTCAACCAGCTCGGATGGCTCGGCCTCGCGCTCGATCCCGCCGAGAATTCGCGTCACGCGCGGCTGATCTCGCGTTCTGACAGCCGCATTCCGGTCTACCTCGTCCCGACGGACGAGGAGCTGATGATCGCGCAGCACACTTTGTCCCTGCTGTTGAACAGGCCATCGCCCGACCCGAGACATGAGAGGGTGTCATGATTCCCGTATTCCCGGATACCAAGGTTGCCCTCAAGGGCAAGAAAGGCCTGATCGTGGGCATCGCCAACGATCAATCGATCGCCTGGGGATGCGCCAGGGCCTTTCGTGCGCTTGGCGCCGATCTCGCCGTCACCTATCTGAACGATCGCGCGAAAAAGCATGTCGAGCCGCTCGCGCAGGCATTGGAGGCACCGATCTTCATGCCAATGGATGTCATGATCGAAGGTCAGACGGAACAGGTGTTCGAGCGGATCAAGAAAGAATGGGGGCAGCTCGATTTTCTCCTCCACTCGATCGCGTTCTCTCCGAAGGAGGCACTGCATGGACGCGTGGTGGATGTAGGCCGTGACGGCTTCCTCAAGACCATGGATGTCTCATGCTGGTCGTTCATGCGCATGGCTCACCTCGCCGAACCATTGATGAAGAATGGCGGAACCATCTTCACTATGACCTACTATGGCAGCCAGATGGTCGTGGAGAACTACAATGTGATGGGCGTGGCCAAGGCGGCGCTGGAAGCTGCCGTCCGGTACGTGGCTGCAGAACTAGGCCCGAAAGGCATTCGGGTTCACGCGATCTCGCCAGGACCGCTCGCCACGCGCGCGGCGTCGGGGATCCCCGAATTTGACGAACTGATGGACAAGGCGCAGTCGAAGGCGCCGTCGCGCAGTCTCGTCAGCATCGACGACGTTGGCAACGCAACAGCATTTCTGGCGCTCGACGGCGCCAAGCTGATTACAGGTGGCGTCATGTATATCGACGGCGGCTATCACATCATCGATTGAGCGCGTTTGGCACACGCAATCGCACCGTTTAGCGATAGTGCAGGGCGATCAACTCGGCGACGCATGCGGGGCGTTTGCCGCCCTCGATCTCGATCACGAGATGATAGTTTACGCGCAAGCCATCGGGCGGCACGTCCTCCGCTTCGGCGACCGTGACGCGCCCGCGCAGCCTGGAACCGGCCGGAACCGGCGCCAGATACCGTATCCGGTCCGCACCGTAGTTCAGGGTATTGCGCAGGCCCTTCAAACCGATCACCGATCGAACGAAGAGCGGCGCGAGCGCGAGCGACAACAGCCCGTGGGCGATAGTGGTGCCGCCGGGCAACTCCTTCTCCGCGCGATCCTGGTCGACATGGATCCATTGCTCGTCACAGGTCGCTTCCGCAAAGAGGTTGATTCGTTCCTGCGAGACTTCGAGCCAGTCGCTTACACCGATCTCGGTGCCGATCGCAGATCTGATCTCGCTGAAGTCGCTGAATATCCGCACGCTGCTTACCTCGTCAGATCCGCATTTCCGGGACGGCGTTCGGAATGACGAGATCGGCGCCCGTCACGGCGACGACCTCGCCGACGCTGACACCCGGTGCGGTTTCCAACAGGGTCGCTCTACCTTCGGGGAAGGCGATGACAGCCATGTCCGTCACCACCAAACTCACTGGTCGTGTCGACGTCAGTGGCAGGGTGCATTTGGCGACTATCTTTGATTTGCCCTTCGCCGCGTGCTGCATGGCCACGATCACCCGCTGGGCGCCGCTGGCGAGGTCCATCGCCCCGCCCATTCCCGGCACCATCTTGCCGGGGATCGTCCAGTTGGCGAGATGCCCATGCGCGTCAACCTGCAGCCCGCCAAGGACGGTTACATCGACATGGCCGCCGCGGATCAATCCGAAGGACATCGCGCTGTCGAAGGTGCTGGCGCCCGGCAGCGCGCTGATCGGGCGGCCCCCCGCATCGGTCAGGAGCGGATGAGCCATCCCTTGCTCCGGTATCGGTCCGGTGCCGATCAATCCGTTCTCCGACTGGAAGAACACCTTGAGCTCAGCTGGAACATAGTTGGCGACCAGCGTCGGAATGCCGATCCCCAGATTCACGAGATCGCCGGCATGGAGCTCGAGGGCGACGCGGCGGGCTATGATCGTTTGTGCATCCATGGTTCACCCGTTCGTAATGAGGTAGTCGACGAGCGGCGCCGGGGTCACCACGTGGTCGGGTGCAATGACGCCCACCGGCACGATGTGTTCCGCCGTCACGATTACTGTGTCGGCGGCCATCGCCATGATGGGATTGAAGTTGCGTGCGGTAAGCGCGTAGGTGAGGTTGCCAAGATAATCTGCCAGAAAAGCGTGAACCAGCGCGAACTTCGCCCGCAGCGCGGTTTCGAGCAGAAACGTCGTTCCGGCTACCTCGATCTGGCGCTTGCCTTCGGCAACCAGGGTGCCGACGCCGGTTGGCGTGAGCACGCCTCCGAGACCACAACCGCCGGCGCGAATGCGCTCGACGAAGGTTCCCTGGGGTATGAGATCGACGGCAACCTGGTTGGCCAGCATCTGTTGCTGCGCCTTCGGATTGAGGCCGATGTGGGTTGCAATCAGGCGCGATACGAGCGCCGCATCGAACAGTTTGCCAACACCTTTCCCTGGAACAGCTGCGTCGTTGCTGATCAGCGAAAGATCGGTCTTTTTCTGCCTGACCACTTCGTCGAGCAGGCGCTCTGGTGTTCCGACACCCATGAATCCGCCAACCATGATGCTCGCACCGGGCGGAATCATCGCAACGGCTTCTTCAATGGAAACGGCCCTCATGATTGAAACTCCAGTCGGCAAGCGATCAATGAAAGGGCAAGCGTAACGGTGATGTTGATGAAGCCCGTCAGCGGATCTTTGATCTGCATCAAGGCTTTCCGCTATTTCGCGCGCGGAATACTAATGCCGATTCCTTCCGGCGCTTCGGCCCAGAGCTTGCCAATCTCGATGAACTGCCGACCCTCTGCGCCGGTTAATTGGGTGCCTGGTTCGGGGGCCTTTTAAAGTAGTCGATCGGGTACGTTCCTCAAAAGGAGTTAGTCATGTCAGATGCCAACCTTTCTGCCGACAAGATCCGTACGATGCTGGCCGAAGCCAACGAGCGCCTTCGAAAGGCCAGTGCGGACTATTTTGAACTGCTCGAGAAGGGCCTGAGTTCCTCGCAGCTGCCGGTCGCGAACCAGGCCAAGCAGTTCTGCGGCTACATGCAGCGCAATGTCACTGCGACATTCGATCTCGGCGATAGACTTATTCAAGCCAAGGACATGCAGGACGCGGTCAAGATTCAGTCCGAATTTTTCCAGGACCAGATGCGTTCGCTGACCGATCATGCAAAGAGTGTGGGCGAGTCCGCCATGAAGGCTGCGACGAGCGTTTTTACCCCGAAGAGCTGAAGGCCGCTGCGGGACCGGCCGGGGCGCTCGTAGATCCGTCTGCCGACCCGATCAAGCGTGGGACGGCTATGGTGTTTCAATTTCTGGTCGGCTGCATCGTCAGCGTGATCAACATCATGATCCATGCGCTGGTGACCGTCGGTGTGGTTGGCATTGCCCGCTCCACAGGGTTGCGGCAAACCGGCCGCCCGAGTTTGCATTTAATGATCGTGATGATCAGCACTGCGGCGGCCCTGATGGTGGCGCACACCCTTGAGGTTTTCGTTTGGGCGCTAGCCTATGCGGTCGTCGGTGCCGCGCCTGCCGGCAGCGACCTGCTCTATTTCGCCTTCGTCAACTACACCACGCTCGGTTACGGCGATGTCACGCCCGTAAAAGCGTGGCAGCTCACGGGGCCAATCACTGCGATGAACGGCATCCTGATGTTCGGCCGGTCGACAGCCGTCCTGTTCGAGGTATTACGCAAGACGCTTGAGCAACTCGCGTCGATCGGCGCAGCTGGGTTCAGTTCTGCAGATCGAGGCCAGCGAGCTGCTGACGGTCCAGAAGCACGATCTGGCGTTGATTGCTGCTAATGAATCCGATGATGCCGAGTTCATGCAGCCGCGACAGCGCGCGGGACACTGTCTCCAATGTCAGACCGAGGTAGTCGGCAATGTCGCGCCGAGACATCGGCAGTGGCATCACGCCCGCCGCCGTCAGCCGCCTGTCCATCTCGATCAGAAAAGCAGCTACCCGCTCCAGCGAAGTCTTACGGCCGAGCAGCAGCATGTGGTCTTCCGCATGCTGCAGGTTGCTTGTGGTCATGCTGAGCAGGTTTCGCGAGACCATCGCATCGCTCTCAGCCACCATCTCGAGGCTGCGCCGTTTGATCAGGCGGACCGTAGTGTTCACGATAGCCTCCGCCGTAAACCGGTGCTCGCCTCCGTTCTCGAGTCCGAAGATGTCGCCGGCGAGGTGAAACGCGCCGATCTGGCGACGGCCGTCGGAAAGCAGCTTGTAGCTTCGCACTGCACCAATCTTGACTTGATAGACGTACTCTGCTGGCTCCTTCTCGCCGTAAATCTCGCTACCTTTTTTGTAGTTGAACTCGCTTAAGGTCACGATCGGATTTGAACTGCTCTCCATCCCGAGTACGCCGAGAGTGTTGGGTCGGGCGGCTGGATCGGCCGTAATGCGGACAAACATTGCCCAACTCCTGTACTGGTCGTTGAGATGATTGGCAGCCCAAAGAGGTCACCGCGAGGGATGCCCAGCCGCCTTGATTCCCGCTGTAGTTTATCTTGGGCGACAGCAATATCTTTTGCTATTGTCCCAACGTTCATTGTCCCAAAGGTCAACCTGCCGTATGATGCGGAGATTGAGGAGGCGGTAGCTAGGTCATCGTTATGTGCGACATCTTGCCCTGCGGGTTAGGTGCTGATTTGCGAAGTGCTTCGACCCGATCAACTAGCTGGGCTGGTCGTCTTGAGGATGCAGCCTCACTTGCGCACCTGAAGACGGAGACGCGCCCCAGTGACCGGGATGATCGAGCAGAGAGAGAGACCAGCGGGTTGGTTTGACGGCTAGGGAGGGGACGTTGCCCGGCCTTGTTCACGTAGTAGACGATGATGCTCCGTTTCGAACCGCGATTGAACGCCGCCTGAAACACGCGGGCTATGAAGTCGAGACCTATTCATCGGCGCAACACCTGTTGGATCGCCTGCCGGGCGTCGAAAAGCCGGGATGCATTCTGCTCGACGTGCAGATGCCGGGACTGAGCGGCCTCGAACTGCAAAACCGCCTCCTCGAACTCGGCTCGATCTTGCCGATCGTCTTCGTCACCGGCCATTCTGACATCCCGGCGACCGTGCAAGCTATCAAGGCGGGGGCCGAGGATTTCCTGACCAAGCCGATACCGTCAGAACAAATGATCGCCGCGATCGAGCGTGCCATGGCTCGCTATGATTTGGTCCGCAGCCAACGAAGCGAGCGCCATTCATTTCTTGCTCTTATTGCGACCCTGACGCCGCGTGAGCGACAGGTGTTCGATTTGATGGTGCGCGGAATGATCAACAAGAAAATTGCCGGTGAGTTAGGAACCACCGAGCGGACGGTGAAAGCGCATCGCCATGAGGTGATGGAGAAGATGCGGGTTAACTCGCTCGCGGAATTGGTTTCGAGCGCAGTGCATCTTGGCGTGGTCGTTCCCGATGTCAGTCCCGGCAGCTAGGTTGGCAATCCTGTACAAAGGGACAATATGAAAATTTTATGGAGGATGTTTAAGTAAGAGCGCGAGACGCTCTCCGCTTGTCTATTGACAAGGGTCGTCCAATAGCGGCCGCAGAGCGTGGCTCGGCGACATTGCTGAAAACCAAGGCCGAACATCTTGTCAACACGCAATGCAATTTTTGTCGTCGACGATGATGCGTCGATACGCATGGGTGTGAAGCGGCTGTTGATAGAGCACGGCTTCAACGCAACACTATTCGATTCCGGCGCCTCGCTGCTCAGCTGCGCCGACTTCAGCGACGCATTTTGCATTATTCTTGATATCGATCTGACCGATCAGTCTGGAATAGACTTACGTCGTCAACTCTTGAACAAAGATATCAATCTGCCGGTGATCTTTATCACCGGAAATGACAGTGATGCGAACCGCTCAGCCGCGATAGACTCGGGATGCATCGCCTACCTGACCAAGCCGTTCTCGGCAAGATCGCTTATCGAGCCGATAGAAAGAGCGCGCGAAGCGATGTTCTAGCGCGATCTTACGTCTCTCATTCATCGATGTCCTGTTCGAACGTCTGTGTCGGCGGACCCTTGTGGATGGAGGCGAACTGGGCGAGCGACAGTGACGTCGTGAGCAACAGCAGGTTCAAATCGACGAATTCCAACCGCAGCATTCGTCCCAAATCCATTTCCTTGACCAACTTCGGGTCTGCCGCGGTGCCCGCGACACAGGCGTTGGTGAGGCACCAGGTATAAGGCACGCTATGGGGCTTGCCTTGGTCGATCGTAAGAGTGGCCGGCTTCGGCAGATACATGCCGACGGGGGAAAACACCTGAAGCCGTGCAGTGGCGTCGCCTTCACGCTCGACGACGTCGACGCGGACCGCCACTTGGCCGGTCGCAAACGTGCCGGTAATCGAAGTCCGGCAAAGCATTTTTGCACCGCCCGGCTTGAAGCACAGTTTTTTCCAGTCTCCATACGTGATGTCCTTCACCTCGCGCTGGCCGCGAGGCGCAATTTCGCTGCTCCCGGCATCGGGGACGGCGATCGAGTTCTGTTGTGCCGTTGCTCGTTGATTGGATGCGACGCTCGCGACTGCTACCGATAAGAGGGCCGCGAAGGAGAGCTTCGCATAGGCGCTTCCTGACCGCGCTTCAGTGTGACGTGCGTTCGTCATTGTTAGGCCTCCAAGCCTGAGTACCTGCTATCTCTGCCCATCGAGAAACTTCGTCACCAGCGGCGACCAGATCGGAATGGCATCGGGAGAGCCGACGAAAAAATGGCCGTCGTTGCCGAACGGTGGCACCAGGTGATATTCGGCCTTGCCGCCCGCGGCGGTAAATGCCTCATGCATGCGTTTCGACAGGGCAGGGCCGAAGAACGTGTCGTTTTCGATATAGATCCACAACATCGGCACGCGCGACGTGCGGCCGAACTCGCCGGTCGTTTCGACCAATTTGTCCGGTGCACAATTATTGTTTGGCTTGCCGTCGACACGGCCGCCGCGGCCGGCAGCAAAGGTGATGATGGCCTTAACCTGGGGCGGGTTCAGGCTTGAAAGCGCGATCGAGGCCCACCCACCGGCGGATTGCCCGACGACGATGACATCGTTCGGGACGATGCGCTTTTCGGCGGTCAGGTAATCGATGATCCAGAGGTCAACTTGGGCGACCGCAAGGCCAGGGGCGCGGAAGTTGGGATTGCCGCACTTTCCGACTTTCGAGAAGAACGGGCCGTAGAGACCATGCTCGGGTATATCGATCGCCGCTGCGCCGTATCCGCTGCCGACGGGGGCAACCACGAGATAGCCGCGCTGGGCAAACCATTTTGCGGCGTCCCGAAATTCCACAAGCGGGAAAAAGCTGCGGCCGGTGGGATTCATTGAAACGCCGTGATTCATAATCGCGAGCGGGAACGGCCCGTCGCCGACCGGCCGCACCACGTAGCCGAACATCGGGAGCGGCAGCGGCAGCGCCCAGATCTCTTCCTGGATGCGGCGGGGTGCGGCCTGATCGTCCGCGTACGACGGCACGATAGGGCTGGCGAAGAGCAGCAGTAACGCAGCTACCTGAGTCCGTAGGCTCCGCCGACACATGTTACGACTCCCTCGGCAATCTAGCAGCATCCGAGCACCGCCTCGTCGATTGTCACGACCCTTCGCATTTTCCCGGGCGCGCAGTTCGATTGTGCATCCATTTTGATTCCCGGGACCTCACGGAAAGCTTGATCCAGATCAAGTAGCGCCGGACCTGAGCGCGTGCCTTATCGGGCGATACCCGACCCACGACAGCCTGCGTCATGACATGAGTTCTCTGGACATTGCCGCCAGTCCGCCGATACGCCACGATGAAACGGTGCAGATATCGCTGCTGCTTGCCTTCACCGGCGGCTATCTCGATGCCTATACCTGGATTATCCACGGCGTGATGGCCAATGCGCAGACAGCAAACCTCGTGCTGCTCTGGGTGCATGGCACGGCAGGTGATTGGGGCGAGGCGGTTCGCTTCGTTCCTCCGATTTTCGCATTCGCAGTGGGTGTCGTGATCGCCGCATGGCTGCGCCGCGCCGCAGGAGGGCGAGCCGCCGCGACCAGCACCCTGATCGAGATTGTTCTGCTGTTCGTGGTTGGCATCCTGCATAACCGGCTGCCGGACCTCGCGGGCACGCTGGGCATTTCAGCCGTCGCCGCCATGCAGATGGCGATCTTCGTCAAGGTTGAAGGCGTCGCCTACAGCTCGGTAATGATCACTGGCAACCTGCGGCAGGCGGTCGAGGGCCTGTTCGCCGTGGTCTCTGGAGGCTACCAATTGAGGACGCTTCGCCGCTCCGGCATCTTCGCGACATTGTGCGTCGCTTTTGGTATAGGAGCGGCTGTCGGCGCCTTCGCAACGAAGGGGATTCCCGACCTGGCGCTTGGTTTACCCGTCGTGGCACTGCTGATTGTATTGCTGGGCTGCGAGGCACAACGCAGCAGGCGGCTTCTATGAAGGCACACTCCGCGCAACGAACGGGCTGGACACGGATTTTTCCGCCGTTGACGTGGCTTGCCGAATATAAACCGTCCTGGTTGCGTCATGATGCGATCGCCGGACTGACACTCGCCGCCTATGCGATCCCAGTGTCACTGGCCTATGCGGGCCTTGCCGGATTACCGCCCCAGGTCGGTATTTACGGTTATATGCTTGGCGGCATCGGCTATGCTCTCCTTGGGTCGTCGCGCCAGCTTGCGGTCGGCCCGACCTCCGCGATCTCCCTCATGATTGCCGGCACTGTCGGGTCGCTGGCCGCAGGGGATGCGATACGATTCGCACAGATAGCCAGTCTTTCTGCATGCGCGGTGGCGCTGCTTTGCCTGATCGCCTGGCTTTTCAAGCTCAGCATTCTTGTTCGTTTGGTCAGCGACAGCATTCTCGTCGGTTTCAAGGCGGGGGCCGGGCTCACAATCATCATGAGTCAGTTGCCGAGCCTGTTCGGGGTGGCGGGCGGCGGGCACAACTTCTTCGACCGGGCAATCCGGCTCGCAGGTCAGCTCGGCGACGGCAATCTGCTCGTACTGGCAATTGGAATCGCGGCGATCCTGCTCTTGCTCCTGGGTGAACGATTGCTGCCGGGCAGGCCGGTCGGACTAACCGTGGTGGCATTCTCAATACTCTTGGCAACCTTGTTCGGACTTCCGTCACTGGGCATACCTGTTACCGGCTACATCCCGGAAGGACTGCCGGCTTTCCAGGTGCCGACCTTCGGAATGTTGGAATTCGAAGAGCTATTTCCCATCGCTGCCGGGTGCGTGCTGCTGGCCTATATAGAAGGCGTTTCGGCGGCTCGGAGTTTCGCCGCGAAGTATGGCTACAGCCTTGACGTCCGCCAGGAATTTCTCGGGCTGGGGGCCGCCAACCTCGCGGTTGCGTTTGGTCATGGCTATCCCGTCGCCGGCGGGTTGTCGCAATCTGCGGTCAATGACACGGCGGGCGCGCGCACACCCCTGGCATTGGTGTTTTGCTCCTTTGCCCTCGCGCTCTGCCTGCTTTTCTTCACAGGGCTGCTGACCAATCTTCCCAAGGCAGTGTTAGCCGGCATTGTCTTCGTCGCCGTCTACAGGCTGATCGATCTGCGCGCACTGCTTCGCATGTGGAGAGTCAGCCGCATCGACTTCTATGCGGCGGGGATCGCGCTTGTTTCTGTGCTGCTGCTTGGAATCCTGCAAGGTGTGCTGCTTGCAGCCCTTGCATCGATCTTCCTGCTGCTTGCGCGCGCCTCACAGCCCAACATCGCATTTCTCGGGCGACTTCCCGGAACCGGCCGTTATTCCGACAGCGCCAGGCACGAGGGCGTGGAGCCGCTGGTCGGTATCATCGCGTTCCGCCCTGAAGCCTCGCTGCTTTACATCAATGCGGAGACGATCCTGGACGCGGTTTTGAAGGCGTTGCAAAAGTCGTCTGACGTCAGGCTGGTTGCCTGCGACCTCTCCGCATCCCCCTATATCGATCTTGCAGGGGCGCGCATGTTGCTCGATCTCCATGATGAGCTGGCGTCGCGTCACGTGACGCTCTGTATCGTGGGCGCCCATGCGCAGTTGCGCGATCTGTTGCGGGCGGAAGGGTTGGCGGACAAGACGGATAGCGGCGCGTGGCTCCGGACGCTCGACAGCGTGCTGGATGACAGGGAGCGATCTGGACTTCGGGCGGAACGACCGCCCGGACCGTAAGCAGCTCACGGGTTTGACGCGGATTTGAGCCGAAGCCTGCACTGGCATTAAACGACAAGCGGATATTCCTCGCTCCTATTGCGTTGCGAAATGCAGCGATCGCTCAGCTTGGCGAGTTCGTTTCGAGCGAGTGCGACCCTTGACTTGGATCAAGGGAGTGAGCGGGCAGGCGGGCACGATCCGACGAGCCACCACCCTTGCAAGGATGGCGAGAAAGACATGTCGAAAGACACCAAACCCGCGCAAAACTCTCAGAGGAAAGAAAGATCATGAAAAGATTCTGTACAAATATCGCCTTGGTTGCCTTACTCGTGGGTGTGGCTGGGATTAGCACTCCATCGCATGCCGAAGTCGGCCAGGTCGCGGTCGTCTTCACCAAGGGCGGCTTCATCGTCGGAGTTGGCGGCGGGGAGGGCTTGCTGATCCTGCGTGGTAAGCGTTATCCGTTCACTGTATCTGGCATGAGCGTCGGCTTCACGATCGGCGCTTCGACCACCAGGTTTGTCGGACGGGCCCTCAATTTGAGGGGACCGGCTTCGATTGAAGGCACGTACAGCGCGATTGGAGCCGGCGGTGCGATTGCGGCTGGCGCGGGCGGCGTGCAATTGCAGAATGCCAATGGTGTGATCCTGCAGCTGAGTGGTCCGAGGGTCGGGGCTGAAGTATCGGCCGCAGTCGGCGGAGTAACGGTGCGTTTGAAATAGTGGAGGGGCTGCCGCGGCGCCGGAAGTGTCCGGTTGCGGAACACCAATGGCGTGATGACCGATGGTGTGATCTTGCAGCTCAGCGGCCCCAAAGTCGGGGCCGAACTTTAGGTGGCCGCGGCCGGCGTCAGCATACGCTTGAAGTAGTGACAAAGCGGGCAGGCGCACGCTGCGCGCGGCCGCGACTTCGCTCAATGTCGCTCGGAAACAAAGTTCATCCTGCGCAGACCGGCCTGATCATTGTAGCGTCCCTTGTTGGAGCGCTTCGGAAGCTTGACCTTGTCCTTCCGCATGCGTTTGTACGGGATCGATTCCAGCAGATGCGCAATGCAGTTCAGCCGTGCCCGGCGTTTGTCGTCGGAGCGAATGAGGTACCACGGCGACTGTTTCGTGTTGGTGGCCTTGAGCATCAGGTCGCGCGCCCGCGAATAGTCATACCATCGCTGGTACGACTCGATGTCCATCGGGCTCAACTTCCATTGCCGCAGCGGATCGTCGATTCTCGCTCTGAAACGACGCTCCTGCTCTTCCATCCCAACCTCGAGCCAGAGCTTGATCAGGATAATACCGCCTTCGATGATGTATTTCTCCATCTGGGGGCAGAGTGAGAGGAACCGCTTGTGCTCCGCCGGCGTACAGAAACCCATCACATATTCCACGCCGGCGCGGTTGTACCAGCTCCGGTCGAAGATCACGATCTCGCCTGCAGCCGGAAAATGCAGCATATAGCGCTGAAGGAACATTTGCGTCTTTTCGCGATCCGACGGCGCGGGAAGGGCAACCACGCGAAACACGCGGGGGCTGACCTTTTCCGCGATCGCCTTGATCGTGCCGCCCTTGCCGGCGGCATCCCGGCCTTCAAACAGGACAATGACTCGAAGCTTGTTGGCTTTCACCCATTCCTGGAGATGGCAAAGCTCGACCTGGAGTTTTCCCAGCTCCTTCTCATAGATCTTGCGTTTCATCCGCGTCGCTGAGGTGTCGGCCGACATGGTCACCCATCCATTGTTTCAGGTCATATTCGAATCGAGCGGCCTTCATTCGCCCCAGGCAATGGTGATGCCGATGTCACCCGGCATGCCACCCGGATAGTCGATGGTCTGGTAGCCAATGCGATAGCCGCGCGGTTCCAGGTAGTCGACCCAGAGCTGAAATATTTCCTTCGGAATACCCGTCAGCGTTTTCTCCCAGCCCGGTTCCTGCTGGTTGATGGCGCGACCCCGGTCGGTGCACAGCGAGTTCGGGAACCGATACACTTGCACTTCCGTTAATCCGTTTCTCACCGCCCGCTGGATGACGGTCGAGGCAAGCGCGATTTTTTCTTCTTCCGATTTGCCTGATGGACGGCTGAGGCGCTCGATCAGTGCCAGCTTCTCGGCTTCGGCGGCGGCGGCAAGTCGCGCGTATTCGTCCGCCTTTTCGGCCTCCTTGAGAGCCGCTTCCTTTCGGATCTGGATCGCGTTGGGAATGAGGTTATCGATGCGGTCAGGCATGGCTGATTGCTCCTGAGTGGCTGTTCTGTTTCAGCGTTGCCACAAGGCTAGGTGGGGTCAACGTCGTTCCCTTGATCCAAATCAAGAAAATCCACACCCGAGATAGGCACGGTGCTCACGAGGTCTGTGAATGGCCCGCTTTTTTGACGCACATCCAGCTGTTCCGGGTAGCAGGACTGCTGCCTGCCATGATCGATATCCCCGACTTCGGTACACCGCCGCGCAGCATCGCAGGATCGGTCGAGTAGATGCCGATAAAGACACTGGTCATGAGCGGTCATTGACGAAGTTGCGTCGAGAACGACTTTAACGGCTCGTGAAGAGGAACGCCGCATGAGGAAAGTTCGCAGCATCGCTGCAATCCTGGGCATCTCGGTTTTTGCATCGTCCGGAAGCGCAAGCGCGTTCGACCTCACGGGCGCATGGGCCACTAGCGTCGATCAATGCGGAAAGGTATTCGCTCGAAAGGGACGAGCAAACCAGGTCACTTTCACAAATTTTTCCGGGGTCTATGGCGGCGGGTTTATCGCTGAACCCAACCGTTTGAGAGGGAAGTTCGAGAACTGTTCGATCAAATCCAGAAAGGACGACGGGCAAAACGTCAATATCGTTGTCGGCTGCGCCTCGGGCATCATGCTGTCCAACGTGCAGTTCTTCCTGAAAGTGATTGATGACGACAGCGTTACGCGACTGTTTCCCGGCATCGAGGGGATGGAGGTCACGTATCACCGCTGTAAGATATAGATGAGGTGTTGCAGGCGCGTTGTTGACGTCGTCCTCCGGCGCCGGCTGAGAACGTTGGCCCCACTGCCCTTGGCGCTGGAAACGTGCTGGAATGGAGCCGTTCGGATTGCCGGGGTAAGAGGATGAGCGGACGCGGCCCGATCGGGGCGATCAAGCTTGGCTGGCCGGTCGCGGCTGCCCGTCTCGGGCTCTGCGTCTGTCTGCTGGTCCTGGCTGCCATACTGCCCGGACCGGCAAGTGGCGCGCCGCGCGGAGAGCCCAAACGCGTGCTGGTATTGCACTCTTTCGGGCGGGAATTCCGGCCGTGGAGCGAATACGCCCTGCGCATTAAGGAGGAACTCCAACGGCAAGCGCGATGGCCGCTGGACCTTCAGGAGCACACGCTGCTGACGGCACGGTTTAACAACCCGGGACCAGAGGCACCGTTTGTCGACTATCTACGGTCGCTTTACGCTGACCGTCCACCCGACATCGTGTTGAGCATTGGGGCGCCAGCGGCCAGATTTATCCAGAAATACCGCGCGCAACTCTTCCCTGGGACACCCATGGTGCTGACGGCGGTCGAGCAACGGCTGGTGGACGCCACGCTTCTGACCAACAACGACACCGTCATCTCGGTCTACAACGACTTCTCCGGTTTTTTCGGCAGCATTCTGCGGGTCCTCCCGGACACAAAGACGATTGCCGTCATCATCGGTGCCTCGTCGCTGGAAAAATTCTGGCTCAATGAAGCAAAGAGGGAGGCGAAGCCGTTCGAAAGCCGAGTCGCATTCGTCTGGTACGCGGACCTTTCATTCGAGGAAATCCTGCAGCGGTCAACGATGCTCGCGCCCCATACCGTCCTGTTCTGGGGCTTGATGTCGGTCGACGCGGCAGGTGTCGCCCACGAAGGCGATCTAGCCTTACGCAGCCTCCATGCAGTCGCAAACGCTCCCATCTTTTCCTTCCAGGAAGCGTTTTTCGGCGGAGATACCGTCGGCGGCCCGATGCATTCGATCGCTGAATCCAGCCGCAAGACTGTCGATGCCACGATCCGCATCCTCGGTGGCGAGAAGCCGGCTAATATCAAGATCGAACCGATCGGATTTGCATCTCCAAAATACGACTGGCGGGAGATGCAGCGCTGGGGCATCAGCGAGCGTAACTTGCCCCCGGGAAGTGCCGTCCTGTTTCGTGAACCGAGCATCTGGAAGAAATATAGTTGGCAGATCGCGCTGATCGCCAGCGTGATCCTGGTCCAAGCGATGTTGATCAGCTTATTGCTGGACGAACGCCGCCGCCGCCGTCTCGCCGAAGTCGAATCGCGCCAGCGTTTGGCGGAGCTCGCGCACGTCAATCGCTATTCGGCGGCCGGCGAATTGACGACCACCATCGCGCACGAGCTGAGTCAGCCGCTCGGCTCCATTCTTACCAACACCGAAACTGCGGAATCGATGCTCAAGGGCGCATCGCCGAATCTTGATGAGCTCAGGGAGATTCTCGCTGACATCAGGCGTGACGACCACCGGGCCAGCGAGGTGATACGGCGGCTTCGCAGCGTGCTGAAGAAAACACCTTTCGAGATGACGGAGATTGACTTGAACGAGACGGTGCAGGAGGTGATCGGCCTTGTGGGAGCGGTAGCCCGCGGGCGCGCCATAGCGCTGAAATGCACCGCGACTTCGGCCGGTCTGCGCGTCAAGGGCGATGCCGTTCAGTTGCAACAAGTCATTCTGAATCTGATCATCAACGCGATAGACGCGATATCCCAAGCCGAGGCAAAGGTGCGCGAAGTCAATGTAACTACCAGCCGTTCCGCCGCCTGCGCGGAAATCAGGGTTAGCGATACCGGTCCCGGTATCGCCGCTGGTGATCTCAAGAACGTCTTCAATCCGTTTTTCACGACAAAGCCGCAGGGCATGGGCATGGGGCTTGCGATTGTCCGCACCATTGTCGAAGCGCACCACGGACAGATTTCGGCGGAGAATCAGTTGTCCGGTGGTGCGCTATTCACAATCAGGCTGCCGATTGGCCCCGGCAAAGCCTGATACAGGTGACCGCGCCGCTCTTGCATTGCAGCGAGCCGGCAACGTTGGGTTTCCTTGATCTTTATCAAGGAACGCTCCCGGCTTCCCTCGATGCTTGCCGTGATGAATTCCAAAGGAGGGTGTGATGTTCTGCTGTGGCAAGACCCTGTTCACACTCGCTCTGCTGACAGCGATTCCCGTCGCCGTCTCGGCACAAACGGCCGACAATCCATCTGTTCCAAGCAGTCAGGCGCAACCGGCGAGCCAGCCTCCGCCGGGTCCAGAACTGTTGAAGCCCGACCAGCTTGAGGCGCTGACCGCGCCGATCGCTCTCTATCCCGATGCGTTGCTCGCGAATATGCTGGCGGCCGCGACCTATCCGCTCGAGGTCGTGGAAGCCGATCGCTTTGTGAAGGAGAACAAGAATCTTAAAGGCGACACGCTCAAGGTCGCAGTCGACAAGAAATCCTGGGACGACAGTGTCAAGGCGCTGACCGCGACGCCCTCGGTGCTCGACATGATGAGCGACAAGCTCGACTGGACCAAGAGTCTCGGCGACGCGATGCTAGCGCAGCAGGCCGACCTCATGGATGCCATTCAGCGGCTGCGTGAAAAGGCGCGGGCCAACAACAAGTTGTCCTCGAACAAGCAGCAGAAGGTTACGGTCACGCAGCAAGAGAGCAAGCAGGTGATCGTCATCGAGCCGACCGACCCGGACACCATGTATGTTCCCTATTACGAGCCCGCGACGGTTTATGGTGCTTGGCCCTATGCGGACTATCCGCCCTATTATTTTGGCTATCCGTCCTATATCGGCGCCGGCGTGGTCGCGGCCGGCATCGCCTTCGGTACCGCCTGGGCAATCGGCCGCTGGGGCAATTATTGGGGCGGGGGCTGCAACTGGGGCAACCGCAACGTCTATGTCAACCGCCGCACCACCAATGTTTGGCAGCACAATGCGGTACACCGGCAGGGCGTCCGCTACAGCAACGCCAACGTCCAGCAGCGCTTCGGCAACAACAACATCCGCGCCGGCGCCGACAATCGGATGGATTTCCGCGGCAAGGGCGGTCAGCAGGTGCTCAATCCCGGAAAGGACCGTCCTGGTAGTGGCGATCGCGCAGGCAACATCAGTGATCGTGCAGGAAACCGCGGCGGCGATCGTGCGGGAGATCGGGGCGATCGTGCAGGGGATCGTGGTGGAGATCGCGCCGGCAACCGCGGCGATCGCGCCGGCGCCAATCGTCCCAGCACGGCCGATCGTAAGGGTAATGCCGGCAACCGTGGCAACGCCGGCAACCGCGCCAAGCAGGGCGGTGGAGGCAATCGCGCCGTGGCGAACCGGGCGCGGGGCGGAGGAGGGGGCCTCAATGTGTCGTCGGGCCGCGCAGCCAGTGCTGCATCCGCGCGCGGCCGGGCGAGCTTTGCCAGCGCCGGCGGTGGCGGTGCTCGTATCAGCGCCGGAGGTGGCGGATTCCGGGGCGGTGGAGGAGGTGGTGGTTTCCGCGGCGGTGGAGGCGGCGGACGTGGCGGCGGAGGCGGCCGGCGCTCCGACCTCGCACTGAAGCACGACATCGTCCTGCTCGGTCATCTCGCCAACGGCCTCGGATACTACCGCTTCAGCTATCTCGGAAGCAGCAAGTCCTACGTTGGCGTCATCGCGCAAGAAGTGCAGGGCGTCATGCCGGAAGCCGTGACCCGCAGCGGTGATGGCTACCTTCGGGTCTATTACGAAAAGCTCGGATTGAAGTTTCGCACCTACAGCGACTGGCTTGCTGGCGGCGCAAAGATCCCCACGCCGTCGGAGGTGTCGCCATGATCGTGTTTAAGTCGCCCCGATTTCATCGCGCGTCGGTGGCGACCGTCGCCGCCATGATGACGCTGGCGCTGTCGATCTCCATAGCCCACGCCCAGCAAGCCTATCCCTCGCCGGAGGATGCTGCGGCCGCGCTGGCCGCCGCGGTCAAGACCGGCACGAATAGAGCCATGCTCGCAGTGCTCGGTAATCGCGCCGGCGACATAGTCGAATCCGGCGACGATGTCGCCGATGCCGGGACGCGCCAACGTTTCCTTGCGGCGTACGACACACGGCATTCTATCAGGGCCGAGGGAAACAAGAAGGCTACGCTCATTCTTGGCGCTGACGATTTCCCCTTCCCGATTCCTTTGGTGAACAACAAGAGTGGCTGGGAATTCGACGCGGCCGCGGGGCGTATCGAGATTCTGTATCGTCGGATCGGACGCAATGAACTGGACGCGATTCAAACCAGTCTGGCTTTCGTGGATGCCCAGAACGAATATGCCGAAAAGGATCGCGCTGGCGAGGGCGTGGGGGTCTACGCGCAGCGCATCGTTAGCAGCCCGGGCAAGAAGGATGGGCTGTTCTGGCGCGACGACCGCGACCCGAGCCCGCTCGGCGAATTGGCGGCGGAGGCGTCGGCCGAAGGGTACGAGGTCGGGGGGCAGACTGCGCCCTATCACGGATATTATTTTCGAATTTTGAAGGGACAGGGACCGGACGCGCCTGGCGGCGCCCTCTACTACGTCGTCAAGGGGAAGATGATCGGCGGCTTCGCTCTGATCGCATATCCGGCCGAATACGGAAATTCCGGCGTCATGACCTTCATGGTCAACCATGCCGGTACGGTCTACCAGAAGGACCTCGGACGACGGACCGAAATCATCGCAAAGCGTATCAACTTGTTCGATCCGGATCAGACCTGGAAGAAGGTCGATGTGACGAACCCTTGAACGCGGAAGGCCAAAACGATGTCATCTGCGATACGGCTCACTGTGATCGCGCTTTTCGCCATCATTGTTCCGGTGACGTCATCGTTCGCGCAGGCGCCTGGCTATGTTCGAGTCAAGTTCGTGAAGGCGGGCCTCATGGTGGGCGCTGGTGGCGGCAGCGGCGTCCTGAGATATCGTGGTCGCGATTATCCATTCAGAGTATCCGGTCTCAGCCTGGGTGTTACAGCGGGTGCATCCGTCAGCCGGCTGGAAGGGCCGGCCTTAGGCATAAGGCAAGTCAGTGACTTCGCCGGCACGTACAGCTCCGTCGGTGCTGGCGGGGCCTTAGTTGGCGGCATCGGGGGCGTTCGCCTTGGAAATGAGAAAGGCGTCGTCATCTCGCTGAAAGGACCAAGAGCTGGAATGGAGTTTGCTGCCAACAATGGCAAAATCTCGATATCGCTGAAGTGAGATATGGACTTGTTTTTTGATCAGCACTCAGTCGTCAATCAAGCCCATGCGGCTTACCGTCATACGGGCGTTTTCGATCGTGCAATAGCCGGGCCGGCAAACGACCTGTCTTATGGCGCACAGAGCTGCTATACCCAGCCTGTTGCGCCGTTTTTCTGCTGAAATTTTCAGGGCGGCTGGCGGGCAGGCCGTTGTGGGTGGGACCCTCCGCCCCAGCCAACACTTCAAATCGCGGACGAACAATCTCGAGGTTGTTACCGGTTACGACGGTGCGGCCCGCGAACCATGTAAGAACGGGGTCGATTAATTGGAGGGAATGCAATGCGTGCCGGCTTGGCATTGTGCCTTTTGGTCGCTCTCTGTGCTTCTGCGAGCGCCGCCGCAAGAGGGTATCAAGCCAAATCGCGCCACGTCATCCTTCGTCCCAGTCAGGCTGTGACGCCGAGCCAGATCACTCCAGGTGGTGTGCGGGTCTATCGCGACGACTCCGTTCCGGGGGGTCTGCGGACCGACCACGACGCCCCTCCTGCCTACGATGATCCATCCAAGTTTGGCGGCGGCTGATCTGCGACAACCAGATGAGGTGTACGCCAAAGCTTTCGCATCACATGTCGCAAAGCTCGATAGGCATCGCGATCTCGCGGCCCCCCGCTGCCAAGATCCGAGAGCTTAGGGCGATGACTTCAAGGACGAGCGGGTTTTCGCCAGCAGCTCAGCACGCACTTTGCGGGCCGCAAGCGCCTTGTCCATTTCGACCTTGACGAACCTTACCGGCGTGTTGGGCTGAAGCTGTCCGATCAGATCCATGTCGGCCGAAATGACCGTGCCGACCATGAAGTAGCCGCCGCCTGAAACCGCGTCACGATGCAGCACGATCGGCTCAGTGCCGCCGGGTACCTGAATCGAGCCATACGGATAGCAGGCATCGGTGATGTTGGAGGGATCGGAGCCCGCGCCGAATGGTGGTTCGCGCGGCACAAATTCGAGCGGCTTGCCGCCCTTGAAGCGGTAACCGATCCGGTCGGCTTCCGGGGCAACGTTCCAGGTGTCAGAAAAGAACCTCCTGCCGGCGGCATCGGTGATGCGATGCCAGTAAAGCCCGGGCATGACGCGCAACTCCGTCGGCATCGCCATCGGCAAGCCGCGCAATTCTTCCTCGACCATGCGGCCCACCTTGACCGCCGTCGTCGCCGCGCCGACCGGTAGTTCGTCGCCGGACTCGAGCTTTCGACCCTTGAAGCCGCCGAGGGCGCCCAGAGCGTAGGTCGAGCGCGAGCCGAGAATCACGGGGACATCGATCCCACCTGCGACGGCAATGTAGGCGCGCGCGCCCTTTTTCAGGAAATCGAAAGAAAGTGTCTGGCCGCGCTTCACCTTGAAGGAGGCCCACATCTCGCGCGGGACGCCATCGAGCTTGGGTGGCAACTCGGCCCCCGTAACTGCGACCATGGCGTCATCGGTAAATTCGAGCTCCGGCCCCGTAAATACGGCCTCAAGAACGGCAGCTCCCTCAGGATTACACACGAGCAGGTTGGCGGCGGCGAGCGCATGGCGATCCATGCCACCGGAGAGCGGGATGCCGATGTGATAATAGCCGGGTCGCCCGAGGTCCTGGACGGTGGTCGAAAGGCCCGGCTTCAAAACCCTAATGGCCATGGAGGACCCCCTCAAGCTTGCGATTGTAACCATCGATGTCGCGGTTGAACTCGGTGAGCGAGAACGAGACATCCCGGATGATCGGCGAGAAACGGCCCGCTTCGACATCGGCGATCGCCTCATCATAGGCCGGCCGCTCGATGGGCTTCCACTGCACGATGTCGCCCGGCTTGAACAGGCACATGAACTCGCGCAGATAGCTCATCTTCTGACTGGGATCGTAAATCGGCATGGGCGTGATGCCGAACATCTGATAACCGCCGGCGCCGCGTACAGAGTAGATGCAGCCGAAACAGCCGCCGTGTCCGACCGTCAGCTTGGGTGTGTCCGTGCGCGGGCGCAGATATTTCGGTACCTGAATTTGCCGTTTGCGTTCGACCATCTGATAGAGCCATGGCACGCCCGCAACGAATCCCACCATCGAGACGAACCAGGGTGCGCTTGAATGCGCCTTGATGAACGCGTCGATGCCGTCGAGATTATTGATGCGTGCCGCGTATTCAAGATCGGTGCCGCTGGGATCCTGATGGCGCTCGCGGAAGCGCATCAGCGTCTCGCGCGTCCATGGATCGTCATAGAGCACCGGGATCTCGATGATCCTCGTCGCGATCACCGGATCGGACTTTACTGCCGCCGAATCCAGCTGTTTCAACTCGGCTAGCATGTCATCGGGCTTGATCAGATCCGGATCGAACTTCACCAGATAGGAGGCGTTGGCTGGGCAGATCTCGGTGACGCCCTTGATCCTGGCGTCGCGCACCGCATTGGTGATGAAGAGGCTCTTGAAGAAAGCCTCAAGTGACATGGTTTCATCGACTTCGGCAAAGATATGCTCATCGCCGCCGAAAGAAAATCGAGTTTGCATGGGACCCTGGCCTCCTGTTGCTGACGGGGTGCCTGCGCCTACGGATACGATTTCGACGCCTGCGGAGGGCCCGAAAGCCTTATACGTCGATCTCGGCGATCGGCTGACCGGCCATCACGGTCTCTTCATCCTTGGCAAGGAAGCGCACGATCTTGCCCGATGCGCCTGCTTTCACCTCGTTGAACGATTTCATGACCTCGATGAGGCCAATCGTGTCGTCTTGCGCAATCGTGTCGCCGTCGGATTTGTAGACTGGCTCGTCCGGCGCTGGCTTGCGGTAGAATATGCCTGGGAGGGGCGAAAAGATTTTCTGTATGGCCATGAGTTTCTCGTGCCTTGGTCGCTTCGGCCTCGACTGGAAGCGCATCAGCGCGTTGCCAAGTAGGGACGGAGTGCCTCGCGAACGGCCTGGGCGATGGCGACGGCATTCGGTGTGTCGGAATGGACGCAGATGGCATCGGATCCGACCGCAACGTCGTTTCCAGCCACACTGCGCGTCTTGCCTTCAGTCAAAGCTCGCAAGCACCGTGCGGCGGCATCGCCTGGATCCCTGGCATCATGTTCGCGCGTGATGATGAGGCCACCCTCGGCATTGTAGTCGAGATCGGCATAGTATTCGGCGACGAAGGTATGGCCGCGGCGCCGATAGATCTTCTCGTGCAGCGTCCCTTTCATGCCGAACAGCGGCACCTTGTAGATATCGGCCGCGTCCGCCACAGCCTCGGCGACCTCCTCCATCCGCGCGGCCATGCCATAGAGTGCGCCGTGCGGTTTGATATGATTGAGGGTTACACCCTCGGCATCCAGGAACGCGTTGAGGGCACCGATCTGGTAGAGGAGGCAGTTCGTCAGCTCTTCGCGGCCGATCTTCATCTCCCTGCGTCCGAACCCTTGCAAATCGGGCAGAGAGGGATGCGCGCCAACCTTGACGCCGTGCTGTTTGGCCAGGCGCACGGTCTTGCGCATATGATTGAAGTCGGAGCCATGGAAGCCGCAAGCGACGTTAGCCACGTCAATCTCAGGCATTAAGCCTTCGTCGTCGCCCATCTTGTAGAGGCCGAAGCTCTCGCCCATGTCGCAGTTAATGACGATCATCTCTATGTTGTCCTTATCCCGGCTGCTGCATTTGAGCGACGCATTTGCGAGACATATGAACCCGTCCAACGAGATGCCCGCCGATTTTCAACACGGATCAGGTTCATGCCGATTGATCAGGGAGGCAACAGGTCGCCGCGGGCACGCAACCAAGCGGTGAGTTACCAGCCTAGCTAGACATCAGATACTCGACGGGATCCTCTCCGAAATCGTGCTCTGATCGACCCCTTTCGACTTGCCTTGTTCGGTAGTGGGTAGCGGCATTGGCTCTGATCGTGGAGGTCTTTGCTGAAGGTGCGTGGCCAACGATAGCTCCACTTCCCCGTCTCTTTCGCAACGCGACAACTATTCGCAAAGAGAGATATCGGCTTCTGGCGATGGCGCCGCGAAAACAAGTAACCCGTGGCTCCTTCACGCGAGGATCTTCTGCCGTCGGGATCAATTCGCCAAATAAATTAGGTATTTTTGTTTTCGCCCGTCAATCCAAAAAGCGAGGCGGAACAAAAGCGAGGCGAAACAGGCGATCATTATGGCCGGTATCATATTCTGGCTACGAGGCGAGAAAGACCGCACCGGGCTCGCGGCAATGTTTGTCATTGAGGTCGGCATCGGCAACCCTTGACGTAACGGACGTGGTCACGACGGACATGGTCACCCTCCCCCGTGAGTGGTAAACTCTTTATTCAGACCGTCTCTGGCCACCTCTGGGAGTACCTTCTCAGTCGAATGGCGGCCACCGACCTGGCGGTGGATCCCGCAGATGAACCCAACCTCATGGTTCAGGGCTGGTGAAGATAGTGGCCTCAAGGTCTTGTGGGAGGACGGCGAACGCGTCTTCTGCAGAAAAGAGAGCCACGCTGACCGCTATCGGGCTCCCGTGCTGGTCGTGCTTCCCGCCGCGGAGCATCCGACAGCTGTCACCCTCGATCGCCTTGCTCGTGAATACGCATTGAAGGACGAACTGGACGGGACGTGGGCAGTGCGACCGCTCGAGCTCGTCCGCGAACGCGGTCGGATCATGCTGGTGCTCGAAGACACCCGCGGCGAGCCGCTGGACCAGTTGCTCGGGCTGCCGATGGAGGTTCGGAGCTTTCTTCGCCTCGCCATCGCGGTCGCTGCGGCTGTCTCACAAGTGCACCGGCGCGACCTCGTCCACAAGGACATCAAGCCGGCCAATATTCTGGTGAACCGCACGACCGGAGAGGTCAAGCTCACCGGTTTCGGTATCGCTTCGCGTCTGCCGCGCGAGCGGCAGCCGCCGGCGCCGCCCGAGTCGATCGCGGGCACGCTCGCCTATATGGCGCCCGAACAGACCGGGCGAATGAACCGGTCGATTGACGCCCGCAGCGACCTCTACGCCGTCGGCGTCACGTTCTACCAGATGCTCACGGGTTCACTGCCGTTTACCGCGGTCGATCCCATGGAGTGGGTCCACTGCCATATTGCGAGAAAGCCGGAGCCGCCAAGCGAGCGGCTGGGGACCGTCCCGGTGCCGGTCTCCGCCCTCATCCTGAAGCTGCTCGCGAAGAACGCCGAGGAACGCTACCAGACCGCCGCCGGCGTCGAGTGGGATCTGCGGCGCTGCTTGGCCCAATTGGAGTCCGGGGGCCGCATCGACGATTTCCCATTAGGCCAGCAGGACACGCCCGACCGGCTGCTGATCCCTGAGAAGCTGTACGGGAGGGCGCGCGAGGTCGAGACCTTGCTCGCCGCCTTCGACCGCGTTGTCGTCAGCGGGCGGCCCGAGTTGGTGCTGGTCTCCGGCTATTCCGGCATCGGCAAGTCCGCCGTGGTCAATGAACTGCATAAGGCGCTGGTGCCGCCGCGCGGCCTTTTCGCCTCCGGAAAATTCGATCAGTACAAACGCGACATCCCCTATGCGACGCTGGTGCAGGCTTTTCAGAGCCTTGTGCGACCTCTGCTCAGCAGGAGCGACGCCGAGCTGAGCAGTTGGCGCGATGCCCTTGTGGAGGCGCTGGGCGCGAACGGTCGGCTCATGGTCGACCTCGTTCCCGAGTTGAAGCTTATTGTCGGCGAACCACCGCCGGTCCCGGAGTTGCCGCCGCAGCAGGCGCAGGCGCGGTTCCAGCTGGTGTTCCGACGCTTCATCGGCGTCTTTGCCCGCCAGGAACATCCGCTGGCGCTGTTTCTCGACGATTTGCAATGGCTGGACGCGGCGACGCTCGACTTGCTTGAGGATTTGTTGACCCAGTCGGATCTGAGGTACCTGATGCTGATCGGCGCGTACCGGGACAATGAGGTCGATGGGGCTCATCCGCTGACGCGCAAGCTCGACGCGATCCGCCAGGCCGGAACGCGGGTGCAGGAGATCCGCCTGGCGCCTCTCGTCCGTGACGACCTGAGGCAGGTGATCGTCGATGCGCTTCGTTGCGAGTCCGAGCGCGCCGCGCCGCTCGCGCAGCTGGTGCACGACAAGACGGGGGGCAATCCGTTTTTCGCGCTTCAGTTCATTTCTGCGCTCGCCGAGGAGGGGCTGCTCCGCTTCGATCACGACGCGGCGCGCTGGCGCTGGGATGTCGATCGCCTTCACGCCAAGGGGTATACCGACAATGTGGTGGAACTTATGGTCGGGAAGTTGACCCGACTGCCCACCGAGACCCAGGCTGCGTTGCAGCAGCTCGCCTGCCTCGGCAACATCGGCGAGATCACGATGCTTTCGATCGTTCTCGGGAAATCGAACGAGGACGTCCGTTCCGATCTCTGGGATGCCGTTCGTCTGGAACTGTTGGTCGAGCACCTGGATGGTTCGTACAAGTTCGTCCACGACCGGGTCCAGGAGGCGGCTTATTCACTCATACCGGAACGGTTGCGCGCCGAGGCGCACCTGCGCGTCGGAAGGTTGCTCGCGGCGCACACCCCTGCGGAAAGACGCGAAGAGGCCATTTTTGACATCGTCAATCAGCTCAACCGTGGCGCTGCGTTAATCACCTCACAAGGCGAGCGCGAGCAGCTGGCCGAGTTCAACCTGCTCGCGGGCCAACGCGCCAAGGCGTCCGCCGCCTATGCCTCGGCGCTTACCTATTTCATCGCCGGTGCAGCGCTGCTGCCGGAAGAACTCGTGGGAGAGCCGGCACGATCTCACCTTCGCGCTGCAGCTAAACCGGGCCGAATGCGAGTTCCTGACCGGCGCGCTGGCGGAAGCGGAGGCGCGCTCAACGGCGCTGTCAGCGCGCGCCGCTAACACAGTCGAGCATGCGACCGTTGCGTGCTTGCGCGAGGAACTCTTCACGACCTTGGATCGGAGCGACCGCAGCGTCGACGTTGCCCTCGACTACCTGCGGCGCGTTGGCGTCGCGTGGTCGGCGCACCCGACGCAGGACGAGGTCCGGCGTGAGTACGAGCTGATGTGGCGGCAGATCGGGAGTCGGCCTATCGAGGCGTTGCTCGACCTGCCGCGGATGGCCGACCCGGTCTGGCGCGCGACCATGGATGTCCTCTCCGCGGTCGTGTCGCCGGCCCTGTACACCGACCAGAATTTGTACAACGTCGTCATCGGCCGCATGGCAAATCTCAGCCTGCAGCATGGCAACACCGACGCGTCCAGCTATGCCTATGCGATCCTCGGCACCGTGTTGGGAGCGCAGTTCGGCGACTACAAGGCAGCGTTCCGCTTTAGTCAGGTCGGCTTCAACCTTGCGGCGCAGCGTGGGCTCGATCGTTTTAAGGCCCGCGTCTACTTGATCTTCGGGCACCACGTCATGCCATGGACGAAGCCCATCCGCACCAGCCGTAGCCTGATGCGGTTCGTCCTCGACGCCGCGCAGGAGGCCGGCGATCTCACCTATGGAGCCTTTGGCCACACCCACTTGATCACGCACCTTCTCGCCAGCGGCGATCCGCTCGACGAGGTGCAACGAGAGGCGGAGGCTGGGCTCGACTTCGCGCGTCAGGCGCGGTTCGGTCTGGTCGTCGACAGGATCACCGGGCAGTTCCAGTTGATCCGGACACTGCGCGGCCTGACCCCGATCTTCGGCCATTTCGACGACGCCGGGTTCGACGAGGAGCGGTTCGAGCAGCATCTCGAGGCGGATCCGCGGCTCGCGCTCGCCGCCTGCTGGTACTGGATCCGCAAGTTGCAGGCGCGCGTCCTCGCCGGCGACCACGCCGCGGCGATCGCCGCGGCAGCGAAGGCGAACTGCCGCCTCTGGACGTCGCCAGCCTTCTTCGAGCGGGCGGAGTACCATTTCTACGCTGCGCTGGCACGGGCTGCGTGCTGCGATGCAGCCCCCGATGCAGAGCGGACCCAGCATGTCGAAGCTGTGGTCGCGCACCACCGACAACTCAAGGTCTGGGCGACAAATTGTTCGGAGAATTTCGAGCACCGCGCCACATTGGTCGGGGCGGAAATCTCCCGGATCGAAGGCCGCGCACTTGATGCCATGGACCTTTACGAACAGGCCATCCGCCTGGCACGTGCAAACGGCTTTGTCCACGACGAAGCGCTCGCCTACGAACTGGCCGCGCGCCTCTACGCGGCGCGTGGCTTCGAAGAGTTTGCAGGTGTCTATCTGCGGAACGCGCGCGACGGCTATGTCCGTTGGGGAGCTGATGGAAAAGTGCGGCAACTCGAACAACTTCATCCACATCTCCGCGAGGCAGCAATCCCGGCATCTGCCACCCCGACCATTGGGGCGTCCGTCGAGCAGCTGGATGTCGGAACGGTGGTCAAGGCTTCGCAGGCGGTGTCCCGCGAGATCGTCCTCGGTGAACTCATCAAGACGCTGCTGCGGATCGCGGTGGAGCATGCCGGCGCCCAGCGTGGCCTGCTCATCCTGTTCCCGGGCGACGAGCCGCGGATCGCAGCAGAAGCGACGACCGGCCGCGGCCAGTTTGAGGTTACGCTTCGCGATGCGGTTCCGTCGCCGGCGGAACTTCCCGAAGCCTTGCTTCACACCGTGATCCGAACACGGCGCAACGTGATCCTTGATGACGGCTTGGCGCAGAATCCCTTCTCGGCAGATGAGTACATCGGTCAGAAGCGCGCCCGGTCGGTTCTCTGCCTGCCCCTGGTGAAGCAGGCCGAGCTGATCGGAGTGCTCTACCTCGAGAACAACCTGGCATCACACGTGTTCACGCCGACCCGGATATCGGTGCTGGAACTTCTGGCGTCACAAGCGGCGATATCCCTGGAGAACGCCCGTCTGTACAACGACCTCAGGGAAAGGGAGGCCAGGATCCGCCGGCTGGTCGATTCGAACATCATCGGGGTTATGATCTGGAATTTCCAGGGCCGGATCATCGAAGCCAACGAAGCTGTTCTCGACATGCTGGGCTACAGCCATGAAGAGCTTATAGCCAGTCGGATAGGGTGGGCGGAGCTGACGCCCGCCGAATGGGCATCCGCCGACGAGGATGCGTTGGCTCAGGTCGGCGCGACCGGCAGCTGCAGGCCTTACGAGAAGGAGTACCTCCGCAAAGATGGCAGCCGCGTGCCGGTTCTGATCGCCGGCGCGCTTTTCGAGTGGAAACGAGACGAGGGGGTTGCCTTTATCATCGACATCACCGACCGCAAGCGGGCAGAAGAGAACCTGCGCAAGAGCGAGGAGCGCTTTCGCGACTATGCCGAAACGGCCTCCGACTGGCTCTGGGAGACCGGACCGGATCACCGGATCATCAGCATATCGGAGCATGTTGATGCGCTTGATATCGCGCCTTCACGGGTACCTGGCGTGGCTCGCTGGGAGATTGCAAGCGATGTAGAATCCGAACCCGAAAAATGGCGATTGCATCGGGAGATGCTTGACACGCATCAGCCATTTCGTGATTTCGTTTATAGCATCTTGAGCGAAAGCGGATCTCCAGTATATGTCCGAGCAAGCGGCAAGCCGATTTTCGACGAAAAGGGAAATTTTCTCGGCTATCGAGGGACCGGCGCCGACATTACTGCGATAATCCGTGCAGATCACGCTGAAGAGGCGCTGCGAAAAGCGCGGATGGAACTCGCGCACGTAACGCGCGTGACGATGCTGGGCGAACTGACAGCTTCCATCGCCCATGAAGTGAGCCAGCCGCTCGCTGCGATCATCTCTAACGCCGAGGCCTGTTTGCAATGGCTCGGCCGCGGAGTTCCCGACCTGTACGCAGCGCGCCGTTCGGCGGAATGGATAGTAGACGACGGCAACCGGGCGAGTGAGGTTATGCGGCGCGTCCGGGCGCTCGCGAAAAAAAACGACGTCGAGAAGACGCCGCTCGACATCAATAACGTCGTTGGAGAGGTCATCGCGCTGGTGCAACATGAGCTGATCAGCCACGGGGTGTCGTTACAAACGAGGTTTGCGCCGGCTCTTCCCAACATCCTGGGTGATCGGGTCCAATTGCAGCAGGTGATTATCAACCTGGTGATGAATGGTATTGAGGCAATGCAACCGGTTATGGATCGACCACGCGAGCTGGTGATCCGATCCCGCCAGGAAGAAGCCCACCAGGTGCGCATAAGTGTGGCGGATAGCGGCGTCGGGATCTCCGCCGACAATGCGGACCGCCTGTTCAACGCCTTCTTCACCACAAAAGCCAACGGAATGGGGATGGGCCTTTCGATCTGCCGTTCAATAGTGGAAGCTCACGATGGCCGGCTGTGGGCGGAGGCAAATGTACCCTGTGGGACCAGCTTTCAGTTCACCCTGCCGGTGAAGGCTGCGGATTAGAAATAATAGAACCTTCCCTCAAACACCGGCGTGGTCAGCAGAAGTCGCAGCTGCGTTGCGGGGACTTGAAGTCTTATCGGTAATTCTGTTCGCAGAAACAGCATCGGATTCGTTGCCGTCGCCGCCGGGTGCAATCAGCACGGGTGGCTCGTCATATCCTTTTCGGCTGCTGTAAAAGATCAGAGCCATGAGACCGAATCCGACTGCCAGCGAAACGATCACGCCAAGCGCCATGGCGACATAGCCTGACGTCGGCACGTCAGTGCCATTTGCCAGTGTCCAGCCCAGATAGATGATGACGAAGGTGGCCGCCAGGAGCAGGAAAAGTACAATGAGGATGGTCCACGATCCGACGCCCAAGCGCGACGACAGCGACATGTCCGGTTCTGCATCGTTCTTCCGCTTTGTCGTTTTCATCATGGACTCCTCTCTCGCAATCCCCTTGGAAGCACGCAACCGCTTCTCGCAACAATAATGTTGCTGCGTTCAAGTTGAGGGAACACGACGGCGAAATCGATGATGAGAAGGATGCAATCGACTAACACAAACGTATAATGGAGGGCCCCTCCGCCAACCTTGTAGACCACCTTCGGGTTCTATCCTCAAACAGGTGGAATCCCTCCGGGGAAACTACCGCAGGTGAGCGCTCAACGGACTTGGTGGCGGCATTTTTTTAGCAGTCTCGCGACAGCGGACACGGGCGATTTGGTGCCGTTGAAGCTACCTTGCCGGCGTGATACGCTGCTAGCGCACGATGACGATGATTGCAGCCAAGCTGCGGACTGGCCGCGAAGCGAAGGCAATCGATTGAGGAGAGCGGCCTCTATGAAGGAACGCCCCAAAAGGATGGTTCGCCGGCGCGATCTACTCGGTGTTGTGCTGGCCAGTGCTGGAGCAGCGGTCGCCAGTTCTGTGACGTCCGAGCCGGCGGCCGCTCAGTCAGTCGATCTCAAAGATAAGCGCAGGGCGCGGTATCAGGCCAATTCTGCGGAAGTCCGCAACTTTTACCGCGTCAACAGCTATCCGGTTCGCTGAGGGAGACGTCCTTGCTGATCAAGAAGTCAGAACGTCGTCGAGGCCGCGGAAAAACCGCAGGCGCGGAAGGGAGTGAATCGAGCAGTGGCTGGGACCGCCGTGCTTTCCTGAAGCGTTCCGGTGTCACAGTAGGCGCACTTGCGGCGCTCGGCAGCCTTCCGCTCAGCAGCATACGTAACGCGGCAGCCGGTCCCCCGCCACCTGTCGGCGCAGCCGTTACGACGCGGAAGAATATCTGCACCCATTGTTCAGTCGGCTGTTCGGTGATCGCCGAAGTCGCGAATGGGGTGTGGATTGGCCAGGAACCGGACTACGACAGCCCGATCAATCGAGGATCGCACTGCTGCAAGGGCGCGGCGGTTCGTGATGATGTGCTGAGCCAGCGGCGGCTGCGCTATCCCGTCAAACTCGTGAACGGCCAATGGGTCCGCATTTCCTGGGATACAGCGATCGACGAGATCGGCGACAAATTGCTGGATATTCGCCAGAAGTCCGGACCGGACTCGGTCTACTGGCTCGGGTCGGCCAAGTTCACCAACGAAGCCGCCTACCTCAACCGCAAACTCGCGGCCTTCTGGGGAACCAATAATTCCGATCATCAGGCGCGGATCTGCCACTCCACCACGGTCACCGGGGTCGCCAACACCTGGGGCTATGGCGCGATGACCAACAGCTACAACGATATCCGCAATTCCAAGACCATCCTCATCATGGGCGGCAATCCAGCGGAGGCGCATCCGGTTTCGCTCCAGCATATTCTGGAAGGCAAGGAACTCAACCGGGCCAATATGATCGTCGTCGATCCGCGAATGACGCGGACGGCGGCGCACGCAACTGAATACGTTCGCGTCCGCCCCGGCACCCATATTGCCACCATCTACGGGATGCTTTGGCACATTTTTGAAAATGGCTGGGAGGATAAGGAATTCCTGAGCCAGCGCGTCTATGGCGTCGATGAAGTCCGTAAACAGGTGGCAAAGTGGACCCCCCATGAGGTCGAACGCGTCACCGGTCTGCCCGAAGCACAGGTCAAGCACGTCGCCGAAACCTTCGCGAAGCAAAAGCCCGCAACCTTGATCTGGGCGATGGGACAGACCCAGTTTACGACCGGCACGGCCAACGTCCGCGCCAGCTGCATTCTGCTGCTCGCCACCGGTAATGTGGGATTTGCCGGAGCCGGTGCCAACATTTTTCGTGGCCATACCAATGTGCAGGGTGCCACCGACCTTGGCCTCGATGTGACATCGCTGCCGCTCTATTACGGTCTCGCTGAAGAGGCATGGCGGCATTGGTGCCGGGTGTGGGAGGTGGATTACGAGTGGATGAGTTCCCGCTTTCCCAACAAGAAGCTGATGGAAACGCCGGGTATCCCGAGCACGCGCTGGTTTGATGCGACTTTGCTGCCGAAAGACCAGGTCAGCCAGCCAGAGCCGGTGCAGGCGATGTTCATTATGGGGCATGGCGTAAACACCATCACGAGAATGCCGGAAGCGGTCCGCGGCATCGAGAAACTCGAACTGCTGGTGGTCTGCGACCCCTATCCGACGGCATGGTCGGTGGTCTCAGAGCGGAAGAACGGTACGTATCTTTTGCCGGCGTGCACCAGCTTCGAAATGAACGGGTCGCGCACGGCCTCGAACCGCTCGCTGCAATGGGGCGAGAAAATCGTTGAGCCGGTTTTCGAATCGAAAAACGACTACGACACAATGTATCTGCTCGCCCGCAAGTTCGGCTTCGCAGACAAGATGTTCAAGAATATCAAGGTCGAGAATAACGCCGTATCGGCGGAAGATATTCTGCGTGAAATCAACCGCGGCGGCTGGTCCACGGGTTATTGCGGGCAATCGCCCGAACGGCTCAAGGCTCACATGAAGAACCAGGCCAAGTTCGACCTGATCACCATGCGGGCTCCAAAGGATGACCCGGAAGTCGGGGGCGACTATTACGGCCTGCCATGGCCATGCTGGGGTACGCCGGAGTTCAAGCATCCCGGTACGCCCATTCTCTACAACACCAATCTGCCGGTGAAGGAGGGTGGCGCCACGTTCCGTGCCCGGTTTGGCGTCGAACGCGTCGTCAAGCGCAAGGTGATGGAAAACGGGCAGGAGGTCGAAAGGGAGGAGCACGATAACCTCCTCGCTGAGGGCTCTTATTCGGTCGGCTCTGAAATCAAGGACGGGTATCCGGAGTTTACCCTGGCTGTGCTCAAGAAGCTCGGTTGGGACAAGGACCTCACCGCGCAGGAAATGGAAATCATCCAGCGGGTGAATCCCGCCAATCCCGACGCGGTGTCGTGGTCGCTGGATCTTTCCGGCGGAATTCAGCGGGTGTCGATCGAGCATGGTTGTTCGCCGTATGGCAACGGCAAGGCACGCATGATCGCCTGGAATTTGCCCGACCCAATTCCCGTCCACCGCGAACCGATCTACACGCCGCGTCCGGACCTCGTCGCCGATTATCCGACGTTGCCGGATGCAAGGCAGTTCCGCGTACCCAATATCGGATTCAGCGTTCAGAAGACTGCCGTCGACCGGGGGATCGTCAAGCAATTCCCTCTGATCCTGAGTTCCGGTCGGCTTGTCGAATACGAAGGTGGCGGTGAAGAGACGCGCTCTAACAAGTGGCTCGCCGAGTTGAAGCAGCACATGTTTGTCGAGATTAACCCCGCGGATGCGGCCGAGCGGGGTATCAAGGACGGCGGATGGGTCTGGGTGACGGGAGCCGAGAATGCTTCAAGGACTCGCATGAAGGCGCTCGTGACCGAGCGGGTAGGCAAAGGGCTTGCCTGGATGCCTTATCACTTCGCCGGCTGGTACGAGGGCGCCGACCTGCGCGCCAAATATCCGAAAGGCGCCGATCCGTTTGTGCTCGGCGAGAGCGTGAACACGCTTACGACGTATGGCTATGATCCTGCGACCGGCATGCAAGAGCCGAAAGCTACTCTTTGTCAGATCCGGGCGGCGTGAAAGGCAAAACAATGGCGCGCATGAAATTTCTTTGCGACGCGGATCGATGCATCGACTGCAATGCTTGCGTCACCGCGTGCAAGAACGAGAACGAGGTGCCATGGGGCATTAACCGGCGCCGTGTTGTCACCATCAACGACGGCAAGCCCGGCGAGCGCTCGGTGTCGATGGCCTGCATGCATTGCACCGATGCGCCTTGCGCGGCAGTCTGCCCGGTGACCTGCATCTATCCGACCGACGACGGCATCGTGCTGCATAACAAGGATCTGTGCATCGGCTGCGGCTATTGCTTCTATGCCTGTCCCTTCGGCGCGCCACAATATCCGCAGGTCGGCAATTTCGGCTCGCGCGGCAAGATGGACAAGTGCACTTATTGCGCCGGTGGCGGCGGCGCAGAAGCGCCAGGGAGCGCCGCCGAATTCGAGAAATACGGCTCGGACCGTTTCGGCGCGGGTAAGCTGCCGCTATGCGCCGAGATGTGCTCCACCAAATCGTTGCTGGCTGGGGATGGCGACATCATTGCCCAGATTTACAAGGAACGGGTTTTGAAACGCGGTTATGGCTCCGGCGCGTGGGGCTGGATGACGGCTTATCATGAGGGCATCCAGGTCTGAGCGGGCGGGCGTTGGTGGAAGACCCCCACGCAAGAACCAGGACAAGAGGAGGATGATCGTCATGACGTTCCTTGCACGCATTCGCCTCGTGTCTATTGCCGTGACGCTCCTCGTGTTCGTGGTGTCTGCCCCGGCGATCGCACAGAAGCTCGGCCCCGATGGTGCGCCCAATCCGACTGCAAGCGTCACCAGCGAACGCGACTTGTTCAAGCAAGTCCCGCGCGTTGAAGGACGGATCGATATTCCCGATACGAAGGCCGCGGTGCTGATCCAGCCCGCCGGACGAACCTGGGATTATTTCCACGAAGTTCTCTTGCATTGGGGTGGTGCGATCGTGATCCTCGGCATGATCGGGGTGCTGGGCGCGGCTTATCTGATCATGGGACGGCTTCGTATCACCGCCGGACGCTCCGGACGGAAAATTGTCCGCTTCAAAGCTTTTGAGCGGTTCTCCCATTGGCTCACCGCGGTGTCCTTTGTCGTTCTCGGCCTGACCGGTCTCAACATCACCTTCGGGAAGATATTGCTGTTGCCGCTCATCGGTCCGGACGCCTTCTCAACCGTATCGGAGGTAGCAAAATACGCCCACAACTTCACCAGCTTCTCCTTTGTGGCCGGTCTTGTCCTCATCATCGTGATCTTCTTCAAGGACAATATTCCGGAGAAGGTCGACCTTGAGTGGCTCAAGCAGGGTGGAGGGTTCATCAAAAACAAGCATGCACCCGCCGGCCGGTTCAATCCCGGCGAGAAGGCGGTCTATTGGCTTTCGCTTGCCGCCGGCATTGTCGTCTCGGTGTCGGGCTTTGTTTTGCTGTTTCCGTTCTACGGAACCAATATTGCGGACATGCAAATCGCGCAGGCCGTGCATGCCATCGTCGCGGTTCTGTTCATCGCCCTGATCCTCGGCCACATTTATATCGGCACGCTTGGGATGGAAGGCGCGTTCGAAGCCATGGGAACCGGCGAGGTCGATCTTAATTGGGCGAAGGAGCACCACGACGTTTGGCTGGCCCGGAAGCTGGCCAGCGAAGATCGGCGAGGAGAGGCCTCGGCGACGCCCGCGGAGTAGGTACTTTCGATACGTTGCATCACAACATGTCCAGTGCTCGCGGATTTGGGGGAATCCAACAGGAGTGAAACCCACAGGAGTCACAACCATGGATGAACTGACGCGACGTAGATTGTTGGCTGCGACGGCTGCCGGAGGATTAGTAACGGCAGCAACAGTGGCGGGCGCGCAGACCGGCGAACCCGTACCGCAGCCGCAACGCCCCGGACATGGCGGCACCGATCCCGGTCCGCGCAACCTCGCCCGGGACCGGCAAAATCCCGATCTGCTGGTGCCGCCCTCGACCGATCATGGCACACTCCCCAACCTGCGCTTCTCTTTCTCGGACTCCCATGTGCGGCAGGAATCCGGTGGCTGGACCCGTCAGATCACCGTTCGCGAACTGGGTATTTCCAAGAATATCGCCGGCGTGAACATGCGCCTGAATGCCGGCGGCGTTCGCGAGCTGCATTGGCACAAGGCGGCGGAGTGGGCCTATATGCTGTACGGCACCGCCCGCATTACCGCGATCGATCCCCAGGGGCAGAACTTCGTCGATGACGTCGGCGTCGGCGATCTCTGGTATTTTCCGAGCGGCGTTCCGCACTCGATCCAGGGTCTCAATCCGGATGGCTGCGAGTTCCTGCTGGTTTTCGACGACGGCGAATTCGACGAAGACAATACCTTCCTGTTGAGCGACTGGTTCAAGCACACGCCGAACGACGTGCTGTCCAAGAATTTCGGCATGCCCGGCGCGTCCTTCGATCACGTCCCCGATCCGAGTGAACTCTATATTTTTGCTGCCCCCGTACCGGGCGCGCTTGCCTCCGACAAGATCGCCGGGGCAACCCCGGTTTCCCAATCGTTCAGCCACAAAATGCTGGCGCAGCAACCGATCAAGACCAACAGCGGCACGGTGCGGATCACCGATACCAGTGTGTTTCCGGCATCGAAGACCATCGCCGCCGCGCTGGTGGAGGTTCAGCCGGGCGGCATGCGCGAGATGCATTGGCATCCCAACACGGATGAGTGGCAGTATTACATCGAAGGCCAGGCGCGGATGGGCGTGTTCGCCGCCTCAGGCCAGGCGCGCACTTTCGATTTCATGGCCGGCGATGTCGGTTACGTGCCCTTCGCGATGGGGCATTACATCGAGAATACCGGAAAAACGCCTTTGCGCTTCCTCGAGATATTCAAGAGCAGCTACTATGCCGACGTGTCGCTCAATCAGTGGCTGGCGCTGACGCCGCCCGAACTGGTGAAGGCCCATCTGAACCTGGATCCGCAGGTCCTGGCCGGTCTGCGCAAGGAGAAGGCCCCGGTCGTACCCGCATGACGTCGTCGCGGTCACCGCGAGACCTGAGAGGTGGCTCTAATCCTGATCCGGTTTGTCGCGCCTTCGTGCCTCGCGCTCGCGCAGATAGTCATCGGTCGTGCGGACCGTCTGGCTGTTCGCGCCGTAGGGATCGAAGCCTTGCTCGGCGACAGCGGCAACGCGACAATCCTCACACATCTTGATGATGTCGATGCGTTGCGACGAGCCAGAGTACATCCAGTGCTTGCCTTCGAGCTTCGCTACCACGCGCTCGATCGTGCTTTTGACACCGAACGGCTTGCTGCAGCGGATGCAGCAGAACGGCTCTTCCTCCTTGAGGATTCGGGCGGGCGCCCTGGCGGCGTCGAAATCGAGCTGGGGTTTTAGCGTGATAACGTGCTCGGGGCAGGTTGCCTGGCACAATCCGCACTGCACGCAGGCATCTTCGACAAAGCGCAGCATCGGGCGTTCGGGGTCGTCGCGCAACGCGCCGGTCGGACAGGCCGACACGCAGGACAGGCACAGCGTACAGCCGCCGGTATCGATTTCGACGGCTCCGAACGGCGCTCCCTTGGGGAGCGCAATGATGCCGACCGGTTCCGGCGCGGCGCGATGGAGTTCGCTCAACGCGAAGCGCAGCACGCTTCTCTTCCCTCCCAAGGGGCGAAAGGTCGCCTGACGCGGTGCGGGAGGCATCGGAGGAATTGCACGCAGTGTTTCTGACAGGATATCCGGGTCGTCGGTCTCGATGGTGGCAATCCGGTCAAGCCCGAAACCGAGCCCGGTGAGGATCGGATCGGCCAGCGCCATCGTCCGCAGCAATCCAGAGATGTCGTGCCGTGGCCGTGCCCGAAGCAGCAAACGCATCGCCGCGGCGCCATAGGCGAAGGCGGCCGCGATGCTTTCCAGTCCGATCTGTGTGATTTCATTGACCGGAAACGGCAGCACGTGGGCCGGCAGCCCGTCGCCGAACCGCGCCAGCGCGTCGATCAGCGGCGCGCCATGGGGATCGTCATGCACCAGCACGATCGGTTGCTCGCCGCCGGCCTCGCGGTAGGCCATCAGCATCGCACGAAGCTTGCGCATCAGCACATCCTCCGCAGGCAATGCGTAGGACGCAGCGCCGGTTGGACAGGCCGACGCGCATTGCCCGCAACCTGCGCAAATATTGGCGTCGATCGCCACGTGATCGCCCGCCGGCGCAATGGCCGATGTCGGACAAAGATTGAGGCAACGGGTGCAGCCGACGATCCCGGAACGGGAATGGGCGCACAGCGTGTCGTCATAGGCGATGTAGCGTGGCTTTTCGAAGCTGCCGGTCAGTTCGCGCGCGTTCAAAACCGCCCGCAACATCGCGGCGGGATTGCCGGGATCGGCCCGCAAATAACCGTCGCGCAGATCGGCCGCCGGGAACAGGGCAGTCCCGCCGGTCAGGTCAAGGATGATATCGCAGCTTGACCGTGCGTTATCGCGTGAGGGCCCGAACATCAATGCGCCGTGCGAAGACGGTGTTGCCTCCGCGAAGTCATCGACGATGACCTCGAAGGCGCCAAGATGGCCGCTGGCGTTTCTGACCTTTCCCTTCGCCACCGGGAAATCCGTCATTGGCGGGGGCGCGATGGCCGCGGGCGGCGCGATCAGCACGGTGACGTCGAGATGGTCCTTGAGAAGGTTGCCGGCTTCGACGGCAGTTTCGTCGCGGCCGCAGATCAGAACGACGCCGTTGCTCTCCAGTTTGACGTACGAAACGGGCGGCGCGGGTTCGGCCGTCATCGCCAGCAATGCGGCCTGTTTCGGTCCTGACCGGGCCGCCTCACTGGACCATCCAGGTTCGATTAAATCGGCCATGGGCTCTCACAGTAACTTTCAGCTGAGGTGCGCTTGTCCGACCCGGTACCAAGCTGGCTGATGGACCTCGAAAAGTATATATTTATTGCGTTGAAAAGTGCGATGCTGAAGTAGCCTCCAGGAGGACCAAACCGGTGAAGCTGCTCCGCACCATCCAGCTCGATGCATCGGATTCGTTCGTTTTTGACAAGCCGGCAGAACCTGGCGAATGGGCAGTGTCCGGTGCCTTCGCATTCGGCCGGTCCGATCCGGCAAATCTGCAGGGTAAAGCGCGTACCGCATTTCGCGCCGGCTTTTTGGGCCTGAGTTCGCTTGGCCGTTCGACGCTGGCGCAGATCGTCGAGGCGAGCGAAGCGGATCGCCGGGCCGCTGTCGAAATGCTAGCGGCGCAGCTCGTCACGCATTTCGGCGCGCCGGATTTCGCGACGGCTTGCCTCGCCGCCGGTGAGGAAATCGACTTTGCGGCGTCGCTCTGCGGCCATTCGCCGGGTATACTCATCGCGGTAACCCGGCGCCTTGAGAATGGGGCCATCCGTGAAGAATTCCGGACGCTGCGCCCGCGCGAGGCAACCGGGCATACCCGCGCCTTCGAATTTCTCGAGGTGGTTGGCGAGGACGCTGCTCCCGATGAGCACCTCGATCTCGCCGGGCTGGAGAAAGGATCGCACAGTTGAGTGAACGGCGCGACTTCTGGCTCTCGTGCGGCCATCATCTGCTCGATCGCGACGCTGCGGGCAATCTGCTTGTCACCGACGAATTCCTGAAAGCCTATCTGGCGCGCCCGGAGCTGGTGCCGCCGCGGGAGGCGTGTGCCGCGGAACACAGGCTGCATGATGCGTTGCTGGGTGATCCGCGAAGTCCGGTCACGCCTTCGCAGATTGCCGCAATTAGCGACGCGGATGCTCGCGAGAATTGGGAAGTGATGATCGGCTGGCGCGATCATCTTGTGAAGCACCGCACCCTTGAAGCCGCCTATCTCGACATCGTCAGGCACAACATCAGGTTTCCCCAACTCCTTGTCGGCCAGTTGACGCAGGCGATTTTGCGAAACGCGCTGGATAACTGTGACGATGTTTTTGTGCTGCGCGCCGCCGAGATGTTCTTTCGCCCGCAAAAGCTGGCGATGCAGGACGGTGTGGTAACCGTGATCGACGCGGAGACGGAGGCGCTGCTGGGCCGGCAGCCGCAGTCGCCGCTGGTTGCGCTGCTGGGATTGCCTGCGGTCACGGAAGTCGACATGCTCGACGATGCAACTGCGGCCAGCTATTGGGAACGCAGCGACCGCTTCGATATGGGGCTCGATCTGACCGCCGGGCAGCGCGGCCTGCTCTCGCTTGGCGAAGTCGTCAGGCGCTGGCTCTCGCATTTGCTTGCGATCGATGTTGCGATCGAGCCTTTGAGCGAGCTCCGTGACGCCCCGTTGTCCTGGTATGTGGGGCTCGATTCCGAGGCCACGCGCATCGGGGACGCTCTCTGGACCGGCGGCAATCTCGATGAGGAAACGCGGAGCCGGCTGGTGGGACTTTTTCGGCTGACGTTCCGCAATCCCGAAGATATGATCGAAAAAGTGCGAGGCGAGCCGGTATACCTGTTGGCGGCGATGACGGCTGATGAAGTACTGCACTTGAAGCCGCAAAATCTTGTGACGGGCTTGCCGATCCGGCACGGGGAGATGGTCAATTGAGATCGACAGCCCTTGCCCAAATTCCTGTTGGGGTCGTGGTCGAGCGGCGCATGGCCAGGAGCATGTGGGTCGATTTTCTGTGGCGACCGGTCTCGGTGTTTGTCGGAAGTCCATCAGCCGCGCCTTGGAGCCCGCTTGATACGGGATCGGAAACGACGTTGTTCTACGCGGGTCAGGCTGTGATCGAATTGCACCGCACCGAGACGACAAATTACCGCGATAACCTCGCATCGGGTGCGCCTGCATTATCTGGCCGCGATGGGCCCCTCGCCCATGCGTGCCGCCAACAACGACGATTTCGCCATCAAATCGGCCTCGCAGACGCGCCTCGCTTATGTCGTCACCGGCAATGCCGACGTCGATTCCATCGTCAAGGCCGGCATGTCCGGACTGACCCTGTTCCTGGCGCAGCGCACCGCGCTGGAAGCCGGCGATCCCGTCGGCATCGATCCCGCGCATGACGAACTGGCGTTTTTCCCGCTGATCTACTGGCCGATGGTGCCGGGCGCGCCAAAGCCGCCGCAGGACGCCATCAACCGGATCGACGCCTACATGAAGCAAGGCGGCACCGTGCATCTTCGACACCCGCGACGCCATCGAGGCGCCGCCGGGCGAAAACGGCGGCTCGCAAACGCCGGGCATGCAGACGCTGCGCGAAATTCTCTCCTCGCTCGACGTTCCCGAACTCGAGCCGGTGCCGCGCGAGCACGTGCTGACCAAGACGTTTTACCTGCTGCGCGATTTCCCCGGCCGCTTCAACACCGGCCAGACCTGGGTCGAGACCTTGCCGCGCGAGGACGACGACGAGGCCGCGTCGCGCCCGGCGCGCGGCGGCGACGGCGTCTCGCCGATCATCATCACCTCGAACGATCTTGCCGGCGCCTGGGCGATCCGCCCCGACGGCCAGCCGATGCTGCCGCTGACGCCGGGCGAGCCGCGGCAGCGCGAATTCGCCTTCCGCGCCGGCGTCAACATCGTGATGTACACGCTGACCGGCAACTACAAGGCCGACCAGGTGCACGCGCCGGCGCTGATCGAACGGCTGGGGCAGTGAGCGCCATGAATTACGGTATCGCGTTTACACCGCTCGTTCCCTCACTCGTGCTTTGGATCGCGCTTGCCGCCATCGTCGTGATCGCGGCCCTGCTGCTGCTCGGCCGCGCGCGCGGCGCTGCGGTGCGCGTCGCGGCGCTGGCGCTGATCCTGCTGGCGCTCGCCAATCCTTCTTCACCCGCGAGGACCGCGAGCCGCTGTCCTCGGTCGCCGCCGTCGTGATCGACAAGAGCCCGAGCCAGAATTTCGGCACGCGCAACCAGGAGACCGCAAAGGCGCAGGAGGCGCTGGTCGACAGCCTGAAGAAGATCAAGGGACTGGAAGTTCGCGTCGTCGAGGCCGGCCAGGCCGACGGCGAAACCGACGGCACCAAATTGTTCGGCGCGCTGTCCTCGGCGCTGTCGGACGTTCCCGTCGATCGCGTCGCCGGCGCATTCCTGATCACCGACGGCCGGGTGCACGACATTCCGCCAATGCCGCCGCGCTCGGATTCCAGGCGCCGGTGCATGCGCTGTCACCGGCCGCAAGGACGAGCGCGACCGGCGCATCGCGATATCGGCCGCGCCGCGCTTCGGCATCGTCGGCCAGACCCAGACCATCACCTACCGGCTCGACGACCAGGGCGTCACGCGGCGAGCGCGCCAAGGTCGTGGTGCGCCGCGACGGCGAAGTCATCAGCGAGCGCACGCTGCAGAGCGGCCAGACCTCCAGTGTCGACATCGACATCAAGCATGCCGGCCCGAACATCGTCGAGATCGAGGCCTCGCCGCTCGAGAACGAATTGACGCCGGTCAACAACCGCGCCGTGGTCGCGATCGACGGCGTGCGCGACAAACTGCGGGTGCTGCTGGTCTCCGGCGAACCGCATTCCGGCGAACGCACCTGGCGCAACCTGTTGAAGTCCGACGCCAGCGTCGACCTCGTGCACTTCACGATTCTGCGGCCGCCGGAGAAGCAGGACGGCACGCCGATCAACGAATTGTCGCTGATCGCGTTTCCGACCCGCGAATTGTTCCAGCAGAAGATCAACGAATTCCAGTTGATCATCTTCGATCGCTACGCCCGCCAGGGCGTGCTGCCGATCGCCTATTTCGACAACATCGCGCGCTATGTCCGCGCCGGCGGCGCGGTGCTGGTGTCGGCCGGTCCCGACTACGCCTCGACCACCAGCATCTGGCGTACGCCCCTGGATTCGGTGCTGCCGGCCGAACCTGTCGGCGTCACCGAGAAACCGTTTTATGCGCATCTGAGCGACGCCGGCAAACGCCATCCGGTGACGCGCGGGCTGGAAGGCTCCGCCTCCGAGCCGCCGCATTGGAGCCGGTTCTTCCGCACCGTCGAGACGCGCAACGCCACCACCCCTCCGGTGATGACGGGCGCCGACGGCAAGCCGCTGCTGCTGCTGTCGCGATTCGGCGAAGGCCGCGTCGCGCTGCTGCTGTCGGACCATATCTGGCTGTGGGCGCGCGGCTATGAAGGCGGCGGCCCGCATCTCGATCTGCTGCGGCGGATGTCGCACTGGCTGATGAAGCAGCCTGATCTCGACGAAGAAGCGCTGCGGCTGCAGGTCCAGGGCAAGGATCTCGTGGTGCTGCGCCAGACCATGGCGGACAGCGTCACGCCGGTGACCGTGACCTCGCCGACCGGCGCCACGCGCGAACTGACGCTTGAGCGCAGGCGAACCCGGCGAATGGCGCGCGACGCTTGCCGCCAACGAACTCGGCCTGTGGCAGGCGACCGACGGCACGCTGAAGGCGCTGATCAATGTCGGCCCGACCAACCCGAAGGAATTTTCCGAAGTCACCTCCACGACCGACATGCTGAAGCCGCTGGCGCAGGCGACCGGCGGCGACGCGCGGCGCGTCGTCGATGGCTCCAGCATCGACCTGCCGCGCATCGTGCCGGTGCGCGCCTCCAGCGTATTCCACGGCGACGGCTGGATGGGCGTGAAGATGCGCGACGCCAGCGTCGTCAAGGGCGTCGGCGTGCTGCCGATGTTCGCCGGCCTGATCGGCCTGTTGCTGCTGCTCGGCGCATTCGCGGCGACCTGGCTGCGCGAAGGGCGCTGAGCCGCGCGCGCTCAGCGTTGCTTCAATCACACAGCTGTCGCGATTCGCCGAACTCGCCGAGCTACGGTTGACATCGCCACATCGCCCTCCGATGTTATAATATAACATCGGGGCGGCGGGATGCCTGGCCGTCCCGATGCAGGCGTCATGCGGCATGAATTGGTTTCGAACGCACATCAAACTTGGCTCGCGGCTCGCGCTGTTGGCGCTTGCGCTCCAGTTTGCGCTGTCGTTCGGGCATTTCCACGCCGCGCAGGCGGCGCCGCGACCCGGACCGGCCGACGCAAGTCGCTCCGGCTTGCAGCAAGGCCTCGCCGCCAGATGCGGCGACGAAGCCTCTCGGAAGCAGCAGCCTGCCAACCATGATCGCGACCAGCAACCGGCCGACGCTTGCGCGATCTGCGCCGTCATTTCGCTCGCAGGCGATGCGCTGTTCGCGACGCCGCCGCTGCTCCTGCTGCCGCAGGCCGTCGATCTCCTGTACCTGACGACCGACGCCGAGTTCGTTCATCTGAACTCGGCCCGCCTCGCATTCCAATCGCGCGCACCTCCCATCTCCTGACTCGATTGATTGAAATGCCCTCGGGGTTCGCCGGTCAGCGTGGCCGATCCACGAGGGATAAATCGAAATCGGGCCGTCGCACATCGACGGAATCAGGACCGGGACAATGACATTCCAGAAGAGACGAGCCTTCCACATCAGTGGAGCAAGCTGGCTGCTGCTATGCGCATGGGCAGCAGCGCGATGGCCCAGGATGCGGCCACGCCACCTCCTCGACGCAGCTGCCTGAAATCACCGTGACGGCGCCAAGCCCGATCGTGCGGCGCCGCGTCGGTTCCGGCGCGAACGCCAGTGCGCGTCGCCCGCACAGTGCCCGGCCGCACTCGTGAGCGCGCGCCAGAAGCCGCAGCCAGCGCCGGCCGCTCCCGCGCCTCAACAGGGCGTGCTGCCGATCGTGACCGACCAATTTGCAACCGTCACGGTGGTGCCGAACGAGGAAATCCGCCGCGAAGGCACCGCCCAGCTTGGCGATCTCCTGTTCTCCAAACCCGGCATTACCGGCTCCACCTTTGCGCCGGGCGCCGCGAGCCGGCCGATCATCCGCGGCCTCGACGTCAATCGCGTCGGCATCGTCGAAAATGGCATCAACGCCGGCGGCGCCTCCGATCTCGGCGAAGACCATTTCGTGCCCATCGACCCACTGGCGACCAACCAGGTCGAAGTCATCCGCGGTCCGGCGGCGATGCGCTACGGATCGACATCGATCGGCGGCGTCGTCAGCGCAACCAACAATCGCATCCCGGACGCCTTGCCTACATGCGCGGCCGCACCGTTCCAGACCTACGGACTGCCGGCGAAGGCGCCGCTCGCAAACGTGGAATCGCCGTCCTGCGTGACGGTCGAAACCCGAACGGCCATCAATTCCGTCGACCGGGGTGTCGATGGCGGCATCCTGCTCGATACCGGCGGCGGCAATTTCGCGTTCCACGCCGACGCCTATGGCCGCAAGGCCAGCGACTACAGTATCCCGAGCTATCCGTATCTGTTTGATCCCACCAAGCCGTTCAACGGCCGGCAGCCGAATTCGGCGATGCAGGCGGATGGTGCGTCGATCGGCGGCTCGTATATCTTCCAGGGCGGCTTTATCGGCGCTGCGATCACGCAGAACGACACGCTCTATCGCATCCCCGGCATCGACGGCGCCGATCACCAGACGCGGATCGACGGCCATCAGACCAAATTCACCGCCAAGGGCGAATACCGGCCGGATGCCGCGGCGATCGACGCCGTCCGCTTCTGGGCGGGCGCCACCGACTATCACCATAACGAGATCGGACTTGCCGATCCCGCCGATCCCTCTACCGTCGGCATCCGGCAGACATTCACCAACAAGGAGCAGGAGGGCCGCCTCGAAGTGCAGATGATGCCGTTCAACGCGCGCTTTGCGGCGGTGACGACGGCGTTCGGCCTGCAGGCCGGTCATCAGGAACTGACCGCGCCGAGCCCGGACGATCCAGGCAGCCCGATCAACGGTTTGTGGGATCCGAACAATAACAACAGGGTCGCCGGCTACGTCTTCAACGAGCTGAAATTCAGCGAAACCACCAAGGCGCAGATTGCCGGACGCATCGAGCGCGTCAATCTCTCCGGAACGACGCCGGCGTTCATACCCGATGTGTTCGATCTCACCGTCGATCCCGACGGTATTGGTCCTGCCACGCCGCGCAACCTGCATTTCACGCCGAAAAGTGCGAGCGTCGGCCTGATCCAGAATTTGCCGTACGATCTGGTCGCCAGCGTTACCGCTCAATATGTCGAACGCGCGCCTAAACCGGCGGAGCTGTTTTCGCGCGGCGCACACGATGCGACCGCCACCTTCGACATCGGCAATCCCAATCTCGGCATCGAAACCGCAAAATCGATCGAGGTCGGGTTGCGGCGGGCGGCGGGTCCTCTGCGGTTCGAACTCACCGGCTATTACACCAAGTTCAACGGCTTCATCTTCCGCCGGCTGACCGGCAACACATGCGACGATAGTCCGCTTGTGTTGATCCTGCCGATCCGGGTCCCGCTTGACCTGAAGCAGGCGATCTATTCGCAGCGCGACGCCACCTTCCGCGGCGCCGAATTCCAGAGCCAGCTCGATGTCGGGCCGCTCTATGGCGGCATCTGGGGCGTCGAGGACCAGTTCGACGTCGTCCGCGCCACCTTCACCGACGGCACCAACGTGCCGCGGATTCCGCCGGTGCGGGTCGGCGGCGGCGTCTATTGGCGCGACACCAACTGGTTCATGCGCATCAACCTGCTGCACGCCTTCGCGCAGAACGATATCGCCCCGATCGGCGAGACGCCGACGCCGGGCTATAATCTGTTGAAGGCGGAGGTCAGCTACAAGACCAAGCTCGATCCGTCCTGGTTCGGCGCACGCGAAATGACGGTCGGCCTGGTCGGCAACAATCTGCTGAACGAGAACATCCGCAATTCGGTTTCCTACACCAAGGACGAGGTCCTGCTGCCGGGCATCGGCGTCCGGGCGTTTGCGAATTTGAAGTTTTAGAGCATGATCGGTTCTGATTGAATCAGAACCGGAGTTGTACATTCTTGTTTTGACGCGCTTTCTGCCGTCGTACAGGCGACGTCGACCCGTCTGACACCAGCACGCGGCTGTAATCACAGGTTCCGGTGCCGTGCGCTCTGACCGCCAATGGACGCGCTCCCTCGCATGCGTAAGGTAGCGGGTGGCTCCGCTGTGCCTGCATGGCAGGAATCGAACAAGCGAGACCAGATGCCTTCCCCAATAAACATTCAGGTTTACAGCGACGCGCTCGTGGTGCTCGGCACCGCAGGCCTCGTTATTCCATTGATGCGTCGGTTCAGACTGAGCCCCGTTCTCGGCTATTTGGCAGCGGGTGCGATCCTCGGCCCGATGGGACTGGGTTCTTTCATCGAAAATTTCCCGTTCCTTTATTGGTTCACTGTGGTGGACGCCAAGAACGTCGCCGGCATTGCCGACCTTGGCATCGTGTTTCTGCTTTTCCTGATCGGCTTGGAGTTGTCCTACGAGCGATTGAAGACCATGCGTCGCCTGGTATTCGGGCTTGGCAGCCTTCAGATCGTGCTTTCTGCTGCCGTGATCGGTGGCATGGCGGCCCTCCTGGGCGGCGAACCTGCGGTGGCGCTGATCCTCGGTGCTTGCCTCGCGTTGTCCTCCACCGCCATCGTCATAGAGGGCCTTTCAAGGCAAGGACGGCTCAACACAGGTTCGGGCCGAGCCAGCTTCGCGATCCTTCTGGCGCAGGACCTGGCGGTGGCCCCGATCCTGCTTTTCATCTCGATTTCTGGCGCGGGCCAGGATGGTTCTATTATCGCCAGTCTCGTTCTGGCGCTCACGAACGCCGCGCTTGCGATTGGCGTGATCGTCGTTCTCGGCCGGCTGGTGATGAGGCCCCTGTTCCGCCTCGTTGCAGCGGCCGGCATGAGCGACCTCTTTGTCGCTACGACGCTATTCGTGATTGTCGCAACCGGGGGCCGCCGCCATGGCCGGCATGTCCATGGCACTTGGCGCTTTCGTTGCCGGTTTGCTGCTTGTCGAGACAGAATTCCGCAAAGCGATCGAAACTGCCATCGATCCGTTCAAGGGACTTTTGCTTGGCCTGTTCTTCTTCACGGTCGGCATGAACATCGATTTCCGCGAGCTTGCCCGCGATCCAGTTTGGCTTCTTGCTTGCGGAGCCGGCCTTATCGCCGTCAAATCCCTGGTCATCATCGGGCTTGCCCGCCTCTTTCATATCTCATGGCCGGCAGCGATCGAGACAGGCCTGCTCCTCGGCCCCGGCGGAGAGTTTGCCTTCGTCGGCATCGGCATGGCAACAAGCCTCGGGCTGATTGACGCCAATGTATCGAGCTTTACCGTGGCTCTGACGTCGCTGACGATGATGCTCATTCCCACAATGTCGTACCTTGCGCGGCGAATGACGCCGCTGGTCCGTGAAGATAAGCCGCTCGATCCAGAGCTTGCCGCTGCACCGGGCGGCGGTACCGGCCACGCCATCGTGGTCGGCCACGGTCGGGTCGGACAGGTCGTCTGTTCGATGCTCGACCGGCATAAATTCCAATACATTGCCGTCGATAGCGATGCCGCCGCGGTCCCGGAGCACCGGAGGCGCGGGCGTACCGTCTTTTATGGAGACGCGAAAAATCCCGAGTTCTTGAAGAGTTGCGGTCTTATGGAAGCGGCCGCCGTCGTCGTCACGATCGGCGAAGCTGCCGGAATTGACGAAATCGTAGCCCAGGTGCGCGCACTTCAAGAAGATATGC